>CAMTWJ010000001.1:0-194762 GCA_947085495.1 uncultured Candidatus Saccharibacteria bacterium
CACGACGCTCTTCCGATCTAATCAGAAACTTCGTGAAACTTTGGCGAGTAAAGGTCTTGAGAATGTAAAGAAATATTCGTGGTCAAATACCTGTAAGAAAATCATGCATTACATAACGGACTCAAGCTACTAGCGTTTGTTTTTGATATATCTTATATAGTCTAGGGTTAGGCCCTTCACTGCCAGTTTTATTCGTTGTGGAAGTGTTTTATCAGACAGTGATTGTTTTGCCAGATCAATACTCTGGGCTTGCAGAGACTTGATCAGTTTATCTTGTCTGTCTGTAAAGTCCTCAAGGAATGCTATCCTTTCAACGTCCTTCCCCCACTCACACACGTGATGATTTTTTATTGATTTATACGAGAGCAGCGCAACACGCTCTCCAAAATCAATAGTTCTATGTATTGATTCTTCTGCGACATAATATTCATTCAAGCCATCGTTTATAAATAGTTTGTACTTGCTATTGATCAGTATTTTCTTCCAGTCTTTGGAAGTATGGTTGGCTTCTATGCAGATCACCTCTGGCCTGTTTGCTTTCCAGTCCGCCCCACTTATAACTTCGTACTCATACCCTTCTACGTCAATCTTCAAAAAGTGTATCCGATTAATTTCCTTTTCACGAAGTAGCCCAGCTAGCGTCTCTACAGCCACCTCATAGTCTTTGTACTCTTCAACTGAGTGGGCCTCTCGCTGTGCCTTGTCAAAAGTAGAATGGCCAGGCATTTTAGTATATTCTCTGAATTGTAGAGTCCCCTTTTGGTTTGATATACCCGCATGAACATTTACGTCTCGTTTTCTGTGTTTTTGTAATTTCTCATACAAAGACTTGATAGGCTCAATATTAATCCCTGACCAGCCTTCCCGGTAAAAAAGCTCTGTTACTGAATCAATCTCAGGATCATTTGCCCCAACATCAACATAGAAGCCCTTCTTTACATCGTGAAGTAACGCCTTAAGTATTAGGTCTTCACCATACTGTGAATACGTCGGAATAAGTTCATCTTTCAGTGTCATACATCTCTCACTTTAACACTTATCTTAGGATTTACTGGATACGGAGTTCTTTCCTCGTTAACGACTCTGATTTTCTCAGCCTGCTCCCACCAGTCTGATGTCTTATAGCCTCCCGAATGGACAATAGCTGGGCATATGTAGTGTGTACCAGCGTTAAATATATTTGGAACTTTCCACTCTATCTCAATTCGCTTTCCGGGGTCTATTCTAGCAATTTTTACGTCTTTAATTTTTGTGTTTGTTCCGAATATTGGAGCTCCAGAGAGGTCTTTTATCGTAATCCCGAAGACAGGATCATCAACTTTGCCGTTAGCTTTTGCGACAGTTTTTATTGTTACATACTTATCTTCTGGGTGTATCTCGGTTTTCGCTGCAAGCACACTTTCGTATACTATCTTTCTGTCGCCCCACCTACTTTCATCATCCTTTTTTTCGTGCTCGTTTTTTTGTATTGGGGTGTTGAAAAGCTTGCTATATTTGCTTGCTATTACATCTGCTTCGTCCTTGTAGACGAGTACGTTCTTGTCAACCAGAATTGCTTTATCACAATATTCCCTAACTGCATCCATGTCGTGGCTGACAAACACTACGGTTTTTTTGTTGCGCTTTAGTGCCTTAAAGTATTCGTAGCACTTACGCTGGAAGTCTGCATCTCCGACTGCCAAGACTTCATCAATAAGTAGGATATCCGCATCTGCCCGCACTGCCATGGAGAAAGCAAGCCTAACTTGCATCCCTGAAGAATAATTTTTGAGCTTTTGGTCCATAAATTTTTCAAGTTCTGCAAACTTGACTATTTCGTTGTACATTTTCTTAACTTGGTCATTATCGAATCCAAGGAGTGCGCCGTTGAGATAAACATTTTCCCTCCCAGTAAGTTCTGGGTTAAAGCCTACTCCAAGCTCAATGAATGGTACAAGCTTACCTGATACCTGAATGTTCCCCTCCGTTGGCTGATAAATGCCAGCGAGTATTTTAAGGAGCGTGCTTTTGCCCGAACCATTCCTCCCAACGATTCCAAAGAATTCACCCTTTTTAATCTCAAAGGAAATACCTTTTAGCGCATGCTGAGTTTCAACTGTTCTCTTACTCTTGCTAAAAACACCCGTAAAAACACTCTTTATCGTGTTCTTCTTCTGATGAGGAAGCTTGAAGTCTTTGGACACATTGTTTACTTTTACAGCTATCTCTTCGCTTGCCATTACACTTCCTCCGCAAAATACTTAGATCTACTTCTGAAGTACCAAAAGGAAATAATAACCAAAACCACTGCCATTGTAAGCGGGACCAGCCTTACCCAGCGACTGCCGTAAACCTGGGCTATAGTCTGGGTCTGCGGGGTAACTAAAACGTACCTAACGTCTTGGATTATTTGGGCAATCGGGTTTAGCATCAATATTTTTGCCGCCTTTTCCGGTACTAGAGAAAGCGGGTAAAGAATTGGGGTAGCGTAAAATGCGCCCTGGATTATAACTTCCCAAATATAATTAACGTCTCTAAATCGGACAAACGCAGCGCTCAAGAAGAAGGCAAGACCAAGAGAAAAAACAAAAAGCTCCAGGATCAAAATTGGCAAGAAAATAATTGTCGAGCGAATTTCAACATCGTTAATCCACATAAATACAGCAATTACTAGAAAGTTAAGTGCCAGATTAATCAATGCTGAGAAAGAACCTGCAAGGACTATTACATATTTTGGGAAGTTTATCTTGCGTATAAGATCACCCTGAGAAACAATAGCCGATACACTGCCAACTGTTACCTCTACAAAATAATTCCACAGCACGATGCCTACTAACAGATATATCGGAAAGTGCTCTATGGAGTCACCAATTCTTAGGAATTTTGCAAAAACTATATACAAAATAATGAAGAGTGCCAAGGGTCGCAACAACGACCAAATGTATCCTAGAGTAGAGCCCTGATAACGTAGCTTGAAGTCTGTGATTACCAATTGTCGTAAAAGGACAAATGAATAGCGATATCGCTTAAGAAGCTTTTGCATTCTTCATATTCTATCACTCTGTTAAACTAGTAACAATGATCCTAGTAACTGGCGTAAATGGTTTTGTTGGCAAGCACCTCGTTAACGAATTTGCTAATCGAGATATTGAGATTATTGGTGTGGGTAGGAGCGAGGCTGAACCTCATGAAGATATCAAAGATCAACTGAAAGAATACTATCAGTGCGACGTAGCAAATCAGGGAGAAGTTGATGCACTTCCTCTTCATGACATCTCTTGTGTCATTAACTTGGCGGGACTTGCAAATGTCGGGGCTTCCTTTGACAACCCCGAACTATACATGAGAGTAAACGTGGGCGTATTGTCTGTCCTTGGCAACAGCCTACTTAGCGCCAATCCTTCTGCTAGAATGATTGCTGTAAGCACTGGTGCTGTATATGATCCTCTTCAGCCAATGCCACTGACTGAAGAATCTCAAACTATACAAGGTGGCTCTCCATATAGTAAGAGCAAGCTAGCCATGGAAGAAGCTGCTAAAGAGCTAACCGGTAAGGGGCTCGATACTATCGTAGTAAGGCCCTTCAATCACATCGGCCCAGGCCAAGACACTGGCTTTTTAGTTCCTGACTTGGTTGAAAAGTTAAAAAATGTTGATGAAGATGACCCTGCTATATCTGTTGGAAACCTTGAGACAAAGAGAGACTATACAGACGTTAGAGATATTGCGAGAGCATATGCAGACCTTGCATTAGCAGAGTCACTCGAACATCGTCTCTATAATGTCTGCAGCGATATTAGTCTTTCTGGAAAAGAAATACTTGAATCCCTAAAGAAAATTATGGGAATTGTTTCTCTCAAGCTTGAAGTTGATGAGTCAAAAATAAGACCCGCAGACCCCGCAGAAATTACTGGTAGTGCTCAAAGACTTCGTAGCGAGACAGGCTGGGAGCCAAAATTCTCAATAGAACAGACCTTAACGGATATACAGCAGTCTACTCGTGAGCTGGAAAAAGCTTAAAACCCGCACCCTACTAAAGCACCCCAGGCTTACTGTGAAGGAGGATTCTATAGCTCTCCCAAACGGAGATAAAACCCACTACGTATATTTTGGCAAAATTCCAGATACAGCTACTATAATCGCTGTAAACGACAGTGGCAAGATACTTGTACAGAAAGAATATAGCTACCCTACGAGTCAATTGTTGTACCAGTTTCCTGGGGGTGCTATAGAAAAAAGTGAAACCGAAGCCGAAGGCGCAGCTCGTGAACTTGCAGAAGAAGCAAACTTAAAAGGTAGCTTAGTAAAAATAGGCTCTTACCTTACCAATAATCGCAGATCAACTCATAAGCAGCACGTTTTTCTTGCCACAAATTTAGCTCCCTGTGAAGGGGAAAAAGATGCAGAAGAGGTGTTTGAGGAATACTGGCTATCTGAAAAAGAAATATCAAAGATGATAAAAGAAGGCGATATCTTTATAGCCTCTGCTCTCTCGGCCTGGGCAATATATACAAATAGGTAGTCTAGTTTTTTTCAGATTCAACTTTTAGGTCATGCTCGACCATGAGTTTTACAAGGCCTGGAAAGTCTACTTTTCTCTTCCAGCCTAGTTCTTTTTCTGCCTTGCTTGGGTCTCCAAGAAGTAAATCAACCTCTGCAGGACGCATGAACGCAGGGTTTTGTTTTACATATGGCTTCCAGTCATCAATACCAATTTCTTTAAAAGCTAGCGTTAGGAATTCTTCAATGGAGTGCGTTTCTCCTGTTGCGAGCACGTAATCATCTGGCTTTTCCTGCTGCAGCATGAGCCACATCCCTTCTACGTAGTCGCCAGCATAACCCCAGTCACGCTTTGGCCATAAATCACCAAGTTCAATGTGATCTTGCTTGCCGAGCTTGATGCGTGCCACGGCATTCGTAATCTTGCGTGTCACAAACTCTACCCCTCTTCTGTCCCCTTCGTGATTAAACAAAATCCCAGAAACAGCAAACATATTGTAACTCTCTCGGTAGTTCTTGGTAATCCAGTGACCATACAGTTTTGCTACACCATATGGGCTTCGAGGATGAAATATAGACTCTTCGGTGTAGCCTTTTTCTGGTCGGTTATAGTCAAGACCACCAAACATCTCTGAAGTAGACGCTTGATAAAAGCGAATTTTGTTCTCAGGATCGTTCAAACGAATCGCTTCAAGCATGTTAAGAACACCTCGGCCTGTAACGTCTGCTGTAAGCTGTGGGTTCTTAAATGAGTACCCAACGTGACTAATGGCTGCTAGGTTATAAACTTCATCTGGCTGTGCCTGTCTTATTGCACGGACCAAAGATGATTCATCAGTAAGATCGGCTTCAATTAGTGTTACATAAGGAAATTCTTCCTCTACTTCTTTTCTGCGAGGATTGTGTTGAGCACGAATTATCCCAAAAACTTCGTATCCTTTTTCGTGTAGTAGTTTTGCAAGATGGCCACCGTCTTGTCCGGTTATACCTGTGATCAGTGCTTTTTTAGCCATAATTCCTCTCTATATTTGTAATCTGTCTCATATAGAATACCAGCCGCTTCGGTGTAGCTCAAGATGCTGCGGTCGGCACTTCTTCATATGGCAGAGCTCGTTCTGCTGGAAGAAGGTGAAGTTCATCAACAGAAATCCCATTCTCGGCGGCCAGTTCTTTTTTTGCCCCAGCAAGATATGTTGTATACGCACCAAGAACTGCGCTCGTTTCAAGCTCGGGATGAGCTTTCTCAAAATTTTCTACTGAAACTAGTTCGGACATATTTACTCCTTTTGTCTGCGATTATTGCCGATTACTATACCTGCGAGAATCCACCAGGTGGCAGCGACGGCTTCGTTGCTCCAAGTCAAGAGTAACAGGGCACATAAGCTTATGCCAAAAAAGGCTGCAACCTGCACCGAAGCAATCATAGTTTTGAGCCTCCACAGCTGTGCCAACAAAAAGCCAATTATTCCTAGGAACAGAGCTAGGCCAATAACGCCCACTTCGTAACCGATTTGGATAAAGTAGTTCTCTGTTAGGACAACTTCTGTTTTGGTGTGGATGGAAACCAGCCCTGCCGTGCCCGGGCCGTGGCCTTCGGGCTCGTCAATAATTCCTTTGATACCATCAACTGCGTACTGAACGTGCAGGTTGTTTGAATCTGTCATTTGAGTATTCTCGTCCGAGTGAAAAACTACGTTTTGCACGACATACTGATCTTTCATAGCAAAGACAAAAATCGCCAAACCAACAATGGCAACGCCCATCCACGGCCAGTATTTTTTGGTGAACGTCTTCAGGGAAACTCTGTAAATGAGCGCAAACGCTAGCCCTACACTCAATATTGCTCCAAGCCATGCACTCCTAGAAAATGTAAGAAACAGCGCCCAGACATGCAGTAGCAACAGGCCAGACAGGAGCATTCTCTGCTTTGGCCGTTTGGTCCACGCAATCGACAAAAGTGCTATGGGCAAGATCAAATACGCACCGAGGGAATTCGGATCTCGCAAGGTGGACATTATTCGAGGTAGATCTGGCTTATCATCGATAAAGAAGTTGGGCTTTACGCCCCGTTCGATTGAATACCCGATATGTGTTAGCAGGTCCTTTGGCAGCAGATACTGCAGTATCCCCAGCAAACAAACGATGCTACTGAGTAAAATGACTAACTTTGCAATCTTGCTAACAGCAATCTTGCCTGGATAGACCAAGGTTGCTCCCCATGCAAGCAGTGCATAGCCTGGCAAACGACTGTTGTACGCCGTACCCAGCAAAGCTCCCTCGCTGTCTATGTTTCTGTTGATAAGCCAAACTAGCAGGTGCAGCGCCCCATAAGCGGCGCTAAGACCCAGGAATATCAAAAATTTCTTATTGTTCTTGTACGCCCCTGTCAGGAAGACCAGAAAGATGGTCAGAAGGAGACCAAAGACTAGCACAATATCTTTACCAATTTTCCACGCATCGAGGTTGCCAGTGGCGAGACTTAACGACTGACTTAGGAAAATGTGGAAGGGCATGTAGACCAAAAGTGCGATAGCGGTAAATAACGGTACTTTCCGAAGTGTATGCATAACTTATATACTAGTACGCAGACATGAAAAATCCCAAGCATATCGTTATTGACGCTCGCATCCGCCGCTCGAGTACCGGCCGCTACACCGACCGGCTAGTGGAGCATTTGCAAAACTTCGATACCGAAAATCGTTATAGCATTTTGGTGGAGCCAGACGACCGCTGGAACCTAAAAAACAAAAACTTTACCACTGTTCCCTGCCCGTTTAAGCAGTTTAGCTTTAACCCGATGGATCAGTTTAAGTTTGCGAGGCAGCTCAGAGAACTCCAGCCAGATCTTGTGCACTTTACGATGACTCAGCAGCCAATACCTTACTTTGGCAAAACTATTACAACCACCCATGACCTAACCATGCTGCGCTATAGCCGCCCGGGGCGCTTGCCAGTCTGGCTGCACCAAGTTCGTATGACGGCTTACCGTTTTCTCACCTGGTGGGCGCACAAAAAATCCAAAATAATCATCGCTCCTACTCAGTTTGTGGCAGACGACATAGCCCAGCACTATCCAGGCACCAAAAAGAAACTACGAGTTACACATGAAGCCAGTGACCATATCACAAAGATACGCCCCAAAGCGCTCAAGGGCACCCGGAAGCCTTTCATCTTCCATGTTGGTAGTCCGTTCCCGCATAAAAATATTAAACGGCTTGTTCAGGCTTTTGAAATCGTTAAAGAGCACCAACCCAACCTACAGTTAGTTTTAGGCGGCAAGAAAGAACAATACTATGAAAAGCTTGAGGCGTGGGCAGCAGACAGCCCAGCCTTCAAATCTATCTTGTTCCCAGGTTTTGTGACCGATGCCGAAATGCGTTGGCTCCATGAGAACGCCGAGGCGTATGTGTTGCCATCGTTGAGCGAAGGCTTTTCTATCCCAGGCCTCGAGGCTATGGACAATGGATGCGTGCTTATTAGTAGCAACGCTACATGCCTGCCAGAGGTGTACGGCGATGCAGCCCGCTACTTTGACCCAGAGGACGTGTCGGACATGGCACGGGCCATCCAGGAAGTCCTGCGAGACGATAAGCTGCAGAAGAAGCTACGTGCAGAAGGCAAAAAGCAGGTTAAAAAATTTTCGTGGGATAAAATGGCCAAAGAATCCTTGGCGATATACAATGAAGTTCTTGGAGTAAAATCATGAAAAAATTAATTGTATTAGTACTAGCATTCGTTTTCTTGGGTAGCGCTACCGTTAGTGCGCAGGAGGCTAGTTCTCTGCAAAATCAGAACAGCTCAAGCGTTCAAGGCAACGGCAGTAGCAGCGTTCAAAATACGAGCACGCAAACTCCTCAAGGAATTGATTCTCTCAACAAGCTTTCAACTGGTGGGACTGAGGTGCCTCTATCCTCGTCGGTTGCGACTACCCAAACTAGCGTAACCACAGAAAAAAACGAAAGCTCTATAGTCCAAAACATCTTGGTTGGGCTTGTTATATTTGGAATCTTTATTGCTGGAATCGTCATTTGGGGAGCTGCAGATAGGCGCAGAGTCCAAGAAGAGACCGTTATCGAAAAAGTTGTTACGAGTAAACCTAAAGCAGCGAAGAAGAAACCAAAATCAAAGCGGAAGAAAGCTCACCGCTAATCTTTGGCTTTTGCGAATGAGTATCTGGCTAAGCCAAAAATGCTCAGCGCTATCAGGATAAAAAGGATGTATGTTGCCTTTGCGCTACTGATTTTGGGGCTAGCCGCAAGTGATGCTTCTGCCTTTTGATGTATCGGTGAAGTAGAGACTGCTGCTGTTTCTCCAAGCACAGGCTGGTTGTTTTGGGCTGAATTATTTGTAGTAACTGACTGAGTACTTTGCTGCGGAGCAACTACGAGACTGGTTGTCTGCGAGGTTGCAGTAGGCATCTCTGGATTTAGCAATACTTCAAGCCCGGCAACCGACTCACCCAGCGGTGTTTTGGCATCTTGTGGAGCATTTGGATCAGCAGGTGGAGTTGCTTCTTCAGGAATCACCGGTGGCTCTCCAATCTGTCCATCGCACGCATCGTCCACCCCATCCTGATCGTAATCAACTCCGGAGCTAGGAATAAGGCCACAAGTCTCCTGATTATCAGCTATGCCGTTGCTATTTGTATCTCCAGTTAAAGCAGGGATGAAGATAGGAAGATAATAGTCTACCTCTTCGCCGGCAAGGTTTTTGCCTTTGAAATGCAGCTCATGCAACCCTGGTGTGACGTTTTCTGGGAGAGTGATCTGTGGGCTAATTGACCCATCGGTAGTTGCCACAGTTTCGCCTATCTGTACCGGGGTTGAATGCAGCCAGACAGTTACACGGCCAAGCGGGGAGAATGTAAGAGTCTTAGATCCAATATTAACGAGTCGACCGGAAATATTTTTGACGCTAATGGCTTTTGTCACGTCACTCGGTTCTGCAGTTTGAGCAGTACTATCCCCATTTTTGCGCTGAACATACGTGTATGCTTCTGCGCCATAGTAGCTTGCATCAGGTAATGGAATTTTTTGAGCCGATTCGTCACAGACTGGCTTGCTGGTTTCGCATGTTTGAAATCCTGCAGGATCTCCGCTCGTTAACTGCAAAATACGATCCTTAATGAGCTGGTGCCCATTTTGATTGGGGTGATATGACTCATTCCCAAGTAGACCAAGACCTCCCTCCCAGCCCGAAATTCTAATTTGGAGATCTGGCTTGTCATCTCCCAAGGTAAGCCCGTTAACCGTGCTCTCACTATCGGCCACCCCACTACACAAGTTTGTGGAATTTAATACATTTTCGATATCAAGATAATAAACACCTGCTGCTTGAGCTGCAGACTTAATAACCTTGTTTGTATATGTAACGCTTTTATTTATATATTCTCGCTCCGCAGTATCGAGATTAACGTTGTTGCCACAACTAGTGCCCTCTGGGTTAATGAACTGGGGATATCCTACGACGTAAATTTTAGTTTCTCTATTTGTTGTCTTCTTGATTTCTTTGTACGTAGTGGTCAGGGTTTCATGCAATTTTGCAATGCGCTTGGCTGTATCGCCACGATCTTTAGCATTACGAACATATTTGCATGAACCATCGTTTGCGGGTAACACGCAATCTGTCAGAATATCGCTAAATCCAAGGTCATTCCCACCAACTGAAAGTGTTATAAAAGAAGGAGAAGGCGTTAGCTGATTTTTTTGCGGCTTATACCCTGGGAATATTCCCGTTCTGCCTTCTTCATCGTATTGTATATCAGCTAAAATATCTTTCGTTTTTGCGCCTGAACAAGCAATGCTATGAAAGTTATCCAAAGATATAGTGCTATTTAATAAGTACGGGTAGCTACGCTTACTCAGATGACACATATTTAGCCCGTGAACATTTGTACCTTCCGCATACCAATTGTCATCCATATCTCCTTCACCACTGGCAAACGAATCCCCCATGGCGATGTAGTCAACTGGCTCTGGGGCATAGCCAGCTTGGTTGATAGTAATAACTTTTCGGCTCAACAGGCCTGTTGCAGGGTTCTTCTCTGCTGCTACTGCCCGAAGTGATTGATTGTTTGCCTCAAACTGTATGCCGTACAGCCTCCAGTAATTTGGAAATTGCTGTTTTAGAAATGTGCGTATATCTTTAGGCTGTTTACAGCCTGTGGCTGCATTGTTATAGGCTTTTATTTGGTTGGCGGTACATCCCTGCAGATCGTACAGCTGCAAAGGTCCGCCCTCAAAGTTGCTAACTATTGCGGTATTACCGTCATTACTAATAGCCATTACAGGCGTAGGGTCAAAACCCATCCCATATGTGTATGTTTGATTTGAGAACAATGTGACCTTCATTGTTTCTACATCTATCCTCACTAGCCCGGCATATAGAGCCTCAGCAATGATGTATCTGCCGTTTTGGGAGAAGTTATAGCTATTTGGGTTGAACGCTACTACCTGCCCTAGGTCATTTTTAATATAGGGAAGTCCTGGGTCGGTGACCTCAAATGTACCTTCTAGCGGGTTGTTCGCATTAGCTGCAGTGAATTTACCTATCATTGAGGGCTGTTGGGCAACTGCAAAGGCACGCCCAGAATCTTTGGCATAAGATACTAGTGTCCAGTCGCTGCCTGGTATGCCGTGAACTCTCTGGTAGCCCTTTTGTTTGTAGCCGTAGCCGGCACGAATATAATCTCCAATGCCAGCAACTTCGCAGTTATTAACTGTTATCAGCCGAGGGTTGTTGCTTGGGCTATTCTGAGTGTTCGTATAGCTCGGAAATTGAACAGGGAAATTGTAGCAATCACGGAATGTCTTTGTGTCTTCTGTTGTGGCGTCTCTGCCTACTTGCAGGTTAAGGTCGCTCAACCATAGATTTTGGTTTTCTGTTGCGAAAATATGTTTGTGGGCTGACGAAAATAAGCCAACAATCACTGCTGCGGATACGAAAATTAGACCAAAAATTGTTCTCCGTCTCATATTCTCCTCAGTTAAAATTATACCACCCCTGTTATTAATCTTTGTTATTGTTTATAATATTGCTTATGCCAAAAAGGAAAACCGCAAAGAACAAGCCCGCTCCTACTTCTTGGGTGAATAACGTAAAGCATCCTGTAGTTTTTTATAAGAATCTGTCTCTCTGGTATAAACTATTTTTTTGGATTGGCGTTTTTCTTTTTATTCTTATACTTATTACTGCGGCTAAAAACTTGTCCTACCAACAAAGTGTGGAACAAAACTTTAAAAAACTTGAGACTAATATAAAACCCTTACAGGACGAAATACAAAAAAAGCATCCTGAGATTAGTCTTGAAGAGAATAAATTTTGCTCAAGATATAGTGCAAAATTCAGCGAGGGTAATATGTACTGCCTAGTAGGATTTTCTACAGCTGGAACCTACAATGCTTTATCGAAAGATAAAGCCTACCTAACACCAAGTCAGGTCTCTTTCGTAAAAGAAATTCTCTCTAAGCAAGAATTTTTGCATGAACATGGCGGTGACTCAACTGTTGTATACTACGAGACTTCAAATGATATTGGGTGTCGCCTAGACGTCTCAACTGCCGATGGAGCACTGAACACTTACACTCTTGCTTTTTCATGTAGACAAAACTCTAAAGAAGACTTCTACCCTTATCAGGATTAGTCTATTCTGCGGGCTTCAAGACAATATGGCGTTCTCGGCCTTCGCCTTCTGACTCTGTTGCAAGGCCGCTTTCGCTAGCTAGCTTGTGGATGGTGCGGCGGTCTGCGGCGTTCATTGGCTGGAGGTGCTTTGGGTTGCCCGATTTTTTGACTTCCTCTATCCATGCTTCGGCCTTTTCGGCTAAGCGGTTGGCTCGTTGCTGTTTGTACTCGGCAATATCGATGTTTACCCGTGTTAGTGGGAATTCGCTGCTTTTGAGAGCGCTGCTGGTGAGAAACTGCATAGCGTGTAGTGTTTCGCCACGATTGCCAATAAGAAAGCCGTTGAGGTGCGAGGATGGCACATGCAGCTCAATTACTTCGTCTTCGCTGTTGCTAGCCTTTATCTCGGTGTTTAAGCCAAAAAAGGACAGTAGGTCCTCTAGGTACTTTTTGGCAAAGAGTATGGCCTCTTCAACTGTTTTGGTTTGTTCGCTCATCGTCACCTCCTCTTCTTTTTAGATTGGGCCTTTTTCTTCTTTTTGGTTTTAGGTTTTGGCTTGGTTTCTTCGATTGTAATTGTTACTTCGTCTGAAAGTTCTTTCATGTCTTCTTCGTCTTCGGTAAGAACTCGGCGCTGCTGGACAATACCAACTGCAGCACTGGTGATTAGATAGAGCGAAAGTGCCGATGGCACGCTAATGGCGAAAATAAAGGTCACACCTGGCAAGAAGTAGATCATGCCTCGGCTTACAGCAGCGCTAACCTCTGACTGGTCGGCTTGTTGGCCTGAGCCAGCGTCTTTGAGAATGGTCGAAAGCTTTCGTGAGTCTTTGGCGTCTGGGAGCAGCATCTTGCTCTGATAGAACTGTACGATTGCGGCGATAATACCGAGCAAAATAGCCGGGAAGTAAATGCCTGTCGAACCGAGCCCTGCCTGAGAAAGATCCACAAGACCTAAAAATGTGTGGTCGAACTGCGTAATGTCCGAACCAAGCTCTTTGATGTAGGACATGTTTTTGATCGGCTCGTAAGCGTATGTCAGCAGAACATTCGGGTCTTTGATAAGTTTGAGGACCGATTGATACAGAGCGATAAAGATAGGGATCTGTACAATCAGCGTACCGATGGTAGCAAACGGCTTTACACCGTGCTCTTTGTAGAGCTCCATCTGGAGACGAGCTTCTTTTTGCTTATCGCCTGCGGCGGCTTTTTTGATCTTTTTCAGCTCTGGCTGGAGCTTGCGCATAGCCTTGGTTTGGTGCAGCTGTTTGCGAACCAGCGGCCACAACGCCAAACGGATAATGATGGTGAAGATAATAATCGACAAACCAAGGTCGTGCCCCGGAATTGCAGCATAAATGAACTCGAGCAAATTAAATACTGGTCGTTCTATATACGTTTGAAAAAATTCAATCAACTTTATCTCCTCTTGTTGTATCTACTGTAGCACGAGGCTACCAGTGTTTTCTAGTATAAGCCAGCACGCTTGAACAAAGTTTGAACCTGGTTTTTTAGTTCGGTAGACGACATTGATTTGGGGCTGTCGTCGAAGACAGACAAAATTATGTCGTATGGCAACGGCGTGCCTTTTTCGGCGTGCATAGTCCGTACGGCTTCGTACAAACGCCGGCGAATTCGGTTGCGGGTTACCGCAAGCTTGCTAACTTTTTTGCTAACCACAACGGCTAGACGATAGTCGTCTTGTCTGGCCTTAACAAATTTAAGCGCTAAGCTGCCGCTGCGCACCGTTTTACCCTTTGAATAGGTATAGTTCAAAGAGCCATGTCCATGGAACCGGTTTTTACGTGCAATCACACCTATAGTGTAGCTCAAGTTTATGCTGATAAACGAGAACGTTGTTTGATACGACGTCGCTTTAGGACGTTACGACCAGCTTTGGACGACATTCTTTTAAGAAAACCGTGTTCTCGTGCTCGGCGCCGAGTTTTTGGTTGAAATGTTCTTTTAGGCATTAATCTATAGTAACCTTTCTTGGCTTTTTGGGTAACCCCAAGTTTTCGGCTTATGTGGGCCGTGTGGGGTAAAATTAACAATATTAGTCCCCTATATCCTATCAAGTTATCCACGTATCACCAAGCTTTTTCCACAATTTTACCCCTGTAGATTTTGCTTGTGCATAAGTTGCTCTCTGTTTTAGCTATTTTTAAACGAATTTCAATTAATTCACAAACTCTGTGGAAAATTAGGCTTTTTACTGTATAGTTTTCTAATACAAGTGTGTTAGCAGGGACACATCCGAAAACTAATTTGGAGGGAAAACATATCACAGTTATGGATACTGGTAGCCTCTGGCAAGCCGTCCTCGGTGAGATAGAGCTGGGCGTTTCACATGGAAACTATGTTACGTGGTTCAAAAACACACGCCTACTCCGAATTAATGGAGACTGTGTGATAGTTGGTGCTCCAAACGTTTTTATAAAGCAACAGCTCGAGCGAAAATTTAACGACCTTATAACAGAGACACTCGCTAAAAATGGCGTAAAGCCAGATCGAGTTGAGTACAAGATTTTGCCAGCTTCGGCATTAAACAGAAAAGTAGAAGATGATTCGGTTGTTCTAAAGGTAGAGCCTATAAGAGAAACTCGTCCAGCACCTGTAAGTTCTAGCCTGCGACACAGTTACCGCTTGGGGTTAAATGAACGCTACACCTTTGAGAGCTTTATTGTTGGTGGTGGTAACGAACTTGCTCATGCTGCCTGCCAAGCCATTGCTCAAAGCCCGGGCACAAAATATAACCCCCTCTTTTTGTATGGCGGTGTCGGGATCGGCAAAACACACCTAATCCAGGCTGTGGGAAACGCAATCCAGGAAAACCGCAAAGATGCCCGAATCGTGTATATTTCTACAGAACAATTTGTTCAAGAGTTTTTGGATGCTATTCGTTACAAGAAAAACACCGATTTTGCTGGTTACTACCGAAGTGCGGATGTACTGATTGTGGACGATGTTCAGTTTATCGCTGGCAAAGAAAAGACCCAGGAAGAGTTCTTCCACACTTTTAACGCTCTACACCAAGCAAACAAGCAGATTATCATCAGCAGTGATACTCGACCAAAGGACATCCCTACCCTTACAGACCGGCTTCGCTCTCGTTTTGAGTGGGGCATGGCAATTGATATGCAGGCTCCAGACTTTGAGACACGTTGTGTGATTTTGCAGACAAAGGCGCAGGCCCATGGTTTTGACCTGTCGCAAGACGTGGTTGAGCATTTGGCAGCTTTTGTACAAAACAACATCCGTGAGCTCGAAGGAGCCTTGAACCAACTTATTGCATTTTGTGAGATGCGAGAGCTCGAGCCGACGCTTGAGATTGCCGTAGGGTTACTTGGCAACCAAAAGAGTCGACCAAAACACATTAGCGCTCGCAACATAGTTGAGAAGACTGCTAAGTATTTTGGCTTGAGTATGGAAGATATACTGAGCCCGAAGCGAGACAAAGAGATTGTGGTGCCTAGGCAGATCGCTATGTACATTATCCGTAGTGAGCTGCACCTTAGCTTCCCTAAAATAGCTCGAGAACTTGGTCGAAAAGACCACACAACTGCTATTCATTCGGTTGATAAGATCGAGAAAGAGCAGGTTTTTGACAGTGAAGTACGCTCTGCAATCGCAGATATCCGGGAAAAGCTCTATGCATAAGGTATGGAAAAGCTGGGGAGTGGTGGTGGACAACTCTGGATTGGTTCGTTTCTTATCCCCACAAAGTTTTTTGAGCAATGTGGGCTGTGGGAAAGGTACCCCACTTTTCCGAGTTCTTCACGTGGTTTGTGCTACTTCTTTTCCCCACCTAAATAAGGTTTTTACCTCTGTTGTTAGTTCTTTTTCCTACTTTTCCGCAGGGTTTATAACTAAAACTACTCTATTAAATAAATATTATTCATATTAATAAGGCCTTGGGAGAAACACAGTGAAATTACAAGTAACACAAGAAAACCTAAACCGAGCATTATCAAACGTTGCCCGAGTTGCTAATAGCCGAAATGCATTACCCATCCTCTCCAACGTGCTTATCAAAACTGTAGACAATAGGGTGTGTGTTGCGGCCACCAACTTAAACATTGCGATCACCCACTACATCGGGTCAAAGGTTTCAGATAAAGGCGCAATAACAGTACCCGCTCGACTTACTCAAGACTTTGTAGGGAGCTTACCAAGTAGTGTAATTGAGCTATCGCTTGAGGACACAAAACTACATATCTCTACAGAAAAATACCAATCTACCATCAACGGAACACCAGCAGACGACTACCCTGTTATGCCAACCATCAAAGACGGCCAAGAGTGGTCTCTACCAGCACAAACTTTAAAGAAAGCTTTTCAACAAGTAATCATTGCTGCGAGTACTGATGAAACCCGACCAATCCTAACCGGTATTTATTTGTACACACAAGATAAAGAGCTTTTTGCAGCAGCCACCGACAGCTATAGGCTTGCAGAAAAGAAGATAATGAGCCTCAACAAAGAAGTAAAACTACTTATACCAGCTTCTTCTATCCAAGATCTACTACGAGTACTGCCTGACACAGACGAACAGGTAAAGGTTGTGCACGACGAGCAGCAAGTACTGTTTTCTACCGGTGATACCGAGCTAGTAACACGTTTAATCGAGGGCAATTATCCGGACTACAAAAAGCTAATACCAGAAAAGTTTGCAGCCAGTGCGTCTCTTAAAAAGTCTGACTTTGTTAACATCACTAAAGTTTCAAGCTTGTTCGCTCGAGAAGCTGCCGGCAGTATTACTATTGAACTTAATAAAGCAAAAGGGTTGATCCAAATTAATTCCATTGCTTCACAGCTTGGCGAAAACACTGCCGAAGCCGAAGCCGAAGTTAGCGGAGATGGAAAAATTACTCTTAACTCTCGCTACATCCTCGATGCTCTAAATGTTATTGACGACGAACAAGTAATCATCTCGTTCAACGGTAAGCTCGAGCCGTGTGTGATTGCCCCAGCGAGTAACGACGACTATACCCACGTAGTAATGCCGCTCAAGAGCTAAGCCTGTGAGATAATAAAAGCGTGATTTTTACAGATATACGCTTACAAAATTTTCGCTCATATACGGATGAGTCTTTTGAGCTCGGTCCTGCAGTAACAATAGTTGTTGGCCCCAATGCAGCTGGTAAAACTAATCTTGTAGAAGCGTTGATGTTCGCAGCCAGAGGATCTACTTACCGCTCAAACGATATGGTTATTAGAACAAGTGCAGACTGGGCAAGAATTGACGTTCACACCACCGACAACGAGGTAAGAACGGTTAAGTTTACACCGTCCACCACGTCGTATCAAAAAGACTTCACGATCGAAGAAAAAGCCTACAAGCGCTTGCCAGCTGCACACAAACAGCCAGTTGTATTGTTTGAGCCCAACGATCTATTTTTGCTCCACGGCGAACCAGCCCTGCGCCGAAAATTTGTAGACACATTACTTACACAGATATCCGAAGAATACAGTACAAACCTGAACAAATACAAAAGAGTACTCGCTCAAAGAAATGCTCTTTTAAAAAGAGGAGCAAACGGTGCCGATCAACAGCTTTTTGTGTGGAATGTGCGCTTGGTAGAGCTGGCCACCCAAATTGTGAACAGCAGGATTGATTTGCTTGCGCAGATAAATAGTAGCCTCAGTGAAATATATGGTCTTATCGCTGGCCACCCAACAGAGCTACGAGCAGTGTATATTAGCAAAACAGACATCAATAACTATGCGAGTAGTCTTATGAAAGGACTCGAGAAAAACCTTGAGCTCGATGGTCTTCGTGGCTTTACTTCACTTGGCCCGCACAGAGACGACATAGGCTTTGATTTTGGAGAAAAAGAACACGCTTCACAAGCTTCCAGGGGCGAGGCACGCAGCCTCATACTGGCTCTAAAAATAATAGAGCTACGACTAATCGAGGAAAAATCCGGCAAAAAACCCCTACTCCTACTCGACGATGTATTTAGTGAGCTCGATGGCCTGCGTCGCAAAAAGCTAACAAACTACCTAAAAGACCATCAAACTATTATTACGACTACCGACGCAGATATTGTTATGAAAAACTTCTCAAAAGCCGCTCACCTAATCGCAATAAGCTAAAAGGCGAACTGAACGGCAGGCTCCTTTGACTTGGGCGCTCGTTCTTGTAGTTGCTTTAATATTTCTTTTTTGACCATGTCTTTTGGTGAAGGACCATTATTGCCGGAGTCATAATCTAATCGGATTATAATTCCCTCTTTTGTCTGCTCAACCAAGTAAGTGTCACTGTTGTAGGTGTAATAAAATGGCAAAACACCATCTATCCTTGCTCCTTCTTGGGGCTCGCCAGCTAGATAATAACGAGAAATACTTTCGGCGTTGTTGTCGCTGTCATCTGGATTTATGCCAAAAGTAACTTGGTTTGAACCGCAGTTAAAGTCTATTATTGAACCCCAAGAGCTTTCATATACCAAAAAGGCTCCTCGAATATCGGGAGAGTAGCGATATATTTTCTCTTCTGCAGTATTAAAATAGAGATTGCCGTTTGCCCAACAAGCGGAAATCGCATCCGAAGGTAGGTCGAGCAGCGTAAAGGAATTGTCCGAGAATAGATACATTCCTGAGGACTCCTGGTATTGGGGCTTAATAAGGAGACGGTTTCTCCCATCAGACACAGCACTTGAAGGTACTAAGGCTTCAGGCAAAGAAAAGGTATCTATATTACTTTCCGTAAGACTTGCAGAATATAGTGCCCTTTTGAAGTCTAAGGTTTTCTTGTGCTCTGTAGATTCTGTCTCTGTATGGTCATCAAGATCATCCAGGTTCTTGGTGAGGACAACGTAAGCAGAGTTGCTACCGATACCAACTAGAACATCTTGGCTTTCATCAAGCTCTCCAAGCTCTTTGCCAAGCTGAATCTTTTTGGGTTCTTGATCATCGATGTTTTTATAAACCAGAAGAGTTTTAGTGGACCTGTCGAATACTGCAAAAACACCATCTTCTCGTGTTGCGAAGTAACTGTCCTTAAGAGTTCCCCCAAAGCTTGAAGACAGGACTTTAGTCTTAGGAGTTTTAGGGCTTAAAGGATCGAACTGTTGCGCACTAAGCGTTTTGCCCTCAAGGCTGAGTGCAAGCAAGGTTTTATTCGTGGAGCGGATTGCCCTATTGCCAGTTGAAGAACCCTCGTCCTCAGAAAGATTACTATTTGGGCGTATGGGGGAGAATGTTGTTACATTCAATCCGTCCATGATCTCCAGGGTGCCCCGGTAGTTGCTGCATGGAAAGAAAAGTGCCCGGCTACCGTTTAATAAGGAGCAGCCATAATTGCTTTTTCCCACAAAAACGGCCTTTTGTTGCGGTATTGTTTCAATCGTCACGGTTTTCTTAGAAAATCCTTTAATCTTGTAGCTGTAAAAGCTCTCTTGGCCTTTATTTTTGGCAACAATGCTATACTCGCCACTGCGAAGGATTTTCCATTTTGTCTCATTGCGTTTAAGGTCTACAGAAGTTTCTCCTGAGGAGGATGCTATATTCACCAGGGTTGCCTCTCCCGAGTTTTTGAATATCACCAAAGAATGTGTAGCGCAGAATATCAAAAGCGCTACGATCAAAAATAAACAGCCGACTATAAACAATTTTTTTCGGCTTATTGTAAAGGGTGGTTCGTTATTCATTAAGGTTTCCTTTATTTACAGTCCCCGCCGCTAATAGTTCTACTATCTTTTGGCAGTAGTTTTAGGGGGTCTTTAGTGTCGCTTCCGTCTGGCGCATAGGCAGCAATAGATTGTTTTTGAATGTTAAAGTGCAGGTGGTCACCAAATGAACTGCCAGTATTATTTACTTCTCCGAGCTTCTGGCCTTGGTCAACTTTCTGTCCTACTCGTACCGCTATGCTTCCGTCTTTCATGTGTCCGTACAGGGTAGATAGCCCGCCACTATGCTTTACAACAACCGTGTTTCCAAAGCCTTGCTGCGCACTAGCAACGGTCACTTCTCCGCCATCAGCAGCTTTTATAGGAGTCCCTCTTGGGGCGGCAATATCGAGGCCGCTATGCAGTCTCCCACGTGAAGCTGATCCATAACAAGAAGTAACAGGATACTGCTTAGGTAGAGGCCAAGCAAATTGCCCCGTTGATTCTCCGCTTCCCCCCTCTGGACAAGCGGGAGCATCGTCAGATGTCTCCGGTGCTGTGTCGGCACCACCATCGCTATATTTATCAAACCACTTTTGTGACATAGGTAGGCGTGTATTCATTTCTGCGTCACATCCTGTTCCAGGTGTGCAAGGTATTTCAAATTTCTCTAGCCATATACGAGTTGATTCGGCGACTGAATTTGCATTTTTCAAAGGTTCGTAGACACTGCTCTTATAACTTCCTTCGAGTTCTTTTTTTAGGTACTCTAGCTGAACGCCTAAATTACTTTTACTTTTACCCTTTTCTTGAGCGAAATTTTCAAGTGAAGTTTTTCTCCCGCCAAGCCACTGCGCAATGCCATATGCGCCAGAAGAAGGATTTACCGCAGTCGGATTGAACCCACTTTCTTGCTCCATATTCCCCATGACCCCAGCAGCCTGTTTATCATTTAGCTTAAGTTCGCCCACTAAATAATTCCAGATCTTTTCTCGGTTATTTCTGCCCGCAAGATTAGTTGTCGTATTTTCAATTAAGCAGCAGGAATCATTCTTTTTCTCAGAAGATCCAGCATCGCCTGCGGTTTCTCCATCGTGTTCAATTGCTCCAGGAGGTTTGCTCTTCCCCATGTACTCTATTTTCCATGTTCCTTCTCCAGTTGGAAAATTATTGCCGCCTTTGTAGCCAAATACACGAGCCCCAACAGCGTTTATATCGACAACCTTTTCAGTAGAAGGGCCAACATCAGTTTGCCGAAGAATGGCAGCCTTTTTATTCGGTGCAATTACCTTCCACCAACCCCCCGCAGTCTTATAGTTGTATACCGCTATGCCAGGGTCATCATTGGTTGCGCTCTCTACATAGGGTCTGTTGTTGTCTTCAAGATCAACAACTCCGTGCTTACGGTCGTTACCATAAGAAGACGCTGTACCCTTGCTGGCGTACCCAGCTGTAACGTTTGTGCTTGGCATGGGCTTTGACTTGAAAGGACCGTCAATAGCTATACTGCTGCTTGAATCGGGTGAACCACTATCTCCCCCGTACTTTTTTGTTAGTCGTAGCATTTTCTTCGTCCAGCTTTTTATGTCTTGTACATACTGCGTTGTGTCGTTCTCGAAGGGTGGTGCGTAAGTAGTCATTAGCTTTGTTAGGTCGTTCGATTTGAGAGCGCTATCATAAAAATTAGAGTTCCTTATGTACTCAGCTATATCGCCAACATTTGTGTCTTTATTCTCCGCTGCATCAGGATCAACACTGGCCTTCATAGTAGACCATTTATACCATGTACGAGCCCCTTGAAAATTTGGCTGCGAAGAAGTTGCAGTTCGGCCGAAAGAGTTGTTGCCGTTTTTGACGTTATAATCCCCAGGATCACCTAGCACCGACTCCTTTTGAGCGATCGCTACTATTAAGAACGGGTTTATATTGGATTTCTGGGCACCCTTTACGATAGTTTCTCCCAGGTCTTTGAGCTTGCTGTTTTGGTTTGTTTCTTCAATATACTGATCTATACCCTTTGCCATGGCTTCAGGAGATAGATTTGGGAAGGTCGTTCCTCCCGGAGTGCCTGTACCAGGGGCTAATTCATCAGCATCTTCTTCTTCGCCACCACAGACGTTATATTCATAGTAGTTGATGTTCTTTTGGTACAGGTTTTTTTGTTCTTGCGATAATGCATAAACAGGTGCACCTGAAGATATAACGACAGAGGTAAGAAAAATGCATGCAGAAAAACTGCAGAAAATTTTTGTTGGTTTCAGTGTTGGCTTGTTAAATATTTTCATCTTATTCCTCTAATGGCGACCAGTGCCAAAACTCAAACGAGAGTTGCTTATATCCATACTCACCAGCGTTAGACTTCAGCCAGCTCCAGGTTTTATGAGGCGAGTTATTTGGTCGTTCACGCCCGTACGAAGATGTGCCGCAGGAGTTATTGTCAATGAACAGGTCAAGAGCGACACCTAGCTGGTGATTAGAATAGCCAGGCTTAGCTGCCATAGGTGATCCTATAGCTGCGTATAGTGCTTGTTGGTGGGCATTGGTTCGGAATGAACTACATGCTTTTACGATCGGGAGATTCGCCTGACGCATTGCTTTTGCCATAGCGAGTGCTGCTCCAGATACACGGGAATTTACAATTGCCCCACCGCTTGCGCCAGAAACTCCGTAAGCATTCTTGCTCTCTTCTCCGTCGCTTGGAAGGATGCTAGCTGGGATCTCACAGATACGTATCTTCAGTTTATTGCCCTGAGTGTAGCCGTCTTGGATCCCTAGGTCTTTTGTGCCCTCTGCACAGGCAATATTGTCAGAATCTTTACGCAGATCAGCTACGTTAATTTCTGCCCCTGCCGAAGTAGTGGCTCCCGCTTGTTGGGTCTGGCCTCCAGTTAAGTCTTGGCAAGCTTGCGTGCCTTCAGCATCTTCAGGTTTTGAGTCGTCTGCCTCGTAGCATGCCAAACTTGTCATGGTTAAGCTATCTAAGACATACATCCTAAACTGCAAATAGTCGTCACTTTTATCTGTGCAGTCATCGCTTTTAGTGGCTTCAATTGTTGGTGTGCCAGCTTGGAAGGAGGTTACATCATATGAAGATGAGTCTACTTCAACACCGAAACACTTCTTGGCTCGCTCTATATATTCTGGATGAGCAGGCAAGATATTTTTTATCACCTCGTTTGCGCTTTTAAAGGGGTTTTCAACTTTATCGTTATTTAGCTCTGCTTCACTGAATCCAACATCGCTAAATCCGTAATCATAGGAAGAACCTGCAGCCAACGCTTTTGGTGTGCTAAGTTTTGAAAAGGCACTACCGAAGGCTTTAAAAGGTGAGGTTATGGTGCTCGCCAAACCTTGGGGAGTAAGTGCCTGAGAATCAATGGTTTGTGAGGCAACAGAGCGATAATCGTTGGTATTAAATAAACGATAGGCAATGTTTTTGGTAGACATCTCTTGCTCAGAGTTCATTTCAATGCCCAAGCGCCGCTCCGTACTTTCTTGCTTGGTGAGATCACGACCACCCATGGAAATTCCTTCCTGGCGAGCTAGAAGTTTGCCACCATAGTTTCCTGTAGACCCAAGATCTGCCCCGACAGGTATTGGATTTAGTGGACTTCCAGATACCCAGTCAACAAGCTGATTCATAACTACTGGTCCAGCAAAAACCCCAACACCTGTACTGACCACAAAACTTATTGGTCCAGTAAGTAGGCCAATACCCCCTGCGACAATTTTTCCAAGAGTACTACAGGCGCCACCTACTATTTGCTTTACCCCATCCTTATCCAGAAAGCTATCGAAGGGCCCGCCTTGGCCGATGGTCTTGAGGGTATCAGACGGAGGAACACCTCCCTCTTTGCCCAGCTCAGCTCTCGTTGTAGCTGAACTAGTCCAGCTAGTCTTCTTGCCACTAGAGTCTTTGCCGTTCATTTGCTTTACAAAATATCCAGCTTGAGTCATGTCAATATCGTGCCCAGACTGAACCTGGCTGCCAACGGCTAAATAATCACCAGCAATCTTCATAGCTGGAGCGATAACCTTCTTTTCTTTTACTTTTTGTGCTCCATCATTAACGTCTTTTACTAAACAAAGAAGACCAGTCACAGCTGCAATACCAGCGCCAGCCCTAAAGCCTTTGTTGTTTTGAAGTGCCTCAATCTTGCCTGCACGTTCGGAGCCTTCTGAATTCCCGGCGTCTTCAAGATCTCCAGCCGCTTCTTGCCTTGTTTGGTCAGCAGCATTTGCATCTGCTTCCTCTGAGTCCGGAGTATCTTCTGTTGCATCAACTCCACTTCGAGCAGAAACACCTTCACCATCTCCGGTAACGCTGCTCTTACGGTCTTCCCGCCACTTTTTATAGGCGTCTTCTCCTTTTAGTGCTAGCTTACGATCAAGTTTTTTGATTGGATGCCAGGTAAGCCCAGCTCGCTTTCCCATAACCCGAGCATTGAGAGCGGAAACAGATTTTGAGTACCCCGCTTTATTTAAAATATACTTTTGGAGCTTCATGGAGCTAAAAAACTTTTCATCATTTGAGTTAAAGAATACCGTTCCATCATTGAGTGTTTGAGTCTTAACTCCGTATTCCTTGAACTCCCTTTGGATTGCTGCCTCCACACGTTTCGTTGTGCGGTCATAATCTATCTTTCCCTTGCTGTCGTAAGTTCTGTATTGCTCAAGATTTGTTCCGGCCAGATTATCAGGATCAACGATATAGCCAACACGGTAACCACTTTTCTCGGTGTAGGCGGTCTGCAGCCCAGCCCGATTCATCTTCTTCTCGATGCGATCAGCATACTTGTTGCCCAGAGTCCCAAGCCTAGTGTTTTGCACCCCAGAGCCGTCTCTTTGTAAGTGATACATGTATCGCCCCATTCGCACTACTCGACTGTTTGTCTCATCCTCTCGTGCCTGCAGGTGAAATTTCTGAAGAAGTTGCGAGAAGTGGACTAGCTGCATCGGTCCCTGGACTACGCTTAGTCCAAAAATACCTCCGCCTCCGACAGCAATAGTCACTGCAACGGCAGCACTTTTCTTGCGAGTCCATTTACCAAAACTAAACCGTTTTGTGCTAAAGAAGCTTCCGCTCGTATCTTTATCATTAAAACCTTTGCCCAATTGGCCACCGCCAATTAGAGACTCTTCTTTGGAGCCAATTGCCCCGCCCGAACTTTCGCCGACGGCATTTTCGGCAGCTTTTAACTCGTCCTCGTCCAGGCTTTTCTTTTTTTTGTCACTGAACCGAGGGTCACCACCAACTAAGGGGTAATCGTGCGAGTCGTGTGTGGGTTTTTGATCGTCATAAACTGGCATAGACTAGTTTTCTTTTAAGGGTTTGGGTATGGAGATGCTCCTAGATTTACAGTTCCTTGCCCACCCGCAATTTCTCCAGCTTGTTGGATCTGCCGTACCTGTTCCGGATTTGTGGTAATCAGATTATTCTCTGTTGGGCTGGCAGTTATCTGAATGTGCACGTGATTTTGCCCGGCAAAGAACAATCCTTGCCCAACCGGGAATTGGCTCAGACGCTTTCTTTCTTCACTGGTTAATTTAAAGACGTCGGCTAGCACATCAACAGCTGAAGGCGATTGCTTAAGAAGAATCTGCATAGAAGAGTTGGCAACAATTGCCCGCCCCATTCGGCTGCCCATAAAGTCTTCTACGTCTTGAGTGATAGTGCTGATGCCAAGGTTGTATTTTCGTGCACGCTTGGCAAGGGAGAACAAGAAGCTGGCACTGTCTTCATATTTCATGAGTTGCCAGGCTTCATCTACTATCAAAATTCTCTTTTTCTGGTCGCCTTTCGTCTTGTTCCAGATGTAGTTCAGCACAATATACATCGCTACTGGTCGCAGTTCGTCCTCTAGGTCACGTACATTGAAGACCACCATCGGGTTATTGATGTTTATGTTGCTCTGCTGCGAGAAAATGCCTGCGAAGGTACCACTGGTGTACTTGCGAAGCCTTTGTGCAAGCTGTGGCCCGCTGCCGCCCATGTGAAGTAGTGTTTCATAGAGATCGTTGATGGTCGGAGGCGTTGAAGTGTGCGTCAGTGGATCGTTGGTGATACCCGCTTTGGCATAGGTCTCAATGAGTGCTGCATCAAGGTCGGCTTCTTCGCTAGGCGATAATGCGGGCATCGTCATACTGCCAGCTCCTGCTTGCATTTGAGCCTGAGCTCCACCCATCATCAGACGAAGCAGACCATGCAAGGTAATCAAGTTACTGCGCAGGGCATTGTCGGCTTCTTCGGCGTCGACTACTTGTGGGAGATCGAAAGGATTTATACGGGTTTGCGAGTTAAGACTCAAGCGTACATAAGCGCCACCAACTGCTTCACACATTCTCTGATACTCATTCTCTGGGTCAATAATGAATACTTCTGTGCCGAGCATCATACTTCTAAGCGCCTCAAGCTTTACGGTAAAGCTCTTACCGGCACCAGATTTTGCAAAGACTACTGCATTGCCATTTTCTAGCGTGAATCGGTCAAAAATTACTAGCCCAGAGTTGTGCATGTTAATGCCGTAGAGGATACCATTTTCCTGCGTAAGCTCGGCGCTTGTGAAAGGAAAGCTGGTGCTCACAGCGCCCGTGTTCATGTTCCGACGAATCTGCAACTGATCAGTAAATTGAGGCACAGTACTATTTAATCCTTGCTCTTGTTGGCTGGTAGCGGGCTTTGAGTAAACTAGTTGCTGCCCAAAGATGGACTCAATCTTATGTGATACAAAGTCTAGCTCGTCCATCGACGAAGCGTAGACTGTAAAATACAAACCCATCCGGAAGAAACGTTCTTCGCCTACTTGCAGCTTGTCTCGCATTTCCTCGGCATCAGTAATTGCAGATTGCTTAGCGGGGTCACGGACTCGGCCCTTTTCGCTATCGATCATAATGCCGGCTTCAAGTTGCGCCACCTTTTTGCGCAAATTTTCTAAAACAACCTGACTCTCGACAGGATATATGTACATAGAAATATCTAGTACTTCGTCAAGGTTCACCATGCTGCTTAACCAACCTGTAGTTAGCTGCCGGGGGTATCCGTAGACGTAGTATGTTCGGGCATATCGGGTGCCCAGCTGAAAATGTGTGTTGAAATACTCAATCGAACTTGGGGCAATAAAATCTCGCAGTGCAGTAATACCTTTGCGAAAAGCGGTAGCAACTTCTTGCTCTTCTCGAGCTCTTTGGGCTTGAGCGATAGCTACTGGGTCTAGCTTTGGTTTGTTTTTTTTAAAAACGCCCATTACAACAGATCCCTATCTAAGTTTGGCTGCGGCGCTTGTCCCTGCCCTTTTGTTATTACCGGCGCTGTAACGTCGTCAAAATTCTTGAGTTGTTGACGAGTAGCGGTGTCCGGGTTGTATGTGTCATAGTACAGCTCGATCAGCTCTTGTGTATCAAGTGGCAGCCCCTGGATACCACACTGCTGTAAGCCGCCCAAAACTGCTTGGACACGGTTTCGTAGTTCAGTTTTAGCTTCTTCTAGTTGGTGTTCATTAATAACTACATGCGTTGAGTTATTGCCAAGCATCCCAAACATACCTTCGAACATGCTTTTTGTGTTGGCCTTGCCGGTCTTTGTGCCCTTTTTCATCTCAGTTCGGGGTAGAAAAGGGATAACTATATAGAAATGTTTGTCCATAATATTCGTTTGAGAAGACAACTCGTCGATAAAAGTAATGTAGTCGTCCATGAGAAGTGCAAGTAACATGTTGTCGTGTTCGCTGCGAATTTTGTCGAGCCGTTCAATATACGGTCGAAGATCGATCTTTTGCGACCGAATGAATATTTGGATTGGAAAATACAAAGAGTTTAGAAACGCTTGGTAGCTGTACTCTACGGCTTCTCTTTCCTGCGGACTCATCAGATCAAAGTTGATAGACTTTACCATCACAACAGACCGAAAAGACCCATCGTTCATAATCGCAATACCATCTCGGATTTCTGCTATCTGCAAATGATTTTGCGTACTATTTGGGTTAATGACTACCTTGCCGGTTTGCCCTTGTATCGGAGTGTTTGGATTACCTGGGATAACAGTACCCGGGTGTAGTTCTGGAGCAAAGGTAGAGCGGGGATCTCGTCCTCGGGGTGCTGGTGCTTGCTGGGGTCCTCGGGCGGCAGGGTCTACAAACACGGCGCCTTGCGAGCCTTGCACTGCAGGTTGGTTGTTGGCCCCGGGTTGTTGTGGTGTATCAGAAGGATTCATTCGTGTTTTCCACCCCCAATGTTTGAATGAGGACTTACTCTAGAACAACTAATCTTATCGAAGTGAAATTACTACTTCGTTAGCATCATCGTCTCGATTTGCTTGTCGAGCGATGGTTGCCACATTCAAATCGTTGTTCTGTGACAGATTTATTATATCAGCACTAGGGGTTTCTGGCATAGGTGCTTGTGCTTTTTTCGTATCTGTTTTTTGTGGCTGTTGCCGGGCGGCTGAAATCGTGTGCAAGTGACCTACTGCTGCATCGCCCTTTTTGCTGCTTTTCTTTAGCTGTTCAGCGAGCAGCTTTTCTTCAGCAGAAGGCGGCAGCGATGGCTCGTCTGTCGCTACTGGGGCAGGAATAGCGTAGCTCTGCTGTACTGGGGTAGGCACCGGTATTTGCGTTGAGCTGGTTGTCGCTGGCTTTGGATTTCGTGCTTGCTCCATTCTCTCAATAACCTGATCTTTGCGAGTTTGCTCACTAGCTTGGATCATTTGGCTAAACTGAGCAGCGACAGGGCTCACCTGCGCATCCATAGGATCTTCCATATCGCCTGCAGCTAGTGCCGAAACTTGCTGCGGTAAGATGTCTGCGCTTACCAAGCGATCACTCGGGGTGCTTCTAGAGGGTAGTCCGCCGTTGACGGAAGAGTTTTTGACAGCCCATCCCCGAGTATCAATGGTGTCAGCCAAGGCCTTCAGGCGGCTTTTTACCTGCCCTTGGCTTAATTCATTTGTAAGGTGTTTTTCAATCTTTTTTGGCACCGTAATAGTCACAAGTTCTTGCAGTCCGTCCTGGTTCCAAATTCGCTTGCGAGGTTTAAAGTAAAATCGTAGCTTTGCTAGCACCCAAACTTCAGTAGACTGGTCTTTGCTCCACGGAACAGCGAGAAATATACCAATCATTGCCGGAGGCAATGTAAAAAGAAGCATAAAATAAGCACCCTTAATAACGGCAAAAAAACTGAGGTAACAGGCCAAGACCGCACCGGCAGCAAAAATAAATTGCTTTAAGGTTAGTGGTCCGACAAACTTGTCGTCTGCCTCTATATCTTGAATAACTTTATACGTTGCCATAATGCTATTGCTATTTTATCACTTTTGGCAACTTTGCCCACCCCTGTTTACAAGATAAAACCTACTTGCCAAAAACACAAAAATGTGCTACTATGAATAGGTAAATAAACAAAACAAATAACAAATTCACACAAGTAATTATTATGAGCTCTGAACAAATGCCCCGCCCAACACCTATACCAACTCCGCAAATGGATGAATACATGCGACGTGAAGCTGAAACCATAGCAAGGATACAGGATGCTGAAGCAACTGTAATCTTGCGACAGCCGATAGAGGACGCTACTCTGGTAAATACAGACGGCGTACAACCCATAGACCTATATAGAGAAGACCCATACAGTGATATAGAAGATTTGGTACATGTTGGTGGTAGTGACCGACATAAAACTCTTCATCGCCCAAACGGTGGCTTTATGTCTCGCTATGAACTCGAACAGGTTCAGGCAAATCAGGGGCACATTCGTAATACGGCTGATGATCGGGGCAAATATGGTGAAGCTCTCCCCCAGCCAATCAATCCTCGTCTCCCCCGGATTGCCGGGGGTGCATCAATCGATGCCTTTCTTGATCCAACAAATAGCCCAGAAACGGCAGAATTGAGAGGCAGGGCTAACTATCTCCAAAGCGTAGTTGAAAATATCTTGCGAGCAATACCAGAAAAGAAAGCAAATTCTATTTCTCTTGAAAACGAACTGAATCGTCATAGCCAAGAGTTTACCTGTCTTGTTTCGAGCGCAGAGTTTGAAAAAGAACAAAGCTTCACTTTAAAAGAAGGAGGCCTGAAGCTTCTCGAGAAGGGTTTGATTGCGGGAGTAGTCCCAACGCTTGATCAACTTGGCCGATTACAGAACTTATTTAATAATCAGCAGATTGACAAAGTAATGCAGGATAAAAACGGTAATTCCCATCCTGGCTTTACTACCAACCCTCGTTATCTACGAAGAGGCCTACCAGGTTTTGGGCCATACAGTAGCCCAGAGGATGATACAGTTGAGCGTATTAGCCAACTTATTGAGCCAAACACCTGGGAACTTACAAACGAAGACGAAGCCTATTTGCTTAGACTACTCAACACAGATGAACTTACAAAGTATAAACACGCACCAGCGCCAAGTGGGCAGGTTCATTTTTGGAATCGTGAACCATTTAATTTTTATCTCAAGAAGGAGTCCAAAGACTTTACTGAAAAGAGGCATGGACGGCCGTCAATCGAAGAGCAGAGACAGCAGAAAATGGCCGATCCAACAGTCAGAGCAGACATAGCGCTGTCTAACTCAATTATTAATTGGTGGAGATCATCTGTCGGTAAGACTTATGTGGGTAAATCTGCAATCGAAAAAGCAAACCTAGACCAAACCATGATCAAGGACATAAAGGCCTATATCAAGGCACGTATTGATCTGAGTGACCAGATATAGAATAGATAAGGGTCAAGAAAACGATATTATTGTTGACGTGAATCTGGCCTTTGCCAGTGTTGGTTAGGGTCGGGCGCATTAGTGAGGCGACCAGTTCTTCTAGCAAGTTCGTATGCCTTTTCATTCACGCTACCAGCACCAGATGACCCAAAGACTCTCTCTGCCCCACCTTGACCCGTAGCAACCTGTCTTGGGTCTGGTTGAGGAACTCCGTCAACTTCTCCTACTTGCCCACCTCGTCCCATAGACATGTCCCTCATGAAAGTTTCTGATATAGAGCCGAGTTGTTCTTGTGTTTCTTGATCCATGTTGCCATCCTCGGTAGATCTTACGAGTTCCTCCATGACAGCGCTGCTCATATTGGCCAAAGGATAAGAACCCTTGCTTTCGTAAATCTCTTTGATCATATCGGCTCGATTAATAGTTCCGTCATTATCCATGTACTTAAATTGCAGGTGTTTACCTTGGTTTTCGAATCCAGCGCCCTTCAATACACCAGTTGCAACACCTTGGTTTAAGCCCCAGCTGCCAGTTGCAAGAGATTCGTAGCCAGTTCGTATTCTCTCTGACTCCTCGACAGTGTTTGCTTTGCGCATTTCGTAAGATAATGCGGCCTGTTTTGCATACTCATCGTTGCCCCAGCGTCGATAGCCTGCGTCGACATCTGCTTCATTAACCCAAGCTCCTGCAAGCGATCTGTACTGAACGCTTCCGTCAGCCTGCCTTCTCCATTCTTCATTCTCGCCAACTCCTTGGGACATAAGACTCCGCATACGTTGTCGGTCAACAGTAAGGCCACGAATTTCCTCATCACGTCCGGTAGCTATCTGGTCATTTACTTCTTTGGCTTTGGCAGCCCGGGTTGCAGAAGCCAACGCTTCGATATTGTAGCCCCCTACTGCTCCAGCAAGGCCCCCATAAAGTCTTCTTCTGACCGCACCACCGGTATTTGCTCGGCCTTTTAGATTGTCAGCCATTGATGCTCTGCGTTGTGTTGTTCTGTTGCTAAAGTCTGCACGAGCTCGTTCCCTGCGCCCTTTGAGTGCGCCCATTTCGCTTGTACGTGCAGAAAGACCCTGTGCCCGTTTGCCGGCAAGGTCCATAAGGTTGCCAATAGCACCGCCAGCAAACTTGAACGCAAACGGTATAAGGACAAGCGGAGCGTAGACAACCAATATGGCAGTTATTATCTGTGCTGTTCCTACTGCTCCCCCGCTGGCCGAGCGCAAGATGATAGATGCCATAACATTACTCATGGCAAAGATCACCGCAATAATTGGGTAGACCATCAAAGTCTTTAAGAAAAGATCCCACCACTGCCTAAAGTATTTTTCCGTTCCTGGCAAGATGAAACAAGCAATCGCAACAGCCGACACAGCGGTAAGGAAGATAAGAAGTGCTTGCCGAATAACTATAGTGAAGAGAACGGCCATCGATATAAGGGCGACCGTAATTATCAGTGGCAACATGAGGGATATTATTCCGAGTGCCCCAATTGTTGCAGCGGCACCAAAGATAGCAGCACCTGCTCCAGCCAGTAGGCCCAAGCCCAAAATACCAGTTATATTGTTTGAAGCAGTTGCATCGATCTTCACTCCATTAAAACTGTTTTGATCTATAAATGGAGCGGTTAGGATCTGGTTTATGCCGTTACCAATAACATTGGTGATGTCTATGGCTGCAAGGCAGAGATAAAACGAAATGTTGATAGCGATTGCACCGACTAGAATACGAGGTGCCATCTTGCGGATAGTGTAAGCGTCTACAAAACGTCCAATGTTTTGGGCAAACACCATCACAAGAAGTGCTCCAACCAAGATTGCGTTACCCAACACTCTAAAAGTTTGCCAAGCAATGAACGCACCATCTTTGTTGTCTGCGCTAATCGGGACGTTTTCGAGTAGTGGCTGAACAAAATTAGTAAAGATATAGTCGGTCATGCCTGCCCCAGCATCTATAAGTGGGCAGGCAATCCAGCTCAGTGGAGATTCGTTGGCATCGCAGTTTACTTGATCTTGAGCGCTTCCACTTGTTGCCGCTGCTTGTGCTTCTTCGGCATCGCTCTTTGCCTGGCTTTTAACCTGAGAGGCATTATTGCCTCCAAGGTATGCAGCTTTGTTTGCATTTGTTGCAGGCACTGCGTTGTAGCCGACCATACAGATGCCGAATTTACGAGTAATGTCTCCTGCGCCCCCGCCAATATCAGAGCTATATTTCATGCAAGGTGCAGATGTGCTCGGATAAGCCCCTTCCACACCAGAGAGTTTTTGTAACACACCAGTGACACAGGCCTGTAGCTTGCTGCCCTCGTAATTGCCCAGGTCGGTAAAGTAGCCTTTACAATAAGGGCTCTTGGCGGCCGCCCTATCCTTTTCGGGGACGGAGCCGATTCTCTCGTTAACAACTTTGTCGGTATTTGCTTGTTGGGAGGGGGTCTGCGTGAGCCAGTCGTTAGGGTTAGATGTTTGGGCGTTAGCGATCCCAGACAGAGAGACAGCAAGTATAAGGCTCAACCCAGAGAATAAAATGAAACCTTGTAAGGCTTTAGTGAAGTTTATTTTTATATGCATCTTATAGAATTAGAATAATGCCAAAGAGAGAACTCTTCTTGTGCTTATGATAAAGGACTTTAACGCTGAAGTCGATACCATCCGCCACCGTAAGGGGTTTGCAAAAACCTCGCAAAATAGGCATAATGACCGTTAAGAGCTGATCATGAAAAAAACAAACATTGTTCTTGGTAAAAAAATATTACTGCTTCCCCTTTTACTTTTTGTTGGGTTGCAGTTTGTGGTGCTCTCTCCAAGCGTGGGTGCAGCTCCTGCAGACGATGCATGTAGAGATGAAAAATCTGGACAACCGAGAAACGCCTGTAACACGGGCTATGCGGCAGGTTACGAAAATCCACAGAAAAAAGCTGCAGAGATTTGTGACAAATATACCGTTTCAGCCAATAACAAGGCCTGTATAGAGGGAGTCAAAGCCGGCCGTGCGCAAAACGACAAAGAAACAGCAGCAGCTGGCAGTAAAGTAACACTCGCAAACGGCACAAATACTAGCATTACTCCTTGTGGCGACGGCAAAGGTGCGGTAAACCTGCGGTTTGACTTAGGCTGCCAAGGGCCGTATTACAAAGGGCCTGGAGGGGCCATTGGTGATTTATTCTTCTCGATAATTAGATTCTTGTCTTATGGTGTAGGAATCGCAGTGGTGATTGCGATCATTCTCTCAGGTATCCAGTACACCACAAGTGAGGGCAATCCAGAGGCCACGCAAAATGCCAAGAATCGTATACAGATGGCAATAATATCACTTATTATATATGTGTTTATCTTCTCAATTGCGCAGTTCTTGATACCAGGAGGGTTATTTAATACATGATCCAGCTAATCACTAGTTATATTCAAAACTTTGCAGCCTCTTGTGGTGGCGGGAGTTTCTTTGGCTTCCCTACTTGGTACAAATATCTAGATGGTGTGTCTTCTAATATAGATGGAGCTAAAGTTTGCACGCCACAAGTAACAGGGCTTACCAGTATTTGGCTTATTGGCCTGGCAATTATAGAGATACTCCTGCGGATAGCAATCTTAGCTGCCATAGCGTACGTAATGTTAGGTGGTTTAAAATACGTTACTGCTCGAGGAAATTCTGACAAGCTTGAAAATGCCAAGACCAGCATAATCGATGCATTAACGGGTCTGGCAATCGCAATTGCAGCAACTGCGGTAGTTGCATTTGTAGCAGGAAGGTTTACGCAATGAACACACTCATTAATATCTTTGCGCAGATCAAAAACTGTGACCAAGGCAGCACAAATAAGACTTGCACTACTACTCTTCCAAATGTTGCCGCAGGTGAAAATCAATTACAAAACTTACTGACACTGGTTTTTGGTGTGATTGCAGCCATTGCTGTCATCACTATCATGATCGCAGCTATTAACTTTGCAAGCGCAGGCTCGGATACCGACAAAATTGCCCGAAGCAAGCGTGCAATCATCTACGCTCTGATTGGTCTTGTGATTGCGATCTCTGCCGAAGTAATTGTATTAACTGTGCTAGGAAAATTCTGATGATAAAAAGAGTCTTATTAACACTTTCTATTTTGCTGACACCAGTAGTTCTAGCTCCGTCTGTCTTTGCAGCAGGCCCCCAGGTTGATCCGCTAGAAGACGTCTGCAAAAGTGCACCGACAGATCGAGAGCCTCCGTCTGCTTGTGTGGAAAAAAAGAATACTATCGGAGGAAATAGCCAAGCGGATGACAGCAATCCCCTTTTTGGCCCTGAGGGTATTATGACCAAGATCATTAATATACTATCGCTAATCGTTGGTATCGTAGCGGTAATTGGGATTATGACAGCCGGTTTGCGGTTTATAACGTCTGGCAGCAACCCTCAGCAGGTTACGGTAGCAAGAGAAATGGTCCTGTATGCTATCGTGGCTCTTCTGGTGGCTGCTTTGGCGCAAGTATTGGTACGTTTTGTTATAGGTAAGGTAACATTGTTATAAAGGACTTAAATATGAAAATTTTCAAGAAACTTAATTTATTAGTAGCAAGCATTATGGGCATAAGTGTCTTTGCATTTAGTGTAGCCCCAGCTCACGCTGCTTTGTTTGAGCAAGCCAAACAAGACGCTTGTAAGGGTGCGACTCTTGGCTCAACTTCAGACTGTACCGATAAGGCAGACAACAAACTGACCAGTACGATAAGTGACATAATCAATGTCTTCTCTGTAATTATTGGTATCGTGGCGGTAGTTATGATCATGATTTCTGGCTTTCGCTACATTACCTCCGCTGGTGACGCTAATGGCATTACGGCAGCCAAGAATACTCTTATCTATGCCATTGTTGGACTCGTCGTAGTGGCATTTGCCCAGATAATCGTAAGGTTTGTGCTTAGTAAGACGTAAGGAGTTGCCGTAAGCAGCAGCTTTATGATATAAAACAAGGTAGTAATGAAAGGTAAAAATTAAATGATAGACATTCTAAAATCGAAAGTAATGCAAATTGTAGCGGTGGCTACTTTGGCCTTAGCTTCTATGCTGGCCGTACCTGCTCTTGCATCTGCGCAAAACTCAGCAAACATACCAGACCAGGTTTGTAGCGGAGCATCGACACTTCAGTTCGGTGAATCAACTACTTGTGCAACTGACTCAGAAGAGACCCAGAGCAAGGTTAATAATCTTGTAACTCAAATTATTAATATCTTCTCTGTTGTTGTAGGTATCGTAGCGGTACTTATGATTGTATACGGAGGTTTCCGTTACATTACTTCTGGTGGTGACTCCACAAACGTTACAAATGCTAAGAACACCATCCTCTACGCTATCATCGGCCTAGTGATTGTGGCACTAGCGCAGTTCATTGTGAAGTTTATCCTGTCTAAGGCCACCCAAGCGGGCAACTAGTTAGGTAGTATTTACTATGTCTCGGCTTAAGTTTTGGATAGCGAGCTTATTTGGTGTTAGTGTCTTTGCCTTAGCTGCCGGAGCGAGCGTAGGAGTTGTCTCGGCTGAAGATATTCGAGGTAACCTGTGCAACGGCGCCGAGCTAAGTCTTAGCAGCGATAAGGGTTGTGACAATGTAGACAAACAGTGTAGCTCTGGTGGCGAGAAAGTTAATTGCCAGGAAAAGAAGGCAAATAGCCTAATAACTCAGATCATCAACATATTTTCAGTAATCGTTGGAATAGTAGCGGTTATCATGATCGTATACGGAGGCTTCCGCTATATTACTTCTGGTGGAGACTCAAACAATACGGCTGCAGCCAAAAATACTATTTTGTATGCAATCGTAGGACTTGTTATTGTGGCACTGGCCCAATTCATTGTTCGGTTTATCTTGTCGAAAGTCACATAGATAATATTAGCCCAAACTAAAACCCCCTCTCGGACGGAGGGGGTTTCTTTTTTTAAGTAAGACTTTCTTAAAGAACCTGGATTTTCTTTACAGTGTCTTGTTTTACTTTTGTAAAGCCAATCGTTAGCACGCCGTCTTTTAGGAGTGCTTCGATCTCTTCTTCTTTGACTGGCACAGGCAAAGCAATGCTTCGGCTAAATTCGCCCCAGTAACATTCTTGAACAAAGTAGTTTTCTACATTGTCTTCGTTGCCAGCACTTAGTGTACCTCTGATACTCAGGGTATTGTCTGAAATACTTACATCAAGGTCAGCCTTGTTAACGCCAGCAGTTCGGGCTTTAACAATAAGCTTTTCTTTCGTTTCGTATACGTCAACTGCGAGCTGTCCGGGAACAGCATCTTCTTCATCCCACTCTTCGGCAACAGCTGTCTCTACAGCCGCTTCTTCATGTGCGAGGTCGTCGTCACCCAAAAAGGCTGCCGTTAGTTCGTCCTCCATCAATAAATCTTCGTCTCGACTTCTTCGAGCCATTCTTATACCCTCCAGGTCTTTTTCGTAGATGTTAGATTGTTTTTTCTTCAGACTTGCCAAAGTAAGAGTTTTTGTATTATTACAAGTATACGCCTAAGGAGTAAGAAGGTGCAAGGGGCTCCAGCACATATTTACAACACAAAAATTACATCACCAGAAATATATTGCCGTTTCTCTGCTTTCTGACAGTGTTATTCTAGGGACTATGAATATTTTAGAGCGAGCAATCAGCGTAATTGCTCCACATACTTGTTTATCCTGCGAAACCGAAGGAAACTTGCTGTGCACCTCGTGCCAACTGAGTGTGCTGACTCCTCTTCCCTCTCGTTGTTATCTTTGTCACAAGGTAACCAGACAATACTCTGTTTGTGCAAATTGCAAAAGAAGATCAAACATGAGCCATGTCTGGGTAGGTGCGAGCTATGAAGGCATAGCCAAAGACTTAATCTATAAACTCAAATTTGGCAGAGCAAACGCAGCAGCCAGCCCAATTGCACAGGCCGTATCGGAGCAGCTCCCCCGATTAAACAAGAAGATTTTAGTCACACATGTACCTACTGCCAACCAGAGAATTCGCTTGCGGGGCTACGACCAAGCACAGTTAATCGCCAAAGCAGTTGCGCACGAAAAAGGATGGTTATACCTGCCTTTGCTTGTGAGGACGAGCTCTAAAAGACAGGTTGGTGCAAGTAAAAAAGAACGTGAAAATCAGCTAGAGCATGCGTTTGCAGTACAAAATAAGCGGTTTCTCAAAGATGCACAGGTACTTTTGATAGATGATGTGGTGACAACTGGTGCAACACTAGAGTCTGCGGCGAAAACTCTAAAAAGCAACGGTGTTAAAACCGTAGATGCGGCTGTGTTTGCCCAATCATAAAAAATAGACCCCTTAGGATCTATAAAATTCTGGCGGAGAGGGTGGGATTCGAACCCACGGTACCGTTGCCGGCACGACAGTTTTCAAGACTGTTTCCTTAAACCACTCGGACACCTCTCCATATTGAAAAACGGGAATACATACCGTACTATCCTTATATGAGAACAACACAAAGAAAAGGTGACATTGCTGTAGCTCAATTCATAGCAACATTCACAAGGCTTGGATACGATATAGCATTACCCATAACAGAGTCAGCTGCATATGATGTACTGGTTGACAACAAAGGAGTTATTAGGAGAGTTCAAGTTAGATTTACTAGTGGAGTGGAAGTGGATCTAAGGAGAATTCATTCTAATTCCTCAGGATATGTTGTTAAGAAAACAAAAAAAGATGCATATGACTGGCTGTATATTTTAAAGAACGATGGCTCAGAGTATCTAATAAAAGAATGTCTTGATTCTCGTAGGTCTATAAGGCCTAAAGATGTCCATAAACTCTAAACTGTTTCTGGCGGAGAGAGAGGGATTCGAACCCTCGCTGGAACTTGCGCCCCACTAACGATTTAGCAAACCGTCCCCTTCAGCCACTTGGGTACCTCTCCTCGTCGGACTTAGCCTTTTGATTAACTTTCCAGAAACAAAATACTGAAAAGTTAATTTTAAAGGCTAGCCCTCCTCTTAGTTTTTCAAACAGTCGAGGCGAATAAATCGCCTCCTTGGTTTAAAAAACCAGTTCTAAGCTGTGATAACAGATGTGAATTATAGCAAAAAAACACTTCTACTTGAAGGGTTGTTCTCAAAAGAGATACAATACGCTTATGCAAGAGGGGCAAGATCAACAAGCAAACTGGAGTTTTCATCCTGATGAAGCGGCTGTCGCTTCGCCTGCCTCACCCCCAAATCCTGTAGTTCATAAAGAAGTTAGCTGGAGTGCCTCAGAATTTATCGATCACCATAAGAGTGCTGGCTGGTATTTCATGCTTTTCCTTGGAACAGGGGTTTTAACAGGGGTTATTTACTTGCTCACAAAAGATCTGATCTCCGTCATTGTTATAGCAGTTGTGGGTCTACTGTTTGCTATATTGGCCGGCAGAAAGCCAAGACAGCTGCCATATCGGATAGACAGTAAAGGCATTACAATTGGAGACAAATTTTATGTATTCAGTGCCTTTAAGTCCTTTGCACTTTTGCGGGAAGGCGCAGTAGGTTGCATAAACCTTTTACCGCTCAAGCGATTCATGCCAGAAATATCCATATATTTTCCTCCAGAAGAAGAAAACAAGATTGTTGAGATTTTAGCCGATAGTTTGCCTAACGAACAACGTAAAGAACAAGGCGTAGATAGGCTGATGAAGCGACTCCGCTTCTAATCACCCCTGTTTTGTGCTAAAATTACCCCTGATTGCTCGAAACCTAAAGCCAAAAGACTAAACCAAGCAACTCGTTGCTGTTTAGGATTTTGAAAAGGAGGCGGCTTGGTCTAATGACCAAACTTGACGAGCAAACTTGTTTTGGCGGAGAGTAGGTCATTAGACCTTCACACGCCGACGTGCACCCGTAGCTCAGCTGGATAGAGCGTCGGCTTGCGGAGCCGAAGGTCGTAGGTTCGAATCCTGTCGGGTGTACCAAACTGAAGACCCCACTTCTGTGGGGGTTTTAGATTGGTAGATTCGCTTAGCGAATCCGAACCGTAAGGTTCGGCGTAGTGCAGTGTAGCGAGAAAAGCACGAAGTATTTTTCGAGCAAACAAATGGAGGAGGCATTAGCCGATACTCTGTCGGGTGTACCATTTTTAAGATTATAAAACTATGAATGATTCCGAAAAACTCTCAAACTTTGGCGAACAAGAGGCGTCCGTTTGTTTTATCGAGACAGTTCCGGTCAAAGAAGGCGTTGAGTGTGATACCTACTCTTTTGATAATGATTCCTCGAGAGATTTAGCTGTTGTAAGAGTGGTCGCAGGAGCCAAGACCCCTTTGCAGCAAGTATTGTCTGGAGTAACGACTACAGAAGGATTCATCTCTGGCGAAGGAACTCTGACTGTCCTGTCATCAGATGGCGAATCAACAACTATTCGCTTCGACGAAGAGAGCCCCGGGGAGGTGTTAGTTGAAGTCGGCCAAACTATGCAATGGGAGGCAGGCCCGGACTCCGAACTCATTTTTTATGAAGTGTGCGTTCCTCCTTACGAAGAAGGACGATTTGAGAATCTAGACTAAGTCTGCACTTCTTTCTGGTCTTGTTATAATTAGCCTATGTCGTTCAAGAAACTTTCTCCTGAGGAGTTACGTAAGCACAAAGGGATTAGTTTTACGGGTATTACTACAGTTTTCTTTTGCCATGACGGCAAGGGAAATATTTTCTTAGCAAAGCGTAGTAAGAATACTCGTGATGAGCATGGGCGGTGGGATCCAGGTGGTGGCGGATTAAAGCACGGCCAATCTCTTGAGCAAAACCTGCATCGTGAACTTAAAGAAGAGTACAATGCTACGCCAATTAGCACAGAATTTATAGGGTATTTTGATGCATTTCGTACATCACCAGAAGGTAAACCGACTCATTGGCTTGCCATGTGCTTTGCAGTGCAGGTCGACCCGAAAGAAATTAAGATTAACGAACCAGATATGTTTGATGATTATGGTTGGTTCTCTCTTGATGATTTGCCAAAGCCGCTCCACTCTCAATTCGATGTTTTTATGAAAAAGCACGGCAAAAAGCTGAATGCTCTGTTGAGTTCAGATTAGAGAATTTCTCTAAAACCAGAGGCTACTTCACTATCCAGCCATTCTCCGTGTAAATCTCGAATGATGGCCCAGGTACCAGGTGTGATGTTTTTTGATTCCCACTTTTGAAAAGGCCAGCCGTTTTCTTTGACGAGATCAATTACTTGCTGTGGTGCAGGCAAATACTCAAGGGCTCCCTCTCCTTCAGCCTCAATAACTAAAAACGATAAATTAGGCCAGTCAACGATCTCCATCAGAAGAGTGCTCTCATGACTAAGCTCTAGTTGCTCAGGATTTTCTGGCATCTCACTAAATAATTCATCTCTAGGTTCATAGTATTCAGGGGCATAGCCATGTTCCTCGCTGGGCCGCATATGTGTAAATAGCTCTTGTCCCACTGACGAGGTAGAACCTAAAGGGTAAAAATCCCACTGAAATAGGTTGCCCTTATCGTCGCAGAGGGTTTCTGAATCTGATCTAAAATCTTCATCTGTTTCATGCATGATACTTCGTATACCGAGCTCTGCCATAGCTTCTGGGATGACATAATTAGGAATGCGAAAATACCGATCATTTTGAATCGCATCGTCTCGTATTGCTACGCAAGGATGGGTTCCGTTCTCAAACAAATGAACAATAGCGTTACTTAGTCGGATATCAAAACTTGAAGCATCTTCACAGATAAGACTGCCCACTATTTTGCGAGAGTTTGGTTCGTGCTCCATATTTAGTTTTGATTAAAACATTTTATAGCTATATTTTCAACCACAATTTTGAATAATTAACAGGGGTAGTTTATACTCATCTTGCAAGGAGAGGTGCAGGAGTGGTTGAACTGGACTGTCTCGAAAACAGTTGTGCCGAGCAATCGGTACCGAGGGTTCGAATCCCTCTCTCTCCGCCAAGAATATAGTTCGGATCCGACCCGTTCCCTTAAAGTGCATACTATAAGGACAGGGTCGTTTCATTTAGCTTAAAATGTTATGAAATGACCGAGTTCTGGCCATTCCCGTTCTGTAGGGCAACGGTATTCGAACTGGCTTAGTTAAACTTTTTAGACCTTGGTTTTCGCTCAACGTATACTTTTAGATCTTTGAGGAATAGTTCGCCGTTTACGTATCTCAGGATCTCTCGTTTTTCTTCTCTGGTGCCGTTTTGTAGGACGTATTTGGCGTAGGCTTTCAAATCGATGGCTGGCTTCTGAATTAGCTCCTCGCCCGTATAACCCAGAACGCCATTGAATCGTTGGTATCGCTCTAGCTCATCCTTGAATTGCTCCTGTGCACCGATTTCGTCCAGTTCCAGGTCATCAATCAGCTTGAGTAACTCATTCATGAGATCAGTTTCGCGGATGTAGGGCTGGATGCAGTCCAGATCGTTGGCTCTGCCGCAGTGGTAGTAGACGTAACGCCTGATTTCGCCAGTACTCTTAAGTCGCTTCATGTGTTCCTCGGCTGTTATGCCAGTATTACAGGCTCCACACTTCAGTATTTTGGTGAAGCTGAACTCTTTACTGCCGGTGCGTAGTTTCGGCACTACAGTGAGCTGTATCTGTACATCATCGAACAATTGCTTGGTGATAAGTGGCTTATGTTTGCCCTTATGGAGCTTGGGATCAGTTTTTGGGTACTGGAACTCGCCGTAGTAGAAGGGATTCTGCAAAGTTCGGTAGATGTGGCTCAAAACCAGCCGTTTGCCCTGACGGGAACGAAAGTCTATGTCATCCAGCCATCTTTTTACGTCACGACCCGTATACGCCTGCTTGGCAACTCGCTCAAACATTTCTGCCATTATGGCTGATCGTTCTTCGTCGATAATGATCTTTTCTTCGCCTAAACCGTTATTGAGGTAGCCGATCGGGGCTTGGCCTGGACGCCATCCGTTAGCGGCTTTGTTATGCAAGCCCCTAATCACATTCAGACCTCTGTTGTCGTTCTCTAGTTTAGCTTGAGAGCCGAGAATCATCAGCAGGAACTTCTCATTTGGCGAGTTGGTGAAGGTTTGGCCGTGAGTCCGGATCTCGGTTAGTTTGCCCTGATCCATCAAATCCACCAAAATGCCCAGATCTCCGGCATTTCTGCTGAGTCTGTCAGGAGCCCAGGTTACTATTCCACTGAAATAGCCAAGCTGTATGTCCTTAATGAGCCGGTTATATACGGGGCGAGTGCCAGATTCTTTTGAAGAATGGCTTTCTTTCCGAATCTCTACTATCTCAATGTTCCAATGTTCGGCTAGAAGTAACATTTCTTTGATCTGCTGCTCTATAGACAAGGCTTGGCGTTCATCTTGCTCACTTGATTTACGAGCGTAAAGACACCAACGAATTGGCGCTGTTTTCGGTGCTTGCGGTATCTGTTGGAGTACTGTTGATTCCATCAAGGACAAGGTACCGCTGGCGGTGGTGGAAGTCTAGCACTTTATCTGCATGATAATCGTTAAATATAAAACGATCTAACCCTGCTAAACACTTGGTTAGCTGTTTTAACCAGACACTACTAACAACAAATCAGACCTTGCTGTCTTTGCGAGGATTTTCTACAGTCAGAATATTAAAGGCTAAATCGAAAAACTTTAGTACTACTTTCTTCTCCTCGTCACTCATCATTTTTAGTATCTGTTCGAAACGTTGTCTTTCAGTACTTAATTTATTTGAGACAAGTGATTTTCCTTTTTTGGAGAGGTATACCCGTACCTGTCTTCTATCTGTTTCATCCTGCTCACGCAAAGCGTATTTTCTCTCTACTAACCTGTCCATCAGTAAGGTGGCACTTGGCATGGAAACCTTCAGATTGTCCGCTATCTCTTTCATGGTCATCTTGGAAAACTCATTAAAATACATAAGAAACGCTGCCCTATAACTTAGTAGGGTAAGGTGCTCGTCAACCGCCTCAAAAGGCTTCTGTTGTACCAGCATGACAAAACGAGCGGTTAGGTTTGTTAGTTGGGCTTCTAGGGTTGGTCCTGCCATAGTTATGTGCTGTCTCTATTCCTTGCTATGTCCTCTACCTGGCCACCAAAAACGCCTACCTATGATAGCTGAGAGACTCGGTAAGAGTATTATGGATGCTAGAAACGCTGCTAGAGCTATTCCTATCGATACGGATAGTCCCATCTGGCTTAACAGACTAATACCGGTAAAAGCCAGCGCTAGGAACGTACCGGCCAGTATCACCCCCGCTGACACAACCGTGGCGGCACTGTGCTCAATGGTCATATCAGCTGCCTTACGCGGGTTATGCCCCACAGAAATCTCCTCGCGCAGCCGCGTAGCGACAAGTATGTTGTAATCCGTACCAATAGCTACGACGAAAACGTACAGGATAATTGGCAAGAAAAAGGTCAGTCCTGAGGCGCCGCCTATGCCGGTAAACAGATAGGTCGCGGTGCCAAGCGTGGCGGCGTATACCAACCCGACGATTAAGAGCATAAGGATTGGCGCCACCAAACTCCTTAGCAAAATAGCCAAAATCAGGAATATCAACCCAGCCGCTATCGGCAGAATGACGCTCAAATCACGATTTGTAGCCGACCGTATATCCGCGAATGTCGCTGTTTCGCCGCCGACGAGTACCTTGCCGGAAATATTAGAGCTATGGGCTGTGTCACGTATCGGGCCGGACACATCGTTGAGCGCTTTGTCAGAAGACGGATCTTCGTTGAGGATGACTGCTATATTAGCGCTTTTGCCATCCGGCGATAGCTGGGGTGGGGTAGTAGAGGCCACTCCCTCTGTCTGGTTAAGGTCCCCGGCCAATGTCCCAAGCTGTGCCTGATCCAGTTGCTGGTTCCCAAATACGTAGACGATGGTAGGGCTAGCCGCTCCAGCTGGGAAGGAAGCTTTGAGGCTTTCGACCGCTTGGACGGACTCGACATTGTCAGGAAGAGAGCTAGCAATATTGAAGTCGGCTTTGTAGGAAAACACCCCACTGGCAAGACTGATTAGCAAAAGTATCACAGTTAATGATACGCTGCCTGGCCGACGGGCAACAAACCGTCCGATATTTCCTGAGATAGAGCCCTGCGGGGCTGTCATCCATTTCTTAGACGGCCAAAAAATTTTCTCTCCCACGATTGCTACCAGCGCCGGAACCAGCGTAATGCTGGCCAGCAGCATTACTGAAACGGAGATAACCAGCCCCGGCGCAAGGGCCGATAAACTGCCGAGCTTGGCAAAAAAGAGCGCGCTAAAGGCGGCAATTACTACCAGGGCCGCCGAGAATATAGCCTCGCCCGCGCGGCTCAAGGAAAAACTTACCGCCCCCCGGGTATGGTCGCCGTAACGCAGCCTCTCCCTGTATCGAAAGAGCAGAAAAAGAATGTAGTCCGTGCCGATGCCAAATAACACAACAACTAATAAAGAGTTGAGCTGGGCGCTCAATTCGAACTCAAATATCTTGGCAGCCAATGCCAGTAGCGAGTTGGAGATTAGGAAGACGATACCGACAGCGACTGCCGGTAAAAACGCTGCGATCGGGCTTCGAAATATAATTGCTGGCAGCACGATGATCATCATGATCGTAGCGATACCGACGATTTTCTCAGCTTTCATGAAGCTTTCTTCAGTATCGGCTAGTATAGCCACTTGCCCTGTTACCTCGTGCGAAATGCCACTGTTTTGAAAAGTCGGTCCCAGATAATTCCTGACGTCTTTGATTGCCACTACGGTAGCTTCGTCTTGCGGTACGCCGTCCAGAGCCACTTGCGCCAACTGTACCTTGCCGTCCGGAGCAAGTTGCTGCTCGCTCGTCACGGCTGCTTTGACATTGGTTATGCGGCGAGCATTAAGACCCGCCACACCGTTGGCAATTGCCGCTTTGTCCTCAGTAGTTAATGGTTTGCTGTCTGCCCGCTTAAACACAATCAGGGCCGAGGTTTCGCTCGATTGAGGAAAGGCATCTTTTGCTAGCTGCTGGGCTTCGGCCGACTCATACGATGATGGCAAGAAACTGGCCTGGTCGTTGTTGGTGTAATCTTGAATACTCGGAGAAAGACTGACAATCAGCGCTCCGGCTATCAGCCAAAATCCGATAACTAACCAACGCCATTTCACAATAAATCGACTAAGAGTTTCTAACATTTCTACTCCATTTAATAATTATTCATCAATAACTATTATTCTAACATAAGTAATTTCATCGACATTTGACAATTCTTATATTAGTGACTAACATAATAAGTAACTAATGGATATTCAAGAAAACCGCCAAGACTTAATACTGGAGCTGTTTAAACATACAGCTAGAATTTCCCGTTTAATGGCCACTAGTAAAGACGTATTTTTTGCATCTTACGGCCTCAATAAAGCTCAGGTAGAGGTGCTGTACTTATTATCCAAGCGGTCTATGCATATCAAAGATATTTCCCAGGTACTGATGACTACTAGCTCTAGTGCCTCTCAGCTTATTGAGGGTCTAGTACAAAAGGGTTATGTAAGCCGTAAGGAGTTCGGCGAAGATAGACGCTCGATAGTGGTGCAAATGACCGTTAAGGGTAGAAAAAAGTTCGGCAACTTTAGAAAGGCTCACTTGAAACGGATGCTAAGTTTATTTGAGCCTATTACTGATGAGCAGTTAGAAATGTTTATTGCAATGACAGAAATATTACTTGAAAGCACATTAAAAAAGAGTACCCCAGTATATGCTAGTTAATTTGTCGAATCGTCAAAAGCTGACAATTATGATCGGTGTAATGGCTGCCTTATTTTTGTCGGCGGTTAGCCAAACAATAATTGCTACGGCTCTGCCGACGATAGCACGCGACTTACACGGATTGGATCAAATATCTTGGATCTTCACTGCATACATGCTCACATCAACGGTAAGTGTACCGATTGCCGGAAAGCTTTCTGATATATATGGTCGCAAACCGTTTTTTATAGGTGGTATAGTCATTTTCATCCTTGGTTCATTATTGAGCGGCTTTGCTGACAATATGAACCAGCTTATTTTATTCCGAGCCATACAAGGGATCGGTGGTGGTGCAATGATGGCCAATGCATTTGCTATTATCGGGGATCTCTTTACTCCTCGAGAGCGGGGTAAATGGCAGGGGTTATTTGGTGCGGTCTTTGGGCTAGCTACGGTTATTGGCCCTTTGCTTGGTGGCGCCCTAACAGACCATACATCCTGGCGGTGGACATTTTGGATTGTTGTACCGCTAGGAATACCGGCGCTCGTAATTAGCACTAAGCTACTGCCAAATATAAAGAGTATTAAAGAGCGTAAGCCTATTGACTATGCCGGTGCCTCAACACTAGCGGTTGCCCTAACTACTCTACTTCTTGGTTTTGTTTGGGGAGGCAGCAGATATGCTTGGGGGTCAAGTCAGATTATAGGCTTATTCGCTACTTCAGCAGTGTTCCTACTAGCTTTCGGGTTTATTGAGCGCTTTGCTAAAGACCCTATTATCCCCCTTAGCTTATTTAAGAATCGGATTTTCACTATCTCTATGCTTTGTTTGTTTCTGGTTGGTATGGGCATGTTCGGTGCCATATTGTACATACCTCTTTTTGCGCAGAATGTCATAGGTGTCAGTGCAACCAGTTCAGGAAGTATCTTGACTCCAATGATGATTGGCCTAATCGCCGCTAGTGCGATCTCTGGTCAGATAGTATCTCGCACCGGCAAGTACAAATGGCTTGCGGTTAGCGGACTGGTAATAGCTAGTATTGGGTTTATGTGGTTGTCACAGATAAATTCAGCGATAACTGAGGGCCAACTCGTAGTAAGGATGATTGTACTTGGGACAGGAATAGGTATCACCATGCCTATTTTTAACATAGCTGTTCAAAACGCCTTTGAGCATTCGTTACTTGGTGTTGTAACGTCATCAACTCAGCTATTCAGAAGCATTGGCGGGACTGTCGGCACGGCAATTATGGCGAGTGTTCTTAATAATTCACTTTCGCACAATCTCGGCAATATTCAAGGAGACCCGTTTGTAAAATTCATGGAGAGAGCTGGTGCAACTACAGCTAGTATTTTCGATCCACAGCGTATACAGAATTTATTGTCTCCACAAGCCCAAGACCAAATACGCGATAAGCTAACTTCTCTACCTTCGTCCATCCAACCAGGAATCATACAATCGTTTCATGAGTTTACTGACAAATTAAAAGAAGCTTTCGCAACTTCCGTGGGAGATATTTTCTTAGTTGGAGCTGTAATTATGGCAGTGGCTGTAATAGCATCGCTTTTTTTGAAAGAAATACCATTGCGTCATTCCCACGATGAATACTCTGACCTGAAAGAGTTAGGAATTGAGCTTGCGGTTGAGACTGGTAATGCACCCGCGGAATCGGAACCAGAAGTACGGGGACGGCGAAAACTAGGATAATATACAATGTAGGAATACGCATGAATAACTTTATCCACGGCATAATTACCGGTTTAATTTTTGGCAGTGTCATAGTAGCCTGCTTGCTGCCAATGAAAATAGAGAACAAAAAAGCATATATAATCGGTATGTTTATAACTGGTTTCGCAATAGGCTTTAGTACAGCTTTCGTCACAAACTCGGCTTAGGTGAATTATTTGCCATATGCAATAAAAAAGGCGATTATTAAAGTGTGGAACGATTTGATGACAAAGAACAAGAGCACGAAGGCGAACGGTATTTACGCTTACTGGGGCTTGAACATTTAGCAGACCAAGAAATACCGACGGCTGACCGAACTATACAGGCCAGAAACTTTTTGGATATATGCGGCGAGCATGCACGCCCTATGCTTGTAGGTTTTGAGGCAATGAGTACAGACGACCCCAGGTATGAGGCTACGAAAAACGCATTAAGAGGCGTAATCGGCCAATACGTTCAGGGCGATAGTCCAAGTTAAATAAATGGTTAGGTGGGCAATAAATGGGTAACGAGAAATTGATAGTACCTGAACCAGCGGTAGATGTTATCGATATGCAATCAGTTGCAACATCACCAGAAGAGGCGGCTTATACCTATCAGCGTGCCGATGGAACTGTTGAGCGAGCACTTAACGCGCAGGACGCTATTGCTCGTTGCCCCGTGCTAGGAAAGCTAGCCATAGAAGCACCTGAGCAAGCAAATGTACTTTTAGAATTAGCAACCGCAGGTAAGGCGAAAATGGCGGCTGAGGCTAAAGAAGAGCCACGAAAACCCAAGTCCGAAGAAAAGGTAGAAATAAAAGCAAAAAAAGCGGACGAGCCAACATCTGAAAAGCAAGTAGTGGTGCAGGCTGAACAAATACGCAAGACGGAGCCAGCCCTAACAGTTGCTGAACACGTAGAAAATAAGCCGCAAACTATAAAGCCTATCGTTACTACTCAGCAGCAGGCCGGGCTGGCAGGGCAACAGATACAAGAAGAGAAAGGTTTACATGTAATAAAAGTTGTAGCTGAGACGCCAAGAGTTATGGAGAGCCGAGATACGGAAATTGGTCAGCGAATTAAACTAACAGAGGCTGCTGTTTTAAGTAAGCTTGAACCGGCACGGCTGCCTAATGTGGATCGGCGTGAAGTTGAAGTTTTGGCTGTGCCAATAGATCCGGAAGTACAGCAGCGAGAGGAACCTAAGCCAATCGCCTCGCACTCAATATCAACCGATACACGGCCAATAGAGGGTATAGTAAGACCAGTAGAACTAAGCCACGTTGACGATGAAATTACGACCGAAATTGGCGTTGGTGCTCATGGTGAAAATAGCCGGGTTGGGGTAGAACCATACGAATCTGATGATTTGACTGAACAGACCATAGATACGCCGGAGGTTGAGGCGTATATAGTTGATGACGAACTTGAGTACACTGCTGAATTTTATGATACGAGTGAGCCTTCTGAGCACATTCCGCAGTTGGCTATTGAGAGCGAACCTGTAGTTGTTGACATAAGCTCACAGGTTGAAACTGAAAAGAACGAACAGCTGGAGCAATTGTTTGAACCTGAAACACTTGAAACATACCAACGATTAGCCGTCTTAACAATTGACGAAGAAGTAAGCGCGGTAACCTTGCCGAATACTACACCAATAGAGACTAATACCTTAATTGAGCTCGAGACGCGTACAGAAACAGTAGCTGTTACAGACTTTGAGACATTTATTGCCGCCCAGCTTACTTCAGAAGCACCTTTAAATTTTGGGGTTATTCAAGAGCAGGCTAATGAACAGCCGTTAGAACAAACCATAATACAGTTAGTTGAGCTTCTGTCTGAGCCGTGGGAGGAAACTGAACGAGCTAGCTTATGGGCGATAATGCAGGAAATAGAAATGGCATTGCCCGCCTGTTATGTACGCCAAGAAGGCACAGAAACAGGGCCAAAACCGCAAATAACTCCTGAAATGACCGAAAAACTACTTATTTTACTACGAGCATTGGGTTATCAAAATCCAAAGGAAGAGTTGGTCAACTTTGTAACTAAATACGGCTTGGCCTTTTTACTGCAAGCTCTTGAGTATATGAGCCAGCTTTGTGACGACGATAGCAGACAGGAGTTTTTAGTAGCTTCGACTAATACAACAATTGCCAATGATGATAGTGCCCGGCTACGCTTAGGTAAGGTACTCTTTGGTCTTATTGCCAGAGTGGGATATGACCCTGGTTTTCAGGTCAGCGCGTAGTTTTACTAATCGATCTTTTCTGAAAAAGCCAGGCTTAACATAAAGCTGATTGCAATAGCGCCGATGATGAAGAATACAATATTAGCTCCGGTTTTATGTCTCAATATTGAGTAGCGTGCTAGCAGGCAGCCTAAAGCGATACTTAACATTCCCCAGGCAACATTAAGCTCTGGAGATGACAGGCCCTTACCGGGCGGGTCAGCGAATGGCGTGGGAAACGAATTCCCGGAAATGCCGTTAATAAAATGAGGGATGGCGTTAAATAAGAACATACCGGCTAGAAACGAAAACAACCAATGCAGTTTGCTTATTTTAACCCCTGCTGTAACGTTAGTTTTATCCTTTTCGGGCACGGCTTTACTCCTTCGGAGTTTTTTTAAGGGACAGTTACGTTAGTTTTTCGTGGAAAGTCCTTTATAGCGTCAATGATGGGTAGTATTTCTCTACCGTGGTTGGTTAACGAATAAGTGACCGATATTTTACTTTGTGTCTCTTCTGAACGACTTACCAAGTGCATGGCCTCCAGATTCTTAAGTCGGTCAGTAAGCGTCGTCGGGCTAGGATTATCGACGTCACGCTGCAACTGGCAAAAACGCTGTTCGCCACTACGAAGCGCATCAAGAATCCGTAGCGTCCAGTAATCGCCGAGTAGTTTGAGGTTTTTTGAACAGTTATGAGCGTCTTTCATCATATGTATACTTGCTATTAATTATGTAGTACTATTAAATATATAGCACTGATATAAATATAACATTGGAGGGGAAATAGAACAATGAAAGCTGCTCAAATAAAAGAATTCGGCCACGCCGACGCAATAGAAATCAACGAAATTCAAAAACCGATCATGAAACCTAGCATGGTATTGATTGAGGTCAAAGCATCGAGCCTGAACCCAATAGACACTGCCGTTCGTGAAGGCTATACCCAATCCTGGGCACCGGTTGAGTTGCCAGTAACATTAGGCGGAGATGTTGCTGGGGTTATTAAGGAAATTGGCGAAGGAGTCGAGGGTTTTTCTGTCGGGGAGAAGGTCTATGGCCAGGCCAACGCCCTTAGCGGTGCTAGTGGAGCCTTAGCTCAGTTTGCCTTAACTAGTGCTGAGCAAATTGCCAAGATGCCAACTAACCTGAGCTTTGAAGAGGCGGCTTCGTTGCCGCTTGTAGGCGTGAGTGCTCTGCAGGGTTTACGCGACACTATTAACCTTCAATCGGGTCAGAAGATTCTTATCCAAGGAGGAGCTGGCGGAATTGGTACGGTTGCAGTTCAGCTTGCTAAGCACCTTGGTGCCCACGTCACTGTCTCTACTAGTGCCAAGACCGTAGGATACGTGAAAGACCTCGGTGCTGATGAAGCTATAGACTATAAGACACAAGATGTTGATAAGGATGGTCAGTTTGATGCTGTGTTCGACATGGTTGGGGGTGAAGCCTTTGAGAAGTCTTTCAAAGTTGTAAAAAAAGGCGGAAAAGCAGTTTCTATGGCCGCACAATCAGACGAGCAAAAATCTACAGAACTCAGCATATCCATAATTGGTCAAAACACCCAGGTAAATACATCAGCTCTGGATGACCTTACAAAACTAATAGAGCAAGGTGTGATAACACCGCACGTCGACAAAACCTATTCATTGGGCGAAACAAGTAAAGCATTTGAAGCTCGCGAAAACGAAAGTGTCGTTGGTAAGATAGTGGTCTCTATTTAAAATTATGAGACTAGCTATCTTAGGCGCAACTGGACCGACAGGACAACAATTAGTAAAGCAAGCTTTACAGGCAGGCCATATGGTTACTGCACTAGTAAGAAACCCAGCAAAATTGCCAATCAAAGACAAGCACCTTTCCATAATACAGTGTCAAGCTACCACTTTCCTGAACACTCTCCTCGGACGTTTCTGGTGTCGGCCGAGGGTTTTGGCGTAGGCTCGTGGTGGCATCTTGAGGCTGAGGTGGATACGCTCGTTGTAGTAGGAAATAGCGTTCGTAACACCAACATATAACTCATCAATGTCATGGTAATTGGCTAGTGAGCCAAGTTCTTCCTTCACAGACTTAATGCAGCGTTCCATGAAGCCGTTCTGCCAGGGGCTGCCTGGTTTGCTGGCACTGAGTGCAATACCGAACCGTATGCAGGTTGCTTGGTGGCGTTCGCTCAAGTATTCGCTCCCACGGTCACTGTGCAGAATGGATGGGCTGGGGTTGGTACGCAGTGCCTGGATGAGGGCAATGTGCGTCAGACTACTACTGTGGTTTGTACCGAGCTTCCAGCTCAATATCTCGCGGGTCGCGAGATCCATGACCAGAGCTAAGTAATACATACCGCTGCGAATACGGAGGTAGGTGAAGTCCTGAGACCAGGCGTTAGCTTCCTGAGTCATGGGGCTGTAGTCCATGCCATCCTGCGGACGCCTGTTGTCTTTGAAAAGTGCGTAGGCATGCAGGTGGTTTGTCGGCGCAGTAATCTCTGGGCTGCCACCGTAACTACGGTACTTCTTGCGTGGACGTACGACGTCCACTTGTGCTAACCGGCGAATACGCCTGGTCCTGTTCTCGCTCCAACCAAGATACAACGCTAAACGACGGACGCCATACAGCGGATGCTGGTCATGGGCAGACCGGAGCTCACGAACTGCCTGCTGGTCTTTGCCGTATTGGATAGTTGGCCGGACATACAAGCTGGTTCGGCCAACGCCTACGGCATTGGCCATGCGCCGCTTGAATCCTGGGTCAACCTCGTCCAGGGCGGCTAGCCTTTTGGGCGGTCGGCATTGGTAGATAACTTACCTATGACACGGTAGGCATTATCTAGCTCACGCTTGAGATGGTTTATCTGGGTGATGTAGTGCTTCTCACCGCCAACAACATCCTGGCGGCACCAGATGCTCATACTCGCGGAACTGACGCCATACAGACGACAGGCCTCAGCTTGGGTCATGCTGCCAGATTTTACAGCTGCTATTATTTCTTGCTTTAGTTTGGGGTCAAAGGGTCTTGGCATATACTGAACACTCCTCGTGATTCTATTCACCACAATCTTACGTAGTATTGACCTCTTTTGCTAGCAAATTATCTGAGGGGTGTGTTCAGTATATTGGGAGCCTGACACTTACTGGAATCAGTATTGGGAAGCCAAGTTTATATCCAATAATCCGGTGCCACAGACCTTTGCTAGCTTTGACGACATGACTAAGTGGTATAAGCCACTGGTTGAGGCCGAACAGAAGGCAAAATAGCCCCTCTCTCGCAAGGATTGCAGGGGCTATTCCGCTGATATCATACCATAAGCAATACAGTGCGGGATTTGTTCGGTACAGTTACCACCCAGTTCGATTAATAGTGTACGTAGGACATATATATTGATGCATAGCAATTTTTGTTGACAAATTTGCTACCCCTGTTAGCCTCCAAGAAATGGGACACGGCTGTATATGGCTTGCTGTGTCTCATTTGTCTCACTTTACCCTTAAAACTGCTAAAATATGAGACACTGGTAGAGTTCCAGACCCGTGTGTTCCGCCATTGAAAAAGCCGGTCTTCTGACGGGTCTTTTCAATGCTACGAAAGGATACGAACCAGAGGGCCGAGGGTGAAGATTGCCTGTGGCAATCTGCAAGGAAATCTTCTCTTGAAAACTTGTTTTCAAAGACGCAAGTTTCGGGGTCGCCAGAGGTGACCGAATCCCTCTCTCTCCGCCACGTGCTGTGTAATATCTCACTGCATCATCTATCGTCCAAGCATATACTTTCTTCTTGTATGACAGCACACGCAGAACAAGCACCAAGAGAAGAAATTCACGTTGAGGTTAATCCAGCCAATAATCGAGCGCTGGAAGACCCTGAGTTTGTGGCTAAGAGCCAGATTGAGCTGGTTCAAATTACTAAGCAGCAGCTCGATAATGTGCCTAAGGAAGTGCCTGCACAAGAACGGCTCGAGACTGCACAGTATGCAGCCGCCAAGGAGCAGGGCGCCCGACTTGCTCTTAGAGGTGCATCTGTAAGTAAGATTGAAGACGGTGCAAACTTTGATTATCGTGGTTATCGCATTATGCTTCATCCAAACCCGAACATGGGCCTGGGAGACGTGGCGGTTCGAGGATCTTCTCTGGAAGAGGCTGTGCGCAAGCTTCTTTAGCTACTAATTCGTTTTTGCCATGCTAAAGCGATTCCACCCAAAGCTGCGTATCCAACACCCCAGATAAGATAAATCCTTCCCATCGCACTTAGAAGACTCTTTATAATTGGCAAGATTACGGTATCGGCTGCTTGGCTGGTTTCTAGGTTTAGTCCATTGGCAATGTGCGGCAAGAGAATTACAAACACAACACCTAAGACAATTACTAAAATACCGGTGCGCAAATAAATTTTGCCCAGTACGGACAGTGTTGTGCCGCCACCTCGAGCTAGTAACCAGGCTGTAATAGTAAGTGCTAAAGATGCAAAGATAAAAATAAAGAACGACAACTTTATCCTTTGATACGACTTTGGTAGCTGTGAAGTTGCATCCAAAACAGTTTGGGTTGTTTCAGTCTTCCCTGCCGCTGCCCCATCGATACCTAAAACACTAGGGAGCTTCTCGTTCCCAGATAGTTGGGCCTCCAGTGCAGCTCGTTGCTGGGCCACATCTACTCCTGGGGGTAAGCAGCTACTCACAAATACATCAGTGTTAGCAGCTATTTGAGCTCGGGTGGAACATGGCGGTAGGCTGCTTAGGCGAGCTTGGATATAATCCCCTGTTTTGGTAACAAAATCTTGCTTGTTTTGCTCCAGATCAAGAGTAAGAGGGAGGGTTTTTGTGTCGCCATTTAGCCATTTATAACCGTTATCGATAAACTGCTCAGCATTTTTTTGTAACAGTTCTGGGGTGAAAACCTGACCTAGGATATTTTGGATTGCTGGATCAGCCAGAGGGATCGAGATTACTTCGTTTTTCTGATTTGTAACAGTAGTAATCGCAGTTTTGGACAGAGACGAGTAGGCCCCACTATCTTTAATGATTTCTTTAGTCGGCTCAGGCTGCAAAATCGTAAAGTACAAACTAGCAAGGCCGGCAGCAGCAAGCAATGATATTGCTAAAAACCACGAGACAACACGAGTCGCAGACGTAGTAGCGAAGTTATTCATAACCATAAGTATACTCTTTACTGTTACAATTGAGACATGTTTTCAGCAGGAGTAATTGGGCTTTTAGTAGCGCTTAGCGCAACAGCTTGGGTATACAGTAAGGCCATGCGGCAAACCGGCGGTAATGGAAGGACTGCAGCGACAGTAGCGATAATCGCTGGTGTCATCTCTTTTATCGTAATACTCACACTGGTAAATCTTGTTGACGCTTCTCTTGATTGAGTAGCCGTTTCTGGCTAGTTCCACTTCCCTTACAGCCCCGATAACTGATACTATATGGTCATATGGATGAGAAGGGGTTGGGGCTCCGGCTGCAGGAAGCTCGCAAAGCAGCAGGGCTAACGCAGCAAGAGCTGTGCCAAAAGTCAGATTTGAGCTATTCAACTCTCGCTAAAATTGAGCGAGGAGCTATCAAATCGCCCTCAATCTTCACAATAAAACAGATTGCTTTTGCCCTGGATACCACTATCGATGAGCTTTTGGGTATTGAAACAGGAGCGCCAACCCAGCAAAACACAAAAAAACGCTCCAAAACGGGCATCACCTTTGTTTATTTTGATATAAACGGTTGCTTAGTGCGGTTTTATCACCGGGCATTTGCTGCAGCTGCAGAGACTCTTGGTATCTCATCTGATCTGGTAGAGACAGCCTTTTGGCACTATAACGATGCGGTCTGCCGTGGTGACATGTCGATGGAAGAATTTAATAAAGCACTGGCTACCAGATTCCATGTAGACACATTTGACTGGGGAGAATTTTATCTGCACGCTATCGAACCAATCTCGGAGAGCCAAGAACTGCTCTCTTGGGTGCACGAACACTACCGAATGGGACTGCTCAGCAATATTATGCCTGGCATGATCCCAGAGATGATTAGCCGAAACTTGTTGCCTAATGTGCCCTATGATTCAGTTGTTGATTCGTCGGTAGTTAAAGCTATTAAACCAGAACAAGCCATCTACCAGATTGCTACAGAGCAAGCTAGCGTTGATCCTGATCAGATTTTGCTTATTGACGATTCCAGAGGGAACCTAGCAGCTGCTGAAAAAGAGGGTTGGCGAGTGCTGTGGTTTGACGATTATCGTCCAACAGAGTCAATCGAGCGAATTCAGGAAGCTCTAAAATTCTAAACAGGGTATAGTAATTATCATGAAAGTAGTCCACGGAAGAATCAACAGAAGAACGTATTTTGCTGGTAGTGCGATCAGTGTCTTTGTAACACTGCTGCTGGTCTTCTTTTTCTTGGCACCATTTGCGCTAATGGAGCTGGCTTTTAGTAGCCTCCAGGACAACAGCTTCTTTAATCTAATCCAATACGCATTTTTGGTGATCCCAGTAACTTTTTTCCTCCTGTCGACGTTCTCCTTAACTTCTAAAAGAGCACAAGATTTTGGCATAAACGGAACACTATACTTTATCTCGCTGGTTGGCGTTTTTGGTGTGAACCACTTCTTAAGGCTAAAGTTGTTGTCGTTGGCTATTTTGCTGCTGGTGGGTATTCTTTGTTTCCGCCCTGGAGCCACTAAGCGGAACAAATACGGCGGTAAGCCCGGACGTAAGCTTTATCTACAAAATATCGCTCGTTTATAGAGAAGCAAGCTGATCATGTAAGGTTTTTAGCTCAGTTTGAAGCTCTTCGAGCTGGTTCTTTGACTCGTCGACTAGTTCCTTTGGAGCTTTCTCCACGTAGCTCTTGTTGCTAAGACGCTTATTGAGCCCTTCAATCTGTTGTTCGAGCGATTTTACTCGCTCAGTTCCCTGCTTTTTAAAGTCGTCAGTCACCTTTTGATCAATCACAAGAGAACAGTTTTCTGAGGATTGGCTGAGAGCAATTCCTCTCTCATCTTCTTTTTCTGTGACGCCGCTCAGACGAGCTAGAGTAGCTACCAAAGCTCCGTACTCTTGGAGTAGCGGCGAATTGGTAAAGATTAATTCCCCGCCTCTCGCCATTTTTAGCTGAGTTTTAATCCGGCGGACCTCTGTCACAATCCCTTTGATTTGTTCAAACTCGGCAGCCTTTTTAGAATCATAACTGATGGGTGCTGGCCATAAGCTAGTAATTAACAAAGAGTTGTCTTTAGATACAGTCTGCCAGATTGTCTCTGTTACAAATGGCGCAAAAGGGTGAGCAAGCTTTAAGATTGTCTGCAAAACTTGGCTCAAAACTTCTTGGTTCAAAGAAACTTTACTAGCCTCAACGTACCAGTCGGCCACATCATCCCAGACAAGGTGATACAACGTCTCGTATCCTTCGCTAAATCGATAGTTTTCCAAGTGCTCACTAATCGCCTTGCTCTCAAGGCTCAAACGTCCCAAAATCCATTCGTCAGCAATAGTCTTCTCGCTGGTGCCTTCATTTTCAGAATCCAACTGACCTTCGATAAAACGAGCAACATTCCACAGCTTGTTGCAAAAGTTTCGAGCTTCTTCGACTCGCCGCTCGTCGTAACCTCTATTAACAGCTGCCGAACGGCCAGAGATAATCCCCATACGCAGGGCATCAGAGCCGTATTTTTTAATAACAGGCAGTGGGTCAACTACATTACCGAGTGACTTACTCATCTTTGAGCCATCTTCGGCCATAACGTAGCCGTGTATATATACTTCACGAAATGGTACTTCCCCAGTGACGTATAGACCCAACATAATCATGCGGCTTACCCAGGGGTACAAAATCTCGCCCCCCGTTTCCATGAGACTGGTTGGGTAAAACTTCTTAAAGTCTTCGCTATCAGTATCGCCAAGGGTGGCATATGGCCAGCTGGAGCTTGAAAACCAGGTATCAAATACATCTGGATCTCGATGGTATGTCTTGCCATCGATCTCAATAGATTCTTGGTCTACTCGGGTATCAAACACCCAATCTTCATCATTTTCTGCGTTCACGAAGGCTGGTATTGGTATTCCCCAAGCGATTTGTCGGCTAATATTCCAGTCTCTGAGGCCTTCTAAGTAGCGCACAAGCTGTTCTTTCTTCGTACTTGGGTAGAACACGATCTTGTTTGCTTCCAGCGCTTCTATGGCTCTCTTGGCCAGAGGCTTCATGTCAACAAACCACTGTTTCATCAAAAGAGGCTCGATAACAGTACCACACTTGTAGCAGTGACCGACGTTGTGGACGTGCTCCTTAACGTCTACAAGCAAGCCTTGTTCCCTTAGGCTGGCTATTACTGCTTTTCGTGCATCTTGCACAGCTAAGCCTTGGTATTTTTCAGGGGCGTTGTGGTTCAGCTTGCCATCATGGCCAATCACCGTAATCTTAGGCAGATCGTGTCGCTCCCCTACTTCAAAGTCGTTTGGATCATGAGCTGGTGTAATCTTCACTGCTCCAGTGCCAAATTCTTTATCGACAAAATCATCAGCCAATATCGGGATTTCCCGGTTTGTCAGGGGTAGTTTAACGGTCTTGCCAATAATATCGGTGTAGCGTGAGTCATCTGGATGCACTGCCACGGCCACGTCACCGAGAAGTGTCTCTGGTCGAGTAGTAGCAACAACCACTTCCCCGCTGCCATCTGTTAGTGGATAGCGAATGCTCCAAATATTTCCTTTTACTTCCTCATGCTGTACCTCGATATCTGCAAAGCCTGTGCCATGAAAGGTGCAGTAGTTTACTAGTCGTTCACCTCTATAAATAAGCCCTTCGTCCCACATTTTCTTAAAGGTTGCGTAGGCTCTGTTTACAATTTTGTCATCTAGTGTAAAGGTGTAGCGACTCCAGTCGGCGCTAACGCCCATGGCACGGACTTGTTTCTCAAAGTTACCTCTGTTAAGTGCTACAAAATCCCAAATTTGTTGATACAGCTCTTCCCTATCAAAGTCAAAGCGGCTCTTCCCTTTCTTAGCCAAGTGTTTTTCGTAGACACTCTGCGTCTCAAAGCCTGCATGATCCGCTCCTGGCAATAGTAGTGTCGCCTTCCCTTGCATCCGCTGGTATCGAGCTGTGATATCTTCTAGCGCTGCGGTTAGCTCGTAGCCAATGTGCAAGTTTGCATTGGCATTTGGTGGTGGCATGACAATACAGAAGGATTCCTCGCTTCCCCGACTTGTAGGTGTAAAAGCTTGTTCTTTCTCCCACAAGTCGTAGATGTTCTCTTCGTATTCTCCTGGTTCGTAATTTTTTGGCAATTTCATTTGATATGCATTATAACAGACTGCACCAGAGGTCGCAGCAGTACTGGATGATTGTAATTTTCACGTGAAATTACATGGATAGGCTAGGCTGGATCTCGAGAGCGAAAGGGTCTACAGTAGTTTGATTCTCTTGGTGGGCAAAGTAACCAGCAGCGGCAATCATGGCGCCATTATCGGTGCATAGTTTAAATTCCGGATATATAACAGGGGTAGATAATCGTTCTTCAGCCGTAGTACGCAAGTACTGGTTTGCAGCCACGCCTCCAGCGATAACAATCCAAGCAGGAGAGTATTCCTCGGCAGCACTCGTTAGTTTATCTAATAATGTTTCTACGGCTATATGTTCAAAGCTGGCTGCAAAGTCGGCCTTTTGGGCTTCAGAGAGGCATTCTGAGAGCTTATGAGATGGAAAGCTGTAATCCTCACCTATTTCTGCCTGAGCAGCCCGCAGAACCGCTGTTTTGAGTCCAGAAAAAGAAAAATCATACTTACCCTCTAGTTTTGCCTTTGGAAATTTATAAGCTAATCTGTTTCCCTCGAGAGCTTCCTTCCCAATACTTGGGCCGCCAGGGTAGGGAAGGCCAAGAATCTTGGCAACCTTATCAAAGGCTTCACCAACGGCGTCATCTTGAGTTTGCCCCAGAAGCTTGTAGTCAAAGAAGCTTTTAAAGTACACCAGCTGCGAATGCCCACCACTGACGATAAGAGCTAACAAGGGGAATGTAGGCTTATTGGGCTCTATAAATGCTGCCGCTACGTGAGCTTGCACATGGTTGATTCCATACAGGGGTTTGTTCTTAAGAATGGCAAGTGTTCGAGCGGCCAATGTGCCAACCAGCAAGCTGCCACCAAGGCCGGGACCCCTGGTAACGGCGATAGCATCAATATCCGGCCAGTCGCATCCGGCTTGTTCCAGCGATTGCTCGATGACAGGAGTGATGTATTCAATATGACTACGTGCAGCAATCTCAGGTACCACACCGCCAAACTGAGCGTGCAGATCAAGTGAAGTAGCCACGACGTTGGACAGCAGGGAAGTGCCGTCTTCTATTACGGCAGCAGATGTTTCGTCGCAACTAGATTCGATTCCTAAAACCTTCATAACACTGGTATTATAACGGGGATGGATTCTTTAAAGAAACTTGTACGAAATATTATTCCGCACTCCTTGCTTAGAGGGGTTGAGCAGACATTTAGATTGAGTCGAGGATTATTCTGGCAGGTTCGGTACGGCTTTCCAGCAAAGGGAGCGCACGTGATTGCTGTAACAGGGACAAACGGCAAGACAACAACAGCTAACTACATCAATGAAGTGCTCAAAGCGGGCGGTTTTAAGACAGCTCTATTTACCACCGCTTTGATAGAAGTAGCTGGGGAGAGTGAACCAAACAAAACCCATTTTACTCTGGTAAAACAATCAATTGTTCAGCAGTTCTTTTCTCGAGCAAAACAAGCAGATGTGGACTGGGTAATATTGGAAGTGACCAGCCATGCGATTGATCAGCACCGCATACAAGGTGTGCCGGTTGAGCTAGCAGTATTTACTAATTTGTCTCAGGACCATTTGGATTATCACAAAACCATGGAGGAATATGCTGGAGTAAAGGCTCGCTTGTTTGGAGGTGAGTTTAGCCCGAAAGATTGCATACTGAATGCAGACGATGAGTGGTATCCCTTTTTCCGGGATCATGCCACGGGTACAGTGCTGGGGTATGGCAGGGCAAAAAATGCAGCTCTTAGTCTTAAAAAGCACACCTCCAACGCTAGTGGATCAAAGGTGACGACAGAATATAACGGTAAAGAATTTTCATTCACTACGATGCTTCGTGGTGAGTTTAACGTGTATAACGCTTTGGCAGCAGCAGCAGTTGGGCTGGCGCTGTATATAGAGCCAAAGTTTATCGCAAAGGGCATTGAGAATCTTAAGGCAGTGCCTGGGCGCATGGAATCCGTAGATGCTGGGCAGAACTTTAGTGTGTTAGTAGACTTTGCCTATACGCCTGATGCGCTTGAGAAAGCGCTGGTAGCTTTAAAGGAAACGAGTAAAGGTAAGGTGGCAATCGTATTTGGTGCAACTGGTGATAGAGATAAAACCAAGCGGGCACCTATGGGCGAAGTAGTTGCCAAACACGCTGACCGGATATATCTAACAGATGACGAGACATATACCGAAAACCCAGAAGCTATACGAAATGCCGTGTATGAAGGCATTAAGTTAGCAAAGGGCACTAAGAAGACTCATGTGATAGCCGATCGAAGAGAGGCTATCAAGCAAGCATTTAAAGATGCCAAAGCAGGCGACACGATCTTGTTGGCAGGGATTGGGCACGAAACCGAGCGTAACATGGGCGGTAAACAGCTAGAGTGGGACGAACGGGAAGTAGCTCACGCAATATTGACAGAACTAGTGTAATTCTGTATAATAATAAAAATTATGAATTCGCACTTGGGAGCTTCAGCGGAAGTTTCGTTTACAGAATACGAAGAACTAAGATCTGAGACAGAGCAGCGGTTGTGGGAAGATGGGACACGCACCACGAGCATGGAAGTCTCAGCTCCTTTTGTTGATAGAAATGGTCAGAGCAGGTTAATGATCGACGGATGTCGAGACCTGGCTTACTCGTGGCCAAGTATTCTCCACATGCATAAAGCCCAAAATGGCGTGGAACTGGGAGTAGAGGTTATTGATGGCAGCATGGGACGCCCTTTGCTAACTCCAGAAAGTGGTGCCGCAAAAAGCCACTTTGGAGATGTTAAAGGTGTTGATTACTTTGATGCTTTTATTTTGCGCCTTGAAAACTATGGGGGCGTAAGCCTAGACGGGCGTTTATTTGGGAAAAGCGAATTTAAAATGCTCGATAGTGTAAACCCGGAAGAATTGGTTGCATTCGGTAGAGCAATTTTATTCGCAGTGAATATTCACAAAGCAAAAATTTATGAAGAGACGAGAGTATTGACGACCAGTTAGCACTCGGATATAGTGAGTGCCAACGAGTCACTTAGCCACTCGTTTGAGGTCTGGCTACTTCTCGAGTTACATTTGGGCGTAACCCAGAATTCTATGTAGCACCGCTACATATCACCCTGGTTTATCGCCAACTGTACTCTCGAATAACTACCCATCTTGCTCAAGCGAAGTGACCAATCGACTCTTAAGGTTGGTGCCTAATGCGAGAAGGCATCTAACCAGAAGCTAACTAACAGGAGGAAATATGTCAGTACCAATTAGTCCTTTGTCTGATTATGTGGTGGCTGTTGCGGAAGTTGCGGCTGCTAAAACTGCCAGCGGGATTTACTTGCCCGAACAGGCAACCGAAAAGCCAAAGACAGCCAAGGTTGTGGCTGTGGGTAAGGATGTGCACCAGATCAAAACCAACGATCGGATTTTGTACAAAAGCTACAGCACCAACGATGTAAAAGTGGATGGCAAAGAGTACATCCTGGTTAAAGAAGAAGATATTTTAGCAACTGTTAAGTAAGAAGGTTCTTACATGTTTTAATTCTCGGCTAGGTCCTCGTCCGCTAATCAGCGGACTGCGGAATCGCTCGAATCCAAAACATTAAGAACACGAGGAGGAAAAGGAATAATGGCAAAGAAAGTTTTTTATGATGACGATGCACGGCGAAGAATCTTGGCTGGTGCGGAAATTTTGTATAACGCAGTCAAGACAACCATGGGGCCAAAAGGTCGTAACGTGGTTATTGGCAAGAGTTTTGGTGGCCCAACCGTAACGCACGATGGTGTGACTGTGGCAAAAGGCGTAGATATCGCTGATGTTGATGATGAAACATTAGGCCAAAAGGTAGGCGCAGAGCTAATCAAACAAGCTGCTAGCAAGATGAATGATGTAGCTGGTGATGGTACCACTACAGTGACTGTTTTGACCTATCACATCTTGAACGAGGCTAACAAGCTAATAGCTGCCGGACACAATCCGATGCTGCTGCGCAAAGGTCTTGAAGCAGCAGCCGAAGAAGTTATCGCAAAGCTTGGCAAAATGAGCGAAGACATAAAGAGCAACAAAAAGCGTGTAGCTGAGGTTGCCACAATTTCAGCCGGTGACGCAGAAATTGGTGGATTGATTGCGGACGTGATCGATGCCGTTGGCAAAGACGGTGTAGTGACTGTTGAAGAGGGCAGAGGATTGAACCTCGAGAGTGAAGTGGTAGAAGGCTTTACCTTTGACAAAGGCTACACTAGCCCATACATGGTTACTGATGCTGCTCGTATGGAAGCAGTTATTGAAAAGCCAGCAATTGTAATTACCGATAAAAAAATTAGCTCGGTCCAGGAATTTTTGCCGATACTTGAGACAATAGCGCAGACTGGCAAAAAAGATGTGCTAATTATTGCGGATGACGTAGAAGGCGAAGTGCTCGGTACGCTCATCTTGAACAAGCTCAAAGGTGTTTTGAACGCTGTGGCCGTAAAAGCTCCAGCTTTTGGTGACCAAAGAAAAGATATACTTAATGACATTGCCGTTTTGACTGGTGGCAAGGTTATCTCTGACGACAATGGATTAACATTTGAAAATGCAGACCTTGGCGTTGTCGGTAACGCACGCAAAGTTATCGTTACAAAAGGAGATACGACAATTATTGAAGGGGCTGGAAAATCAGGTGATCTGAAGGCCTTAATTTCTCAGCTTGCTGCTCAAAGTGATTTAGCGACTACTCCATATGAACGTGAAAACTACGAAAAACGGCGGGCTGCCTTGAGTGGCAAGGTTGCCGTGATTAAGGTTGGGGGTGTAACCGAAACAGAGATTGAAGAAAAGAAATTCCGAGTAGATGACGCCGTGGCAGCTGTAAAAGCAGCGCTGGACGAAGGTATTGTGCCAGGTGGTGGTGTAACGCTAGTAAACCTCATTCCTATTGTCGAAAAGGCTCAAGAGAACTATGCGACAAACAAATATCAAAAGGGCGAGAGAATGCGCACACACATTGCTGAGAGTGCCGGCTTTGGTTTGTTGATTAAAGCACTCGAGCAACCCTTTCGTGTATTAATAGAAAATGCTGGCTTAAACGCTGGTGAGTGGTTGCCTCTTGTTAAGAAAGCCAAAACAGGCTTCGGTGTTAATGTTAACGAGCCTGTAGAGCTTGTAGACCTTAAGTCTGCAGGTGTAGTTGACCCAGTCAGAGTTACTCGAGAAGCGATCCAAAATGCTGTAAGTATTGCGGGCACCGCTATGACTATGGGTGCACTCGTTGTAGACGTGCCAGAAAAGTCAGCTCCAGCCGCACCAGACATGTCCGCTATGAGCGGCATGATGGGCATGTAAGGCTAGGCTACTCTTCCCAAAGAAAAGTGCTTTTGGTTTGATCCCGATAGCTTGCTAGGCTAATTGTATGGAAGCAATAGCGCCAAAAGAGTCACCGTATCCTGCAGAAGTGGTTGATTTGATCAATAATCACCACCGGGCTATTGAAACTCCCTTTTTATTTTTAGATAAACTTGAGATTGATGGGACACGTCTTTTTGCAAACAAAGACAGAATACGAACCTGGATGCTTATGGGCAATGGATCCGTGGAAGCAGCAAAACGGGCAGGGCCAACTAAGCTACTAGACAGAATAGAAGTGATAGAAGCCTTAGTGTCGCCACTTGTTGGCTACGAGATTGGAGCTGCGGCAAACCAGGTTTGCCGAGTTAGTAGTGAGGGCACTTGGGAAGAAACCCAGGAAGAATATTCTCCAGAATATGTAAATGGTAAAGTCGAGGGCGTGCAAGCGATGGTTGTTGAGCTTACTGACAATTATCCTAAGGGATTTGGCGACCACGTGCCTGGAAGCTATCCAAAAGAAGGAAGGTTCGAACACTACCGTATCTGCCTAAGTCTTGGTGAAGTTGCTCTGCCAATCTCGCAATTTGATGGTGGGTGGAATGCGCTACGCCTTGCGGAAAATGCTAAATTGTTGTAGATTAGTAAAAAGAGGAGAGGTTCCAGATGGCATTATTCGATCGTTTTCGAAGCAGTAATAAAAAAAGCGTACTTCCGAGTGAAGTCGACGCTTACTATAAGTCCGAGGCACGTGAAAAAAAGAGCGTAGCCGTTCTTTTGGGCGTAGTAACTCTTGTGGGAACGCTACTCCTTGCTGCGCTTATTTTCTTTGGCGGTCGAGCGATTTATCGCAGCTTTAATGATGCCGATACCAAAACAGACACGGCTCAGACCGAGAAAAAAGATGATAATTCTGCCGCACAGCAAGGTGCTGCACCACAATCTACTCAATCAGGAAATAGTACTGGTCAAAGCGGTCAAGGCACCTCAAGCAATCAGGGAAGTGGCTCTGGTACTTCATCGCCGCCACGTACTGCTCCGAACCCCAATAACACACCAAGTTCTACACCAGCCCTTGGCGATGAACCAAGCCCAGCAGCCTTGCCGCACACCGGCGACGAAGGCATGTAGTCCAGTATTTTGGACCACTGTTAGAATTATCACATCTTTCTCTCAGGTTTGACGGTTATTATAGAGTTAGCTCTTCTGTGAGAGAGCATCCAAAGCAGGGACGCTGGGGATTTTAGTTTTTGAGCAAAACACATATTATTTCTGCAAAACAAATGCGTGCAACTTAAGCGGGGGTAATAATATGAACACAATGACAAAGCAAGATCTTATGACGGTAACTGAAAGCGCCAAAAATAGGATTATTGAGCGACTAGTTACAAAATACGATGTGCAATCTGTTTGCGACGGTGCGAGAGATAGAATTTTGGCCGTAATGCAGGGAATGCATCTAGAGAACCAAGCAATTATGAGACAGGCAAACGCCAACCAGGACCAAAACTGGCGTAGGACGGCTGCTCTGGAGAGCCAGGTAAATACCTTGCAGCAAGAAATTAGAGGGCTTCACCAAGCAATTGACCGAATGGCTGGCAGCAGAGTTCGTGTTTAGGAGTCTTTAGAGAAATAGTCGATTTCGTTGATCACGGCGAGTAAAGCCTTGGCTTTTTCGGTGTCATCATCGATTTTTTGGGCTGTTTCGTAAGCTTCCTTGAGAAGTGCTTGGTCGTCAGTAGACTGAATCATCATCATGAGCGTTCGAAATTTCTCTAGGGGCGACTGATCAAGATGTGAAACGAGGGGTGACAACTTCGACAATGCCTCTTTTTTCATGTCAGCTAGATCACCTGACGGAGCTGGAGCGGTAGATATACTGGATGGCTCATCGGTTGGGGTGCTGGCTGATGCTTCCTTTTCGGCAACTTGTGGTTCGGGCTGCTCAGAATCCTGCTCTGCAGCTACGGTATCCATGTCTGTTGGGGTAAACGTAGGGTTGGGAAAACTTGGAGCAGTGCCAGGTACTGGCTGCTGCACAGTAGCATCAGTTGATCCATTATCTGACCCGCCAAACTTGTTTGTTTGGTTATCTGTTTGTTGATTATCGTCGTTTTGTCCGAACATCCCACCCCCTGTAGTGTTGGTTTAGTTTTCTTGCTTTTACAAGTTTCAATTACAATGAGAGCATAGCAAATAATACGGATAAGCGAAAGCCTTATAGGGAGAAAATAGTGCTAGACGATTTAAAGGTTATTCACGAACGAGATGCCCAAGATGCTTTGGGAGTAGCAGGGAAGCAATGGCAACAGCTAATGTATGATTACAAAGTTGCTGCAAGTCCTGAAGTAGAGATAGAAAATATTGTGCTTGGTGGCATGGGGGGTTCTGCCTTGGCCGCAAGCCTATTTACCAGTTGGCCAAAAGTTAATCTGCCGTTTGAAATCGTCCGAGATTACACAGTTCCTACTTATGTTGGCAGCAAAACATTATTTATTGCCTCAAGCTACTCGGGTAACACAGAGGAAACTCTAGCAGCCTTAGAGCAAGCAGAAGAAAGGGGTGCTCAGGTTGCGGTGATTGCAGCGGGGGGTAAATTGGCTGCTCGTGCCGAGGAGAAAGGTTATCCGCTTTACAAAATCCCGACTGGTTTCCAGCCTCGTATGGCTGTGTTTTATAACTTTGCAGCGCTCGTACAGCTCATGACTAGCTTTGGCTTGCTGGAGCAATCGGTATTGAACGAACTGCATGCATCTGCAGAGTGGCTGGGAACACAAAGCGTAAAGTTTGCGGCAGATGTTCCAACCAAAGACAACCCTGCCAAGCGTTTAGCGCAGGAACTTGTGGGCAATTCCATTGTTATCTACTCGGGCACAGTATTTTACCCGGTAGCGTACAAGTGGAAGATTAACTTCAACGAAAATGCCAAGAATGTGGCCTGGTGCAATACACTACCAGAATTTAACCACAACGAATTTTTGGGCTGGACCAGCCACCCACAGAGTAAGCCGTACAAAGTTATCGATATACGGAGCAATCTGGAAAATACGAGGACTCAAAAGCGATTTGACGTGAGTGAAAGATTACTCTCAGGCAAGCGACCCCAACCAGAGGTGGTAAAGCCTGTCGGTGAGACATTATTGCAGCAGTTGCTTTGGAGTATCCAGCTCGGAGATTCGGTAAGTTTGTATGTGGCAATCCTCAATGGCCTTAACCCAACACCTGTTGATCTGATCGAAAAACTGAAAAGCGAGATGGCAGCATGAGAGCTTCAGCTAGCGTTGGTTTATGTACCTCGCCGGAAGAACTTATCCGGCATGTTGCTTCTGGCGGCCGACGCATTGTCGTACCATCGATTGAAGCAGAAAATCCAATAATGACAGAACAGGAAGCCAGAGAACTTGAGCTAGAAGTAAGCTCTATTAACTACTTGTCACCCCCGGATATTCCTGACTCAATCAGGGAAATTGGCAGAAAAGCACTGAGATAAGATTATGAAGTCAGCTAGCCAACTTTATCGATTTACAGCAGCCATAGGCTTGTCGTGTGCCGTTAGTGTTGGTCTTTTGGCAATTCGGATCGAAGCAAGCGATAGTATGCGCTATAGCTTCTTGCTGTGGAACCTTGTGCTTGCAGCTATCCCGGCTCTTTTAGCTTGGTGGTTGGTACTTCGCATTGATGAATCTGGTTGGTTAAAATGGAAACAAATACTCCTCACTATTGTTTGGCTTAGTTTTTTACCGAATAGTTTTTATCTGATTACCGACTTTGTGCACATACGTGAGACATACGAAGCCAGCCTAATCTTTGACATTGTTATGATGACGAGCTTTGTGTTTAACGGCATTGTATTTGGCTTTCTTGGTATTTATTTAGTTCATTTGAGGCTTATAAAACGGTTTAAGCCCAAGTGGGCTCTAGGTATCGTATTGTTGATTATCTTAGCCTGCAGTTTTGCTGCCTATCTTGGGCGCTATACCCGCTGGAATAGCTGGGACATTGTACTTCGTCCCGCAGGACTGCTGTTTGATGTGTCTGATCGCTTTGTAAACCCAGCGGCGCACGAGCAGACGTATATGATCACAGTACTTTTCTTTGCACTCCTCGCTAGTTTGTATTTGGTCATCTGGGAAGGTGCTCAGTTAGTTCGGCGCAAATAACTCCCACTGGTATCTGTTATAATCCACATAATGATAGAGGAATATCAAAACCAGATTACTGAGGTGGCTCGAGAAGTTATTGGTAAAGATATTTCGGTGGAGTTGACCCGGCCAGAGGAAGAATTTGGGGATTTTTCTACCAATGTTGCTATGAAGGCAGCAGGTATGATCGGTACGAACCCAAGGGATCTAGCAAGCAAGATTGCTGAGGCTATCGAAAAGGTACAAGGCGTTGCATCGACAGAAGTAGCAGGCCCCGGGTTTATAAATATTCGTCTTGATGACTCTGAGGTGTTTAAATCCGCTCTAGCAGCAACCGACAAAATCCCTAAGCCTTTGCGCAACCAAGAAGTCGTAGCAGAATATTCTGATCCGAATCCTTTTAAAGTTTTGCATGCAGGGCACCTCTATACCAGCCTGGTAGGGGATGCAGTGGCTAACTTAATTGAGACTGCTGGGGCTAATGTGCACCGAGTAAATTTTGGCGGCGATGTAGGTCTGCACGTAGCTAAAACTATGTGGGCGATTGTTGAGGAGCTAGGTGGTGAACATCCAAAGAAACTTGATGCTATTGCTCATGCTGAACGAACTAAATGGCTCAGTGATCGATATGTGATTGGCAACGAAGCGTATGCTAGCGACGACAAAATCAAACAAGCAATTGATTTATTGAACAAAAAAATTTACGAAGTGCACAGTAAAGAAGACAAAACGAGCGGTTTTGCCAAGATTTATTGGACTTGCCGCCAATGGAGCTACGATGGTTTTGACGAACTCTATGACCGCCTGGGCATGGTGCCATTCCAAAAGTACTACCCAGAAAGTAGCGTGTCAGACCTAGGTCTTAAAACAGTCAAAGCACATATTGGTAAGGTGTACGAAGAGTCAGACGGAGCGGTAATTTTTAGAGGTGAAAAATATGGCTTGTTCACGCAAGTTTTTATAAATAGCGAGGGCTTGCCTACTTATGCCGGTAAAGACGTAGGTCTTATCCAGCATAAGTTTGAGGATTTTCACTACGACTCTTCTTTTATTATCACCGACGTAGCCCAAAAAGATCATTTGGCAGTAGTTATGAAAAGCGTCGAGCAATACGAGCCAGAGCTGGTTAAGCGGACAATTCACCATACGCACGGACGAATAAAGTTTGCCGACGGTCGCAAGATGAGCAGTAGGGAAGGCAACGTAGTTACGGCTTCGGACGTTTTGGATGCAACATTTGCAGCAGCAGACACAAAAGATGACCAAGTAGTGCTGGGCGCTGTGCGCTATTCTTTCCTCAAAAATAAAATTGGGGGAGATATTTCCTATGACCCAGATAGTTCCGTAAGCCTAGAAGGAAATAGTGGCCCGTATATTCAATATGCACTGGTTCGAGCTCGCAGTATTCTCGGTAAATCTACCGATAAAAAGGCTACTTCTGCTGAACATCTTGATTCTGCAGAAAGAAGCTTGGCACGAGCAGTTAGCCAGTACCCAGAAGCTTTTGCGTTGGCACTTAGCTCGTATTCCCCGCACCATATTTGTTCCTATCTATACGATTTGTCCCAAATATTTAACCGATTTTACGAGAAAAGTAGAGTTATTGATGATCCACGTTCAAAAGAACGATTGGCCCTTGTTGAAGCGTACGAGAAAGTTTTGGCAGCCGGCTTGCACGTCTTAGGCATGCCCACACCAGAGAAAATGTGATGAAAAAAGCAATAATACTAGACTTTGATGGCACACTCGCAAACACCGCTCATGTGCTTCAAAAAGTCTATAACGACATGGCCAAACAAAAGGGCTGGCCAATTATGAGTTCAAATGACTACACTCGCCTTCGTAAGGGCACCATGCGTGAGGCTATAGCTTGGTCTGGGGTGAGCCTGTGGCAGTTGCCGTGGCTGCTGCACCAAGGCCGAACTAAATTTTTTGAAGAAATAGACAGTGTGAGTTTATTTACCGGGATGAAAGAAGCCGTCACGGAGTTAAACCAGGCGGGTTGGGACGTATTCATATTGAGCAAAAACAGCCAAAAAGCAGTACAGGCAGTAGTAGATACAGCAGGCTTGACCAAGAAAGTTACTGTATTGTCCAGAGCATCGTTCTTTGGAAAACACCGTAACCTTCGTCGCTTTATAAGAGATTATCGGTACGAGCCTGAAAATATGTGGATGGTCGGTGACGAAGTAAAAGACATAGAGGCTGCAACGAAAGTTAATATTCGCTCCATTGCAGTTGTTTGGGGCTTGCAGGATGAATCGATTTTGAAGAAAAATAAGCCAAACTATATTGCCCACGAACCCACAGACATAACAGATATATTGTGTTAAAATATATCTAAATTTAAGGAGAAAAATAGACGTGGCAAAAGATAGTCCAAAAACCCGAGCTGCAAAATCAGCAGCAGCCAAAGCGGCAGCAACCGCACGAAAAAAAGCCAAAGCAGTACCATCCACTCACGTAAATGGATTTATGGAATTTATTCGGACTCAGGGCGTGGTTGGTCTAGCCGTTGGTTTGGTGCTTGGTGTGCAGATCAAGGCCGTTGTAGATAGCCTTATTGCGAGCTTTATCAACCCAATCCTTGGACTTGTGTTGCCAGGAACAGGCGATCTTAGCAAAAAGACGTTTACCATTACTATCGGTGACAAGTCAGCCTTGTTTACGTATGGAGCATTTATCTCAGTTCTATTGAGCTTTGTGGTGGTAGCAGCGGTGGTTTACTTCCTTATTAAGGGTTTGAAACTAGACAAACTCGACAAGAAGAAAGACTCATAACGCACTTTGAGCCTGCTTTCGAGCAAAGCTCGAAACTCTGCTCTAGTGCTTTTGTGCCCTAGCGTTGTTATCTAATGCGGTGCTCATTCACCGTATGCATATACGGCTCACTCCGCTCCTCTTAGCTGCCTAGCTAGGGCTACAAATATGAGTCTTTCTTATCCATTAGGGGAGTATAATAGGGGTATGAAGTTGAGTGATGAGCAGTGGAAGCAAAAGCTTTCAGATCAGCAGTACGAAATTATGAGAAAAGGTGCCACAGAAGCGCCATTTAGCGGTAGTTTGCTTCACGAGGATCGTGACGGAATATATGTATGTGCTGCTTGCGGAACACCACTTTTTTCAAGCAAAACAAAATTTGAAGCAACAACACCAGGCTTAGAAGGTTGGCCTAGCTTTCATGATGTGGTTAACAGTGATCAGATCGAACTTAAAGTTGATGAATCTCATGGTATGTATCGAACAGAAATAGTCTGCAAGACATGCGGTGGACATCTTGGTCATTTTTTTGATGGTGTTCCAGATCATCCAAGCGGGAAACACTACTGTATCAACTCAGCATGCCTTGCTTTTAATCCAGAGGAATCTAGTAAGAGCTAGCAGCAGGTAAGCCAAAGAATTGCTCAAGGGTAACACCGGCTTTTTGTATTTCATTAGCCAGATCTTTGCCAACATAACGAATATGCCAAGGTTCGTATTGATAGCCAGTTAAGGATTCCTTACCCTCGGGGTAGCGGATCACAAAGCCATACTTATAGGCGTTTTCACGGAGCCACTTGCCAGCAGGAGTAGTGCCAAAACAAATCTCTAGATCACACGTGCCATTGCCAAGGTCGGCTGCCAAGCCGGTTTGGTGCTCGCTGTATCGGGGGCGGGCGCTGTACCGGTCGGCTGCAGCCACCCCATCTTGAGCAACATATGAATTGTAGAGACTAGTCTGAGTAGCCTGCGACCGGTAGCCGCTAATTGTTCGCATACTTACGTTGGCTTTGGCAGCGTCTGCCAAGAGCGATTGCAGAGCAGCGCTGGGTTCTTTCCTCAAAACCCCAACCAAATCTGCCGGAGCATAACCATCAGTAAGTGGACGTTTTTTGTTTACGATCACCCAAATACTGGCTGGATCTTCCAGTGAGTACATATTTTTGTTAAAAGCAGCTGGTTTTGGAGTCTCAGTCTTTGGAGCTTCTGAAGTAACAGGGGTAACTGGTTTGTTTTCAGCTTTTGGTGCATTAGCTTTTCCGGCTATAAACCAAAGGGGCAAAATAGCTATAACAATACATGCAGTGATTAGCAGAATTGTTTTTTTGTGCTTCATGCCTCTAATATACACCCGAATCTGTATAATAGGGATCAATGATTGATAAAAATGCTGTTCCGACCAAGCTGCTTTGGGTAGATCTAGAAATGACTGGTCTAGACCCAAAAAGCGACGTAATTCTAGAAGTAGCTGCCGAAGTTACCGACTTTGAATTTAAGACACTGGCTAGTTATGAAGCGGTGATTACACAGTCCGAAGACCGACTGAAGACCATGAACGAGTGGTCTATCAAGCAACACGCAGCTAGCGGACTAACCGAGCGTGTTAAGACCCAGGGCAGAGACGAGAACGAAGTGGTTCACGAACTCGTGGGCTTTATTGCTGCCCAATTTGGCAAAGAACCAGCAGTGCTTGCCGGTAATTCTATTCACAACGACCGAATTTTTATTCGACAGTGGTGGCCAGAGGTAGAAGAGTTGTTACATTATCGAATGCTCGATGTAACCAGCCTCAAAATCTTGATGCAGGGCAAATACGGTGTCGAATTTCGCAAAAAAGAAGTGCACCGAGCCTTTGATGATATTCAGGCAAGTATTGCAGAGCTGCAATACTATATCAATGCCCTCAAAAAATCCTAGCCGTGTAGTTGATGCTGTACGTCAACGGGTGCAGCTTCTTGGGCACCCATCATAGCTGCATGGCCTGCAGCTTCTGCAGCGGCTCCAGTATCAATTAACGCTGCATGTTCTCCAGAAACCTGTTCAAGGGCTCTATCTTGAGCTATCTGAGCATCTCTAGGTCGCAGCACTCCAGGAGTGTAGGTCGCCTTTGGGAACTTACTAGGATCTTTCTGGTAATTCTCGGCGGCAATTTTATTTATTTCCTCCTGCTCACTTAGTTGTGCTACTCGTGCCGAACGAATTTCGTCAGTAGGGAGCATATTTGTGTCAACAGACTCAATCGCTTCTGGAGGAGCTCCTTCTTTGCCATGAACGTGTCGGTTAAAAATACCCATAGTTTTCTTATTCCTTTTTATTTTATCGTATTTTTGTTTTGTTTCTAGCTTGTTACATCATACTACAAAAAGTGCCTAATGTCAAGAACGCTTATGCTAGCATTTTGCGCCCAACAGGGATAACATAAGAGCCATGAATGAAGAATTCCCAGCAGAAAGCCCAGAAATTACCCCAGAGCAAACAGAAGAATTCGTTGCTGCTATTGAGCGCTTACGTCCTCTTCTTGGAGAAGACGAAGTGGAAAAAATAGCTTCAGAGCCAGCGGAGGGAGATAGTTATGTTTTTCAGAAATTTAGGCTTGGAGATAGGTTCGCTATAGTATCGATAGCTAAAACAAAAAATACTATGCCCCCTGAGGAGCGAACAGAAGGGAGCCTACACTCTACAATACATTCCCTCACCGTTGGTAGTATAGAAAAAACAGAAGGAAACATAGCACGGGTGCTAGATAGGTATATGGTAATAGAGGGGCTCCCTCTTCAGCGCATACAAACGAGACATGAACGAGACATCTTCGTTCAGGATAAGTCTGATGGCGAATTCAAGCCGATGACAGGTATAACTCCCCTAGCTGAACTCATTGAGCGAAATGAAGGTGATAGAAAAGAGGCGTACAGAGAATTTGGTAAAAATATTATAGAGGCACAAGAGCTTACTAAGGCGCTCGGGGGTCCTGGCAAAACGTTTACGCAAGATAATCTTCAAGAAGCGATGGAAGTTCTGGAGCTGATAGCATGACACATAAGCAAGTAGAAGAATATGTGCTGAGCATGCCGAATGCACGGCTGGATTATCCATTTGGAGAAGACGTTGCAGTGTATAAAGCTGGCGACAAGATGTTCGCCTTGATTCCTGAAAAGAGTAACCCAGTGCGAATTAGCTTAAAGTGTGACCCGCAGCTAAGCGTGATTTTGCGGGAAAAATATGAAACCGTGTTGCCAGGGTATCACTTGAATAAAAAACATTGGAATACCATTATTTTGAGTGGGCAACTGCCGTGGGAAGAGATACAAGGGTTTATCCGTCACAGCCATGCTTTGGTAACGGACGAAGACAAGACCCCTCCAGAAGTTAGTTAGCTTTTAGCATACTAACAACAAGCGTGTTGGAGCTGGCTGCTCGGTTGAGTATGATCTTTTCGGTTTTACCGCCCGATTCAAAAGCGCCTTTGAGCAACTTTTGATAGTTGTCGAGTTGTTCGGCCAGTATTTTTTTGTAAGTTTCGTCGTAACGGTTGTTGCTGGCAGCATCTGCGAGCAGTTTGTCTGTTTCTGTATTTTTGCCTTGTCCGAGAAGTTTGCCATCTGTCTTTACGCCGTATTTTGATAGTTGGGCGGTAGTTTGATTGACAGCTGATTGCACAGAGATTTTATTGGTGTAGGCAATGGCTTTGGTGTCGCTACTGTTCGCTTTGGTGGCAGCAGTTGTAGAGACTCGGACGATTTCTGTTTGAGCCTGAGCTACTTCTATAAGTCGTTCTTTTTGTGCATCGTTTGAAGAGCCGAGGATATTAGAAACGATTACTCCAACGATAATGACAATGATTGCCACGACAGCTACGAGGATGAGTTTGAACTTTAGCCCACCGCCAAAGAGGGGAGGACGCTTGGGTTTTTCTGGGTTTAAGATAAATCCATATGGATCGGGTGCTGACTGCGGAGGCATAAGCATTATTTTAACATCGGGCTAATGTAATTGATAATGCTTTCAGCTTTGGGAGGATAGCTTTACACTAGTAGATATGGATGCGGTGCAAGAGGTAAAGGCTCGGTTGAGCATAGAAGACGTGCTGAGTGAATATGTGCAGCTCAAACGAGCTGGACGTAACTTTAAAGGGCTGAGCCCCTTTAGTAATGAAAAGACACCTAGCTTTGTCGTGAGCCCAGAAAAACAGATCTGGCATGACTTTAGCTCTGGACGAGGCGGTGATGTATTTACTTTCATTATGGAAGTAGAAGGAGTGGACTTTAAGGGAGCTCTGGAGCTGTTGGCTCGAAAAGCAGGAGTTGAACTCGAAGAATTTAAGGGTTCGGGCGGCACACCCAAAATTGATAAAGAAAAAATGTATGCAGCGCTGGAGTTGGCTGCCAAATTTTATCAGGTGCAGCTAAAGGGGAATAAGGAAGCGTGGGAATATGTGGCTAAAACTCGTAAGTTTAGCAAGGAAACAATTCTTGATTTTCAGCTTGGGTATAGCCCAAATAACGGCAAGGCACTAACGGACTTCTTGGTAAAAAAAGGTGTCGATCTGCCCATTATTCGGGCTGTTGGTCTGTGCATTACCCGTCATCAAGGAGATGTCGACATGTTTCGGGGGCGGATTATGGTGCCGTTGGCAGACGGTTTTGGCAGGGTGGTTGGTTTTACGGCTCGCCAGATGCCAGGAGACGACAGTGGGCCAAAGTATATTAATACCCCGAGTACGCCGCTCTATGACAAAAGCCGACACGTGTATGGGCTACATCTGGCTAAAAAAGCCATACGGGACAGCGGTTATTCGGTAATTGTAGAGGGTAATCTCGATGTGATTGCGAGTCATCAGGCAAACGTAGCTAACGTAGTGGCCACTGCTGGTACGGCGATGACGGAGTATCAACTAAAGAGTTTGTCTCGTTTGGCGGGTAATGTGCGATTGGCCTTTGATCAAGATCAAGCAGGCCTAGCAGCTGCAGAACGGGCAATCCCAATCGCCAGCAAGGTTGGATTAAATCTACAGATTATTACAATTCCATCGGGTAAAGATCCTGACGAGCTTATCCAAAAAGATCCCAAACTTTGGGAGGAGGCTATCGATAAAACCCAGGCTGCATTTGATTGGCTCCTCAACAGATATGCCAGCAAACTGGATCTCTCGAGCGCCCACGGAAAACGAGCGCTCAGTGAAGTATTGTTGCCAGTAGTGGGGCAGGTGACAGATAAGATTGAGCAGGATCACTATCTAGGGCAGATTAGCGAAGTTGCCGGCATTAATGGTGATGCTCTAAGGGAAAAAATGAATAATACGTCGAGTGCGCCCAAAAGACTCAAAAAACCAAAGAACCAAATTGCCCCGGATCCTGTCACTAATCTTGAATGGCAGAGGACAGCTGATCGATTGCTTTCGCTAGCATTGATGCTGCCTGGTACCCGTGCGTACTTGGATGTGTTGGAGCCAGAAATGATGCCGTCAAATGATTCTAGAGAACTCCTCGCTTTTCTAAAGGAAAACCGAGACTTTGACGGAGACTTAAAGGCTGCCACGGCGTTGCGACCGATGTTAGATTATGTTAAAATAGTATCATTACAGTTTGAAGAACTTTATGGCAATGTCGACACGCTAGAGCTTCAGTTTGAAGCAGCACGACTCCGAGCCAAGACAATCGAATATTTCGTAAAACACTCAAAAAAACAGATTACAGCTGATCTTGCTGATGCAAGTGGTGCGACCGAAAAGAAACTACTCGAACAAACTCGAGATTTAGATGCATTATTGAACAAGATAAAAGATTAGGAGCCAACGTGGCAGAAGACCAGAAAGAATTACAAGAAGCAAAAGCTAAATTATTTAAACAAGCAAAAAAAGACGGCAAGATTGAACAGGATGCAATTTTTGCAGCTATTCCAGAAATACCTGAGAACTCTGACATCTTAGATAGCTTGTACAGCGAACTCGCTGAAGCAAGCATTGAGGTTGGTAATGGGGAAGCCTCTAAGACTGCCTTTAAGGGTGAGTGGGTCGAAGACGATGAAGAAGATCTAGCTCTCGACGACAAGTCGTACATGGATGACATTGCGGATGACTCAGTTCGTTTGTACTTGCGAGAAATTGGTAAGATTCCGCTTTTGACAGCGGAAGAAGAGCTGGCTCTTGCTCAGCGAGTAGTGGCTGGCGAAAAGAAAGCCAAAGATCAAATGGCCGAAGCAAACATGCGTTTGGTAGTATCGATTGCTAAGCGTTATGTGGGGCGTGGTCTAGACCTTTTAGACCTTATTCAAGAAGGAAATACCGGACTACTGCGTGCCGTTGAAAAGTTTGACCCTGACAAAGGATTTAAGTTTTCAACTTATGCAACCTGGTGGATTCGTCAAGCCATAACTCGTGCTATTGCCGACCAGGCTCGTGTGATCCGTATTCCGGTACACATGTTTGAAACGATTAATAAGTTGCTTCGAACTCAACGACGCTTAACACAAGAACTCAACAGAGAACCAACCAATGAAGAAATTGCTAAGGCCATGGAAATGGATGTTGAGAAAGTTGAACACATTATGAAGATCAAGCAGGATATTCACTCGCTTGACGCAAGTGTGCGAGATGACGAAGAAGACTCGGTACTCGGTGACTTTATCGAGGATGAAGACACGGTGAGCCCTGAAGAATCTGCCACAGGTAGCCTACTTAAAGAGCATGTAAAAGATATGCTCAGCGGGCTAACCGAGCGTGAACAAAAAATACTCAAACTTCGTTTTGGGCTGGAAGATGGCAAGAGTCATACACTGGAAGAAGTAGGACAAGAATTTAGTGTGACACGTGAGCGTATTCGACAAATTGAGGCCAAAGCACTCGCAAAACTGCGAAAGCACAAAGACGCTCGTAAGCTACACGATTACCTGAGCTAAGCTCTATGAGACACCCTTTCAGGGTTTCTCATCGCTCCGGGCGACGAAATAAATTCGCCTGCTCGGGCTGCTCTTCCCAGCAAGGTGTAAAATGAGAGGATTAAACGAGAAAATTACGTTATGAAGATTATAGGAATTTCCGGGACCAATGGCAGTGGGAAAGACACTATTGGTGAATTCTTGCAAAAAGAAAAAGGCTTTTTGTTTGTGCCTGCTACAGAGATGCTTCGAGAAGAAGCTCGTAACCGTGGATTGCCACTAGAGCGAGAGACTTTGCGGAACATCAGTGCAGAATGGCGTCGAGCATCTGGCCTGGGTGTATTAATCGATAAAGCAGTTGAACAGGCAGACGAAAGCCACAAAGGTGTAGCAATTGCTAGCCTTCGTAACCCAGGCGAAGCAGATCGAGTCCACGAGCTTGGTGGCAGAGTTATCTGGGTAGATGCTGACCCTAAAGTTCGCTATGAAAGAGTTCAAAGTAGACAGCGCTCAACTGAAGACGCAAAGACATTTGAACAATTTTTGCAGGAAGAGAAGGAAGAAGCTAGTCATAATGGAGATGAAGCTACGCTCGATACTACTACCGTAAGAGAAAAAGCTGATATATTTATTCAAAATAATTTCTCTCGAATTGAGGATTTTGAGATTGAAGTAACGGCTAAGCTAGCAGGATTGCTATAGCCAATGAGGATTGCCGAGGCAGAGCCACAAAAACAGTTTCAGCTTGAGCTCTTAGGATATCAAGAGCGAGTTGAACACGCCGTTGATGTATATGCAGCGCAACTGATGCAAGAAGCAGAAGAGTATGGTGAGTTCATTTCGCTACCAGTAGAAGCCTGTGCTGATATTTTAACGACTAAGGCTAAACGAATTCGAGGAATACTAACTACAGTGGGATATGAAATGCTTGGCGGGAAAGATCATGAAATGATCGATATTGCGAGTGCTGCAATGGAGGCTCTACAGACATATCTGGTTGTGATTGATGATATGCAAGACCAGTCAGAGGAGCGTAGAGGCAGCACCCCAGCACATATATTTGTAGAGGAAGAACTGCTGGCAAACACAACAAAAGAGCTAGGCAGCTTACCAGAAGACGTGACCATAAATGGTGCATTAACCATGAATCATCATGCACTTCTTGCTATCGGTACGCTACCAAATGTGCCTGCGCTCGCTAAGCTTCGTGCTTCAAATGCAATCAATGCCGCTATGCTTCCTACAGGTTATGGACAGACTGGGGATTTGCTTGCTCCGGTTATTGATGGGATCAGTGACACAGAAGCAAACCGAGCAAATGGCGACAAGACCAAACACTATACGTTTCGAGCCCCTCTAGAGACAGGTATGTATTTAGCAGGAGGCACTACTGAGGACGTTAATGATGTACAAATATTTGCCGAGAACCTAGGTGAAGCGTACCAGCTTAGAAATGATTTAGAGGTTGTTGATACTACGGTGGATGGTGTAGATCGGGGTGATGATATTCGCTCGGGTAAACGCACACTACTGCTGCACCATGCTTTGTCGAGCGACTCAAGCTTAACTGATGATCAGAAATCGTATCTCACACAAGTGGTTGGTAGGAAAGATCTTGCCCCTCGAGAGGTTTTTCGGTGCCAGCTACTGCTTGCTGAGTCAGGGGCCAAGGAAGTGATCGAAGAAATTATTGAGTATAAGACAAAAGTAGCGTTAGAATCTTTAGCAAAAAAGGAAGGCTCTGATTGGCAAGACAAACAGCGACTTTTTCTAATGCAGCTTGGCCGCTCTGCAGTTGGCGCCTAGTTCTTGCCACCCAAGAGGCGTATACTGTTAGCTAGATGACACAGGAGCGAAAAAGACTAGTTATCATCGATGGAAAATCGGTTTTTTATCGTGGCTATTTTGCCATGCCTGGACTTTCTACTAAAGAAGGTACACCAACAGGTGGTGTGTACGGCTTTGCGGTTATGGCCCTGGAGGTTCTTAAAAAGTTACAGCCAGATTATGTGTGTGTGGCATGGGATAAACCAAAGACGAATATTCGCAAACGCCTAGAGTTATATCCAGAGTACAAGGCTGGTCGCAAACCACCTCCACCAGATTTTTATGAACAAATTCCATTGCTACACGAACTTCTAGCAGGTTTTGGCTGGCCATTGTACGAGCTTGATGACTACGAAGCAGATGACATTATGGGCACCTTGGCAGTGCAGGCAAAAGAGAAGGGTATCGACACCATTTTGGTTACTTCAGACCTGGATCTACTCCAAACTATCAACGACAACGTGCACGTCTATGCTCTCAAAAAAGGCCTGAGCAATATTGAGCTATATCATCCTGAAAGTTTTAAGGAAAAATACGGCATCGAAGTCGACCAATTTTTGGATCTTAAATCACTAAAAGGGGACAGTTCCGATAACATCCCAGGAGTGCCTGGTGTTGGGGAGAAGACAGCTGCAAAATTACTGCAGGAATATAAGACACTCGACGAAGTTTATAAGAATGTCGACATAATAAGCCCAGAGAAACTGGCCCAAAAATTAAAAGACGGTAAAGACAGTGCATACCTCAGTAAAAAGTTGGCCGCTATTTGGACTGATGCGCCGATTAAGCTCAACCTAAAAGAGGTTGATGGCAGTAAATGCGATCCACTAGAGATACGCAATATTCTGCAAAAGCTTGAGTTTCGAACACTTGCTCGGCAGCTCCCAGACATTATGAAACTTCCAGATGATGCACCCGAAATTGCTGCTTCTTCAGTCAAGATTACATTGCCAAAGATCAAAGAATACGATGGGCCTCTTAAATTCTCTGAAAAAACAGAAGTAGTAGTGCACAGCTATGCAGCAGGCAAGCATGGTCGGAGTCCACAGCACATTCTTATTAGCCCCGATCCCAAAACGCTGTATGTGTTGTCTCCAGCGCAAGCCAAAAAAGAACTAGGATTTGTAAGCGATCCAAAAGTTCCCAAGATAGGCTATGACATAAAAGCATCAGCACAAGTTTTTTTGGAGCTCGGCGGCAAAGATATGGCAGGGCTGCATCATGATGTAGATGTCGGTAGATTCTTGATTAATCCGTTGACGTACAAGCCAACTCTAACGGAGCTGGCGGAGGCAGATCTAGGATGGGAAGGGGGAGAGCTTAGCGACCTTCCGCCCGAAGAATTTTTGGGCCAAGCCCCAGCAATTATTGCTGTGATCAGGGCGCTGTACGAACAGCAAAAAGAAGATCTGAATAAGCAGCCAAAAGTTAAACAACTTGCGGATGATATAGAGTGGCCTGTTATTCCCGTGCTTGCAGCGATGGAACATAAAGGAATTCAGCTCGACACTGGCTATTTGGCCAAGTTTTCCGAAGAGCTAAAAGACCAAATTAGCGACCTTGAACAACAAATTTATGGCCATGCAGACGAAGAGTTTAATATAAGTAGCCCCCAGCAGTTATCAACGATTTTATTTGAGAAGTTGGCATTACCCACGACAGGGGTAAAAAAAGGTAAAACTGGATACAGCACAGCAGCTAACGAGCTTGATAAGCTACGAGCACTACATCCAATAATCGAGCTGATTTCGCAGTATCGTGAAGTCACAAAACTCATGAGTACCTACGTAGAAACACTGCCAAAAATGGTAGACGAACAGAGTCGTTTACACACTACATTTAGCCTTACCGTTGCACAGACGGGGAGGTTGAGTTCGAACGATCCAAACCTCCAGAACATTCCCGTCCGCACAGACTTAGGCAAGCGAATTCGCACCGCTTTTGTAGCGGGCCCTGGCAATGTATTGGTAAGTGCAGACTACAGCCAATTCGAGCTGCGTCTTGCTGCAGTCCTCGCAAAAGACAAAGAACTTGTTGATTTGTTTAACAGAGACGTAGATGTACACACAGCCACTGCAGCACAGGTGTATGATCGTGAGCCAGAAGATGTCACCAAGACAATGCGCCGAGACGCCAAGGTAATCAACTTTGGTATTTTGTATGGCATGAGTCCGCATGGTTTGAGCATTGCCACTGGCATGACATTCTCCGCAGCCAAAGACTTCATAGATAAATATTTTGAACTTCGAAAACCTATGCTGGAATATCTGAACGGCTTAAAAGATCAAGCTCGAGAAAAAGGATATGTAGAGACATTATTTGGTCGCCGCCGCCCAATGCCAGACATAAAGTCTAGCAATTTTATGGTCAGACAAGGTGCCGAGAGGGCAGCTATGAATATGCCGATCCAGGGTACCGAAGCAGACCTTATGAAAATGGCCATGATAGACATCGAAAAATACTTGCATGGCATAGATGGAGCAGAGATGTTACTCCAAATTCACGACTCCGTGTTGGTTGAGTGTAAAGAAGCAGAGGCTGATGAAGTAGCGCTGCAACTCAAGAGTATTATGGAAAGCGTCTACAAGCTTCCGGTAAAACTAACCGTAGACACGACAGTTGGCAAAAACTGGGGCGAACTATAGTGCCAGTAGATACAAGAACCGTAGAGACATATAACGAGCAAGTAATAAGATTTGCATCTTATTATGACAATATCCCAGCCCGAGAAAAGGACATTAAAAAAGCGATTGAGCTACTTGGTTCAGTGAGCCACCCCATAAGAGTTGTTGAAATTGGCTGTGGTGACGGCAGAGACGCAGAGGTTATCTTGAACTATACCAACGACTATGTTGGACTTGATCCGTCTAAAGCATTCATTGATTTAGCACGTCAGCGTCTCCCGAAGGGTAATTTTGTGATTGGAGATGCTGAGAGCTTTGATTACGGCAATAACATAGATATTGTTTTTGCTTTTGCCTCTTTACTGCATATCAATAGAGAGTCTTTGGCAAAGGTTGTAACAAAGGTCGAAAGTAGCCTTGGTGACGGCGGAATTTTATATATGAGCTTAAAGAGCGCAGACGAATACGAAGAGGTACCTACCCATGACGAATATGGGTTTCGACAATTCTACCGATACTCACCCGACAATGTTCGGGAGCTTGTCTCTGATGCTTTTGAGGAAGTCTATTTCGACACAGGTTTTGTCTCAAAGGGTTCAAGGCATTGGTTTGAAATTGCCTTCAAAAAGAAAACAAAATAATAATTTAACCAATACGGATGGTGAGGCGCTTGGCAGTATTTAGTTGTTCCTGAAGCTTGTGAAGTTCAGGGCGTAGCGCACCAGCCAGGCTAGCGCTAGAAACGGTAATAATAATCGCAGAGTCAGTAAGGGTAACAGATGGGGTTTGCCCGAAACGCTCAGACACAAAAGACTTTATTTCTCCAATTTCATCAGGTTCTTCAAACTTTTTCTTTCCCAGAATGTCACCAAGTGAATTACTCATGTGTTTATTGTACCTCGGCTTGGTAGAATAGAGGTTACCTATGCCGGAGTTACCAGAAGTAGAAGTTGTAAGACGAGGACTCGTTGAGTTATTGCCTGGATTAAAAATCACAGGAGCTTCTTCGAGTTGGGATAAATCTTTTCCAAATGCAAAAGCAGATGTAGATACGTTCTTGATTGGCTCAAAAGTTATTGATGTTAGGCGCAGAGCCAAAGTGCTTATTATTGACCTTGATTCAGGATATTCACTGATTATTCATCTTAAAATGACTGGACAGCTCGTCTTCCGCAGTGATGATGATTCTAAAAAGTTTGGGGCAGGGCACCCAACAAATAGCTTGGTCGGCAACCTTCCAGACAAATCAACACGAGTGATCATTGAGCTAACGAGCGCAAAGCTATTCTTTAACGATCAGCGTAAGTTTGGCTGGGTTCGCTTGGTACCAACCATTGAAATTCCAAACATAGATTTTTTTAGAAAAGTTGGCCCAGAGCCGCTCAGTGCAGAATTTACAGACCGCATATTTATGGAACGAATAAAAAAGCGAGCTGGCTCTACCATCAAAGCAGCGTTACTCGACCAAACAGTGCTCGCAGGGGTTGGTAATATCTACGCTGACGAGTCGCTTTGGGGTGCAAAAATCCATCCAGCTACTAGAGTAGCTGATGTTCCAGAGGCTAAATTAAAAAAATTATTCACCAGTATTCAGTATGTGCTAAGACTTAGTATCGAAAAGGGTGGCTCGACTGATCGAAATTATGTAGATGCTCGGGGGCAAAAAGGCAGCTACATACAATTTGCCCGTGTCTTTCGCAGAGAAAACTTGCCATGTCCACGCTGCGGCACCACAATAGAAAAGACAAAAGTTGCAGGAAGAGGAACTCACACATGCCCAGCATGCCAAAAAATATAATCTCACTAGTTGGTCCGAATACGTACTTGCTCGACCAGAGCTTGGCAGAACTAAAAGCTAACTTTATAGCAAAACACACGGAACTAGCTGTTGAAGTGTTAGATGGTGAAGAGGTAAGTCTGGAGCAGATCAAGCAAACGCTCGAAAGCCAATCACTCTTAAGCCCCAAAAAGATGGTTATTATTAAGCGCCTCGGTAACAATAAAAAGTCTGCCGAAAATCTCGAGGAACTACTTAGTTTGCCGGACGAGGCAACCACGCTAGTTTTCGTTGAACCAAAGCCAGACAAAAGAAGCGTTTTTTATAAAGCACTTAAAGCAAAGACTAGTTTTGAAGAGTTTAAAGAATTAGATGAAGCAACACTTACCAAATGGCTGGTCCTTGAAGCTGAAAATAGTGGGGGAACACTTAGCTCGTCTGACGCTCGATTTCTGATAGAACGGATAGGGTTAAATCAGCAGATGCTGCATAACGAGCTGACAAAATTGCTCGACTACCAAAGTAAAATTACCAAAAAAGACATAGAAGCGCTCACCGAGGCCAGCATGAGTGGCACCATTTTTAATTTGCTGGATGCCGCTTTTGCTGGCAACAAAAAGCGCACCATGGAACTGTATAACTCGCAGCGGGCGCAGAAAGTAGAGCCACCAATAATCCTGTCTATGCTAGTCTGGCAACTTCATATAGTGGCAATTGTGAAGGCGGGAGGGGAAAAGAATCCAGATACTATTGCTAAAGAAGCTGGCTTGAGCCCTTTTGTAGTGAGCAAGTCCAAGAGGATAGCAGACAAATTATCCCGGGCTGAATTACGAGAGCTCCTTAGTCGGCTGAGTGCGCTTGATGCCCAAATAAAAACAGAGGTCATCGATATCGATGACGCTCTGAAGAATTTTTTACTAGAACTAGCCTAGCAAAGGACTATTTTTTAGTTGTTTTCTTGGCTGCTGGTTTTTTGGCAACTGGCTTCTTTGCTGCAACTTTCTTTGGAGCAGCTTTTTTCACAGTTTTAGAGACCTTGGTAGTCTTCTTGGCTTCACGAGCCAGTTGAGCTTTCTTGCGGGCAGCTTTGTTTTTGTGCATTACGCCCTTTTTAACAGCGGTATCAATAGCACTTTGTGCTTTCTTTAGTTCAGCCTCAGCACTCTTGCCGCTTTTGACAGTACTTTGTACAGCTTTTACAGCTTGTTTCAAAGTTCGTTTGGTTCGTAGGTTACGAACGGTGGCTTTAGTAGCAACTCGCACTCGCTTGCGAGCAGATTTTATAATTGGCATAGATCAACTTTCCTTTAGTTATTTTTTTCAAAGTGATAGACACAACTATAACCTAAATCGGTTAAAACTGCAAAGACTCCTGTATACCTCTAGACAAATATGCTTATGTATGATATGTTTTTAGGTAGAAATAGTTAAAAACAAAAAATAAAACTATGCCACCAAAAAACAATAAAGCTCCTGTCGGACATTTCGAACAAGCTGTCGACAAATTAAAAGACAGCAATAACATTCTGGTTACAGTAAGCGCCAACCCGTCGCTTGATCAGTTAGCCTCTTGTATTGGCTTAACTATCGCACTCAACAAGCTGGGCAAACACGCTACAGCAGTATTTAGTGGCAAAATTCCTTCATCTATCGAATTTTTAAAGCCAGAAAAAACTCTAGAGAAAAACACCAACAGCCTGCGAGATTTTATTATTGCGCTCGATAAGTCAAAAGCAGACAAGCTTCGCTATAAGGTAGAAGATGATGTCGTAAAAATCTATATAACTCCGTACAAAACAAGTATTAGCGAAAAAGACCTTGAGTTTAGCCAAGGTGACTTTAACGTAGAAACCATAGTAGCTATTGGAGTAGAAGGTCGAAATGATCTGGACAAGGCTATTACTGCGCACGGTCGGATTCTGCACGATGCAACCATCGTTGGTATCGGCAATAAAGCAAAAACTGACTTTGCTGGTATTGATTGGGTAGAACCTCGTGCCAGCAGCCTGTGCGAAATGGTCAGCGATATTGTGATTGAGCTAAAACGAGACGTACTCGATACTCAAATTGCCACTGCGTTCCTAACAGGGGTAGTTGCAGAAACAGATCGTTTCCGTAACGAAAAAGTTTCGCCTCATACTATGTCTATTTCTGGAGTTCTAATGTCAGCAGGCGCAAGCACTCAGCTTGTTGCCACTAAGCTAGACGAAGCTCGTAAAAAGGAAGAAAAAGAAGCCGAAGAGGCGGAAAAAGCCAAGCTAGATGAAGGCAAAGCTAGTACCGACGGAACCCTGAGCATAAAACACGGGGCAGTAGCAGAGGTGGAAGAGCCCGAAGAAGATGACGAGGAAGCCGAAATACCAGAGGTCCAAGCTGAGGAAGAGCCGAAAGAAACAGACGATATTCACATAGACGAACATGGCGACTTCCATTCGCTGGTAGAGAGTCGATACCTCGACGAAGATCAAGAACCAAAAGCGGATGAGGAAAAAATTGATGAAGACAAGGAAGAAAATCGCCCCGCCGGTGAACCAGCCGAAAATACTCCTGGACTTGTCATGGATCCACCATCTCTCGGTGGGCAGCTTACTGCCAATAGTGTTCCAGAAGAGCAGCAATACGCAGGAAGCACCGATCCATTAAGCGCTGGGGTCAAGAACAGAGGACGTATTCTTGGCCGGAGTGAAGAGCCAAAAGCGGAAACCCCTAACAATGAAGAATCACCCGAAGACCAATTTGAGGCTCATCCTTCAGAGCCCCAAGAACCAACAGCCAATAGAGTGGAAAGCATTCTCGCTGACAAGGGTAAGACACTAGACCAGATAGAGGAAGAAGTGGATAGCCCACACCTTAATGTTGATGATGCACTAGCAAACGCTCATGCAGCTGCAGATGCCGTTCCGCCTCAAATTCCTGAACCAAGGCAATCAATGGGCGCCCAAACACTCGGCGATCAGTTAAATGCCGAGCAAGAAGCCAAAACAGAGGAAAATAGTACTCCATCTGGGCCTCCGCCCCCTGTGCCCCCTCCAATGATGCCTCCTATGTCTTAAAGTTGGGTCATCTTACAGAAAAGCACATGAGCGAAATAGCAAACCCAGTGATGGAAACAAATAAAGACGAAGTGTTCATTGTTGACGCTATACCTGAAGACGCTGCAGGTATTGTAAACGTTAAATATAAAACTTGGCTTTCTACATATCCTAAGGTGGTGCCAGAACACGTAACGAAAGAACAAATTCATAAAGAATTTAAAGATATTCAGGAATTAACAAATCTCTGGGAGGAAGGGATAAAAGAAAATAACCCAGACAAGCGAGCATTAGTTGCCAAGTATCAAGATGAGGTAATTGGTTTTGCTACCGCAAAACGTTATAAAGACCAGACACCTAAAATAGGGGCTCTCTATGTTTTGGAGGAGCATCAGGGCAAAGGAATTGGTAAGAAACTTATCAATGAAGCTCTAACGTGGTTAGATGCAGAAAACGAACCAGTCGTACTGGAAGTTGTAAAAGGCAATGATGACACTATAGATTTTTATGAAAGGCGAGGCTTTGTCTATTCCCGAGATATGCCTGATTATCAGACTCAGTCGCAACATGTATCTATACCAGAAGTTGAAATGATCCGACAGCCGGCACCAATTAGATAGTCTGATAAGCTGTACTTATGGAATTTGACGGAATTTTATTGATTGATAAACCAAGTGGTTGGTCTTCTTTTGACGTAGTGGCCAAAGTTCGAGGTACATTGAAAAAAGAAGTAGGCAAGAAGGTCAAAGTAGGCCATACAGGGACATTGGACCCGCTAGCAACAGGCTTAATGATTATAGTGGTTGGTTCGTACTGCAAGCGAGCTCAAGAATTTAGTAAGCTAGATAAAACTTATGAAGTTACTATGCGCTTAGGCCAAACCAGCTCAACAGGCGACGAAGAGGGAGAGAAGACAGATATATCTGATGAAGAACCTTCAAAAGATGATGTTCTAGAGGTTTTGAAAGGCTTTGTAGGCGAAAGTATGCAAACACCGCCAATTTATTCGGCTATCAAGATTAACGGCCAGCGAGCCTACAAGCTAGCCCGAAAAGGCGAAGAAGTAACTATAGAACCCCGAAAGATTCGTATTAACGGCCTCGATTTAACACACTATAACTATCCAGAAGTAAAATTCACCACCTCTGTCAGTAGCGGAACGTACATCCGAAGTTTAGCAGCAGACATTGGTAAAAAACTAGAAACAGGTGCATATATGAGCGACCTTCGCCGCACCATTGTCGGAGAATTCAAAATCGAACAAGCAATCTCTCCAGAGGTAAGTATTGACAAAATGACAATAATTTGTTAATATATAGATTACTTTTAACTAAAATAAAATAATCTATAACCATGCCAGCTGCCCAAGAAAAAATTACTCCCCAGACCCAGGAACAGCAGACCGAGTTCAAGACACGACTGGATAATTTACTTTTACAAGAAATAACGGTTGAGAATATTAACTATATCGCAGATGAATCCCTCGATGCAGTAATAGATATTGCTGGGGGCTGCATTAACGACTATCGGCAAAATTTATCACCTGCCCAACAAGAGGGAATAAAACAATTACAGCCTGCCGAACAGGAAGAAGCGGCCTTTAGGCATTACGGGCTAGGAAGTGTGCCAGAAGTTCTGGATATGCTCCAAGAAAAGGTAGATGGAATTCACCAGATTGATAACTTCTTGCAAGCATTGCCAGAAGAGGACTTTGTTGTCTTACCTCCAGACTCAAGCGAGACAAATCTCGGTTCAGGCAGCGGAGAATATGAGCGAGCAGAGATTACGCCACGCCTTAAAACCTTACTTTTTATAGCGAACCAAAGTTTGGGGATAGACCTAAAAGACATCACGGTTACGAAGGGTACTAACACTTCTGAAATGATGCGCCAAGAAAGCTACGTTGGTGTGGAAATCCCAGAGCTAGATAGGCTGGTCTTAGTTTGCGATGAACAGGGTAATGCTACCTATGTATTTGACTCCAAAGCATTGGAGCAACAGTCTTTGGCAGTAGAGACTTTACTAGGATTGAGCAAGCAAGAGCTTAACAGCCTCTTAAAGCAACATGTAGAGGTGGGCATTCGATTGGTTTACGGACCACAGTGGGCAGGCCGTATAGCCAACTTACTTACCAATGATTTAGTTGAGTCGAGCAAGAACGAGCCTACGGAGCCAGTAATATTACTGGAAAGAGTTGAGAAAGCCCCAAAAGATGTTCTGAGTATTAACAAGCTGGCTAAGGAGCTGGGCATAGATTACAGTGCAACTCGTAACGTAATCACTTCTCTACAAGAAACCATGCCCGAAGAATTTGGCAAAACCAAGACTTACCAATTTGGTTCTAAGAGCGCAGAAGGCTTTAGTCTTAAGCAGCAGAATCTGGTAGAACACTTTGCCAAGGATAGGGGTTTGCTTGCTCCACAAGCTTCCGAAGATGTCTCGAGTGCAACGACTCTAGCAAAAGAGATAGGCATAGGCATTCGCACAGTACAGGCTGCAATTGCTCACCTTCAAGAAAACACCCCGGAGGAGTTTGGCGAAACCAAAACCTACCGGTTTGGTCCCAATTCTGCGGAAGGCTTCAGCTCTGAGCAGCAGGTGAAGATAAAGGCTCAACTTGAGAGTGAAGGTAAGCTTACCTTCACCACCTCCCAAGATGTCTTAAATATAAAAGGCCTAACAAAACAACTGGAGGTAGGTACTGAAAGAGTACAGGCTGCAATTGCTCACCTTCAAGAAAACACCCCGGAGGAGTTTGGCGATGTGCAGACTTACCGATTTGGCAATCGGTCTGTTGAAGGTTTTACTCCTAGACAGCAGGATATGATTCGAGACTACCTCGAGAGTGAAGGCTTGCTTGCTTCACCCGCTCCTAAAGGTGTCTTGAGTGCACATGCCTTGGGAAAAGAACTAGGCGCAAAGGGTAGGACAGTGCACAAAATTGGGGCATCTCTCCAAGAAACTGCCCCGGAGGTATTCGGTGAGGTACATACCTATCGATTTGGGTCTCAACGCACCGAAGGCTTTAGTCCTGCGCAGCAGGAGCTGATACGAGACCACCTCCGAGAGTTGGGACGTGCTGCTCTCTCGTCTCGGAACAACCAAGAGAATTAACTGAACAAAACAGTTGATTAACAGATGAGAGTGTGCTAGAATAGTGCCTAACGCATGATAACTACTGACAAGAAACAGAAGATAATTGCAGACCTTGCAAAGAACAAGAAAGATACTGGCTCACCAGAGGTGCAGGTAGGTATTTTAACTGCTCGTATTGCCGAAATTACTGAACATTTGAAAGTTAATAAAAAAGACTTTGCAGCCCGACGTGGTTTGCTACAAATGGTAGGGCAAAGAAAGCGACTTCTTCGCTATATTGCAGACAAAGATAGTCAAGCGTATTTGGCACTGATCAAAAAACTCGGCATTCGCCGTTAGTTTGACTCGCTAGTTATTGCACGAGACTCGTGCCATTACCAGAGAGTTAAATAATAGCAACTCTCATAAGAGTTATTTTCGTCGTAGGGAAGCAGCTATACAGAATTTGTATATCTGAACCATGCGACGAACAGAAAGGAAAACTGAATAAATATGAGCACAATCAATCCATTTGGTAAGGATATTGTCACTGTAAGTACCGATTTTTGCGGTAAAAAACTAACACTAGAAGTAGGCCGAGTAGGCTTCCGAACAAGTGCGAGTGTTCTTGTGCGCTACGGAGATACTGTGGTGCTAGGAACCGCTATGATAAGCGATAAACGTTTGAAAAACTTCGACTATTTCCCGTTATCAATCGACTACGAGGAAAAAATGTATGCAGCTGGCAAAATCAGTGGCAGCCGATTTATAAAGAGAGAAGCACGACCGAGCGATGATGCAGTATTGATCAGCCGATTGATCGACCGACCAATTCGCCCATTGTGGCCAAAAGGCTATCGACATGAAGTGCAAGGTGTAGCATCTGTACTTAGTATGGACCCAAGTTTCCGACCCGACATGATTGCAATGATTGCAATTAGTGCAGCGTTTACTCTTGCGGGAGCCCCTTTTGATGGCCCTGTAGCAGGTGTACGACTAGCAATGGTTGATGGCAAAATTGTGCCATTTGCTACTGCAGAACAACTGAGCGAAGGTAAACTTGATCTAGTAGTTGCTGGCACCAAAGACGGTGTGATGATGGTAGAAGCTGGTGCGAGTGAAGTAACAGAAGAAGAAGTTGCTGAAGCCTTGGTATTCGCTCAAGACGCAATCCAGCCAGCAATTAAGTTGCAGCAGGAACTTGCAGAGAAGATTGGTGTGACCAAGCAAGAATACGAGCTAGACTTGCCAGACGCATCAGTTCAAGAAGAAGTTGACGCTTGGGTAGACGGTAAATTAGGTGAATCACTGCGAGCACCGTATCCAGAGCGAAACCAGCTAATTACAGAACTGCGACTTAGCTTCCACGAGGCATTTACAGAGAAGCATGGTGACGACTACGAAGAACACCAATCTACATACGACGAAGCATTTACTATGGCGCTTCACAAAGATGTGCGAAAAGGCATTGTAGAGAAGAACATTCGTCCTGATGGCCGTAAGCTTACCGAGATCCGTCAGCTTTCTAGCGAAGTAGGCATCTTGCCACGAACACATGGTTCGAGCTTATTTACTCGTGGGATGACACAGGCACTCAATATCGTGACACTAGCGCCGCTAAGCTATGCTCAGATGATCGATACCATGGAAAAGAGCGAAGACAAGCGCTACTTCCACCACTACAACGCCCCTGGCTATACTGTTGGAGAAGTCCGACGGCTTGGCAGCCCTGGACGCCGGGAAATCGGGCACGGGCTATTAGCAGAGCGAGCTTTAACTGCTGTTTTGCCAAGCGAAGCAGACTTCCCATACACAATCCGATCAGTAACAGAAATTATGAGCCAGAACGGTTCTACCAGCATGGCAGCTACTTGTTCTAGCTGTTTGGCACTTATGGACGCTGGTGTGCCTCTAAAAGCACCTGTAAGTGGAATCGCCATGGGACTAATGCTCGGTGAAGACGGTAAGCCATATGTGCTTAGTGATATTGCTGATGCGGAAGACTTTGCAGGCGACATGGACTTTAAGGTAACTGGCACCAAGAAGGGTATTACTGCACTTCAGATGGATATGAAAGTTCACGGTCTAAGCCCAGAGATCCTAAAGCAGGCCCTAACCCAAGGTAAAGAGGGAAGACTCTTTATTCTTGAGCACATGCTAACTACGCTTAACCGACCACGAACTGAACTAAGTGAATTTGCTCCGCAAGTGGAAGCTATTCAGATTAACCCAGACAAGATCCGGGAAGTTATTGGTAAGGGCGGCGAGACCATTAACAAGATTATTGCAGAGACTGGTGCGGAGATTGATATTAAAGACGACGGCACAGTAATGGTCGCTAGCCCGGACAAAAAGAGTATCGATGCAGCTATGGTGTGGATAAAAAACATCACAGCAGAGCCAGAAGTTGGTAGAATATATACAGACTGTCGAGTCGTTAGTGTTCTAGACTTCGGTGCCTTTGTTGAAATCTTGCCAGGCAAAGAAGGCCTCGTCCACGTAAGTGAGATGAAAGAAGAACGAGTAAACAGCCCAAGCGACGTAGTTAAAGAGGGTGATACGGTAAACGTAAAACTACTTGGAATTGACGATCGAGGACGACTGCAACTAAGCATGAAGGCTGCAGCCAAACCGGAGAAAGAATAATGGAACAGCTTCAGAAATTGCACACATGGCACCAAACCAAAAAGGGGATGACCGTATTTGCTGCAGTTGAGCTGGCAATAGCATACTTCTTTATTGCTACTGCTATTGATACGGCAAACCTATGGGCATACACCGTTGGTGTCATCGCAATTGCTGGAGCAATCCACAACGTACTAAGGATTACTGGGATACGAAAGAAGCGTGCCACAAAGCGAAAATAAGCAAGAACTGCTTGATCAGATCAAGGCAGAGATTTTAGATAAAAATGTCTGTCCAGATTTGGCCAAGACGGCCACGAACCTTGTCATGGGCGATGGAAATATAGACGCAGATGTTGTGTTTATAGGCGAAGCCCCTGGGAAAAACGAGGATTTGCAAGGTCTGCCTTTCGTGGGGGCAGCGGGTAAGTTCTTAAACGAAATGCTGGCAACTATTGGCATGGATCGTAGTGACGTATATATCACTAATATTGTGAAATACCGTCCACCAAATAATCGAGATCCACTGCCAGATGAAAAGAAAGCTTTCTGGCCGTATCTAACTCGACAATTGGCAGTTTTGCAGCCAAAGATTGTCGTGACACTAGGTCGGCACAGTATGGAGTATTTCTTGCCAGGCAAACGGATCACGGATATACATGGGCAGCCAAAACGAATTAGTTTTGGAACGCAAAAAGTAATAATTTTACCTCTGTATCATCCAGCAGCAGCACTTTATAACGGTTCTCTGCGAGAGACACTAATCGAAGATTTTGCTGGAATTCCAGAAATTATCAAACAAATTAACGAATCTAAATAAAAGGATTAATGAATATAATGAATAACAACAATAACAATCGAGGGAATAAACCTCGAAACCAAAAACCAAAGGACAATAATGATCGACGGCCTGCGAGTCGAGGTGCGGCTTTGCGTGCTCAAAAGCGAACCGTAGAGGACGCACATCGTATTGCGAACCAATATCAAAACTCTGATAGTAATGGCTCTGCAAATGGCCAGGCCAAGCGCTCGGAGCGAGCTAACTTTATCGACGAAAGCCCACGGCTAAAAATCATTGGTCTTGGCGGCATGGACGGTGGTGGTTCCAAGAACACAGTGCTTGTTGAGTACAAAAATGATGTAGTGATTATGGACGTTGGTAGTGACCTCGGTGTCGACCTGCCAGGAATTAACTACGGCATTGCTGACATGGCGTATCTTGAAAGTGTTAAACACAAACTAAAGGGATATATCATCACCCACGGACACCTAGATCACATTGGTGGCTTGCCACACGTTGTACCTCTGTTTCCAGCGCCAATTTATGGCAGTAAATTTACTATCGGTCGAGTTGAGGAAATCTTTGGGAACTTTGGCTTGCCAATGCCTGAGGGCTTTGAGCTCAAGACTGTAGCTATGAACGAAGATACACACGAACGACTTAAGATTGGCGAATTTTTCGTCGAACTTATTCGTGTAACTCACGCTATCCCAGGAAGCACATCTATTGTGCTTGATACGCCCGTTGGCCGTATTGTTAACACTGGTGACTTTCGTTTGGACCCAAACCCACTCGACCATGAGATAACAGACACCAAGCGATTTGAAGAGCTTGGCAAGGAAGGCGTGCTAGCGCTTTTGAGTGAAAGTACTACTACGGAGCGACCAGGTCGAACGCCATCGGAGAGCACGCTAGAAGAGAGTTTCTCTAGCATTATGGATCAAGCACCAGGACGTATCTTTGTGGCGATCTTTAGTACCAACGTAAACCGTATTCAAATGATCATAAATGCTGCTTCCAAGCACAATAAAAAGATTGCGCTCGATGGGCGAAGCATGGTTAGCACGCTAGAGATGGCTATTCGCCACGGTTTTGTAAAAGTTCCAAAAGGAACATTTGTGCCTATTGCCAGCGTACCTAATCTTAAAGACGACCAAGTTGTGGTTGTCTGTACCGGCGGCCAGGGCGAGCCGAGCTCTGCGCTTCAGCGTATGTCTACCGGTGATCACCGACACATTAAGCTCAAAGCTCAAGACTCTGTGATACTTAGCTCTACACCAATTCCAGAAACCGGTAACGATGCACTCATTGGCAACATGGTAGACGACTTAATGCGTAAGGGCGTGCATGTCTTCCGGCATGAAACACATGGTATTGATGGCTGTGGCCCGTTGCACGTATCTGGACACGCTAGCATCGAAGAGTACAAAGACATGATTAATATGATCAAGCCGAAGTTCTTTGTGCCTGTATTTGGTAGCTATCGATCTAAGCAGCGACATATCGAGATTGCGATTGAAGAGGGAATTCCTCGAAAGAACACAGTAAATGCTGAAAACGGTGATGTTATTTCATTCACCGCTAACTCTATGGAGATTGCAGGAAATGTTCCGCATGGTACCATTTTGGTTGACCAAACAGGGGCGCTTGTAAGTAACGTAGTGGTTAAAGACCGCTTGATGCTTGCCAACGAAGGCCTTGTGGCAGTAGTTCTAACGGTAGACCGAAAGTCTGGCCAATTGCTGACGAGCCCTGACATCATTAGCCGTGGTTTTATCTATATGAAAGACCAAGAAGAGCTGATGAACGCTTTTAGAATTGAGCTAAAACGAGCCGTTGCACAGCGCTTTAAGCGAGTTGACCTAGATCGATTCAAGCTAGAGCTAAAAGAACATGTAACGCATTTCTTGTATGAGCAAACTGGTCGTAGCCCAATTGTCATTCCAGTTGTAAATGTTATTGGTGGTGGAAAGCCGGGTGGGCAACAGCAAGGCGGCGATAAAAGACAAAACGGTAATCAGCAACAGCAAAATCCTCAGAAGCAAGCCGCTGACATGCAAAAACGTTTTGCCGAAATGCGCAGCAAGCTACTGAACCAAGACGCTCGAGTCGACTAGACTGTAAACATCTATTTATACGGAGTGGAGGGCTCTTTTTGGTATTGGTGTATCAAAAACCACTCTCACTTCTGCTGATGGTGGAGGCACTGATGCAATTCCACCTATACCAACCTCACTATTCCCAGTGTTTATTAGGATGGTGGTTTCGTTGTTATAGATGGGAGTCTCAAAGATAGAGTAGGCAGGGAACTTATCCATTGCTGCGTGACCAACTCTAGAGGCAAATTCTTCAATAGACAGATGTTCTGGGCACCTACCAATATTGTAGGTTTGTTTCTCTAGGGGTTCACTAGTTGCAGTTAGACACTCAGCGACATTTGCGGCTAGATATTCGGCAACAAAGTCAGCTTGCAATGCAATTGCATTGTTAAGTTTACGTTCCTGACGTGCTTCTTTATCTATAAATTTGTCTAAAAGCATAAGAAAACCTAATAGTAACACTATTACAGAGGTGAAAAAAGAACAAGCAGATTGACAAATGATGTAATTTTTGCTATAGTATCAAGAGTGAAATTTATAGTGCTAATGATACAATAGTTAAGAAGTTAAGCTCTATGGCAAAAAAGAAAAAGTCTAAATCAAAAAAATCATCTTCTAAGAAGAAGGTCGAAGAATCTTCGACTTCAACATTCTGGCCATTGGCTGGGGCAATTCTCTTGATGGTTTTAGCGTTCTTTTTATTGCTTGGTGGTTTTGGTGCAGGAGGAGCACTGCCAGTTAATCTATTCAAGGGAGCTTACTGGGCACTTGGATGGGTAGCGTATCTGTTGCCGTTCGCCCTTGTCTTCTTGGCTGCACTCAAGTTCACTAGCGAAGATCGCCGTATTCCGCTGGATAGATTTGCCAGTATGCTCGGGTTTCTACTAGCCGCTGCTGCTACCGCTCACACCATGTTTGTGACCATTTCTGATGCTGGTAACACCGGTGGACATGGTGGATATTTTGGAGCTGCAATCGGTAACGCTACGTTGCTTGCGCTCAATAAAGTGCCTGCAAGCCTACTCTTTGGTGTGCTAGCAATTTTAGCTTTCTTTTTGACGTTTCATATCTCGCCCAAGGTTTTACTTAAACTCGCAGAACCCTTTAAAAAGAAGGAAAAATCAGCTGATACAGACCTAGAATCTATCAAACAAGAAAATAAATTTAAACTTAACGAAGGTGTACCAACCGAACATAACCCACCAAGCGAAACTCCTCGGTTGAGCAGTCTTAAAAACACAGCAGCCAAACTATCCGCTACAGAAAATCACGAGGCATTAACTACTGCCAGTGATCCAGACTGGAAATTGCCAGCGCTGAGCCTGCTAAATCAAAAGCAAGACAAGGCCGACGCAGGAGACGTGCAAGGTAATGCCCAGCTTATTAAAGACACGTTTAATAACTTCAGTATTGCTGTAGACATGGATGGTGCTAACATTGGCCCCCGAGTTACGCAGTACACACTCAAGCCTCCAACAGGGGTAAAATTGACCAAGATTACAGCTCTCGAGAATAACTTGGCGCTTGATCTAGCCGCTCATTCTATTCGTATTGAAGCACCTATTCCTGGGAAGCGGTTGGTAGGTATCGAAGTGCCAAACTTTAAGCCCGCAACTGTGCGTATGAGTAGTATCTTGTCTTCTTCTGAATGGCAAACAGCCAAGAGTCCTCTAGAGTTTGTAATTGGTAAAGATATTGCCGGAGTACCAATACTAGGTGACCTGGCAACCCTACCGCATCTTTTGGTGGCTGGTCAGACCGGGTCTGGTAAGTCTGTGATGATCAACGATATACTGACGAGTCTTTTGTACCGCAACAGTCCTTCAGACCTAAAGCTAATTTTGGTGGATCCAAAACAAGTTGAGCTTACTCCGTACAACGATATCCCTCATCTTTTGACTCCTGTTATAAACGAGCCAGAAAAGTGTATTAGTGCACTTAAATGGGCAGTGGCAGAGATGGAGCGCCGACTGCGCACTATGGCTGGCCGTGGTAAGCGTAATATTATTGAATACAACAAGCTCACCGACGAAGAGGGCATGCCGTACATCGTCATTGTGATAGATGAGCTAGCTGACCTTATGATGATGGCAGCACGTGATGTCGAGGCACTTATTGTACGCTTGGCTCAAAAGGCTCGAGCAGCCGGTATCCACTTGGTGCTAGCTACACAGCGTCCGAGTGTGGATGTAATTACTGGTTTGATCAAGGCTAACGTGCCTGGGCGAATTGCCTTTACTACCCAGAGCCAGGTAGACTCGAGGACTATCATTGACCAAATGGGTGCCGAGAAGCTACTAGGGCAAGGTGACATGCTGTTGCTGACGTCTAGTATGCCAAAGCCACGACGTGTACAGGCTGCGTTTATATCTGATGAAGAAACGGGTAAAGTAACAGACTTTATCCGTGCACAACGACCGCCACAGTATGATGACGAAGTAATCAGCCAGCCAGTACAGCTCAATGGCAAAGGTGGTATTGTAGCGGACCATGGCGGTCAGGACGCAGACGATGATATGTGGCGAGATGCTGTGCAGGTGGTCGTAGAAGGTCGCAAGGCTAGCACTAGTTTGCTGCAACGACGCCTCAGAGTTGGTTATGCTCGAGCTGCTCGACTTATAGAAGCCATGGAAGAGCAGGGAATTGTGGGCCCTGCAGATGGCGCACGCCCACGTGAAGTGTTAGTGAATAGCATGGACGATGTATTCGGCAGTGCCTCTGACGGTGATGTCTACGACGACATGCCCGACGAACCCGAAAATTCTTAAACCGTAAGCGTTGACAACCCACTCACAAAATGGGTATATTAAAGTTACAATAAACATCCACAAAAAGGAAAGGGAAGGATATGGCAAAGGAGATCGCTCCGACTTGCGAAGTAACGGGATTACCGTTACCGATCCTTCCTCCAGGGCCTCGTGAAAACGGGGCCTTTTTGTTTCCTCATCTACCTGACAATTTTGCTCCTAACAACCACCACCCCTGGTATGATGAGAAGGAGCTTAAGCGACTTGGCATCAAGGGGGAAGCACTGCAGAATTCTAGAATCCAAAATCTTGACTGGTATTATCACAGAAATGCTCACGACATATTTAAGAAAGGTCCCATTCTTCCAAAAAAAGAAGAAGACTTTTTCTGTCTAGGAGTTCTTGGAGTGTCCGGAGTGATACCAAGACAAGCAATTGATGTTAGTGAGCGTGGAGAATATAGCATTGTAGAACTTACAGATGAGCAGCACCTCCAGATTGCACAAAAGACAACTATAGATCAGAAGAAACCCATCGCACGATTCCTGGTAGAATATGCAACAAAACAAAAGATAACAGATGTAATTGACGAAACTATTGTAGAGGAATTTTTAGACAGCAGAACAGACAATGATAAAAAGCGAGAGATTGCTCGCCTGATGCTTAGGGGCGCAATTGACATGTCTTTAGAGGGTGCAGGTCTTTACAAGCGTGAAAAGGACTTAAAAGAGCAAGGGTTGATGGCAAAACGAAAACCGAAGACTTTTTACTCGACAGCTAAGCAGCTTGTCCGAGTTAGCCATCTTGAGTACTTTGCATCACGCCTAGAAGATCAGTTGGCCTGACTCTATCACTTGATTACATCTGTTAAATGTAGTACGATAACTCTACAATATTAGCCCAGCTTGCAACTTCTAGTGTGTGCAGGCTTTAACCAAAGGAGTGCTATGAATCAGTACGAAATAGCAGTTTTATATGACCCGCAGTTAGAAGTGGATCTGTCTAAGGCAGAAGCCAAGGTTACTAAACTCTTCACCGACAACGGTGGTAAAGTGACAAAGACTGAAAACTGGGGCAAAAAGAAACTTGCGTACCAAATTGCCAAGCATGATCACGCTGTGTATGTTTTTTATACAGTTGAAATGCCTGGTACCGGTGTTGCTAAGGTAGAATCTACCCTAAACATCACCGACGAAGTGATTCGTTATCTTATCTCTCGTCCAGACCTCAAGGCAATTGCTAAGGCAGAAGAAGCCAAAGCAGAAAAAGCCAAAAAGGCAGCCGAACGAGGCGAAGTAGCTGACGAAAACGAAGAAGAAAAATAGGGAAAAGAGCAGCCGGAGCATCGAATTTATTTCGTGCCCCGAGCGATGAGAAAAACCGCAAGGTTTGTCTTATGAGCGGAGCGTAGAGTAAGATATAAGTACAAATTAACTGCACATAGTTTGCAGAGAGGGGAAGTGCAAAACAATGGCACGAAGTTTTAACCAAGTAATTTTAATGGGTAATTTAACAAGAGACCCGGAGCTACGACAGATTCCGAGTGGGCAGAGTGTGACAAGTTTTAGCCTTGCGCTAAACCGTAGCTACAAGGGTCAAGATGGTGACTGGAAAGAAGCAACTGACTTTGTCGATGTAGTTGCCTGGGGTCCTTTGGGTGAGCGTGTTGCACAATACGTGACAAAAGGCCGACCAGTGCTTGTAAACGGACGTTTACAAAGCCGATCTTGGGAGCAAGATGGCCAAAAGCGCAGCAAACTCGAAGTTGTGGCACAAGATGTAACATTCTTGGGCTCACGAGGTGAGGGCGGAGGAGATTTTACTCCTTCAAATTCAGCTAGCGAAGAAGCTCCAGCACCAAAAAGCAAGAAAAAAGACGTAGTAATTGAGGACGTGGGCGATGAGCCTATCAACCTCGACGACGTTCCATTTTAAGGAGATAATTAATGGCAAAAATATTTAAACACCGAACTGATGTAGCTTTCTTTGACTACAAAGATTTTAAGACTTTACAGCGCTATGTTAATCAGTACGGACAGATCGAAAGTCGTAAAAAGACTGGTCTTACCGAGAGTCAGCAACGACACTTGGCAGTGGCTATCAAGCGAGCTCGACATTTAGCATTGCTACCATTCGTAGTTAGAGGGTAATCCTTTGGCGTTTGGTATAACAGACCTAAAAAAAGGCACTATATTTGAACTGGACGGAACACCGTACAGAGTAACTGAGTATGGTCAAAAAGTGTTGGGGCGAGGTGGCTCAATCGTGAACGTAAAGATCAAGAGCTTGATCGATGGCAAAGTGCTCGACAAGACCTTTAAAGGCAACGAGTCGATTGCTCAAGCCGATGTAGCGAATGGTAATGCTCAATATCTATATAAAGAAGGCAATACGTACTTCTTTATGGATGATAATAGCTTTGAAACACATGAAGTCCCAGCCGACATTGTTGGTGATCCAGCAGTGTATCTAAAAGAAGGCGATAAAGTGCAAACTCAAAGCTACAACGGACAGGTTATCAGCGTAGAATTACCAAAAAATGTTTATCTAGAAGTAACCTATACCGAGGATGCGGTAAAAGGCGACACTACAAGTTCTATAACAAAAGAAGCAACACTCGAGACTGGAGCAGTCGTTAAGGTCCCTGCCTTCATAAAGACGGGTGATATAATAAGTGTTGATACATCAACAGGAGGATATCGTGAACGAAAGAAGTAAAAACAGTCATAATACATCTGGAGATCAAGAAATAAATCCTGGAGATGCAGCTCCAGATCCTGCAGTCGATTCTCGACAGGATTCCGGAACTAACCAAAATGGCGAAACTGATTTTAGTAAGCAAAGCGAACAAGTCATTGCAGAAACCGTTGGTGAGTTTGTTATAAATCTACACCGTTAACCCAGAATGAACCGATTAGACAAAGAGCTCTTGGCACGTGGTCTGGTTACAACCCGTAGTCAGGCAGAGAGCTATATCCGTCTTGGACAAGTCACTGTTAACGGACGAGTAGCTACAAAAACAGGCTTGAATGTGCAAAAGACAGATCGGGTGAAGCTATTAGCCAGTGAACAGTTTGTGTCTCGGGCAGGGCTAAAGCTATCCTCTGTGGCAGATGACCTTCATCTTGAATTCAAAAACGCAGCGGTTTTAGATGTGGGCAGTAGCACGGGTGGTTTTACCGATTTTGCTCTAAGTCGAGGCGCTTCTAAGGTGATAGCAGTCGATGTGGGCACCAATCAGCTTCATCCAAGCCTGCGAACAAACCCAAGTATTGAGTTGCATGAGCAGACTGACATACGAGACGTGAAAGAGCTAAGTAGCCAGGTTGATATTGTGGTTATCGACGTATCGTTTATCTCGCTTAGGGAGGTATTGCCACACATTGCTGCTCTTGCTGGACCCAAAGCTACTATTGTTGCTATGGTAAAGCCCCAGTTTGAGGCTGGTGACTCCTTGAAGCATAAAGGGGTGATCAAAAACGACAAGATGCGTCGAGAGATACTGAAGGGTTTTGAAGTTTGGGCAACTGATCGTTTTAAAATTATTGATAAAACAGATAGCAAAGTTGCAGGCGAAAAGGGCAACCTAGAACGCTTCTATACTTTAAGAGTGCTACAAAAACGCTAAACCGTTTGTGCTAAAATAACAGATAACAATGCAATACTTTAAAGACCGGAGTGAAGCTGGCCGCCTGCTTGCCGAAAAAATAAAAGCAAAAGGTGAGTTTTATGTAAATCCTGCAGTGATTGCCCTCAACGAAGGGGGCGCACTAGTGGGCGCAGAGTTGGCACGTGCTCTGCACGCTACAATGTATATCCTGGAAACAGAGAATATTGATATTCCGGGAGAAGGAACTGCCGGTATTGCCTCATCAGAAGGAAACTTTACGTACAGTAGCATGTATTCTGCTGGCCAGATGGAAGAGATGAAGAGTGATTATCATCAGGTTATAGACCAAGAGCGCCTTAGAGCTTTCCAGAAACTCAACCGAATTATTGGCCGAGACGGGGTAATTAAAAAACAATTACTTAAACGGCACGAAATTATTCTAGTTTCTGATGGCCTTAAAGATCCATTAAAACTAGAAATAGCTGTGGATTATTTAAAACCAATTGCTGCACGAAAAATTATTATTGCCACGCCAATTGCTACGCTGCCAGTCGTGGATCACATGCATTTGGCGGCTGACGAACTTTTTTGTTTGGGTGTAATCGATAATTACATGACGACTGACCACTATTATGAAGAGAATAATTTGCCAACGCATGAACAGGCAGTTGAGATAACGCAAAAAATAGTGCTCAATTGGTAGTCGCATACACAAAAATTTGTTCGCTCACTTGAGCTACTAAAAACACAAAATTGCATAAAAAATGTTTGCATAGCGTATATGCTTATGATACAGTTCAAAGCATAAAGCCAACAGATAAAAACTACGGCAAAAATTAAAATCGAACACTAAAAAAGAGACAAAAACTATGAGGGCATCAAGCTTCGGCTCAGGGTCAAAAAAACCTGGCCATTTCCACTACAAAAAGGGCGTGCAACGCACTTCACATAAACTGCGCAATGCAGCAGGCATTTTTGTTGCTTTTGCGCTAGTTGGGGGATTTGTAAAAGCAGATGTTATGTCTGTATTTGCCAGCTCAGCCCGAAATCACCAAGCAGTTGAAACTGTTGAAGCAGCACCAAACCCTCAAGCTACCGACAGCAGTATCCCTGTTGCTACAAGCTTGCCAAAACAAGACACAGCACTTGAGAGTTCAATCAACCAAGTTATCAAAGAGTTTCCGGAGCAGCAGCAGTGGTCTGTGTACGTTCAAGATCTAAGCACGGGGCGGGCTGCTAATGTGCATGCAGACGAAGTGTATGATGCAGCCAGCCTGGCCAAGCTTTTTCTGCTAGCACCTCTTGAGAGCAAAACACCAAGCGATAAATGGTCCTATTACCGTATTGGCAGTACAAATGTAGGGACTTGCGTAGATGCAATGCTGCGAGTCTCAGATAATGATTGTGCCAAATCAATCGGAGCCATGGTGAACTGGAATTATGTTGATCAGTTCAACCGAAGTCTCGGTTATAGCAAAACTACTCTCACTGGTACACCAAAAACAACAGCAGCCGAAGTAGGGGACTTGCTGGTAAACCTTAAAAAAGGCAAGATGCTCAGCGATAAAGCTCGCCGAACAGTATTTGACTCCTTGTATGCACAGAAGTTTACCGAAGGCTTGCCTTCAGGTTGTAGCAACTGCCGGACAGCTAACAAGACTGGGCAGACAGATACCGTTACGCACGACGCTGGTATTGTCACGCACGGACAACGTTCATACGTAATTGTTGTGATGAGCAAAGGTGGTAACTTTGCTCAAATCGCTCAGATCACCAAAGCTGTTGAAACAGAACTAAATCCTTAAGCCCGTAGGTTGTGACCCTTTTTAAAGAGATAATAGTTTAGGCTTATTAGAGCAACGGTCACGGCGGTGATAATAGGCAGGGCAATCGCAGGGTTTACATCCGCATGTCCAAGCATTGAGTATCGTACAGTGTTGATCATGTAATAAATTGGGTTAAGCTCGGTTAATGTTCTAAAAACTCCATGCAACAAAGTAGCGGAGTAAAACACACCACCTAAGAAGATAAGCGGCTGAATAACAAAGGTCTGGTAAAAGCTTAGGTTATCAAATACTTTTGCTCTTAGCCCAATCAATACGCCCAACGATGCAAAGAAAAGGCCAATTACCGTCATGCTAAGCAGTAGTAGCCATGGGTGGGCAAACGGCAGATCTATTAGCAGACCTGCTGTAATCAGTGTTAAGCCTGAGATAACGGCTCCTCGAACAAAGCCACCCATAGTAAAGGCCACAAGTAGCCCCCGATGTGAAACAGGCGATGTTAGCTGGTCATCAATAGCTCGCATCATTTTTTGCTGAAGTAAAGATGACGCATTGTTAGAGAAAGCGTTAATAGCGAGCGCCATCATGGCAAGACCAGGGATAATAAACTGAACATACGAGACGCCGTTTAGGTCATTGATTTTGCTGCCCAAAGCAGCACCGAAAACACTAATGTATAGATATGTTTCAAGCAGAGGGGCGCCAATAGTTTGGCGTTTTATTACCCAAACACGTTCCAGCTCACGCCGCAATACTCCGAGCCAGCCAACCATCATTTCTTTTTGCCCTCTTTATTCTTTTTATAGATTGCTTCCAGGTATACGTCTTCCAGGGTTTCCTTTTTGTAGGCTTTCTTTAGTTCGTCAACTGTGCCAGTTTTAACCAATTTACCCTGATTAATAAGAGAAATTTTGTCGCACAAACGCTCGGCCTCCTCGATGTAATGAGTGGTCAAAAGAATGGTAGTGCCATCTTCTTTGTTGAGCTTTTCCATGTATTCCCACAGTTCATGGCGGAGCTCTACGTCAACACCTGCAGTCGGTTCATCCAAAATAAGTAGTTTGGGTTCGTGCATCAAAGCTCGAGCAATTACCACACGCCGTTTCATACCCCCAGAAAGAAAGTTGGTACGTGCATCTCGTTTTTCTGTAAGCGAAAAAATCTTCATTAGTTTTTCGGCTCGCTCTTTGCGGCGCTCTTTGCTCATGCCAAAGTACCGTCCGTGGTAATCAAGCGTACCTTCTACAGTAAGGAACCAGTCAAGGTTAATCTCTTGCGGCGAAAACCCAACCATGGCTCGGGCTTCTCGGTAGTCGTCTACTGAATCCTTACCAAAAACTTTTGCACTACCACCAGTGGGTAGCACGAGTCCCGTGATGCTGTGGATCAGGGTAGACTTACCAGCACCATTCGGCCCAAGCAAACCATAGAAAGACCCTTCGGCAATTTCGAGGCTTACTCCTTTGAGGGCCTTCACTTTGCCGTCGTCATAGGTTTTTTGCAAATCTTTAACAACAAGTGCGCTCATATTTAGTTACTAGTATAGGGGATAATGGGTTACTTTACAATATAAAGTCACTAGATTGTTAATTGGGAGGTGAGCAGACGAAACATTGAATTTATGATAACACCCCTCGACCAACTATTTGTTTGTACGGTTTATTTATCTAATGAGTATTTAATGATTTTATCTAGAAGATCGCTAGGATCTAATCCGCTAGACTTCCACAGTTTGGGGTAGGAGCTATCGCTCCTGAATGCTGGTATCGTATTAACCTCATTAACCAATACTGTTCCATCACTCTCCAAGAACATGTCCATACGAGCAAAGCCAGCACATCTAAGAGCTTTGTACGCTTGTTTTGCTACATCACGTACCTTTTCAGTTAGATCATCTGGTAAATCAGCTGGTATGATCATGCGAACACTGCTATTGCTTGCATATTTTGCATCATATGTAAAAAAGTCATTCTCACCAAGGTCTATCTTGCTAACGACACTTATCTCAGGTGATTCATTGCCTATAACTCCACACCCAACTTCTATTCCAGTAATGCGCTTTTCAATAAGTACTGTGTCACCATATTGCATGGCCAGTTCAATGCTTTTGCGTAACTGCTCTGCCGAGTTAATCCTAGTTACGCCTATGGAAGATCCTTGATTCGATGGCTTTACAAAGACATTCTCACCAAGCAGAGAAACTACTTCATCAAAATTTGGCAACGTGTTACCTTTCTTGTAAGCAATATAGTCAACGACCTTTATTCCCGCTTCTTGCAATAATTTTTTCGTAAGTTCTTTATTCATGCATATAGCAGATGATGCAACATCGCATCCTACAATCGGGATATGAAGCAGTTGCGCAAAACCCTGAACTGACCCATCTTCGCCGTTTGGCCCCAGCATAACAGGGAAAATAACATCAGGGCTTGTGTGCCAACCTGAACTATCGCTAATTACACGAGTACCAAGGCTGAACACGAACTTACGGATATGTGTTTTATCATCAAAATCATCAAGGTGCCACCACAGTCCATCACGATCAACATAGCATAAGGTTATGTCGTATAGATCGTCCTTCAGGATGCTGTGTATATATTTTGCGGAATCCACAGATACTTCATGCTCTGTAGACTCGCCGCCAAAAGATAATAAAAGCTTTAGTTTATTCATTGCCAAATAATATCATTTTAAAATTCTAGCAGCACTACGCTCAACATGCTTAACAAATAAGCTTGGTACATCAACTCCCAGATAATGATATGGAACACGTAAGTTAGGAACAGTGTTATTTTCCAGCAGAACATAGCTACCATTTGATTCGATGTAATCAATGCCATTTAAATAAATCCCACTGGTTTTGGTAACGGCACAAGCAAATTCTTCCAGCGAAGGCGAGCAATCGAGCAACTCAAATTTGTTAGTTACACCATTACCAGTTCGCCATGAGTCTGGAGTCATAAGATAACTACAAAGTACCTGTGAGTCACCCTCAAAATTAGCCAAGACTACACGCCCTATACCACGTGTGAATGGTACATACTTTTGAACTACTAAATCAGTTGCATTGCCATATTTATCGTGTGCCTCATCTAGAGAAAGTAGTTCTGTTCCTATGCTATACCAGCCTAAGGGATCTTTTATTACTACATACTCGTCATTAGCAAAAGCATTGATAGATGCATGATTAGTCACACCGTCTAGGTTGTACGATTCTGGTACAAGATCTGGGAATAATGCATGAGTTTTTCTTTTATCAGATGCTACAATGGTCGCCAAAGGATTATCAATCATAAGAGGTGTTTGTTCTCCTGATATGCGCTTGTTGCGATAAGCTCGTGCTAAGCCTTTAAAAAAATTAGCATCAGTTATCGGACTACGGTCAATAAGAACATCACAAGCCAATAGTTCGCCATATCCAGGCAACGACTCAGCCGAATGCATGGCTACATTATGTCCGTTTTTCTCAAAAGCATTTGTAATTAAGGGGGTACTTGTTTTGTCAAAGCTAACACTGGGATCGGTTGATCCCATGATGTTAATACGTAAGGGCTTATCCATGTTGATTCCTAGTTATTTCATCAACAAAATATTGTCGCTCATCGTTTGAGGTAACTAACGGTTCAAAATCTACGCTAGAAGTAGAGGGCAAAAATATTGAAGCAAACACCTCATCTTTATCGACTGGCTGAAAACCGAGAAATGTACCCATGTCATTCATCGTGGGGTCGTATTCTGCGAATTGTGTACTCACGCCAATTTGGCCCAGGATCTTTGTGGCTATTGATTGATTTTGTTCTGGGACTGATATCTCTGCTTGTATTGTCCTGTACGATAGATTCCGACATAGAATAAGCTCTGCATTAGATTTGACACCCCTGTTAAAGGCAGAGTATTTATTATGATATATATCCTGGTAACCAATATCTATGCCAATTGGCTTGAATCTGTCATCGTACAGACGTTGGCTATAAGTATGTTGCATCATAGAAAATCCAAAAACAAAATCAAATGCTTCGTTTTCAGTTATATCATCAAGCCTGGCATTAAAAACATCTCTTCCTAAGTCCAGCCCCCTATAGCGAGGATCAACCACCAGAGCATTCATAAGTGCATAATTTTTATAGGCTTTGTATCCAGCATGTGCCCGCAATTTATCGTTTTCAAACTCACCTATGGATATGTATTGTTCATTTTGTAGCTGTGTACTATATTGATCTACTCCTTGTCGCAGAAAAGAGTGATCGCTATACACCTCGCTCATTAAGTAAAAGACTTGTTCGGCATCGTTTTGATTCAGTCTGCGTATCATTGGGTATATACCTCAAAACGAGCTTCCCCCGGAAAATCATAAAAAGGAAATTTTTCTGCAACAACAGATACGGCGCCTCTTCGTATAAGTTCTGGCGCAAAATTACTGCCGGTTTCAAGATAAAAATGTAACTTTGTATTGCTAACAGAAGCTACTTCAAAAATAGAATCAATTGTATCAGTCGCAATTGAGGCCCCAGTCACAATTGCTGCATCACATGTTTTAAGCTTATCCAATGTGAATGCATTGCCACTGCTTATAACAGGGATGCCGTATATTTCAGTACCCTCAAGCTCTGGACTCATGTCGGAAACAGAAACTTGTATGTTACGAGCTTGCATATCTCTTACAAACTGGGGTACAAGACCAACTAGCAAGACGTTGCTATTTTTTTCGAGTCGTTCTGTAACCAGCCTGGATCTAAAAGCAGCTTTCTCGCTGTAATTACCGTTCAGTGATGCAACTCTTTGGGGAATGATGCCATTCCTTTGGTTAATGGCACCGTATACAGCATCTAACAAAGAAACACGTAATGGTAAATCGATATCCGCACTACCCTGTAAAACCTCTAGTGCATTTTTATTGACAAGGCGCAGTACAGACTTACCCTGTGTTGGTTGTCCATTATGATATGAAAAACCTAGCTGTCCGCCATCAAGAATCGTCAAATAAAATGATAGATCGGAAAGAGGATTAGGCAACGTAAGCTTGCGATAGTAAGTTTGACCAGACAAAATATTATCTATTCTCAAGCTCTTGGCAATATCTAGACCGGAGGTATTGAGAGCATTAGAAAGTAATTCATTGTAAAAAGTTTTACTCCCTCTATCAATTTTATTCATGTGCTACAAATAACATAATAATACAAAATTGTAAATATTTAGACTCATAGCTTCCTCTGTTTGTGTTATAATAAGCCTCTAATATGGCGACACTAAAGGATTATCGTGATGAGCGTTTACGTAAATTAGGCGAGCTCAAGAAGCTAGGTATTAATCCATACCCAGCTAAATCCACACGCACCCATGTTCTCACCGACATCAAAGATAAGTTTGATGAATTACAGGACAAAGACGTTTGTGTGGTGGGGCGCATCGTTAATATTCGCAAGTTTGGCAAGATTGCTTTTATCATAATCCGAGATATGAGTAGTAGTACGCAGCTGTTCCTTAAGGAGGGTGCACTCAATACCCTCAATCCAGCTGACAGCCAACTCGGCATGGATCAGCTTAGTCTGCTTGATAGTGGTGACTTCATAGAAGCTGGCGGTAAGGTTGTCAAAACACAAACTGGTGAGATTTCAATTGAAGTGCACAACCTACGACTGCTTACAAAATCACTTCGCCCTCTGCCTAGCCAGCATGACGGATTTAAGAATAAAGAGGAGCGCTTACGTCGTCGCTACGTTGACACCAATTCGAATCCTGATGTATTCCAGCGATTTCTGCGTCGTAGTGTTTTTTGGCAGGCTACTCGCAAGTTCTTGCTAGACGAGGGTTTTGCCGAAATTAATACCCCTGTTTTAGAGGAAACAACCGGCGGTGCCGATGCCACGCCGTTTATTACTCATATGAATGCGCTCACCCAAGACTTCTATCTACGTATTAGTCACGAACTTCCTTTAAAGCGTTTATTAGTTGGTGGTTACGAAAAAGTTTTCGACATTGGACCACGCTTTCGCAACGAAAATTATAGTGATGAACATCTGCCAGAACACATCGCAATGGAATGGTATTGGGCTTACGCTGACTGGAAAGACGGAATGAAACTGACAGAACGTATGGTTCGAAAAATTACAGACGAAACATGGGGTACACGCCAGTTCAAGTTAGCTAATGGCATGATGGTTGATCTCGGTGCTGATGGTACAAGCTGGCCATGCATCAGTTTTGTCGATGTCATCAACGAAAACTATGGATTAAATGTTTTTACTTGCACACTTGAGGAAGTAAAAGAGCAACTTACTAAACATAGTATAGAAGTAGAACAGACCGAGAATCGCTCTCGTGGGATAGACAAACTCTGGAAGAAAGTTCGTACTACCATTGCTGGACCAGTTTTTCTGGTAGACATTCCTACCTTTTTACAGCCACTTGCTAAAACTCGATCGGACAACCCAGAATTAACAGAACAATTCAATTTGCTACTTGGGGGTAGTGAATTAAGCAAGGCGTATTCAGAGTTAAATGATCCGATTGATCAGCTAAAGCGCTTTAAGGAACAACAGAGTATGCGTGATGCTGGTGATAGTGAAGCAATGATGTTAGATATAGACTATGTAGAAGCTCTTGAATATGGTATGCCACCAGCTTGTGGGTTTGGCTATAGCGAACGTTTGTTTTGGTGCCTAGAGGGCGTAACTGCTCGAGAAGGCGTAGTCTTCCCCCAAATGCGCCGTGAGACCGACGAGGTTACGAGGAGCATTTATCCAGATATTTACTTGCCCTCTACCAGCAAAAAACTTGATAAATAACAGCCTTAAACTATATTTAATTTTGCTCGGTGAAGATGTAGCTTTCCTTTAGACATTAAATCTAAATTCGACTACATCGTCTGGCTGCATCACATAGTCTTTGCCTTCTGTGCGAACTTTGCCAGCAGCTTTAGCAGCGGTTTCTGAGCCAGCAGCAACAAGATCGTTATAATCCACCACCTGTGCAGCGATAAACCCTCTCTCAAAGTCTCCGTGGATCACGCCAGCTGCCTGCGGGGCAGTAGCACCTTTTGCAATAGTCCAGGCACGGACTTCCTTTGGCCCGGCTGTCAGATAGCTTTGTAGGCCCAAGGTATCGTATGCAGCGTGCGCTAGAGCATCTAGTCCCGATTCTTTGACACCATAACTTTCAAGCAACTCTGAAGCATCGCTTTCGTCCAAGCCCGATAGTTCACTTTCCAGCTTGGCACAAACAAACAAAGCCTGGGAAGGCGCTACTAGTTTTTGCAACTCGTCCTGCATAGCTTGGTTAGCCAGCACATCCTCATCAACATTAAACAAGTAAATCATTGGCTTGCTGGTAATCAATTGAAGGTCTGCAACTGCCTCCATATCAAGCTCTGCGGCTTTTGCAGAGACAGGTATCCCAGAGTCGAGCAACTTTTTTACTTCCAATGTGGCGTCTAGTAGGGGTTTTACTTTTGGATTGGCTCTCACTTCTTTTTCGAGCCGTGGAATTCGCTTATCAACAGTTTGCAGGTCCGCCAGCACAAGCTCGGTATTTATAACTTCAATATCTTGTTTTGGATCATGTTTTTCACTGACATGAACAACATCGTTATCCTCAAAAGCTCGCACAACTTGCACAATCGCATTGCAACTGCGGATGTGTGCCAAAAACTGATTACCCAAGCCTTCGCCCTGGCTTGCTCCGCTCACTAGACCCGCAATATCTACAAACGTCACGCTAGCTGGTAGCGTCTTCTCGCTGCCGTATAATTCCGCTAGTTTGCCTAAGCGCACGTCTGGTACGCCAACAATTCCGGTGTTTGGCTCGATTGTGGCAAAAGGATAGTTGGCCGCCAATATATTATTGTCAGTCAGTGCATTAAATAGGGTCGACTTGCCCACGTTGGGCAATCCCACAATTCCAATGCTTAGCATCTAACCCAACCTCGACTTCCGTATTAGGTTGTGTTGTGTCTTGTAGCTGGCTATGCTTAACATTTAACCCAACCTTTTGAATAGCCACTGAATTGGCGAATGCTGGTATATTTCCGCATATTGTTATTTGCTCCTTCGTTGCTATTACTTTATCAACTATCTTCCTAACAGTAAAAAGCTTATCTTCATAAGACATATTCGTGAGGAACTGGGTAAATGGTTCTGAAAATGCTTCTAGGTCAATGTTCTTGAGTTTTGAGAGCTTGTCTTCTTCAGGACGGTCAAGCTGGTCTTTAATCTCTTTGCGACGACGGGCTACGCTATTCATTTGGTCTGCGTATACCGTCTCAGACATCGTTCCGAGTCCCCGAGCCTTTACATAGCGGCGTTCTTCCTGCTCTAGAGACCTCTTAGCTATCCTTAGCTCGTCTTTTTTAGGGTTAAGGCTCATTTGCTGCTTCTTATCGTTTTCATAGCGTTGTAGCTGTTCTTCAAGGAGTTTAGGGTCAGTCATTAAATCTACTAGCTTTGACCAACCTACTGCATCTAGAACCTGTACATTTACACCTGCTTCAAAACATGTGCGTGGCTTAGGGAATTTAAGCAGACGATCAGTACAACGGTAGTAGAAATGACCATTTTGACCCTCACCAGTACGAGATGTACCACATGTACAGTAAATCAGTCCACCAAATAGGTATGGATTCTTTTTGAAGCGTTGGCTGAGCTTTCCGTTACTTTTAATCTGTGCCTGTGCTTTTTCAAATAACTCAGGTGTAATAATCTGTGGGACTTCAACTTCCAGCCATTCTTCACGAGGTCGTGTCTTTCGGCTACCTTTCATTGAGTGGCGGTTAGCGTATTTCTTCTGTGTTTTTGCCATTGGGTTGCGTGTAATGCAAGACTCACTCTTGTAATAGAAGTGTCTGCCAATATAGGATTCATTCTTAAGCATTCGGTGCAGGGGACCATTAGACCAAGTATCTTTCTTCTGTTTTTTGGGAGGAATGTTTAAGTCGTAAAGTCTGCGAATTACTTCTTTAATTGATACGCATTCAATAGCAATCCACTCAAATATCATTCTGACTACTTTTGCTTCTTCATCATTTATTTCAAAGTAGCCATTAATCTTATCTGTGCCTTTTCCTTTAATAGGAATGTAGTCATATCCGTAAGGTGGTTGATAGCCTAGTAGCTTACCACTCCGTACCTTATTCAGTTTTCCTATACGAAAACGTTCAGTAATCTTCATACGTTCGTATTCGTGGAAGACACCCATAACACTTCCCATTAACTGTTCTTCGGGAGTTACGCCATTGATGTCATGAAGGCTCTTGAACTTTATTTCTAAGTTGGTTAGTTCTTCAAGTACGATTTCTTGATAAACAAACTTACGAGCTAATCGTCCTCTATCGTAAACATAGAGAATATCAAATTTCTTATCACGTGCGTCCTGACGCATAAGGTCAAGCGAGGGTCGCTCAAGTATTGCTCCCGACCAACCCTCGTCAATATACTCACAGCTCTCTAGCAGGGAGTTACCGTCTTCTTCAATTACCCGCCTAATTTCTGTAAGCTGGTTCTGTACTGTTTCTTCGTCTTTTTGAAGCTCAGTACTAACTCTTGCGTATAGTGCTGCACGTAACATTATTTTGTCTCCTTTGTTTTTCTGGTGGTACGTTTTGCTATGAATGACTCAAGTGCGATCTGGCTTATGCGATAACCTTTGCCTAGTTTAAGAGCTTCAAGTTCGCCGTTTTTTATATATGTAAGTACACTTTGCCAGTGAAGTTTAAGCAAATCTGCAACTTCTTGTACTGTGTAGTATTTCTTGTCTATCATTATAATCTCCATTATAAACATTTATAAATAAATATCAATCGTTACTTCTTAGAAGCATTCTCAATGTGTTCGAAATATTTATCAAACAAATAGTTGAATGCTTCTTCTACAGTGCGAGTATCGCCGTCATCGACGTACTCGTACTCAATCTCTGGTGGTGGTGCAGTCTTACGTGACATGTTCAGACCTTTTGCTCTTCCGCATGCAGAGACCCACCATGCTCACCACTATATTGTTCGGGTTCTTTTAGTAGAGGGAATATCAGTTTGTTGCGTTTATCATTTGGGTCTTTTACTTCAGTGATTAAGCCAGCTTCTAGTAGCATTGGCAGGATTTGGCGGCGGAATACATCCTCATTTAATAGGCGGTTTTCTAGCTTGTAGTGGAGGTAAGTTATTTCTTTGCGACTTACGCCTATATCATCAATGATAGATTTTGAACCTAGCTTACGATCGGCGTTCTTGGAAAGATAAATCGGTAAAATATACTTCTTATAGAACTCGTAAGTATAGGGTGGTACATTCAGTTCCTGGCTTTTGTTAATCTTCTGCCAGACATCAAAACCCTGATCAATGTCTGATTGAGAGGCAACTATGTTGCCGTTCCCGTCTCGACGAAACCAGACGTTAAGTAATGTAATACACTTAATGATTGATAGTAGGTGGCTTACATCACGCTGGTGACGTGGCTTAATAGATTGAACGTAACTTAAGAAACGACGCTCAATGCTCGCAGGGTCGGGGACTATTATGTGATTAACCTGTTCTTGCTTGATAGCAAGTACACGATCTTTTAGCAGTTGACGTTCTGGACTATCTTCAATTTTCGCTAGGTACTCTGCTTTATTAGTGTCACGTAGAGTTGCCAAGTGAATACCTTCTTGTATTTTCTCAGTACTAGTTTCAGGACTTAGAAGGATTGCACGAGTGGCTTCTTGCTCATTAAGACGCATGCCTGCTGAACAAAATATTGTTGCAGGGAATCCACGAATAACGATGTTCTTTGCACGGTTTGAGCCTTTTTTATCTTTATCTGTTATTTTGTATGGAATCTCCTTCTTATCGTGTGACAATAAGGGACGCAAGTTTTCTTGTAGCTTGGTGTGTGGTTGCTCTAAAAAGATTAGTATTTTACGCTCAAGGTCTGTGATGTAACAATTACGATCTTTATCGTAGATTACGTTGTCGTGGAAAAATGCTGTTGGTGACGCACCACCGTATTCACGCACGTCAGCTTCGGGGAAATACTGTGCCACTTGGATTGGAATGTAGGTTTTGCCAGTTGATGAAGGTGCATTAAAGCTAACGTTCAGCTGGCTGTCTTCTGTGAATGCTGAAAGCATACATAAGAAGGTGACTAACTTATTCTCATTATCCTGCTTGATCGTTTGGTTAAGTACCGCTGCAAGTTCTTTAGTTGTTATTTCCTCAAAAGTACTGACATCAATCGGTTTTGGACCAGAACGTAGAACCGCAAATTTCTCAAATAAATCGCTAAGGTCGGCGTCTGGTAATTTGAAATAATCAGTTATGTCTCCATGTTCACCAACTTCATCGGGTAGTGTGATTTGTAGTACGGAAGTCGAGGGTAGTGCTTCAGACAGTTTCTCGATGAGTTCTTTAGCACCTTGCTCACCAGCTTCATCATTATCGAAGCAGATATATAAATGGCGTACAGACGTTAGTTGATCAACCCATTCATCTTTGAAAGTACGTGCTCCTGCAGTAGATGAAATAGCGGCTATGCCAAATGCACGTAGCACCAAGCAATCGAATTCACCCTCACAAATTACAAGTTGGTCGGGTTTATCCTTTAATACTTCAGCATTAAATATTGCTGCTTCTCCACCTGTAGATTTGTATTTTGGACCGTCTGAAGGTAGGAAGGGGTCTTGGCGTAACTTCATGAATTGGACGTTGCCTGAAGAATCACGAACAGGAATTGTGATCCAGCTCTTGCCGTAGTAGACCCCATACCCAAGCTCAAAATCATCTATATCTTCATCTAATAGAAGGCGACTATTTTTCAGCCATTCACGAATATTTAACGGCAGTTGCTTGTGATATTTCGTAGCCAGTTTGCTCGCACTTGTTTCAGGGTTTACAGGCTTAGGTGGGATTACGCTTACACTAATGCCCAATGTTTCACGTAAGCCTTTAATGCCACCCTTTTCGCCACATTTATGGCAAAAATATTGACCTGTGATTGCGTTGATATATAGATGTGCTTCATTACCACGACTATCCGCATCACAATCATTAAATATGCAGTGTGTAATTAGTTCATTACCATGCTCACGGAAGCTGATATTGCTGTCTTGGAGTAGATCTTTGATATTCTGTGTAGGGTGTAAGTTCATAGCGAATTCCATACAATCATTTCGTAAGTTAAGTTCTTAATTTCGTTTTGAAACATTTCTTCATCTATCTGAAGTTGACGATTACTCCAGTCATCAGCAGCTTGCTCAATACTGCTTGTTATCTCGAAATGATAAATAAAGCTTGAGCTGAGACTGCGACTACGTTCTTTGGCGGGGTGCATACATATCATTTCGTATCCCTTGCTCAGAAGTGCAGCAGCCAATGCTAAGTCCTTCGTATCAAAGGAACTTATGCCTTCACCATTTTTTCTTATTACTTTGCCCATTTGATTCCGTCCTTTCTTAAGACGCACTGAACAGATCGGTAGAGCACAATGCTGTACCGTTTCGTTCGTTATTAATTAGTTTTTCACCACCAAGCTTTATAGCTTTAATGGCTATACTCTAATTATACGAGACCACAATTAATTTGTCCGTCAAGACCGAGTTAATACGAACTAAGTTGATTTACTACGAGTTAATCCGAATTTGAATGCTTGCTAACTACTTTGATTGCGTTGAATTCTTTATCTGTTAGGGCAGTGGATTTCTTGATCATGATCTTGCGTGGAGAAATATCGATAAAAGGCACGAGTGGACCGTTATCTTCAAAATGTGAACCCCGCATTTTGTCACGTAGGTTGGTTATACTTGGTTTCCCAAGATTTTCTAGCTGTAGGTATTTATTGATCGTTGTCAGTCCTACGTGCTCATTTAGGAAGTTTTCGTAGCAGTAAGAAATAATATCGAATGTTATACCGTTACGCATAGAAGACAGACGGTATATATTATCACCGATCGTTATTACTGGTATTGTGATTTTCTCAAACGAAAGCGTAGCGTTCATCTTATCTATTTCAAATTGGAATTCTTTGATGTTACTTTCAGCTTCAGAAATCAGCTTCTGAATTTGTGGCGGAATTACTGGCTTATCTATATTTGCTTTTATGCAGAGCATATTCACGTTGGAATTGTGATCATCACCATAGTCAGCCCCTGAGTTTGCGTAATCAAAAGCTGTAGACTTGTACTCTCCGATATTTTCATGAAACAGCTCAATGTTCTGCATTACTTTCCAACATATACCCCCGCCAGCATTCTGTAGTTCTGGTTGTCGTGCATAGATTTGTTTTAATTCTTCTCTTAGCAAGACATAACTCCGATTTAGAGCTGAGTAGTCGGGTAAGTCTCGCTCATTATCCATGAGTTTGAATATTGTGATCACACGTTCATTCATAAGTCTAGCTAATGCATAATCATTGGCAGTGTCAGTGTTTTCGCTCATTTGCTTACTATTATAGGTGATTTGTTATATCTAGCAGAATAGCGAATTTGAGATAATAAAAAGAGGGGACTAATACAAAAAAGAGGAATCTAATATGATCAAAAAGACAATCAGCAATCGTCATAAAATAACCTACTTGACCTTAATTAACATTGCTGACGATATTCAACACAATAATAGTGTGGCTGAGGTCTGTAGGAAAAACGGAATTAGCCGCCAAAGTTTCTATTATTACTTAAATAATGAACCCGAATTCACGCAGTTAATAATTAAAGCCTACGATTACCAAAGCAAAATTCCGACGCCATTTTTCACTATCCGTTGATCTGACACTTTAGCGAAAACTTGCACCCTTTCACTGGGTTTTTAATAGATTTCTGTCAGATAACCATGCTCGTTTATTTCGTCTATGGCATTAGTCCTGTTACGATCAAAATATGAAACCACCAAAAAGAAAAAAACAGCCAGTTGATACTGAAGAAATAATTACGGTCATATTACCTATAATTAATAGTTAGAAAATGGCGTTAGGGCTAAATGGCTCCAAAAAAAATTCTCAGGGTCTAGCTACACTCGAAAAACATAAATTAGATGAACGGGAAGTTACTCTGTGACGCACGGAGAGCGGTATAAGAGGTGTTTTAATGCAGTAAGTGGTAACACATATGCAATATGCGTTAATTCAAGAATATAAAGGTGTGATTCGTATCACTTGACAATACCCCTATGGGGTATTAATATGGAAGTATGATAGATGATATTAAACGACGAGCTTTGCACCGTTCTAAAATCCTTCAAGGACAGCTTAAGGGTCTAGAGAAGATGATCGATAAAGAGGAATACTGCATGGATATAATTACGCAGTCCCTCGCAATACAAAAATCGTTAGCTTCATTAAATAAGCTGATAGTCGAAAATCACCTCAAGACCCATGCTATTGCCAATCTTTCGTCTGCCGACGAGAAGAAACAGGCAGACACCATTACAGAGCTACTTACCCTTTACGAGCTAACGCACGTTCGGGGCAAGTAGTTTAATTCAAAGGAGGATACTATGAGTAAAGAATCAATACTATACGGTGTTATAGGTTTATTGGCTGGTGCTATTATCGCTGGCTTTGGAGCTACATACGCCGTGAACAATAACCATCAAGGCATGATGAATATGATGGGTATGCATAGCAATACAAACAGTCAGGGCATGATGGACGATTCCGATATGTCCATGAGCGACATGACCAGTTCTCTTAAAGGCAAGACAGGCGACGACTTTGACAAGGCTTTCATTAGCGGCATGATTGCTCATCATCAAGGAGCTATTGATATGGCTAATCTCGCAAAGCAAAACGCAAAGCACGACGAAATCAAGAATCTTGCTGATGATATTGTCGCAGCTCAAACCAAAGAAATAACCGAAATGAAATCATGGCAAACACAGTGGAACTACAGTTCATCAACCACAGATGATTCTAGCCACAATATGAATGACATGATGGGGCATTAAGGAGATGAATATGAAGACTCACAATATACTCATGATCGCACTAGCCATATTAGCCATCGTGCTGATATTCTTTGGCCCTTCATTAAATGTAGGAGCTGGCTTCGGCTTCTTGCTACTAATATGTCCGCTGATGATGCTAGGCATGATGTTCTTTATGGGCAATAACCACGATAAGCATTAATCATGAAAAACGATAACCACCCAACCTACCAACGAGCTTTTTACATTGCCTGTTGGGTAATTCTCGCAGCGATACTTGTAATAGCAGCAATCAAAGTAATGGGAGACTAAAATGCACGGCTCACAAGAATTTACAAAAGCAAAGTATAGCGAATGGCTTGGTTCGCTTTTCGGTGCATGTTTTATCGCCTTTGCACTAGGTGTGTGGCTACATGAAACGTTTAACGGTTTAGCGTGGCCGATCCTAATTATCGGTATAGTCCTTCACTCTTGGGGAATGTACAAAACATATCAAAGGAATAAGTAAATGTCAGGCATGAATCACAGCTCAACCAATGTAAAAGGCTTAAAGATCAGTGCTGTATTGCTGTTTACGTATTTTATAGCGGAGATAACAGTGGCATTGGTGACTGGCAGCTTATCATTGCTAGCCGATGCCGCTCATGAGCTGTCTACTGTCGTAGCAATCAGCGTTTCCTTAATTGCAATTAAGCTTACTCATACTAAACCTACAACTAAGCGTACGTTCGGATTTCGCAGAGCTGAGACGATTGCCGCATTGACTAACGGTATCTTACTGCTGGGTATGGCTGGGTTCATTATCATTCGAGGTTTAGACCGCCTGTCCAACCCTGTTGAAATGAATGCCGCCCCGATGTTCGCTATGGCAATCGGGGGAATAGGTCTTGAAATAGCTTCTTTGATAATTATGTATAAAGGCCAGAAAGATAACCTTAATATACGCGGCTCATTCTGGCATGTTATGAACGCCTTTCTAGGCAGTATCGCCGTGATTATTGCAGCTATATTTATTCAAGTTGGCCAAATATACGAAGCAGACACATGGGCTGGACTAATTTTTGCCGTAATTTTGATATACGCCGCATACGGAATTATCCGAGATGCTTTACGCATTCTTATTGATGCAACGCCAGCAAGAATCGATATAAACCTGATAGAACAGGACCTCAAAGCAATCAAAGGCGTGAAAGCAACACATCATTTACACGCCCGTACAGTTGGTGGTGGTATAGAAACTTTCTCAGGCCACCTAGTAGTGAGTAACAGTAAAAATACTATACCTGTTCTTACCAAAGCAAAATCACTACTAGAAAAGAAATACGGCTTTAGTCTTTCCACTATACAAGTTGAAGACGAAAGCATATTTGAGAGAGATCCAAAAGAAATTGAATACCAATACAAGGAGAAGCACCAATGAAACACGAACATCACCACCCTGCAGCACACGGTTCGCCCGATGAAATGGCCGTTTGTCCTGTGATGCATATTCCTGTAAACAAATCTGAAGCAAAGGCTCAAGGGCTGGCACGAAGCTATAAGGGTAAGGATTACTTCCTTTGCTGCAACACCTGTGCAATAAAATTCGATGAGAATCCGAAAAAATACCATGAGAATGAAAGTAGCTCGCAGGGGCATAGTGCTCACACGATGAACGATGGCAAAATGAGCCTCTGGCAAAAATTCAAAATGAGTATGACTATGACGATGGGCATGGATCATAGCGGTTTAGCTGGTCGTGAGATGGCTAAGATGATGGAGATCGATATTCGAAATAAGTTCTTCTTCTCGCTACTGTTATCGATACCAATAATTCTATATTCGGCACTTGGTGAAAAAATATTTAACGTTCATTTACCTCAACCCATTCCATCAACATGGATACTGCTAATTCTGACAACGCCTGTGTTCTTTTATGGAGGTTGGATATTCTTATATTCATCATATTGGGCGTTAAAAGAAAAAGTTCTCAACATGGCTGTTCTTATTGCAGTTGGTATTTCCGCCGCCTACTTTGCGAGTATATTTCTCACATTGCAGGGCAGCATGGAATCTTATTATGAAGCGGCAGCATTACTTATAACTTTTGTGTTATTCGGGCACTGGATGGAGATGAAATCAAGACGAGGAACAACCAATGCTTTGCAAGCCTTGTTTGATCTAGTGCCACCACAAGCCAGAGTCATAAGAAATGGCAAAGAAATATTAGTCGCAACAAGCGAAGTGCAATTAGACGACATTGTAGTGCTGAAGCCTGGTGATAAAGTTCCCGTTGATGGTGTGATCGTTGACGGTGAAACAGCTATAGATGAAGCTCTAGTCACAGGCGAATCACTGCCTGTCTCTAAGCAGATTGGCGATCTGGTAACTGGTGGTTCTATAAATCAATCTGGAACGGTTAAATTCAAAGCAACCAAAGTAGGGTCTGATACTGCCTTAGCTCAGATAGTAAAGATGGTAGAAGCTGCCCAGAATTCTAAAGCTCCTGGTCAGCGAATAGCAGACAAGTTTGCGGGCTATCTCGTCATCTTAGCCGTATCGACAGGACTCATTACATTTGCCGCTTGGTCGCTTTTCTCAGGCAATGGCTGGTTGTTTGCTTTGACATTCGCTATTTCAGCTGTCGTCATAGCTTGCCCTGATGCATTAGGTCTGGCAACACCTACGGCAGTGGCAGTTGGGACTGGTCTAGGGGCAAAACATAATATTTTAATCAAAGATGCTGCAACGCTAGAACAAGCTTCAAAGATTCAGGCGGTGGTTCTAGATAAGACAGGCACTTTAACCAACGGGAAGCCCACAGTTACAGATGTAATATCCGCCAAAGGCATTACCAAAGAGAAGTTGATCAGTTATGTTGCAGCAGCAGAAAGTGGTTCTAGCCACCCATTGGCACAGTCTGTACTTGATGAAGCCGCTAAGCGAAACATCCCCGTTCCATTATCTTCAAAATTTTCTAATCTAGCTGGTCATGGAGTGGAGGCAGTAGTAGAAAATCATAAAGTACTAGTTGGCACCGCTAAGCTTATGCAAGACCGTAAAGTTTCAATGAAAGGGCTAGAATCGGAAATCAACGGCTTACTAGATGACGGTAAGACTCTCATGATTTGTTCCATTGATGGCAAAATCGCAGGAGTATTAGCTGCTTCTGACCCACCTAAGGAAACAGCGAAACAAGCAATTCAGGCAATGAAAAGCATGGGGCTAGAGGTCGCTATGATTACTGGCGACAACCAGAAAACGGCAGATGCGGTTGCTAAGCAGTTGGGAATAGATCGGGTATTTGCCGAAGTACTACCAGAGGATAAAGCCAGCTACGTTAAGAAACTACAATCAGAGGGTAAGTTCACGGCAATGGTCGGTGATGGCGTTAATGACGCACCTGCCTTAGCACAGGCAGACATAGGTATAGCTATCGGTGCAGGTACAGACGTTGCTATCGAAACAGCCAAGATAGTTTTAATGAAGTCCGACCCCGCAGATGTACTACGTGCAATTCGTTTGAGCAAGGCAACAGTACGTAAAATGAAACAGAATCTAGCTTGGGCAAGTGTATACAATCTAGCTGCAATACCAATAGCCGCAGGTGTGCTGTATCCAGCCTATGGTATTTCATTACGCCCAGAAATTGCAGCACTCTTGATGTCACTTTCATCAATCTTCGTTGCCGTAAATGCCGTACTTCTAAAGACTGCTGAAAAGCAACTCATTGAGGTGTAGAAACTACATTAAAGAAAGGTCAATGCCATGGAAACCGTAAAAGGCGAAAAGCAAATGGTTGAGCATTTACAACCCAGTGTTGTGGTCATTCTGTTAAGGTTAATGGCGACAATATTTATGCTTGATACGGTCTATGCCTTGTTAGTCCTAGGATTTTTCGGACTTAACAATTTTCATGAGTGGCACGATTCCTATATTTTTGTATTACTTTTAACCCACTTAGTTAAATACATATTTATTACGGCAATCGTCATGAAGTTGTTTATTGACTGGGCAAGTCGTGCATACTATTTGTCGGGCCACCACTTGATTGAAAAGGTTGGGTTAGTGAATATCACTGAAACAACTCATGAGCTTTCACAGGTCAAAGAAGTAGTGGTCAAAAGAACATGGCTAGGTCGTCGCTTCAATTATGGGACAATAATCCTAACCCTTGCGGGTTCAGCTAAAGCACAGGATGTCATTATCCGAGACGTGAATAATCCAATGGAATACAAGCGATACTTTGATGAGCACTTGCAAGTACAGGGATGGGTGAGATAACAATGCTATTAGGGGTATACTGTTAGTAGTATGATGATTTTTTCTAAGAGGTTGATGAACATAACAAGTACAGTTTTGGCAAGTGTTGCATTCTTGCTTCTCACTTCAATTTCTCACGTTTCCGCCGTTTCTATGCCATCGCATGAGATGGGTGGCATGAACCACGCTATGGCTAAGTCAGCGAGTTGTGTAAGCTTATGTACGGTTGTTCCAGTTGAAAAAGAGCAAAAGCTAAATCAAGAGTTAGACGAAGAAGATAAAGAACCGTTTCCATATAGCTCAGATGCTCTGCCAAGTTTCAATAGGGGCGAGGATCACGATCTACCCGAGAATTCATTAGCTTGGCCATTATTAAAAGTTCCCCTACATGCTCTCTACGAGGTATATCGTAACTAGACCATAGATTAATAACTTACTTTTTCAACTTAAGTCAGGAGTTTAATCTATGAGAAATAAGAAAATAATTAGCCTATTGATCGTGCTCGTTGTTGCAGTGGTGGGTGTGGGTGTATATGCACTAACTAAGAAAGATAATTCATCTAAAAGCTCAAGCTCAGTAAATAACAGCGAACAGCAAGCAAGTACAATTCAAGAGGAATCAGCTACATACAAGCAATTTGCTGCTTTGCAAGGTGAAGAGTATGACCGTATGTTCTTGTCTAATATGATAGCTCATCATCAGGGGGCTGTTGATATGGCAAAGTTGGCTCAGACCAATGCGAAGCATCAAGAACTTAAGTCCATGGCTAACGACATCATTACAGCCCAAACCAGTGAAATCACCAGTATGGAGAGTTACCAGAAATCATGGGGTTATCCTGCTAGTAGCGGTGAAATGATGGAAGATCATAGTGCTATGGGCATGATGGACGATATGGCTGGTATGATGACCGAGTTGCAAGGCAAAACGGGCGATGAGTTTGACAAGACGTTCGTGAAGCTAATGATTGAACATCACACGTCAGCAATTGATATGGCACGTCCTGGTGCAACAAATGCACAACACCAAGAAGTTAAAGACTTAACCGCTGCTGTTGTGTCTGCCCAGACTAAGGAAGTTGCCCAGATGAAGCAGTGGCAAAAGGATTGGCTATATTAGCTTTCCTGCAAATAAGAAAAAAATAACTGTCGGATTAACGGCACTTGTCTTGGCATTTGCCCTTGTTGCTTTTTACTGGATAGTTCAGCGAGAGAAAACAACATCTAATAAATCTGAGCAGTCTAATGCCCATATTGCGGATAAACAAGAAAAATCCGTAGAACACGATTACCAGGATGTGGACTTTGCAAAAAAGATGATACTTGTTGACCAGCAGACTATGCAGATAGCTGCTACTGGTATCCAGAAAGCATCAGGTGTACAGATTAAGGATTTGGCTACCAAAATATTTCAAGATTCTGAGGCTGATAGCCGTAAGTATATCGCTTGGCTAAAGGCGTGGGATGAATCGTACCTTAATCTATCCGACTTTCCAGAAATGGAAGGACACGATATGTACCCTACATTTTCAGGAATGATGCCTCTTGGTGAAGTAAGACAACTTGATGGTTTATCGGGGGCTGACTTTGATAAGGCATTCCTTGCATTGCTAGTTAAGCATCATGAAGGTGTGATTGAGCTACAGACTGGAAAGACAAGTGAAGGTTCGGCGGTAAAATATACCGAAATGATAGTGTTACGAGAAGAGAATGCTCAAAAGCAAATTGAGCAAATTGAGCAAATTAAACAATTACAGGAGGAAAAGAGTTTCGGCTCTTGAGGAGTAAAAATGAGCAGCAAGATATTTTATGGATTTTTAGCTTTAGTCGTCATCGGGTTTTTTGGTTTCTTGGTTATGAATAAAGAACCAGAAAAACCACGTCCAGGCTTAGAACATCAAGATAATGGGCGCACACACGTTCAGTCAAAGGAGTATGGTGGTGAAGAACCGCCTACTTCTGGCGATCACGCTGAGCCGTTAGCTTGGCAAATCTACGACCAAGAGATACCCGATGCGAATGTCATACACAATATGGAGCACGGCGGAGTTTACATATCCTACCGTCCTGACTTACCTAAAGACCAAATTGAAAAAATAAAGGCATTGTTTTCTAAGCCATACTCAAATGCGAAGTTCAGTCCGATAAAGGCAGTTGTAGCTCCACGCTCTAAGAATAAAGCACCGATTGTAATGTCGTCATGGACACGTAGCGAGAGTTTTCAGAGTTTTGATGAAAGCAAAATGATTGACTACTACTTAAAGAATATAGGTAAAAGTCCCGAGCCAGGTGCAAGCTAAGAGAAGTGACATAAAAATGTTGGAATAGAAAACCATTGCTGGGAAAAAATTTGGGGAGAGTAGCACCGTTCTATCCTTAAGCAAAAGATGAACGAGATTCCTCGACGAATTTAGTCTCTGGGGGCTATTTAGAGAGTCTTGGGCGTGTTTTAGGGAAGAAGTTCAGGAATACATCATCTTACCCTGTTTCGTATCTGTTTCTATGCCATAATATGGGCATGGATGCTGAAGGCAATGAGACGGATGAACGAAGTACTCAAAGTGCTGTCAGTTATGACTCACGAACCCTTAGATTGCTTGAGTTGCTTTCTGAAAATTCAGAAGACCTCGCAAATATGTTAAGAGGTGCATGGATCACTCTTGAGTCATCAGGGAACCCCGATGTACTGGCACAGGTTGCCCACTCTATGCGTGAACTTATGGAAAAGGCACATGACTATATGGTTGAAGTCCCTGTAAAGATAGAGGGTAATGGGCTAAAGAGTGCCGTTATATCACTTACGGAGAAATGGACGACGGCAATACAGGGTACAAAATCGATTAGTACCTCAGACTGGTCTGGTACAGTAGATAACCCTTTCCAAAAGGTGCTCAAAGCACTGGGGGAATTCTTTACCACTTTTTCTGTGGAACATAAACCACGCAGTGCACAGCACAAAGCTGTGCTTACAACGCTTGACGGGTCTGGGCAACCCATTCCAGAGGCTATAACAAAAGAACGGCTAAAGTTATGGGGTGAGCTAGATGATTTCTTCAAGGGCGTGGCACATCATCAAATGATGACGACAAAAGCGGAATTGAAAGCAAAGATCGTTACCTTGGAAGATTTCATTCTAGACATAAAATACCCAGAACGTTCTGTGCCTATAGACACCCTTGATTTGCTGGACAGTATTATTGCTGAGGGAGATAGCGTATGATTTCTGACGACCTAATAAATAAGACTCTGGAGAATATCAATAAGACGCCAGTCGCTTATAACTATTTCTTCCAAAAAATAGACAACCCTTCTTGGCTGTTGCCACTGAAAGAAAAGGGCTTCTTTAAGAACCCGATACCAGCCATACGCAAGGACGGCTATATACAGTTTCCAATGTGGCCAGAGAGCGGCTATCTCTTAAAAGTAGCTGACAAAGCACAGAATGAGGTGCTAGAGATTATCAAGGCTTTCCCAGACACCGATAACGAACGTGTGATGGATGATGTGGCGAACATACTGCTCAAAGTAAGCCCAAGCAAAGCATCCAGATTTACTGATCAGCTAAAGAAATATATCAACACATCACGTTTTCTCATGTTGCACACAACGGTTTCAGAATTGATTTGTAAGTTAGCTGATAACAACCAATATGATTCTGCGTTGGAACTTGCAAAAGAAATGCTTGATGTATCTCCCGACCCCGAAAAAGAAGAAAAGCTTAAATCGGACTATGTGATGATGAAGGCTGATACAAAATACAGAGACTATGATTATAAGAGTATTGCAGATAAAATAACCCCTTCATTAGCAAAAGCTTCGCCATTAAGCACGATAGATATGTACGTAGAGTTGCTTCAAAAAGCTATTAGCTATGAGTACACTCACTTTAAGCTTGAGGAAGGCGATGATGAAAAAGAGGATCCTGCCGAAAAGAAAGATGACCTATCATATATCTGGCGACCAAAGATAGCCGAAGACAATGATCACAGCCATGACCCCGAAGATGTTTTAACCACTGCATTGCGTGATAGCGTGATTGCCCTGATGCAAGATTCGTCTATTAGTGATGAGGAGAAATTAGCGAAACTCAAAGAACTAGCAGTCAATAAATACTCTATTTTCAAACGTGTAGTAGAGTTTGGTCTGCGTGATTATAAAAGTAATAAAACGTTTAAGCCGTTTTATGATTCACTAAGTAAAGATGAACAACTTAAGCGTATATTAGCAAATGAAAAAAGTGGCGACGGAGAAGTAACATCTGGGTTTGTTACTGAAAATCCGACTGAAGTCCTAAAAGACCTGTCAGATACTGACGTAATAGAAAAGCTAAAGACCTATAAGGATGAATCAGGCTGGTCGTTAGAGCGTGATTCTATTTCAAAGGAATTAGGGGTTCTGGCTAGAATTGATCCTAACCGTTTTGCATCGCTAATTAAAGAGATTGCGGCGACCAAGAACGAGTATCTTGATGCAACCATTCATGCTATTGAGGAGGTTGCCGACGACTTAAGCGAAGATAATGTCGTCAAGATACTCGATGACTTGACGGAGGTCTATAAAGCTGGCAATAAAGTTGAGGAGCAGGAAAGACATAATTACTACGAGTGGTCTAAATCTAGTGCGATCAGGCTGATTGAAAAGTTGGTAGGCAGAAAAGAAGATAAGACTGAGCGGATTACTATTAAAAGTTTTGACGCTATAACCAAGCTGTTACTTATGCTATGTCGATCAGAAGACCCGACTAGTAATGACGATTCAAATTTTGATCCAGCGGATTTGTCTATTAATTCAAATCGAGGCAAAGCACTGCATGCGTTGGCTTACTTATTGGCATGGATGAATAGAAATAAGATCGACAAAGATAAGTATAAGTTGATTTTTGACGAGTTGGACTGGCACTTGAATCCTGACAATGATCCAGTTCCAGCTATGCGTTCAGTCTACGGCTGGCGTTTTGAGCTTTTATACGGCACAGATAAAGACTGGGCTTCTAAGAACACAGATGCCATATTTTCTGATGATAGTTTAGGCAATGCTGCCTTCGACGCTTATGTGATGTTTAACCGTGTACATGAAGACGCACTGCAAGTTCTAGGAGATGTTTTTAAGAGACAAGTAGCACGGCTTGCAGCACCACCTAGCGAAGACGGTAAATCACGCCACGATGGACTAAAGAATTTCGTACAGCACCTCGCATTACATTATTGGCATACTGACTTAGATTTGTCTGATGACTCGATAATGAATACATTACTGAAAACAGCTGACAGAAAGTATATAAAAGAGCTGGCTAATTTCATTGGCTTTAGGCTATATAAAAGCAAAGAGACAGAATATGAAGATGCTCAAATCAAGAAGCTTGTTGAGCTTTGGGAGGCTATCGTCGAACTTACAGAAAGTGATTCCACAAAGCTTGAAGCACTTGAGGAGTTTGGTACATGGTTTGCTTCTGGCAAGTTTGATCCAAAATGGTCTTTAGAGCAGCTCAGGTATGCTGCTTCGAAGGCTGGAAATATCAACCTAGATTTTGCTGCGTTAGAATACATGGAAACAATAGCTGGAAAATACCCGACAGAAGTCATTAGGGCATTGTCCGCTATGGTTGACGGTACGAGAGATCGCTGGTCTATATCGAGTTGGAGTAAAAATGCGACTGCTATTATAAAGACTGCTTTCAGTTCAGAAGATAAAAATGTAAAGCAATTAGCATTAGAGTTAGCAAATAAGTTAGTTGCAAAAGGTCATACTGAATACAGAAACATCGTCTAGAGTGTAAATATAGTGGTGAGCATGGTGGGTACGTAATTTACCACTTACCGCCAGCAGTTTCTTGTAGTTTTTTAATCTGTTGAGGCGTATAGCCTCTAGTTCTTTTATCTAGTGGAGGCATCGAGAAGGTTATATCAAATGGTATTGTTGCATCTTGTGAATACCAATTGATAAAGCCATTACAACCCATTATAACAGATGTAGAACAGATTTCTTATCTTGACAAACATAAGCTTTTACGGTACAATGGGCACCATAATCAACTAAAACAAAAATAGAAAAAACAAATTATGGAAGAAACACCACAAACACAAAACGCAGCCGAAAATAACATTAATCCTCCTGTTAATCCCAATGGATATGGTGATAGTACACTCCAGCCAGAGCAGATTCAGGAACTTGCTGCCCAGGGCACTACTCCTTTAGAGAACCGACCAGTAGCAGTACCTGATGCATTTCGATCAGAGGCATCAAGCTCTGAGGCACCCACAACTCTCAAGGATATAAATACCCCTGAAAAGGTACTTGAAAAATATGATGACCAAGAACCTAGCTTACAGCGATTTGGTGCAGACAAGCCTATAAGAGAGCTTGCAGAAGCCAAAGTTCCAGAAGAAAAAATAATCAACGATTCCCAAAAAGCACTTTTAAAAGATAAAGGTACCGAGAAATTTCCTTCTGTAAATCCTATTATTGCCAAGTCAGAAGATGAAGCTGAGCTTTTAAGAGCAGCACTTCCAGGGCATGTGCCAGTAAAAATAGGCTCGCAAAAAGAGAAAACAGAAAATACTCAACTAAATCCTGTTCAGGCAATGCAGCAAGACCGAACTAAACACATATTTCAGAATATACAACCTGTTGATCTAGAAAAGATCAAGGAAGAGGTTGCTCAAGAAGATCCTGCAAGCAAACCTCCGTTTCCAGACTATACGCCGAAATCTCCAACAACTCCTTAGGCACCGACTAGGTTTGGATGTAAGACCATAAATGTTTTGGTATTGCAAAATATTGTCATCTATGTCATGATAGACCTCTATTAAGAGGCGTTGTGAAACATGAGTATTGAAAAACAGCCAGCCATGCAGAATATCCGAGAAATAGCACAGAATCCTTTGGCTATTGTAGGAACAAGTGCTCTACTCGCCGTAGCAGCAGTAAAGGGGGCTTTGCCCGGAAACGCCAGCGCTAGCCCGAATACCTGCGATGCTTTTACGGCTAAACCATGCGATACAGGAGAGCGTTTTTCTATTGTCGACAAATCAGACGTTATATTTTGCCAGGATAGAGCCATCGGTCTTGATCAGTACACTGAACCGGGCCTCATAAAACACGAAGATATTAGCTACAAGCTTGGTAGCAATAAAGTTACGGTTAAATATACGGTGGACGGTCTAGAAAGCTGGAGAAATAATGCTTTTTCTGGTACCTGTGCAGAAGTAACGGACAATAGCTCCTTACAGAAAGTTATACATGTAGCAGGCGAGGACTCGAAGAAAATTAACCAATCTACAGGTTTTGTTTTGGCGCCTAATGATGATAAGTCAATTAATTACAAATCTGTTAGTGAAACCAGAACTGTTAAAGGACCAACGAACACTGCATTTGTGCCTGCGCATGCACGTACTGGTGGGGATTTCCGTGCCAAGAAAACATTTATGATGGACCGACCTCTTACTTCTAAAAATGTCAGGGCCCACGATGTTTGCATAAGGGGTGTGGTGCTTAGTAGCGGCAAAATAGGTACCGAAGCAAACCCTCGATCTACCGTCAGCTTGCACTGTGTTAGGCCAGACCAAGTTAAGGGTTACTCAGACAAGAAACACCGAGAGTATTTACGTTAAAGAGCAAAATAGCGGGTTCAAATGGACCCGCTATTACTTTAATAAAAAGTAACTCCTGGCTAAAAGCCGGTGGTCATGCTAATGTTGCTGCCTTTTTTGGCTTTTAGAACCATGCGACTACTTTGTAGCTTATTGTCATAACCTGAGTATTCTGTGTCTTTATTGCGGTGTACAGCAACGGGCTTATTGAATATGTACGTTTGTTGGCGCCCGTTTGGCTCGATAACGGTTAGGCCTCTAGAGTTAGGGATAAGTTTTGAACCTGCTTCGTACCAGGCTGTAAACTCGTACTCTCTACTATGTTTTGGTGTAAATTCCATGGCTACCCCACTTTCAGTAGGGGTAAAGGTCCATTTGGTATTGCGGTCGAGTGTTGGCTTGCTGTTTGGCTTATCGGTCCAGCCACCGTACATAGTGACTACGCCATTGCCGTTGCTACTGATTTTTTGAGCAGTTGGGAGCATAGTCTTTCCATCAATCTTGATTGCACCACCTGCAGATGTTTTCTCGTCAGTGTGTGGTCGATGTGGCATTGCAGGGACCCATTGGTCACCGACTTTCTTTTGGGCATTAACAACACCAAAGTCATACCGAGCATCCGGTAATGCGTCTCCACCGTGCAAGGCATACCAGATATTTCCGTGCTTTACCGTAGCAAACTTAGTTTGAGAAGGGTCAATGTATGTGCTATCTACTTCGTTGCCAGCTGTTTCTGTAGCACTGTCGGCTTCGGTTTTTAAAATATCACGAGCTTTCCGTAGCCCAAATAAAGCCAGTCCTTCGTACATGTTATAGCTCGCATAGTAGTCAAGGCCGTTGTAGCTAACATGATCAAGGTCCTTATTTTTTAATCGTGGGACAAGCGGTAACCCAAGTTTTTGATCCGGTGTATATGCAGTTTCTAGGTGGTCCACAAGACGGCTAGAAGCAGACAGATAGCGCTCCTTCCAGATGGGGTCTTTGGCATGTTTTGCGGCCGTTGCGAGGGCATCTAAAGCAACAGCAGAAACCCAGACTTGTCCTTGGCCTCGCCCGATGTAGGAGGTCTCACCATTTGGGGCCATATAACCAACAATAGATTTTGCAGTCCTCTCAAATGCGTCTTTAACTTTTGGAGAGGCATTTTCATAGCCCTGAGCTTCAATAGCATGCCCAAGCATCATAGAGGACAGCGCATTGTAGGCAAGAGGGTTATTAGAGCGTTTTGCTGCCGGGTCGCTCAAAATGCCGGCTTGCTCTTGGCCCCACATAGTATCACGGGCATCATTACTAGTAATCTTAGCTGCTTGGTCTAGGAGTGAATCGTTAGCTCCTCGGGCTTGAGTAGTTTTGCCGGCAGGATTTGTAATTTTAAAGCTGGCATGAGCATCTTTATCGGCCTTTTTTGATGTTTTAATCTGGGTGTTCACACCGATTTTGCTCAGGTGGTAGTCAATACTAGCTGTAGCGCCAACAAGCTTGAGATTATAAAAACATTTAGGGTTTGCCATACAGCGAACAAGCTCTTGTGAATTTTTTGTTTTACCTTCAACGCCTCTGGCATATCTTTGGGCGATAAAATTTGTCAAGGGGCCTCTGAGGGTTTGCCATTCTCCATTGCCCGCCAGTAGCATGTCATTCTGCTTTACCGCATCAACGAGGCCGATGACCTCAAAGCCTACATTAAAACCACCATTATCAGGATGGCTAATTTGGGCCTTTTCGGCCTTGAGACCTTTGCTTATAAGTTGTTGGTCACCTCGGGCTACCCCAAGTTCAATCATGGCTTGTGCGGTCATAGGTGAGCCGTAGCTAGCTTGATTGCCACGAACAGGATCCTTAAACTGACCATTGCCTGACTGTCGATTGCTCCAGGCTTCCACAGAAGGAGCTATAAGACCATCGATTCTATTAGCAAGCTGGGTAGGGGCATTTGGAGCTGGCTGTGTTGGTGCTGGAGTAGTATCTACTGGCTCAGAGTGGGCAGACTCCGGAGAAAGCAACCTACCAGCGGCTAAAAAGGTGGCTGCTGCATAGGGTGCAACTTCGTGCATGGCTTTTTTAACAGGGTGTCCTTCGAATCTGTTAGACATGACAATATTCTAGCACATAATGCAAAAAAATGCAAGCATAAACGTAGTATTGCTGGTTGCATTTGCCTCTAGGGCGCTCTATAGTGAAAGCATAAGCTAAACGTGTGGTGATTATTGAAAATGCGTCGGATACAAATAGGAAGTCTTTTTGATAAAATTAGACGTACTTCTAAAAGAAAAAAGATTACTCTTATTGCTGTAGCAACAGTTCTGGTATTGGGTTGTGTTGGGCTGGCAGTATACTTGAGCCGTCCGGATGAAGCGCCAAAGCAGGAAGCAGCAGCGCCTCCAAATTGTTTTGTGATTACCAATAAGGCGAGTAGTTTGGTTTACTCTAGCAATAAACAAGAAGCGCAGGACCTGCTTCGTAAGAATGAATCGATATGTATGGACACAGCAGGTATTGAGGCTAAGGCTAAGGCCTATAGCTATAGTGCTACATTTGCATATGTATTACTAATGACCAATGCACAAGATAAAAAAGCAACGAATGATTACGCAACAAAAGCAAAGCAGGTGTACCTGTCTATGTCAGAAGAGGAAAAAAAGCACGTACAAGACAGTCAGAGAACGGCTGCAAACCTCATAACTGTTTTGAGCGAATTATCAAGTGAAGCGGACAATAAAAAGGCAACACAATGAGCAGGCTTAGATCGTATAGTTTATGGCTATTCTTGCTCGCTGTATCTTTTGGGCCGTTCTTGCTGGTTACCCCAGTAAAAGCAGCTTACAGTGATCTGCCGCAGTATCTAGTCGGTGAACCGTACCAGTATGTTAATATTGGCAATACGTATAATGGCGTTGGGGGCTATGGAGGAAATGTTCCAGATGCCTATACAAAAGTATATGCACCAAACTCTGTAGTTGAGGGTGCAGGATCGATAACTATTCCCATAGAGTCAGTTGATATAAACGGAAACAATAAAGATTGCATGCCTGAAGCAGCCGTGCATTTTATCAATTATCAGGTCTTAGAGCTAACTGCGGATGAAGGGGTAGACCCCACTAGTACAGGTCATAGTGGTACAGTCAACGTGCCTGCGTATAGGCTATGTGAGACAAATAACATAACAATCGACAAAACATTGTTTACTGAGTCCGCACGCGGCGAGCACACGGGCTACTCAACGCTTGTTATAAGATTTAGCATAGGTAAGATTGAGGGCGATACAAACACATATTCGAATTTCCTAGTTGTTAATGGTGGCCCCACATCAAACCCTAACATACGACTTGGATATTGGGGTGGTGGGTATGCGGCAAAATATCCTTATCCTGAAACGTCAACATATCATCCTGGTCCTTATACATTGTCTTGGAAATTTGCTCCACCGTGTTCAATACCTATCGGGTCCGAAACATTAAGCTGGGGTGAAACTGACCAAGGTACTTCTGCTCAGTCTGCTCCAGGATTTAAAATTGAAATTTTTGAGACGAGTCCCAGTGGTGTTAGGACGAGTATTGCTGATCTGACTGGCGGCAGTGCTGCCACAGGTAGGTTTGAAAACTGGACGCCCCAGCAGGCAAGAGCCGATGGTTGGCGCACAGGATATAAATATGAAGTAGTGATGACAAACGTGAGTCCTGGCAATGGTATATGGGTTTTGCTGCCGTTTGATTCCGGTGATTTTAATTTTGGGTGTCCGAAGCCGTTTAATACCCAGGGTAATACCAGTGTTTCTATAGGTTCAGGTTCCAATGAGGAGAATCCTACAAGCATAACGGCAACTGGAACAATACAAGAGCAGCGGCCTGCAGGAGGCACGGAGGCACCAGTGAAAACTGCAACATTAAAACTGTTTAGAAATGGTGCAGAAATAGCTAGTACTACGGATAATAGTTTTCAATGGGTGGGAAGCCCTTCTAAGACGTTAAGTTTGCCGTATACTTTCTCGGCGGGTAGTGCCAGAGCACAAGGGTGGCAAGCCGGGGACAGAATATGCTCAATACTAACGTGGAGTCACAACAGGGGAACGGTAGTAGAAGGAGACGCAATTTCTGCGGTTGATATTGCTGATTCTGATGATGATCCTTCGCTAGGTCCGGGTCATGGCAGGGCAACGGGTGGCTGTATAACCATAACCAATAAACCGTATGTGAGTGTGTATGGTAATGACGTATCCGCAGGCGGTGGCATAAATAGGCAGGTTGCTGGGGTGGCAGCATGTGATGACCAAGGCAAAAATAACATTAGTGCTAATAGTAGAAATGCCGGGTCTGGTACCCAGCTAGCGGCCTTTGCCCCAGGAACGATCGGGGGCTCACCGATAGGCGGCTTTAAGTCTATCTTTTTGAAATCCAGCAGTACACCGAGCACTCCGAATGGTTTAACATTCGGTAATGAATCACCCACGCTAGGTGGATATAAAGAAGTTGATTGTTCGACAGATTTCTATACAGAAGACCAGTACCCTGATGGTGATAGCCGGAAAGAGGCAAGAAATAACGGAACACTAAACATAAATGCCGCAAGCTTTATGGGTGATGGTAAACAGACAGTTGTGACTCCAGGCCCAGGTTTGCTGCGACTCATGAACCCTGCTTCAGAAAAAGTTTCTGTTCACCACTCGGTATTTGTAAATGGTGATGTTTATATAACACATAATATTACTTACGCTTTCAATAATGCCACGGGCGATGGCTGGACCGACATCGCTTCTATACCGTTCTTTAACCTGGTGGTTAAAGGAAATATCTATATTGATCCAAGCGTGACGCAGCTAGATGGGCGTTATATTGCTCAACCAAAAGACGATGGCAGTGGAGGCCAGATATATACGTGTGCTCCTGGTGGAGTGCCACCCACTAATCTTTGGGTGCAGTGTGGAGGCCAGGCGTACCAAAATAATCCGAGTAACATGGCTAATGTAAGACTGACGGTGAACGGACAGTTTATCGCCAGGAGTATTCGTTTTTTGCGAACAGCAGCCACGATTAGTAATGGAGTTAGTGGTGAGTCTGCAGCAAACTCTCGAGCGGCTGAAGTGTTTAACTTTAGCCCGGAGATGTATCTTGCTCAACCTGCTGTTCGACCGAAAGCCACAAGTACTGGAGGCCCTGAACAGAGTATATCCACCTTGCCCCCGATTTTGTAGAGGGGGTATTGTTTGATAGTGGTTATGGTATAATTTGGAAGAGTTAATAGGAAGAACATAATAAAAAAGAATTATATATGAGTTTACTGAGTGGGGTATCTGAATTCTTCGGGTTAGACATTGGTACTACTGCCGTGCGTGCAGTGCAGTTGAGTGGTGATGCTAAGGTAAAGCAACTTCTTCGGTATTCTATTGCACCAATTGACCCTAAAATTAGCCAAAGTGACTCTAAAGCTGACCAACAAAAACTTGCTCAACGTTTGCAAGAAGTATTAGCGGCAGCAGGTATTACTACTAAAAACGTCGCCGTTGGCATCCCTTCAAATAAAGTTTTTACAACCGTTGTCGACATTGAACGATTAAGTCCAGACGAGCTAGCTAAAACTATCAAATTTCAGGCTGATGCACTCATTCCAACACCGTTGGCTGAGTCCAAAATTGATTTTGCCCAGATTGGCGATTCTCCAAAAGAAGCTAACAAAGTCGAAGTATTGCTTTCGAGCGTTCCAAACGATTTCGTAGAAACACGGCTAGATCTTTTGGAATCAATTGGGCTGAATGTAATTGCATTTGAGCCAGATAATTTAGCATTAACTCGGGCAATTTTGCCTCCTGATTCAGTAAATCCCTGCATGGTGCTCGATATTGGCAGCAAGAGTACTGATCTTGTAATTACTATGAGCGGGGCCCCACGGTTGACTCGGTCTATCCCAACTGGGTCCGAGGCAATTGTGCGATCGGCGGTACAAAACCTTAATATTGATGAAAAACAGGCTCAAGAATTTGTCTTTAAGTTTGGCTTGAGCGAGCAAAAACTTGAAGGACAGGTGTACCATGCCATTATTGGTACGGTTGATCTGTTGATGGGCGACATTGATAAGTCTATCAAGTTCTTTGAAACTCGTTATAGCGGCAAGAAGATTGAAAAGATTGTAATGACAGGAGGTGCTTCATCGTTGCCAGAATTCCCACTGCACATTGCGAACAAGTTTGGGATAAATGTAGAGATTGGTAATGCTTGGCAAAACGTGCAGTATGGCAGTGAACGACAAAATGAACTAATGGCTGTGAGCAACCACTTTGGTGTGGCAGTTGGTCTAGCGGAGAGAAACGCATGATCCAGTTTAATCTGCTACCAGACGTTAAGATTGACTATCTGAAGGCCCGATATCGCCAAAGAGTAGCAGTGACGGCTTCGGTTGTTGTCTCGGCATTCTTTTTAGTTCTTTTGATCTTTTTAGTTCTTTTTGTACGGGTTGCTCAGCCACATCAAATGAGTGCTGTTAGTAAAGATATTAAAAAACAGACAGATGAGATAAACAAAGTTGAAGATTTGAATAAAATTTTGACTGTCCAAAATCAACTGAAGAGCCTGCCGGGGCTGCATGACAGTAAGGCAATTAGCTCCAGGATATTTGATTATCTTGTACAGATTACACCTGCTCAGGCTACAGTTTCTGATGTATCTCTAGACCTAGAGGCTAACACGCTAAGCATACAGGGTAACGCCGATGCACTGAGTACGGTTAATAAGTTTACCGACACCCTTAAATTTACAACTTTTAAGTCAAATGGTGCAGACGGTAAAGAGGGTAAGGCCTTTTCGAACGTAGTATTGAGCAGCTTTTCTCTGAGTAGTGGAGGTGGAAGTACGCAAAGCCAAGCCAACAAACAAGTAGCATATAAAATAGACTTCTCCTTTGAGCCAACTATCTTCGCTAATGTGAAGAATGCAGATGGTAAGTCAGCGGACGTGAAGCTTACTGTTCCAAACATTATCACTACTCGTTCAGCGATTGAAAAGCCTGCTACTCTGTTTGACACTCAGCCAACTTCAACATCTGGAGGTTCAAACTAATGGCAAAGCCAAATCTTTCCATCAAGCGAATTGCTATAGACAAGGCTAACGGAACTCTTTTGATAGCCATTGGTATCGCTACCTTTATCACGATCTTTTCTTTAATTGCTTCAAAGTCTTTAATAAGCCAAGGAAGGTATCAGTCAAAGGTCATCAGTAAACAAGAAAAAGCTCGTGATCAGATGAAAAAGAACATTGAAGCGGCTAAAACACTAGATACTGCGTATCAGGAGTTTGAAGATTCCCCGGAAAATATACTTGGGGGCAATCCTAAGGGCGCTGGTGACCGTGATGGTGAGAATGCACGTATTGTTCTAGATGCGCTGCCTAGTAAGTACGACTTCCCAGCGCTCACTACAAGTATTGAGAAAATGCTTAAAGATAATAGCATCACCCTTAGCTCGTTAACTGGTGTAGACGATGAAGTTGCTCAATCGGCTAATCAAGACTCTTCTACTCCAAAGCCTGTGGAGACACCGTTTACTGTTGATGCAAATGTTGGCTCGCAGAATGCCAAAAACTTTATCAGTTTATTTGAGCGCTCAATTCGTCCAATGCAAGTAAGTAAAGTAACAGTGAATGGTCAAAATGATCAGCTGAAAGTTTCGCTTACGATGAAGACATATTTCCAGCCAGAAAAGAAGCTTGAAGTTCGCAAGGAGATAGTGAAGTGAAAAAGAATGACATAGCTATTATGGTAGGGGTTGGAGTAATTGCTGCAATATTCTCTTTTGGTATTTCTCAGGTAATGTTTGGCGGCGAAAAGAAACATAACCTCAAAGCAGAAGTAGTAGACGTAGTTTCTTCGGACCCCAGTGCTTTCAAGACCGATCCAAATGTATTTAATGAAAATGCTATCAACCCGACCAAACTTATCCAGATTGGCGATGGCTCTAACACCGATCCATTTTAGGAAGGCCTAGGACTAATGAGTGTACTCTCGGCTGCCAACCAAAAACTGGTAGAAAAATCCTTGGTTGATGAAGGGTTTATAACGCAAGCTCTCCTCGATAAGATGAAGGTTAAGGCCGAGAAGGAAAGCCAACCCTTTTTTGGACTACTCGTTAGCGATGGGCATGTTTCGAATGAGGTATTAACCAAGCTAATCGCAAAATTAAACAAAGTACCGTATGTAAACTTGTCTGAGGCACGGATTGAACGTAAAGTATTACGACTCCTACCAAAAGAGATTGCAGAGCGTTATATGGCAGTGCCCCTCGGGCAGATACAGCACCGTCTCGTTGTAGCGATGCTCGATGCAGACAATGTGCAGGCGGTAGACTTTTTGGCTAATCGTATTGGCCGTCAGCTCAAAGTTTATACCGCAAGTGAAGAAGGAATCCGTAATGTTCTAAAACAGTACGACGAGGACGTCGAGGCTGACGTGGCAAAAGTTATGGGTAGTATATTGCCAATTGAGGGTCTCCAGGTTATAGACACCAGTGAAGTTAACCCCACGGCTGCTCCCGGGGTAGAGAACAAAAATATAAAGACGATCGTACAAGATTCGCCGATTAGTAAGGCGCTGTCGACCATCTTGGAGTATGCAGCCAAGAACCGGGCCAGTGATATTCATATTGAACCGCTAGAAAAAGAGCTGAAGATTCGATGTCGAATTGATGGAGTTCTAAGAGAAATCATGAAGCTACCGAAAAGCACGGAGCCGCCACTAATTTCTCGAATAAAAATTTTAAGTAACCTAAAAATTGATGAACACCGTACACCACAAGATGGCCAATTTACAGTGGTCGTTGCGGGTAAGCCAATTGACCTTCGTATTGCGATATCACCTGTAGTGTGGGGAGAGCAAGTAGTGATTCGTCTGCTTGATAAAAGCGGTACGAGCTTAAAGCTTGAAGACATGGGCTACAAAGGTAGGGCTCTGAGGACTATACGAAAAGGACTTGAGCGACCAAATGGCATGATCTTAACTTCTGGCCCAACCGGATCTGGTAAGTCGACTTCGCTGTATGCTCTAATTCAGGAGATCAAGAACGATACGATTAACATTGTGACACTAGAAGACCCGGTGGAGTATAAGATGGACGGTATTAACCAGATTCAGGTAAATCCCGAAGTGGGGCTGACTTTTGCTTCGGGCTTGCGTTCTATCCTGCGTCAAGATCCGGACGTTGTGATGATTGGTGAGATCCGAGATAAGGAAACAGCTACGTTGGCTGTGCAGGCAGCACTTACAGGACACTTAGTCTTTAGTACGCTTCACACAAACTCGGCAGCTGGTATCTTGCCTCGTCTGCTTGATATGGGAATCGAACCTTTTTTGATTGCCTCCACAGTACATACGGTAATTGGTCAACGATTAGTGCGCCGGATTTCTGATAATGAAAAAGGGACGTATGAATCTTCTGCAGCCGAAAAAGCTGCAATTGTAAGTAGCATTGGGCATTTATTGCCAAAGACTGATGCTGAGCGAAAAGCTCGGAGCGACGACCTTGGGTATAAAACCTTGCCACTAGCTACCGATAACGCTTATACTTTGTACAAGGCTCAGGATGGCCCCGAAACCCCTGGAGGATATAAAGGGCGAATGGGCTTATATGAAGTCTTTGAGGTGAGCGAAGCGATCCAGCAGCTTATCTTGAAAGAATCTACAAGTAGTGAGATACAAAGAGCTGCACAGGCTGAAGGTATGATCACCATGCGAGAAGACGGATACTTGAAGGCTCTTGAAGGGATGACGAGTATTGCCGAAGTGAATCGTGTAGCCGCAGAGGGAAGTGCTTAAAAGATAAGGGTGGAATTATGACCGACGTAAAGATAGAAATATTACTCGAAGAAGTTATAAAAAAGAAGGCTTCTGACCTTCACTTGCAGGTTGGTTTGCCGCCTATGCTTCGTGTAGATGGTGCACTCGTTTCTGTAACCGGTGGACAGCCACTAAATGAAGAAGGTGTTGAGAGCCTTGTTTTTGCCATTTTGGATGATGAACAAAAACAAATTTTGCTCAAGGACAAAGAGTTTGACTTTAGTTTTGCCTTTGGTGACCTTGGACGTTTTCGTGTAAATGCCTTTCATGAGCGAGGCAACTTGGCAGCTGCACTTCGTCTTATCCCGAATGAAATTCTGACAACAGAACAGCTTGGTTTGCCTAAAACAGTTGAGAAGTTTGCCGAATATCCTCGTGGTCTTGTGCTCGTGACGGGACCAACTGGTTCCGGTAAGTCCACAACGTTGGCTTCACTGGTGCACAAAATTAATAACGAGCGTGCAGCACATATTGTGACTATCGAGGACCCGATTGAGTTTACACACAAGAGTAAAAAATCGGTGATTGTACAGCGTGAGGTTCACTATGACACATACTCATTTTCAGCAGCACTTAGGAGTAGTTTGCGTCAAGACCCAGATGTAGTGTTGATTGGTGAGATGCGTGATCTTGAAACAATTGCGGCAGCTATTACCATCGCTGAGACAGGACATCTTGTATTCGCCACACTGCACACTAACTCTGCCGCCCAGAGTATTGACCGTATGATCGATGTGTTCCCACCGCATCAGCAGCCACAAATCCGGGCACAGTTATCAAATATTCTTATGGGTATTTGTGCGCAGCGACTCGTACCAACCATTGGTGGGGGGCGGATTGCTGCCGCTGAAATACTAATAGCAACCCCTGCAGTGAGGAATATTATTCGGGAAGGTAAGAGTCACCAACTTGATGCAGTAATCCAGACAGGCGCAGAGTTTGGTATGCAGTCCATGGATAAAACACTAGTAAGTCTTATCCATGCCGGTACAATTACTTACGACGAAGCTCGAAACTATGCGGTTGATCTGGAAGAGCTAGACAGGTTAATGCGGGGTTAAGGCGTTACACTCAATGTTTATTGGAGATAAAAAATGAAAATCTACGAGCGAAATCAAAAAACCAGAATGAGTCATAGCAAGAGCTACGACGAAGGAGGGTTTTTTGAGTGCAGCCGTAGAGGGCATTTTGTAGCCCAAGATTATATTGGGGGTAATGCCTCATGCTGACGTTTACATACACTGCACGGGATCCGGCAACAGGAAATAAGGTAAAGGCACAAGTGCAGGCAGACAATGAAGCTGCAGCTGCAAAGTTGATTAAATCAGAGGGTTTAGCGCCCATAAGTATTGAAGCCGAAGGTGGAGGTGGTGTTTCGTCTAATCCCGTTTCTAAGTTTTTAAACAGGGTTAAGGCAAAAGATAAGATCATCTTCTCTCGACAGATGTCAACACTTATTAATGCCGGCTTGCCGCTCTTACAAAGCCTTCGCCAGGTAGCTGGACAAACCCAGAACAAAGCTCTAAAAGTGGTCATTAATGACATCATTAATGACATAGAAGGGGGTTCGGCATTTTCCGCTGCGCTCGAGAAACACCCGAATGTTTTTAATAGTATTTACGTTAACCTTATTGCTGCGGGAGAGGCTTCTGGTACCCTCGACAAAGCTCTTGAGCGTATTGCCTACCAGCAAGAAAAGGACGCCGAAATTATAAGCAAAGTTCGGGGTGCCATGGCATATCCTGCTATTGTGATCCTGGTTATGTTGGCCGTGGTTGGCTTTATGATCGTTAAGGTCATGCCTCAGGTAGAAGTCATGTATAAGGGCATTAAAGGTGCTCAGCTGCCACTGATCACCAAGATTATGCTTTGGCTCTCACACGCAGTTACCAAATATTGGTGGGCGGTTATCTTGGTCTTAGTTGTTGGCGGGTTCTTTATGACCCGATATGCTCGTAGTGGCCCAGGCAAAGAAGTTGTGGATGGCTGGAAGATGAAGGCCTGGCCAATTGGCCCTTTGTTTATGAAGCTATACATGGCACGATTTTCTCGAACGGCTAATACGCTCGTGGCAAGTGGTGTACCGCTTATTCAGATGCTCGAGATTGTATCTAATTCGATTAATAACGTACATATTGAACGGTCTATTCATGCTGCAATAGAAAAAGTTAAGGGCGGCAAAGCCCTGAGCGATTCAATAGAAGGAGACCCAAACTTTCTAGAGCTCGTACCAAGTATGCTGAGGATTGGTGAGCAATCCGGAGCGCTAGAAGATATGTTGGGCAAAACAGCAGATTACTATGAAAAAGAAGTGGATAACCAGATTAAAACCATCTCGACAATTATTGAGCCTGTGATGATGATCATGCTTGGAATCGTTGCTTTTGCAATTGTTGCTGCTGTTTTGTTGCCAGTTTATGGCTTAGCAGGCAAAGACGTCATAAAATAACCTGTGGATAAGCCTTGAGCCAAAGTGTTGCATTTGCAGGGAGCACTGTATATTATCAGTAGCATAAGCATAATTTAATTGTTTTAAACAAAGGGTGGTTTTATGAAGACTAAATTACAAAATAAAGAAAAGGGTTTCACCATTATTGAAGTTTTGATCGTGCTTGCGATTGCAGGACTTATTATGTTGATTGTGTTCTTGGCGGTTCCTTCCTTACAGCGAAACAGTCGTAATACGCAGAGAAAGAATGATGTAGCAGGAGTGCTGGGCGCAGTATCAGAGCGTGTTGGTAATAATAATGGGACTTTGCCAACAGCAGTCGGTGAATACAACGGGCAAGTTAACCTAGGGTTTTACGTTGTCGCTAACATAACCCAGGCTGCGGGTGTTCAAGCTGCAGTTACTGATCCAAACGCAACTATAAGGATTGTGACAGGCGCACGTTGTGGCACAGGAGGGGCCACCGTAGTAGGTAGTCCTAGGCAGTATGTAGCGCAGTATGCAGTTGAAACTGGTGGCGGCGGGAACACACCAATTTGCCAAGAAGGATAGAACGATACCTTTATAAACAAAAACGGGGCGAAAGCCCCGTTTTTGTTTATGCTATAGTAGCTGCTAATGATTAACATAGTCTTGGTATTGCTTGGTCTCTGTTTTGGAAGTTTTGTGAATGCGCTTGTGTGGCGGGTCCGCAAGCAGTCAAAAGCCAAAACCAAAAAGGGACGAGAAAAGTATTCTTTAAGCAAGGGCAGATCAATGTGTGTGCACTGTGGCCACATATTGGATGCAAAAGATCTGTTGCCTGTAATTAGTTGGCTCTCTCTGAGAGGAAAGTGTCGGTATTGCCACAAGCCAATTTCTTGGCAGTATCCAGCCGTAGAGTTGCTCACACCCCTTTTGTTTATCATCTCATACGCTTTTTGGCCAGGACCACTACAAAGCTTCTTAGAGATCGCTAGCTTTGTTGTGTGGCTTGCTTTACTCGTAAGCTTTATGGCACTGATTGTATATGATCTGCGATGGATGTTGCTTCCAAATAGGATCGTATTCCCAGCAGGAATTCTAGCAGCGGTATATGCACTGATAGCAGTTTTGCAAGAAGGCACAGTAGAGGCTGTAGTAAACACAGTGCTAGCGGTCGGTGTCGGTGGAGGGCTGTTTTATATTCTCTTTCAGGTATCAAACGGTCGCTGGATTGGCGGGGGAGATGTCAAGCTAGGATTCGTTCTAGGGGCGTTACTTGGTGATCCTTCTCAGGCAGCCTTGATGCTCTTTATCGCATCTCTTTTGGGTACGCTAGTGAGTCTTCCAATGCTTCTAGCAAAGAAACTGACCCCTTCTACACGAGTGCCTTTTGGCCCATTCTTGATAGTAGCAACGATTATTGTCCTACTTTTTGGGCACGATATCTCCGATTGGTACTGGCGTACATTTATAAGTATCTAAGTTACTGTTGTTCAAAGAGGTTATGCTATATAATTAGCGTCATGAAGCCTCTAAAAGTAGGCAGTGGTGGTTATACTATTGTTGAAGTCATGATATTTTTGGCTATTAGCATGGTCATGTTTGCTTCGGTAGTTGGCGTTATGGGCTCTCAGAACAGGCGTAACCAATTTACAGAAAGTGTAAATACATTTAACCAGCGACTGGGTGATATTTTAAACGACGTGGATACGGGGTACTTCCCTTCAAACGGTGACTTTAGCTGTGCTGTTGATGCTTCAGGAAACATTAGTTTCGCTCCTGTAGCTAGCGGAAATATCGATAATAACTTAGGTAAAAACCAAGATTGTGTGTTTGCTGGCAAATCTATTACGGTGGATGCTGCAAATAGAGATAACTTTATCGTCCAGACGCTAGTGGGGCGAAGAACGTTAACAGACGCTAGTGGGGCCACAAGAGATGTTGAAAACGTAACAGAAGCGAAGCTAACGCAGCTTACGCAAGGAAGTGCAGCATCAGCCGATAATGGTACGTTATCTGCTGATGTGCAAATTGTAAGTATTCGTTCTTTTAATGATGATAACTACAATATAGCTACAGATGCAGATGGACTTGGGATTATTACAGGCTTTGGTAAGGCTGCCGGCACAACCTCTAGCGGTCTAAAGTCGGGCGCTATTAAAAGCGAGTTAGCGGTCTGGAGAGGAGGTGCTTGGCAAGCGGCACCACACGGGGTGATTATTTGTCTTGCAGAAGGTGGTGCCACTGGGAATGGACGAGTAGCTACAATTCGCATTGGAGCGGGATCCTCCCAAGACAACAGCGTAGTTACGATAGATGATGATGCGGGATGTGCATAATGAGAATGTTTAGGAACAGCAGAGGAGATACGATTATAGAGGTACTTATTTCTATGTCTGTCCTGGCTTTGATCTTGACAGCCTCTTATGCCCTCGCAAATCGAAGCCTACAAGCTGTGCGACAAGCACAAGAGCGCAGCGAAGCCCAAAATATTAGCTCTGCACAAGTAGAGAGCCTGCGGGCATTTTTATCAAATTCTACAAATACAGCTCCTGCTGTGGCTGCAAATTTTTGTCTGAGCGGTGGCACGGTAGTAAATGTGCCCAATATAAATGCGGTTCCGAGTCAGTGTGCAGCTGGTACTGATGGAAGGTATAAAACATATATAACCCGTGATAATACAGGTACATATACTGCCCATACTTCTTGGGATAGAATTTCTGGTGGTACGGATCAGCTGACGTTTACCTACAAGGTATACTTGGCTGGCGACATTAATATAGACCTCAGTGGGGGAACTAGCGGTGGTGATGGCGGATGTGGTGATGTAAGAACCGAATACAATCCAGCAACAGGAAGCTGTGACCCGATACCTCCAAGTATAAGAGTGGCCGTTCGAAAGGTTTCTCCTGGGCCGGGTAATACAACGCCAACTGACTGTAACGGCGTTACGACTGGCGTTTCTGGCATCAACGTAAATCTAGTTGGTCCTGGCAAAAATCTCAATCAAGTAACTGATGTGGGTGCATCAACCATATTCACAGGACTAGACTTTGGCCAAACGTATACTGCTAGCTATTCTGTGCCTACTACGACCGTAGCTACCTCTTCGGGGAATGCGTATTATGAAGCATGCGATTCAACTTCTAGGCCCATTACCACTATTGCTAAGGGTGGTCCGGAAACAGGCAACCAAACAAAAGAAGAGATATTCAAATTCCGCCCGATCTGCAGGATTAACTCTGTCACAACAGGCAATCCTGCGTCATACTACGGCGACCCTTATCCCATATACGGATGGGTGCAGGTGAGCGGTGAATGGAAGACATTTAGTGTGACCGCAGGAGGTCTCCAGGATTATGTTGACCCCTCTGGCACTCGCTGGATCTATGACCACTCAAGAACCACCTCGCCGAGGTATTGGTGGAGAGCCTATCAATGGCAACAAACTTCTACAGGTTATGGTCCGCCATACTATCATAGCTACACAACAACAAACACGAGTGTTTGCCCGCCTTGATTCTTATCTAATGCAGGATAAGTTTACTTAATACTCTTAATCTGTAGGACGTACGAAAAAGTATTGTTTTTATTTTCTTCTTTTAATGTACCTGTTATGGTTACACTCTTATCTTGATTAGTGAGGTCTTTAGGGGGTTCATTTGGTGTTATGGGTTTTGCTGCATAGTCTGACGGATTAATTCCTGATTGGCTGAAGTCTAGGGTGAGGGGCAAGGGCTGGTCGGCCTTTCTCGTGGTTAATATATATGTGTTCTGAAGAGTTTGCTGTACATAGCCAGAAACCTCGATTTCTTTATCGACGTATTTTTTTGGCGTTAGGGCTACCGTGTAGGGGCTTAGCTCGGATGTCTTGACTTCTCCTGTGTTAGGTTTTTCTTGGCTTGCCTTGTAGTCTGTTAATTTTTTCGACTGAATCTTATACACTACACCGCTACCAATGGCTGCACCAGCCAAAAAAGCCAGACTAGTTAGCAAAATCCTATTTTTCATAAACGCTCCTTGCTTATGCTTTAGATTATCACGAACCTCTTCATTGGTCTATCGTATGACCCCAGAGGGATAACTTGCTCTCTAGACTACAATGATCTACAGTAAAGGTTATGCTTTTGATAGGTGTTAGAGACACATGTCTGTGAAACAAAATAATTCTGGTTTTACCATTATTGAGCTGTTAATTGCAACGGCAGTTTTTAGCACAGTTTTACTTATAGCAAGTACGGTAATTATTCAGATAGGACGCTTGTATTACAAGGGTCTAATTTCTGCGCAGACACAAGAAACTGTTCGCAATATCGCAGAAAACGTATCGCAAGATCTAAAATTTAGTAATGGCAATTCGTTCAGACAAGACTACACGGACTCTTCCGTAACCGGTGATTCGGCCACACAAGCACCAACTGCACCTACAAATCATGCCTATTCAGTATGTGCTGGCAACAATCGTTATACATACTGGCTGGGACAGCCGGTCGCTGATGGTAACCACGGGATACTGGTAGATGATGCGCCCGAAGGTGCATGCCCACCCAATGGCTCTGGCAAGGAGCTCCTTGGTCAGAACATGAGGCTTACCGAATTTAGGGTAGTAAAATCAACTGCAGATCCGAATCTGTACAATATCTCTATCAAAGTAGCCTATGGTGATTCTGATCTTTTGACGACATATAATCAACAAACAGGGGACTTAGAAGGCAGCTTGCCTGATACCCTTTGCCGGAGTGGGATAGCTGGGAGTAATTTCTGTGCAACTTCTACACTAGACACAACAGTTAAGCGAAGACTAAACTAGGACGTAAGCGATAGCATTATGAAGAACAAACAATCACTGAAGAAAGATGAACGAGGTATAGCCTCGGTCGTTATCACGATGGTAATCATTATGATCCTGAGTCTCTTTGTGTTGGCGATGGCCCGAAATGCTCAGCGTGAGCAAAGGCAGGCTCTCGACAGACAGCTCAGCAGTCAAGCACTCTATGCCGCAGAGTCTGGAGTAAATGATACCGTAGAATATATACGCTCACATTTGTCTGACCCTGATCTTAAAAAGAAAAAAACAGAATGTGGTGGGGACAATCCAACGCTTGCTCAACTGTCTGGCAATACGACAAACCCTGGCCAGGTTGGTGCAGACGCTGCGATAAAATATACCTGTGTTTTGTATGATAGACAGCCACCAACTATCGAACTTAGCAATGTTTCTTCTGACACATCGACAATAGTGCCTATACAAAACGCCAACGCAACTGGTATTAATACACTCAGCATCAGTTGGGATAACCCAGACAGTACAGGAGGTAACTTTAATTGTCCTTCAGGCGGATCCTTGCCAAGAAGTGATAACTACTCCTGCGATATAGGTATGCTGAGGGTTGAACTAATAAGTGCCAGCACCGGTAGTCTAACTCGTGCCGCTTTGATAGATAAAGATTTTACAGCCTTTATTTATCCAGGATTGACAGAGTTTCCTGTTGCCAGTAGGAAGAATAGCACAGGCGTTCTCTCGGGTATTTTTGCTACGGGCGGGTGTACTTCGACAGGAGCGCCACGTAAGTGCACGGTGCACATAAATGATATGGATATTGCGGGCGATGGCCGTTTGTATCTGCGTATAAAAACTCTGTATAAACCACGAAGCTCAGTGGTGATCTCTGGTACGGATCGGAGTACTAGTAGTGCCCCGGTTAACTTCAGTGGTGCACAGATATTGGTAGATGTCACCGGCAAGGCCAGCGATGTTCTTAAGCGTATCCAAGTGCGGCGACAGGTAATGCCTAGCTTCAATCAGTCCGACTATGGCATAAAAACTAATGAATCACTGTGTAAGTTAGTAGATGTGTATCCGGGCTTTTCTGCTGATAACTGTAGCAGTCATTACTAGTCTTTTTTCCGGTGGAATTTTTGGTGCACACTTTTTAGGTGTGGGTCGGTAAGGTGCGTGTAGATTTGAGTAGTAGCAATATTACTATGGCCAAGCATGGCTTGCACGCTTCGCAGGTCGGCCCCGTTCATTACCAAGTCTGTTGCAAAAGAATGGCGCAAGGTGTGTGGACTAACGTGCTTAGTAATGCCAGCAGTCAGAGCATACCTAGCAACCAAGCGCTGGATGCTGCGAGCAGTCAACCGCAAGTAATCTCCAGTTGTGCTTGCTGTTTTGCTGCCACCAACTCGAGCGAATAGGGGAGGACTGTTATCCTCTCGGGTTTCCAAGTATCTCTCTACCCATGATGCCGCTTCCTCGCTAATAAAGATAGGCCGGTCTTTTTGTCCTTTACCCCGTACCATAAATTCTCGGCGCTTGAGGTTTATGTGATCCCGGTTAAGACCTACCAATTCCGAAACACGCAGACCACTGGAATATAGAAGCTCCAAAATTGCTCGATCTCGCAAGCCCGCAGGTTTTGAGATATCAGGCTGTTCGAGCAATCGAGCCATTTCTTCTGCGGATAAAAAGGTAACTTGCGGACGCTTGGTTCGGGCTAGCTCAATCTTGTCTGCGCTGAGCGCATCAATATCTCGTTTGGCACAGTATTTTAGAAAGCTTCTTAGTGCAATAAGATGATAATTTTGAGTAGTCTTTTGCAGCTCATCCGCTGTATTGGTGCCCAGTCTGTTAAGCCACAGGCGCCATTTGCGAATTAACTCTGGGGTGATGTCGGCAACATCAATATCGCCAGCATAGTCGATTAGTCTAGTTAGATAATGGTCATAGTTAGCTATAGTCTTTTGAGATCGGTTCTGTTCGATTTCGAGATATTCCAAAAAATCAGTGAGTAGACTTTGCACACGCATATGCTTATTGTAGCAGCAATAAAAGAGGCTTATCTGTTATAATAGGGGTCATTAAATAAGGAATATACACTTTGGAAAAAACACTTATTATTGCAAAACCAGATGCTGTCCAACGAGGATTGGTTGGAGAAATGATCCGTCGCTTCGAGAGCAAAGGATTGAAGTTAATCGGTATCAAAATGTTGGCTCTGAGCAGTGAACTATTGCAAGAACACTATAGCGAACATCTTGAAAAGCCATTTTATGAAGGGCTGGAGAAGTTTATGAAGAGTTCGCCAGTAGTTCTTATGGCCTGGGAAGGCTATGAGTGCGTAAACTCGGTTCGTATCTTGGTGGGAGCTACAAATCCTAGAGAAGCCGATGCTGGTACTATCCGAGGAGATTTCTCTATCGGTACTGGACGTAACTTGGTCCACGCTTCTGATAGCAAAGAGAGTGGGGCAGCAGAGGTGGGGCTGTTCTTTACAGCAGACGAACTATTTGAATACGACAAGTCAGAGTACAGCCATCTCTACGAACCGCACGAACGCAGTTAGTACGTGCTATAATCACCTCTGTTAGTGCGCCCTGGTAGCTCAGTGGATTAGAGCGCCGCCGTCCTAAGGCGGGCGTCGCAGGTTCGAGTCCTGCCCAGGGTACCAAGTTAGCACACGGATTAGTAAGGGTTGGGGTGAGGATTGCCTGTGGCAATTCGCAAGGAAATCTTCTCTTGAAAACTGGTTTTCAAAGATGCAAGTTTCGGGCCTGCCGAAGGTAGGTCGACTCCCTCCCGGGTCACCACATAAAAGTTAATGAATAAAATGATAGAATAAGCGTACGCTTATGGCTAAATATTTTGAAGATCAGCTTGATAACGAAGAACTATTGTTGGTTTTTCGTAAGCACCCCATTGTTATGAGAAAAGGCTTGATAATTGCAATGGTAGCCTTGTTGCTTGGTACGGTTCCGTCTCTTATAAAGCCAGAATATTCCTATCTTTTTGGAGGACTAGCTGCAGGATTTATCCTTGCTGCGCTTGTCTTTTTCCCATCATGGATTGGCTGGTATTACAGTGTATTTATAGTTACCGATCAGCGTTTAATCCAGATTACCCAGAAAGGGTTTTGGTCACGTAGTGTGGTCGATATAGGGCTCAATCAGATCCAGATGGTCAACTATGAGATAGCTGGTTTTCAGGAAACTTTGTTGGGATTTGGTACAATATTAATGCAGACCTTTGTTGGGGATTTGATAATTCACGATGTTCACCATCCTGCCAAAATACAGAAAGAACTTCTTGGTATTTTGCGGGAACAAGGGATAATTGCTGTTACTCCACCAATGGTCACTGCGAGCGATAATGAAGAATAGAATCAAAAAACATCTGAGGCGAAAAAAGCAAGAACCGGTATCTTCCGAGGCACCTGGTCGTATTACCAATGACACTGTTGCCGCTCATCGTGAAGAAGTATTAGGAGATGCACGTAAGTACATTTATCCGCTGCGGCATTCCAAGCATCGTCTAGTCGTTATAACACTGAGCATTCTAGGAATAGCAGCGATTGCTTTCTTGACCTATACGACGATTGCTCTGTATAAACTGCAAAATACCTCGGAGTTTATGTATCGGGTAACTCAGGTTGTGCCATTCCCGATTGCCCGCACCGGTTCAAGCTTCGTTAGTTACGAAGATTATTTATTTGAGATTAATCACTACACGCATTATTACCGCACACAGCAACAGCTCGACTTTACGAGCGATGCAGGACAACGTCAACTGGCAGAGTTTAAAAAGCGAGCACTCGATAAAGTTGTAAACGATGCTTATATAAAAAAGGTGGCAAAAGAAAAGGGTATTAAAGTCAGCGACAAAGAAGTCGATGACCAGATTAAGGTTGTACGGGAGCAAAACCGCTTGGGCGGAAGTGATAGAGAGCTCGAAACAGTGCTCGAAGACTTTTGGGGCTGGTCAATCGATGACTTCAAGCGAAGCCTAAAGCAGCAACTATTAGCTCAAAAGGTCCTTTCTAATCTTGATACTGACGCTCACGGGCGTGCTGATGCTGCATATGCGCAGCTGCAAGGAGGTAAAGATTTTCAAACGCTTGCTCGTGAAGTCTCAGAAGATCCATCAACAAAAGCCAACGGCGGAGATTATGGATTCCAGATTGATAAAACCAATCGAGATATCTCTGCAACAGTAGTGAGTGCCTTGTTTACCCTAAAGCCAGGAGAATATTCCAAGGTCATCGATGCTGGGTATGGGCTAGAGATTGTAAAGAATGTTGAGCAGAAAGAAGACAAGATCAAAGCAGCTCATATTGTCTTTAACTTCAAAAATATCAACGAATACTTAAACGACATAAAAGATAAAGAAAAAACCCGAGTCTATATTCATCCATAGAACTGCTATCAGGTAGGGTATAATTACACTTAAGCGTATGCGTGTTAAAACATATCTTGCTTTGGGACTAGTTATATCTCTGATTGCCTTTGTGGCGCCAAGTGTTTTGGCTCAAGGGTCTTCTAGTAATTTTCGTATAGACGAGAGTTTTATAGGACCCGGGGGCAGTCTAGAGAGTAGTTCTTCAAACTATCAACTTGAGGCAGGCCAACAAACAGTTGGCAACACAGGGGTAGGAGAAAGTGCTTCAACTAATTACGGAGCGCAGAGTGGTAATACGACAACCTCTGACCCAAGGCTTACCTGTGCATTAAATTCAGGGACACTAAATTTTGGTGCGCTCTCCAATAGCGTGACCGTGCATGGAACAGTTACGTTTAGTGTGCTAAATTACACAGCCTACGGTTATAACGTAACGATCTTAGGGAATACGCCATCAAATGGCTCGCATAACTTAAGTGCCATGAGTTCAACCGGACCATCAGTTATAGGCACCGAGCAATTTGGCATGAATCTTCGTGACAACGCTACCCCTAATGTTGGCGCAGACGCCGTACAAGTTCCTAGCAGCACTTTTTCATTTGGAACACCGACAGCAAACTATAATACGGTTGATAATTTTCGCTACGTAGCAGGGGAGAATATAGCTACAGCTCCAAAGAGTTCTGGGCAAACTGACTACACTGCTTCGTATATAATTAACACCTCTACAACGACTCCCGGTGGACAGTATTCTGGGAGCCAAACAATTCTTTGCACGGGTACCTATTAAAACAGTTGTGTTTTAACGCATGAACATGGTACTATTTTATAAAGTTCTAATGCTAGACTAATTTATAGCAAGGCGAACAATAAAAATGTATAAAAATACCCTAACGACGAAAGTCCACAATATTTCGCAGAAAACACTAGTCTTTGGTGTTATCCTCGTCATGCTTGCTGTGTCACTGCAAGTCTTATTTATGCCATCTTCAGCGTCTGCTGCTCAGATTACAGCAAGAAAAGTTACGCTAAGCAACTCGGCTGCCAGCGGTACGAGCAGTTATACATTTGATTTCACTACCGCTACGACTGCAACCTTCCAATCGTTCTCAGCCCAAATTTGTACTACTGCCTCTGGTGCTTGTTCTGCACCAAGCGGTCTAACCACGACTTCATCTACGTTTACCTCTACAACTTTGTCTGGAACATGGACCGTTAGTAACGGTACAGCAGGCAGTTTACGTGGCTCTGCCTCTGGTGCCGCAAGCACTACTAGCGGCAGCGCACGCCAAGTTATTTTTGGAAATGTAACCAACCCAAGCGCTACGAACACAGCATATTATGCTCGTATTACCCTATATTCTGATACGGGATGGGCAACCCCAGTAGACACTGGTGTGGTTGCTGCAAGCACTGCAACAGCGATAACCCTTTCGGGTACTATGGATGAGTCATTGGTATTTTGTACAGGTATCACTATCACAGGCACTAACTGCGGCACCATAACAGGGAGCAGTGTTGACTTTGGTACATTCTCCAGCACCTCTACTAGTAGCGGAACTTCTGTCATGGCAGCTTCAACCAACGGTGGCTCCGGGTATGCGATTACTATAAATGGCTCAACATTAACCTGTGGTGCTTGCTCTGGCTCTCCAACCATTGCTGCGCTGGCGACACAAACAGCTTCAAGTACGGGGACAGCTCAGTTTGGTGCAAATCTTCGTGACAATGCTACGCCAAACATAGGTGCTGACCCCTCTGGGTCTGGTACCGGTAGCTACAGTGCTAACTATGGTACAGCAGATCAGTATCGCTTTGTAACAGGGGACAGCGTAGCTTCGGCAGCAGGTGCAACAAATGCTAACGCATTTACCGTATCGTACATTGTAAACGTACCAGGTTCTCAGGCAGCTGGTAGTTACACCGCAACCATGACTTATATAGCAACGGCTACGTTCTAAGGAGGCTTAAAGGATATGATTAGAGACATAACCCAAAAAACAAGCATACTTTTCGTAGCTTTGGTGTTAGTTTTGGTTTCTGTTTCCTTTTCATTGCTCCCAGGAACTGCGTCGGCAGCCCAGATAACCTCTAGAAAGGTGACTCTGGGTAATTCAGCTGCAAGTGCATCAACAACCTACACCTTTGATTTCACTACTGCTACCACTGCAACCTTCCAATCATTTTCAGCTGAAATTTGTACCACAGCCTCTGGTGCGTGTTCTGCGCCTGGTGGTTTGACCACTACTTCTTCCACACTAACCTCTACATCATTGTCTGGTACCTGGACGGTGAACAATGGCACAGCGGGTAGTTTACGGGGTTCCGCTACGGGTGCATCCAGCACTACTAGTGGTTCTGCTCGACAAGTAGTCTTTGGCGCAGTAACTAACCCGAATACTACGAATACAACCTATTATGCTCGAATTACTCTATACTCTGACACTGGTTGGGCTACCCCTGTAGATACAGGCACTGTAGCTGCAAGTACTGCAACAGCTATCAACTTGTCTGCAACAGTCGACGAGACACTTACATTTTGCACAGGTACCTCTGGTATTACTACGAGCAGTTGCTCTGGCGCAACCGGTTCTTCTGTAAGCTTCGGTACATTAAGCCCGAGCGCTACGGCTAGCGGAGTATCCCAGATGGGAGTAGGTACCAATGGAGTGAGCGGCTTTGCCATTACTGTTAATGGGGCTACTTTGACCTCTGGTGGTAACACTATCACGGCTTTGGCGACCCAAACAGCTTCTAGCACAGGTTCTGAGCAGTTTGGTCTTAATCTTCGTGACAATGCAACTCCAAATGTAGGTACAGACCCAGACGGATCTGGTACCGCAACACCAACTGCAAACTACAACACAGTAGACCAATTCCGTTTTGTAACAGGGGACAGCGTTGCTAGCAAGAACGGTTCTGATCAGTTCCGACGTTTTCAAGCAAGTTACATCGCAAATATTGACACTGCAACAGAGGCTGGTAGCTATACCGCCACGATGACGTATATTGCCACAGCAACATTTTAAGCAGTAGAATATCCGCAAGGTTTGCTATACTATAGGCAGATATAATTCAGGAGGGAACCCCAGAATGGCTAGGAAGTCTATTTCAGCGCTTATTGCCGTATTATTTGCTATTTTAACAGTTCTACCACTGGCAGCAGTACATGCTCAAACTGCAGGACAAGGGCTAGAAATCTCCCCTCCACTCCTAGACCTCAAAGCTGATCCTGGTCAAACTCTTCAAACACAAATACGAATTCGTAACGTAACCAAAGAAACACTAATCATCAAGGCTCAATACGAAGACTTTGTAGCCAATGGGGAAGATGGTCAGCCAAAGATCTTACTCAACCCTAGCGAGAAAAGCCCGTACTCTATAAAAGATTGGTTGAGCGCTCCAGCTTCAACGACGCTTGCACCTGAAGAGCGAAAAACAATGGATGTAACTATCAAGGTTCCTAAAGATGCAGGCCCTGGTGGTCACTACGGTGTAGTCCGTTTTACGGGTACTCCTCCAGAATTAGCTGACACAGGTGTTTCACTATCTGCAAGTGTAGGTACATTGGTACTTGTAAATGTTTCGGGCAACGTGACCCAATCTGCCAAGATAGCAGAATTGTTTACGTCGCAAAATGGTAAGAAGCGAAGCTTATTCGAATATGGGCCAGTTGGCATAACAACTCGAGTTCAGAACACGGGTAATATTCACTTCCAACCCAAAGGAACTGTTCAGGTAACCAACATGTTCGGCAAGAATGTATACGTTGGTCAACTAAACTCTGACAACCGCAATGTATTGCCGGGTAGTATTCGAAAATTTGAACAGACCTTTAATAACAAGATGTTATTTGGCCGCTACACGGTCCGTGCTGATGTGGTCTATGGTTCGGATAACCAAATAACCTCTCAAACAATTTCATTCTGGGCTATTCCATACAAGCTCATCGCAATAATCTTGCTCGCAATAGTACTGGTAGTCGTTATATTCAGACAGTACAATAAGTTCATCATTAGACGGGCGGGTAAGAAGAACAATGGCTCAAAGAAGAGCAAAGACAACAGCAAAAAAGCTTCCTAAGCACCACCACTCTACGTACAAGATAGGAAAGCTTCGCTTAAGACTTGCGCATCACAAGCATACTGGTCGTTGGTTGCCATTTTACTGCACCTCATATGCCGTTGCATTCTTCTTGCTGATACTTGCTGGTGCGCTAGTAGTCTTTACTACGCATGCTACGAACGCTAACCCAATTTCTGGCTCGATAGAACTAACAGGGGTAGTTAATGGACCGCCACCCGAAATTCCAGCTGTAATAACCTCTCCTTCGAGTGGGATAGAAGTGGCCAATTCGCAGGTAGAACTAAAAGGAACGTGCCTGGAAGATACTTACATCGAGATCTATAGAAATGGTGTCTTTGCAGGTATGGTACAGTGTGCCTCTGATGGAACATTTAAAATAATCATTACCTTAGTCCCTGGTGCGAACGATATTATTGCCAAAACTCGTGACAATATTGGTCAATATGGACCAGATTCTGAAAAGATCAATATATTTTTTAAGCAACTAGTAGCAAATACTACGCAAAATCAAACACAATCGGGTGGTCAAACTTACTCAAAAACTTTGCTTGTTTATACCCCTCCGCTCCAAAGAGGGCTTGTTATCAACCAGCAACTTGGTCTTGAATACGAAATTGATGGTGGAGTTAAACCATATACTGCCTCGATAGACTGGGGAGACGGTACACCGAACACGTTGATTAACCATGAAAGTATCGGTAATTTTAAAGCGATTCATGAGTATAAAAAAGCAGGACAGATGACCGTACGGATAAGTGTGATCGATGCCAAAGGAGAACAAGCATCCATACAAACAGTTGTAGTGGTGCATGATATCACTCCTCCGGCTGCCTCTGTTAGCTCTTGCGACTACAGCAAGTTTAACAGTAGTTTTGCCCAGTACTGCACTCAACCAGGAAAGTTAGAAGCAGCAGTGAACTATATCTGGCCTGCACTGGCTATAACAATACTGATGACAGCCAGCTTTTGGATAGGCGAACGTGTTATGTATCGTCAGTTGCACCACAAAATGTAGTCAAACTTTTGCTTGGCTAATTCAAATTTAGTTCACTTTCTAAATTTATTCATTTTTTGTAATTCATTTTTTAAATTATGATAAATTTTTTGTGTACCAAAATTGGATGCAAAAAAATGTACTCAAAATTCTTGCCAGAACAAAACTGTGGAAAAACTAGTGTTGTAACAGATTAGAAGATGCTATAATTTCTTTGTCATAAAGCATAAGAACATATCTTATCGCCAAAGCACATTTTTAAAAAACAAAAATGGTTAAAAATAAACTAAAGAGCCTCCGGTACGTAGAGTGGGCAACAGGAATTATTATTCTATCTGTTGTCTCTCTGTTAGTTATTGCCTCGAATACTCACAAAAATCCTACAATTCACAATGCCACAGGAGTTAACGAACAGGTTAACTACCAGGGGCGACTCCTTACAAACACTGGTGCTGTGGTACCAGATGGTACCTACAACATGGAATTCAAGATATACCAAGATGGTAACGGTGTCCTTGGTGGAGGTGATGAAACTCTAGAATGGACCGAAACACGCACCAGTGGTAACAAAGTTACGGTAAAGAATGGTTACTTTTCAGTTTATTTGGGTGCTGTAACGGCCTTTGGGAGCAATATTGACTGGAATCAGGATACTCTATGGCTATCAATTAACATCGGTGGGACTGGCTCTCCAAGCTGGGATGGTGAAATGTCGCCGTTTTCTCGCTTTAGCTCAAGTCCGTACGCTCTAAACAGTAAAGCGCTCAACGGTCTTGCTAGTGGGGACTTTGTGCAGTTAGCACAAGGCACACAAACAGATAGTTCTAGCACCAATGCTTCAATTTCTATCAATAAAACCGCCGGTACTGCTAATTTGCTAGAGCTCCTCAGGGGTGGGGCAAATGTAGTCACCGTTTCAAATAGTGGTGCCACCACCTTCCAAAACCAAACCAACTCCACCGCTGCCTTCCAAATCCAAAACGTCGCAGGGGACCAACTGCTCAAGATAGACACCGCTACCACTGAAAACCTAATAACAAACGGTCAGTTTGAGACCAACACCACCGGTTGGGCGGCACATGGCTCAGCTGGCTCTCCTAGCCAAAGCACTAGCCAACACTACCTAGGTAACGGCAGTATGCAGTTCACCACCACTGCTGCGGCCAACGACGGCGTGAAATATAACTACGCCCTAGCCTCACAAACCACCTACACCATGACCTTCTATGTCAAGAACAGCACCAATATTGCAGCAGTCTCAACTATCAGCCTTGGCCGTAGCGAAGATGGCTCAACAGATAGTGATTGTGCCGTCAGTCAAACAATCAGCGGGGCTGGTTGGACGAAACTAACCTGTACCTTCACCACGGCTAACGTAACTGGCACGGACTACATATACCTCAAGCAATCCGATGCAGTTGCCCGAACCATCTACATAGACTCGGCTCAGCTGCAGACTACCAGCAACCTGGTAATTAACCCAGACTTCGAAACCGACATCAGCAACTGGAATTCCTATGGTGGCCCGACAACAACTCACAATACCTCTGAATCCTACACCGGTTCAGGTTCAATGCAGATTGATACCAATGGATTTGGCGCTAGCGAAGGTCCATCGCTAACCTCATTTGCCGGAACAATTACCGCCAACACCACCTATACCGCTAGTTTTTGGGTGAAAACAGATGCCGCAACAGCCAGCGCCAAGACGTTTAGTATATTGAAACGATTTGACAGCACCGATGCTGGAGCTGGCACAACTTGTGGTAACAAGAGTGTGCCTATAGCTACCTGGACAAATGTTAGCTGTACCTTCACCACTGGCAACACCATACCGAATGGTTCATTCATATCACTCAACGTGACCGATGATGGTATCACGCCGATTACTTTCTTTGTCGATACGGTGAACCTTTCAATGACCAAGTACAACTCTAACGACATCGGTCGTATCAGCCTAAATGCTGCTATCGACTCACCACTAACAGTTCGTGGAGCCCAAGATTCAACTTCTGCACTGCAGGTGCAACAGCTAAGTGGCAAGACGGTACTAAATGTAGATACATTAAATGGTTTTGTGGGCATCGGCACCGATGCCGCTACCAAGACATTGCAAGTAGACGGCAAAGCACTATTTAGAGCTACTAGTAGCGACACAGATACCTTCCAGATCACCAACAGTGCCGCAATCGGTACTGCAAACAGTGTGATCTTTAATGTGGCAGCCAACAGTCGTGCGGTGAGCGTCGGAACGTTTACAAACACACTGAATGCAAACCTGAATGTCTACGGAACACAACTGATAAATACAAAAACAAACAACGCTAATGCCTTTAGAATTACAGATGCTTCAGGTATCGGTGCCCTGACATTTTCAACAACTTCTGGCAATAGAAAACTACAAATAGGCGGTACCGGAACGGGCAATGATGGCAAATTTGCTGTATCTAATTCTAACGGTGATACTGTTTTCGATCTCGACTCTAGCAGCACAGGGTCTGTACAGTTCTATAGCGATTACTTCGACATCTTTACGACCACAGGCAATCAGCTTTATTTTGACTCATCTTTGTTCTCTGTTGGTGGCGTAAGTGGTGCCACCTCGTATAACGATTCTACTGGTATATTTGAGGTAAGCGATGGCAGTGGTGCCACAGGCCTTTATTACGACATACCCTCTAGCAGGTTAGGTTTAGGCACCAATTACAATACGCCTGGCTATACGCTGGATGTTGGTGGGGACATAAACGTGGGCTCGGGTTCAGTGTATCGTGTAGCCGGTACTGCAGGTTCAACAACCACTTGTAGTGGTGGTCAGTTCCTGCAAAACCAAGTAGTGGTTGGTGGTATAACTACTGGAGGAACCTGTGTAGCTGGCGGAGGAGGTGGGGTGACCACAGTGGGTACATTCTCTGGTAGCTCAATTGCAAATGGTGCCAGCATCTCTGGTAGCACAATTACATTCGGTCCTGCAGATGGCACAAACCCAGGCATGGTAACAACGGGTTCCCAGACTTTTGCTGGCGCAAAGACATTCAACGCTGCTATTGCAGCGAACGGTGGTATTACTTTTGACAATTCTACAGACACTATCGGGGCATTTACCAATGGTGGTACGCAAGATGCCAACGCTAACCTAATTGTGAATATCGGTAATGCGGGAACAGACTTCACCTCTGGTGGTGGCTTAACTTTGGCCGGTAACCTAATTGCAAATGGAGATACAACTCTCGGTGATGCAGCCACAGACGGCCTTACCTTTACCGGTGAGATTCGTAACGCATCTGCTCTGACATTTGAAGGGGCTACCAACAACAACATATATACGATCTTTTCTATAACTGATCCAACAAGCTCAAACAAGACCATTACATTCGCCGATGCAACGGGTACAGTGTTGCTACATTCTATGATTAGTAGCGACGCTACGGTAACGTCTGCGGGAGTGCTAACTATAGCTGCTAATGCAATCGGAGCTAGCGAAGTTACTGACGGCACACTAACCACTTCTGACCTAGCAGCTAGTGCTGGGATTCTTAATGCTCAGCTTGCAAACTCTGGTCTAACAGTTACCGCTGGAAACGGTTTGATAACCGGTGGAGCTGTGTCTCTTGGTGGTACGGTAACGCTCGATATTGGCGCTGGAAATGGTATTACAGTGAACGCCAACGATATTGCAGTCGATCTTACTGTTGCCACAGATGCACTTTCTGCAACTACCTCAAGTGGCTCGGGCTTAGAAGTCTTGGCAAGCGGTGTGACGCTTTTGCAAGGTTGTGCAGACAACCAAGTACTACGCTGGGGTGAAACCAGCGACGTTTGGTCTTGCAGTACTACTGATCTCGATATGGCCTATGACATAGACTCTGACAAAGAGCTCCTTGTAGATTCATCAACAGGCCTTATATTTGATCTGACAACAACAGGGGACTTTGTTATCCAAGACTCGAACACTACTTTCGCTACATTTAGCAACACTGGCGGGATCAACTTCACGCCAACTGGTAGCAGCGACATTGTGTTCACGCTTGATGACGATTCTAATCTTATTATTAACGACGGCATTACTAATACAGGGTCGATCTTTGATATCAACACTACACTTGGTGATGATGCTGACGCAGACACAGTTTCCGCTTTAAACATTGATGTAACGAGTGCTACCACAGGAGATGCTGACATTCTATCTGCGATTAATATAGGAAACCTAGCCAGTGCGGGCGCAACAGTAAGAGAAGAAGCGGTGAGTATAGGTACTGGTTGGGACGATGAGATTGCATTGAATGACACTACTCCAACCGTTCGTTTGGGCGCAACAGATGGCACGGCAGTATTTCACATTACAGACAGTTGTAGTAGTAGCTGTGTAAACGGTGGCACAGGACCTAATTCATTGTTTGAAATTAGAGATATTGGCACAAACTTTGGTGGGCTTGTAAGCTCTGGTGGTTTCTTGGGCACTAACTCTTACATGAGCCAAGAGTTTGCAGCTGATATAGCAGCAGCCTCAACCGCAGACAGCGCAACAGTAGGAGATAATGGAACGTGGTATGCAGACCTTAGCACAGCCGCCTCCACAGAAAACTGGTCCCAGACTGACCAAGTAGGAGGTTTTGTTCGCATGACAAACGGAGTAACCTCAGGACGAGGTATACTGCTTGGATTTGGTGCAGCACAAAACAACCTCTCACTTGGCTTTGCCAAGGCTAATTTGCCAGTACTACAGATGAAGGTGAGAACAAGCGTAAACAATGCCACTAATGACCTTTTCTGGGGCTTTATGGACCAAGCTACGGCTCCAATAGCCAATGATACAAAACCAGCTAACGGAATTTACTTCTGGAACAATAACGCAGCAGGTGCATGGCAGGGCGTAGTACGAAGCGGAGCAGCAGATGTTGGGACGGTAACTTGTTCTGGGTCAGTTAGTACTACACAGTTTGCAGTTGGTCGCATCCAGGTAGAAAGCGCCACCTCAGTACGATTCTTGATAGATAACGATGCTTCTAACGGAGTAGAAATGACTGATTGTGGAACAGTAAGTGGTGCCAACCCAGCTGCATCTCTAGGTGTTGCGGCCTACACAGTGCACACAGAGACCACAGGTCGAACCTTTGATGTTGACTATGTCCGTGTATGGCAAGATGATGTTGCCGATGCTACAGAGGTAGCTTCTGACAGCGAAGACCAGAACGGCACCAACTCTTCCGAAGGTAACTCAGAAGACGCCAACATTAATGAAGTGCAAACCAGTGATCAGAACTTTACAGCAGAAAACATTAACGCTCAAACAGTCACTATCGATCAAAGCCTCTTTGTAAACGGAGACACGACGCTAGCTGGAGCACTAACGGTGCAGAGTGGTGCGATCTTTAACGGAGAAGCTATCTTTAATAAGCTAGCAACTTTTGTTGATAAAGTACTATTCCAAAAGGATGTGACCTTTGCCGGCAGAACCTCATTCAATAGTGACACTGGTGGTTATGCCAAGATTTCCGCTGGCCAAACACAAGTCAAAGTTACGTTTGACGAGCCATATGCACAGCCTCCGGTCGTAACCCTTACTGTAAAGAATGGCCAGTTTGTGCAGTACGCCTACACGGACCTAACGCCCGAAGGATTTACCATTATTCTGTCCCAGCCAGCGACAGCAGATGTTGAGTTCTCCTGGACTGCGCTACAGATCAACGGTGCTAAAGTAGCATCAAACTAAGCATTGCTCTAACGCTTAAACTTCGGTAGAATGACTCTATACTAAGAGAAGGTGAGAACAATGGCAAAGACCAAAAAAGAAACTCCCAACAAAGTAGTTTCTAAGACCAAGAGGAATACCAAGCAAAAAACTACAGCATTTCTAAAGCGAAATTGGTGGAAAATCCTAATAATTTTGATAATTCTTGCTGGCCTAGGCTTGTTTACTAGAGAGTATCTGAACACAAAGCAGCAACTTAAAGATCTAAAAAGCCCTTCTACGTCAGGAAAATCAGATCTTGAGGTTGTTACAGAGCAGGTATCTAAGATTGCCGAATTGCCACAGGGCGAAAGCCCAACACTAGCTACGGTAAATGATGCCACCAAGCTTAATACCAAGATATTCTTTAAGAATACGCAAAATGGTGACAGAGTACTTATCTATGCAAAGGCAAAGAGGGCAGTACTGTATCGCCCATCAACGAACAAAATTATAGAGATCACCTCTGTAAATTTTGATACTGCGACGAAGCAACCCGAAGCAGTACCAGCACAATAGCTCAGGATTTGATAGGTGCAAGGTGTTAATCACAAATTGTATTCAAAATTTATGATTTTGGAATTCCTGATAGATGCAAGTTAAAGTACCAACTAAAAGTGTCAAAAAGTGCCAATTTATCGACGAACAAATAGCCGCCTCGTGCTCGTGTTCTTGGCGTAAGAAAACACGATGACAGAAGAAAAAAGCAAAAATAGATGATGTATTGTTTAGTACGATATTTTTTATGCTTAAAAATTCTCAAAAGAGTTTTTACTATTTCAGTAAACTTAGAAACTGCTGGATATCACCCAATGTTCATCTTAGAAAGGTCTAAATATATACGTAGGGGGATCAGTATAAAAAGCAGTTGTTATTTTAACATCGCTAAAAATTAAAATTCTTTTGCTTTACTTGGCAAAGAGAGAGCGATGTTTCGCCATCAAAAATAGGGAGACAGGCTACAATATAAGTAACAATAAATCCGCCGACATTCGTCAGTTTAGGGCGGGGTAGAGGTCAGCATTTTTAATTAAGGAAAATTCAGCAAAAGTATAGTTTTCTTGCAGATGAACACATTTTGAGAAATAGCCTAAAACGAACTTAATGACAGGTGAGCAATTATTTTGTATCAGCAGCTTTTACGGCTTCAACGAAGGAGCTAAACAGCTTACGCCAGCCTGGTTCTGCTGCTTTCTCTAATGACTCAGGGTGAGACTGGACCCCTATAATGTAGTTGCCAGTGTCTTTGATCGGTTCAATTGCTTCTACGATATTGTCTTCTGCCTTTGCGGTGGCTTTATAATTTGGGGCAACATCTTTCACGGCCTGGTGATGATGTGTGTTCGTGGGAATTTTTGTAGAGCCTAATATATCAGCAAGTTTTGAGCTTGGATCGATATCAAGATTGTGCGCTAGAAATTCAATGTCTTCAGCTTTTGATGAGCTGTCATGGTCGTGCTTTTCATCGAGCTCGCTTAAGACATCTTGGTACAGCGTGCCGCCGTTCACAACGTTTAACAGCTCCATGCCACGACAAATGCAAAGTATTGGCTTGCCATCCTCAAGAGCCCATTTCATGAGTTGTATTTCGGTTTCATCTCGAAAGACCGATACGTCCACGCTCTTTTCCGTAGGTTCTTCACCGTACAAGCGGGGGTCTATGTCGTTGCCGCCTGTAAACAAGATTCCGCCCAGGCCGTCGTATATTTCTCGCAAAGCCTTTTTATCGTTGGTTAGTGGAATGATAACTGGCGTGCCGCCATTATGGATAATTGCATCAGTGTAGGTATAGCTTTGTCCGTAGGTGATGGGGGACCAAGGTCTTGCCTTGTTTACAATCTCGCCTGCAGTAACCCCAATCAATTTCGACATGTAGTCCATGGTACCACGCATTAAAGATCACTGCTTATGATTCAAATAAATTGGTGTCTTGAGATGAGCTATTCACTTCCGGAAGAGCTATCGCCCCCGCCTGAACCTTCTCCACCCGAAAACCCTTCTCCGCTGGTTGTATTACCTCCTGAAAGAGGAGAGGAAGCTATAGTATCAGAACTTAGGCCTAAGTTCTGGGCATTGTCGACGAAGGCAGCCTGCGCCTCGGTCGGGTCTACTGGAAGGGCTGGGCTACCTAAATCCGGCATAACTGCTGCTATTGATTCCCATTGATTTGTGATTGAGTTTAAGTCAGGCGATTCAGGTACAAATCCAATCCGTACCGGATAGCCGGCATAATATGCGACCTCAGCTCCAAGTTTATCTAAATGACCTATAGTTTCATTATCAAGCGTGAATGTTCCTGGCACAAAGTCTATGACCTGGGCTTGTCGATTCAAAGGATTGTATGTTCTAGGAACATCAATACCAATAACTCTCCAATCATCATCTGAGCCGAAGAATCCAGAAGAGCGTGTTTGGTATCCCTTCTCTCCTAATCGAAAAACTGCATCTCTCACTTGTGGCTCTAGGCTTTCTTCGTAAGTTCCGATAAATAGTTCACGGGTGCTAGGAGAAGGGTTATTCTGGATTCGTTGAGTTAATGTTTCAGCCATTTGTTGGTGAGTATCGATCCTTAACTGCCCAAAGTAATCTCTGTTTATGTTTTCTCTATTCTTAAAGTCATTGCTTATGTCGCCTACCCACCAAATTGCTCTATTCGTTTCCGCATAGCCGCCAGGGCCCTCAGGTATTCGTTTCCGCAATGGATCAGTTTCCATAAAAAAATAGTACCACAAAAGTACTATTTAGTCAATTGGCGGGCCCGACCGGATTTGAACCGGCGATCTCCTCCGTGACAGGGAGGCGTGATAGACCACTTCACTACGAGCCCTCATAGTTTTTGGCCATTAACGACAGATCAGATGATATCATTTACAGAGGTAAATAGCAACGGCTTTGCTATAATAAATCGGTCATTTCTAAATATGTCACCTTAGCTCAGTTGCGCAGCTTTGCTGCAAAATAGATAAATGCAGTAGCGATACCAACCGAGCAGCTAGATAATTAACAATTAAGCCACCTTAGCTCAGTTGGTAGAGCGACACATTCGTAACGTGTAGGTCGCCGGTTCGATCCCGGCAGGTGGCTCCAAGCAGTATCGTAAATTACCCTAGTTTACTAAGCCAAAAACCTCTATAATACACATCCAGATATGGCAAATTCTCGTACATTTTTCCACGACCGATTAGTTCTATTGCTGCTGACGATCAATAGCTTTCTTCTCATTTTGATTACTGTAAGTATTCTGTTTCGCCTTGGTGACACTGCTGAAGGCTACATTGTGCAGTATCGCTCAAACCTTGGCCTTGATGGCTATAAGGTAGGGGGTCTCAACGAAATTCTTAGCTTTATTCCATTTGCTGGTATTGTCTACGGCTTTCAGCTGTATCTAGGCATGCGCATGTATCATATTCGCAAAAGAGTTACGCACATTATTTTGCTGTTAACTTCTCTCATTCTTGTTCTAACTCTTATCGTAAGCTACTCACTCTTAGGACTCCGCTAAACAGCCATGGTGGACATTGAGATACCACTAAAAAATGAGAAGCCAAAGGCGTATCGTCGTTTAGAGCGATTGCCGGCCACGCTTAGTTGGTCAGTATTACTTCTGCCCATCGTATTAAGCCAGATTAGCCCTATTGCAACAGCGGCGTTTATTTTGGGCTATTTGCTTATGTGGTTTATTCGGGCAGTCGGGTTGAATGTGCGAGTTTTGCAAGGCTGGAGAACCTTGCAGATTCACCAAAAACTACATTGGGACAAGCTGCTTAAAGATGTAGAAGATCGCAAAGTTACTGTCGATAATCCAAAATGGCACGCTCGTTCTATGGCGCTTATCGATCGTTACTCGCTGACAACCAAGCCGAGTGATGTAGTTCACGCCATCATGATTGCTACGTATAACGAAAGTCGAGAAGTGTTAGAGCCAACTATTCAGGCAGTCTTGAAGTCTAAATACGATATGAAAAAGGTTATTCTGATTTTGGCCTTTGAAGAGCGGGGAGGCGCAGAAGTAGAAGCTCAGGCCCAGCAACTTATAAAAGACTATGGTAGCAAGTTTATGTTTGCTAAAGCGGTAAAACACCCCAAAGACTTGCCGAACGAAGTTGTTGGCAAAGGTGGAAATATTACCTTTGCTGGGCGTGACCTGCAAAAAGAGCTTGAAACTCGCAATATCGATCCAAATCTAGTGCTCCTGACTACCTTAGATGCCGATAACCGTCCGCATCACAACTACTTACCGGCTCTTACATACACCTTTTGTCTCACCGCAGAACCAAAATTGGTTTCGTATCAGCCAATCCCTATGTTTACTAATAATATCTGGGATGCACCGGCTCCAATGAGGGTAATTGCTACGGGTAACTCCTTTTGGATGATTGTGCAGGCGCTAAGACCGCATATGCTCCGAAACTTTAGTGCCCATGCTCAGAGCATGGCTGCCCTGATAGAAACAGATTTTTGGAGTGTGCGGACCATCGTAGAAGATGGTCATCAGTTCTGGCGGACGTATTTCCGGTTTGATGGCAAACACGAAGTCTACCCAATCTATCTTCCTATCTATCAAGACGCAGTGCTGGCAGATGGCTACAGGAGAACGCTAAAGGCACAATTTATTCAGATCCGCCGTTGGGCATGGGGTGCTTCAGATATCCCATATGTTTTTTACAAGGGCTATTTATCTAAAAATAAGATTCCAAAGATGGATCTAACCTTTAAGTTCTTCCGGCTGCTAGAGGGACACATTAGCTGGGCTACCGCTCCTGTAATCTTGCTGTTCTCGGCTTTTGTACCAGTATTATTTAATCCTCAAGATATTGCCGCTAACCAGCTGCCAAACATAGCCAGCAGCATCCAGAGGGTTGCTATGATTGGTCTAGGTATTACACTGTTTCTAAGCTTGCGTACGCTACCTCCCAAGCCCGAACGATATAAGAGGCATCGAACGGTATTTATGGTGCTACAGTGGGTCTATTTGCCGGTGACAGGGCTTATATATAACTGTTTTGCGGCTCTATATTCCCAAACCCGCCTTTTCTTCGGTAAATACCTCGACAAGTTTGATGTAACAGAGAAAGCAGTCAAGAGCTAAGAAGAGTAGTGAGCCTTGTAGTACACACTCGCTGGTGTATCAAACCGCTCTAGCACGACAAGTGTGGCCTTCCGAAGAGCTTCTTTCTCCAGGACACCTCTGTTAGCGAGTTTTTGTAGTGATACGATCACAGTATCAATGAGACTAGATGCATCAGAAGCTGCTGTACTTCGGTGGGACAAGCTCTTGTAGATGCTAATAAACAACTTGTCCCTGGAAAATGGTAGCAGTTCACCTGCAGACCGTACCCGTAAGGAGTTAGCAAGATCAACTTGTTCTCTGGTAGTAAAGATAGCACTGCAGTGTAAGCACTCTTTACGGCGCCAAGTCTCCGTGCCTACTTTAGTAGGACGAGAGTTAGTAGTTTTTGTCTTGTTTCCGCAATATATACATACCATGTCAACATATTGACATAGCGCTATTTAAAAAGCTAGTGGATAACCGGTGTATAAAGGACAAAAGTAAACTACCAGAGTAGTTATAACTCCTTAAAACATCTCCACTTTCAATATTCTGGTTCTTAGGCTCGTCTAATGCGACGAGTAGGTAGGGTTGGCGTGATTTCTTCGTAAAATAGGTTAAATCCGCCCAACACCTTCTTAGTCTTGGTACTCAAAAAGAGCTCCCGATTAACTAGACTACATTAGCATAAAACAGAATACTGGTCAATACTCGAAAGGTGTTAATGCCAATAAAAAAGCCTCTCAAATGAGAGACTCATGGTGGGCGATAGAGGATTCGAACCTCTCACCTCTACAACGTCAATGTAGCGCTCTAGCCAAATGAGCTAATCGCCCTCGTCGGAATGAACGGACATACCTCGTTTTGTTCTTAACAGATCAAAAGCTTCGATCTTGTCCTATATTCCTCCTCTTGGCTTCCTAAACAATCGAGCCGAACAAGTCGACTCCTTGGTTTAGTCAGCCATGCTATCGACAAGTCGATAGATGAGCACGTAAAAGGATACCGCATAACAGTAGTAATGTAAACGATATATGGTTTCCACAACGCTAATGTAAATAAAACAATAGTATAGTACTAGCCATATAATACCATTACTGCTATGATAGCTTGCGTGGGTGGGATTCTGGGATGTGTTATACTGACACCCGAGTGGTGAAGCAGTCTAACCATCTGCAGAGCTCCGTCGGAAGGTGAAACGTACGTAACGTGTCATCATAAGAGCCCCGAAAGGGGAAGTCCGGTGGAACCGTCTAGAGAGGATACCTCTCAGGACCCGAGACACACTGATTAAAGAATGTATTTGCGAGAATATTCTTTATAGGTGTGTTTTTTGGTATATTAACCCTAGTGAGAGGTAGTTTTGTATGAACACAGACCAAGATAATTTGCGACCAATGAGGCATAGTTTGGCCCATATTATGGCTGCTGCTGTAGGGAAGCTTTGGCCAGAGGCTAAGTTTGGCGTAGGGCCTGTGGTAGAAAACGGATTTTATTATGATATCGATCTGGGTGACAAGAAGATAAGCGACACAGACTTCGGGGCAATCGAGAAGGAAATGCAGCAGATTATTGCAGCCAACCAACCTTTTGAAAAAACAGAGTTACCTATAGACGAAGGGATTGCTTGGGCCAAGAACTCGAAACAGCCCTATAAAGAAGAGCTTTTGAATGACCTAAAACGTGCTGGTACTACTGCCTTCAAAGATCTGGATACAGCAGAGCTGGGCCTAGAAAGCCAGGATGATAGCAAAGTTTCGCAGGTGTCATTTTATAAGAATGGTGACTTCATAGACTTGTGTCGAGGTCCGCATGTTGGCTCAACCAGCGAAGTTGGTGCCTTTAAGCTCCTTAGAGTTGCAGGTGCATATTGGAGAGGCAAAGATAGTAATCCTCAGATGCAACGACTGTACGGAGTGGCTTTTGCGACCAAAGAAGAGCTCGATACATACTTGCATAACCTAGAAGAAGCTAAGAGACGGGACCATAGAAAGCTTGGGCAAGAGCTAGGTCTGTTTACTTTTTCTGATCTAGTTGGTCCTGGCTTACCTCTGTGGTTGCCACGAGGCACTTATATGCGTCAGGCTCTTGATGAATTTGTGCAAGAACTAAGAGGGCAGTATGAATACGAGCCAGTAGTAGTGCCGCATATCACTAAAAAAGACTTGTATGAAAAGAGTGGTCACTGGGCCAAGTTTAGTGAAGAACTTTTTAAGATCCAGAGCCGGGATGGCCACGAATTTGCTATGAAGCCTATGAATTGCCCGCATCATGCACAGATTTATGCTAGCCAGCAGCATAGCTACCGAGAGCTCCCAATCCGTTATAGAGAAACGACTATGGTGTACCGTGACGAACAAAGTGGGGAGCTTGGTGGTCTTTCACGAGTTCGCTCGATCACACAGGACGATGCCCATGTTTTCTTGCGTTCTTCACAGATTAAAGACGAAGCGTATAAGATCTGGGATATTATTGAGCAATTCTATACAACTCTTGGTATGCCGCTGCGTCTTCGTTTGAGTGTAAGTGACCCAAGTGAGCCAGAAAAGTATCTAGGCTCGCCAGAAGTGTGGCAAAAGGCCGAGGCTGAGCTCGAGGAATTAATTAAAGAAAAGGTTAATGATGCTTACGAAAAGGGTGTAGGCGAAGCAGCCTTTTATGGGCCAAAGATCGACTTTATGGCCAAAGACGCACTGGGCCGTGAACACCAGGTAGCGACTATCCAGCTTGATTTTAATCAGCCAGAAAGTTTTGATCTTTTCTGCACAAACGAACAGGGTGAACGAGAGCGGATTGTTATGATCCACTGCGCTATTGCTGGATCACTAGAGCGTTCGTTGGCAATATTGATCGAGCATTATGGTGGTAAGTTCCCTATCTGGTTAGCCCCAGAACAGATACGAGTTATTACGCTCAACCAAGAAGCCGAAGTAGTAGAGTTGGCCGAGCGGATGGTGACAGATGCCAAGCAAATGGGCCTTCGGGCTGGGCTCGATAATGCCAGCGAATCAGTTGGCAAGAAGATCCGAGAAGCTGAAATGATGAAGGTTCCGTATACAGTAGTTATTGGCAGCAAAGAAGTGACAAATGGCGTTATTACACCTAGAATCCGCCAAGACATGGCAGTAATTGCTGCTCATCCGGAGCTACGGATTGACGAATTCTTGAAGACAGTCGGGCACGAAGTAAAAGCTCGAGTGACCAAAACATCTCTATAAAGTTATGGAGCCAGCTGACTTTGGTTTCAGGGAAAGAGTAAACGAAATAGTACGACAAATACCAAAAGGCCGGGTAATGACATATGGGCAGATCGCAGCGCTGTGTGGTAATGCCCGGGCAGCCCGCATTGTTGGAGGTGTTGCACATTTTGGAGATCCAGCGTTACCGTGGCAGCGTGTGGTCAACAAGCAAGGTGGGCTTGCACGAGGTTATCCAGGAGGGATGGAAGGACACAAACAAGCTCTTATGAGTGAGGGAATTGAAGTATCAGAAGATTTTAAAGTAGAGGTTAATCAGTTAATATGGTCACCCCTAGAAAAGTAATAGCCATTGTTGGTCCTACGGCTAGTGGTAAGACAGGGCTTGCACTGCAGCTAGCCCAGAAAGTTCCAGCCGAAATAATCTGTGCCGACTCGAGGACGATATATAGAGGAATGGATATTGGAACTGCTAAGCCATCTTTGGAGGAGCAGGGAGGCGTGCCGCATCACCTGCTTGATATTTTAAACCCAGATCAGCCGTATAGTGCCGCAGAGTTTAAGAATGATGCCAACCGGCTTATGCAAGACATTGAAAGCCGAAGCAAACTCCCGGTTGTAGTCGGGGGCACAGGTTTATACGTTACGGCACTTCTGTATGATTACGAATTTCCAGCGGGGGCAGACAACACACTTAGAAAAGAACTAGAGCAGAAAGAGCTAACCGAACTTCAAGATGAGCTTCGCCAACGTGACCCAGAGGCTTACAAAACAGTAGATACAAAAAATAAGCGCCGAGTTATCCGGGCTATCGAGACAATCGGGCAGCCACGATCTCGAAATAATAGGCTACCTGAGAATTGCCTTTTGCTTGGCCTCAATCCTTCGATGGAGGAGCTGGAGAAGCGAATACAGAAAAGGACTAAGCAGATGCTAGGGGAAGGTCTGGTTAGTGAAGTAAAAAGCCTAGCGAACAAGTATGGGAAGGCTGTGGAGCCATTGCAGACAGTGGGCTATAGGGAAGTGATCGAGTATATAGAGGGAAGACATACGCTCGAAGAAACGGAACAATTAATCAATCTCCATACGAGACAGCTCGCAAAACGACAGCTTACATGGTTCAAGAGAAACAAAGATATCGTATGGTTCCCCAATGCAGAACAGGCCATCGCATACATTGGAAGCCCAACCCTCTAAATGTGTTCTTTTCCAAAACCGATAGATTAAAACTTATAAAAATTTGATACAATAGGTGCATGATTGAGCAGTTATTTGGGTCAAAGACTCGTGTTAAGTTGTTGCAGCTGTTTTACAGCAACCCGAACAGGTCTTTTTATGTACGTGAGATTACTCGAAAGATCGACGAGCAGATTAACTCTGTCCGTAGAGAGCTCTCAAACCTTTTGAACATTGGAATTATTTCTTCAGAAACTACCAACAACAAGCTGTACTATGAAGTTAATCAAACGTATGAATTTTATAAGCCGCTTGCAGCAATTTTTGGTGCAACTGCAGTGGCTGCAGCAGCCACTGAAGAAAAATCAGAAAGTCTAAAACTCCTTGGACGAGTAGATGTTGCTGTGTTGACAGGTAAATTTACGAGAGACGAGCGAAGTGGTGCAGATTTCTTGGTAGTCGGTGATATAAACCAGACGCAACTGACAAAATATATTGAAGAACTTGAAAAAAAAGAGGGCAAAGAGCTAGCCTATGTAGTTATGACCCCTAAAGAATTTGATTATCGTGTGACGATGAATGATCGTTTTATTACTAATATCTTGGAATCCAAAAAACAAGTATTAGTAGATAAGGATGGCGTATTGTCGCCTAAGTCTGCAAGCAATAAAGAAACGAATTCGCCAACTGGCGAAGAAGAGTAGGAGAAAACCGTGGAGCTAGAATATTTTGGTGGTAACTGTGTGCGCTTAAGCACAAAACAAGGTAATTTTGTGGTGGATGATAATCTGACAGAATTAGGACTAAAATCTGTCGCTAAGGCTGGAGATGTAAAGCTCTATACAAAACAAACCTCTGGGGACTCAGAGGATGATCGAACATTTGATTCTCCTGGTGAATACGAAGTTGCCAATGTATCAATCCAGGGTACGGCAGCTCAAGGGTTTTTAGACGAAGCTAAAACACGGAATAATATAATCTACAGACTTGTCGTGGATGACACTCGAATCGTAGTTGTGGGCAGCGTGAACGCTGACCTGACGGATGATGAGCTTGAAGCAATCGGTACAGTCGATATCTTATTTGTGCCTGTAGGTGGCGGTGGATTAACGCTTGGCGGAGTTAGTGCCCTTAAGATTATAAAGAAGATTGAGCCGAAGGTTGTTGTGCCAACCTACTACAGTGAAAAAGGTGTGAAGTATGAGCCAGGACTACTTGATTTAGATGCAGCTCTTAAAGAATTAGCCATGGAGCCAACAGAGACAGTCGAGAAGCTCAAACTAAAGGGGCGAGACTTTACCGACACAACACAGTTGATAGTTGTTAAGCGGGCATAAAAAATCCCCGATAGTTCGGGGCAAATAATTTCTTTAAGCAAGATAGACTAGCTAATCAGCCCCTTTTTCTTTAGGGTTCGAATTCCTGCTGCACTTACCTTTAGTTTTACCTTCTTGCCATCAACGACAACGGTTTTGGTTTGCAAGTTTGGCTTCCAAACTTTCTTGGTACGTCGCAAAGAAAAGCTCACATTGTGGCCGAATTGTTTGCCCTTACCGGTTACATCACATTTTTGCATAATTACAGGAGATAATTGTATCTGTTTTACCCCTGAAAGTCAACACTCGTAGTGATATACTAATGTGGTATGTTTTCCGATGTTAGTTTATTTATGCTGGCTTGCGTGCTGATTTCGATCTTAATATCGATGACTTTGCACGAAGCTATGCATGCTTTTACGGGTTTGTGGCTTGGCGATGATACGGCAGAGAGAGAAGGTAGGATTACCTTGAATCCCCTCAAGCATATCGATCCGGTTACTACGGTGCTGCTGCCGATTATTCTTATTGTGGCTGGTTTACCTCCTTTCTTTGCCGCAAAGCCTGTGCCCTTTAACCCAAACCGAGTTAAGTACGAAGAGTTCGGTGCAGCTTTGGTTGGTGTCTCTGGGCCCGTAACCAATTTGCTTCTGGCTTTTGGGGGAGCAGGAGTCTTGCATTTATTCCAAGGAAGTTTAGGGGTGCAGGGTATTACATTCGTAACTGTATTTATTATGATCAACGTAGCGTTTTTTGTGTTTAACATGATTCCGTTCCCACCGCTTGATGGATCACGCTTGCTCTATGCTGTTGCACCAGACCCCCTCAGGAGGGTGATGGAGCGGATTGAGAGCCTTGGGTTTAGTGCGATCGTGTTGTTTATGTTGATTTTCTTTATGTTCCTAGCTCCGTTTGTTATAAACATCAATCGCTCGCTACTTAATTTTCTCTTATAACCAGCTATAATATAACTACTGTAGCTTTCGTCGGCGTTAGATTTTTCCAATATCAATCGATTAGGGAAGTTAATATTTGTTTGGACCACGGTCCAAACGTGCAACTACCCACCTGGGTTACCAGGATTAATCGAGTCGACTTCTTAAGCTGCAGTTTTCAGGGTGTAGCTTAGTTGGCTAAAGCGTACGGCTGGGGGTCGTGAGATCGGAGGTTCGAGTCCTCTCACCCTGACCAATTGTGATATTATTACCGCAGAAAATAAAATATCCGATGGGTAAAAAACACACAAAGCAAAAAATGCAGCAAAAAGACGGTATTGTTCTTTTCGGTCTGCCAGTTTTTGCCTGTATTGTATCTTTGTATTTTCAGACAAGTTTTTTAGTATCTACTTTCTTATTTTTTGGTTTGTTAGCTATCTGGCTATCGGTTCGCTTGCCTTCTCGTGTACCGAAGGTTCTGCTGTTTACAGCTTTGTTGGCGATTCCAGTCAGCATCATGGTGGACTATGTCGGGACAATGAATGGGGCATGGTATGTGCCAGAAACAGTCTTTCCCTTTAGGCTCTTCGGGAGGGTGCCCGTAGAAGATATAGTGTGGGGCTTTTTGCTCGTGTATAACCCTATAATGTTCTACTCTAATTTCGTTGATTCTGGCAGCAGTAGGCTCCTTCACAGAAGAATGTGGTTTCCAGTAATATTTAATATTATTGCAGCTTTGCTTGTAGTTTTTAGTGTGCAGATGTTCCCAGAGTTATTATCGTTAGAATACGCTTATTTATGGATTGGAACTTTTGTTCTCGGCGTGCCACTGGTATTGTTTGTCTCAAGGTACCCAGAGTACGTTAAACCGTTTTTTAGGATAGCTCTGTACTTCTTTGTTCTTGGCTTACTTTTTGAGCTGGTAAGCCTCAAATTAGGTCATTGGATTTTCGCAGGAGAAGGCTTCATCGGGTGGATTCATATATTTGGCCAGAGTATGCCAATTGAAGAATTTATCTTTTGGTTTGTAATCTGCTCGAGTGCGACATTGGCGTATTATCTGTTTTTCGACACAGATCTAGCCTAGAATCGTGGTAAGATTAATGGCAGATGTGGCAAAAAAAAGACGATTATCTCTATAAAAAATTTGAATTCAAAGATTTTTCGGAAGCCTTTGAATTTATAACTCACGTTGCTGGGCTAGCAGAACAACAAAACCACCACCCAAGGATATTGAGTGATTATGGTGTGGTAGAAATCTGGCTGACAACGCATAGCGAGAAGTCAGTAACAGAAAAAGACGAGAAGCTTGCAGCTAGCATAGATAAGCTTTCAGTACACGCCGAAAAGCCCAAAGGAGAAACACAATTAACAGAGGCAAAGCTCTTTACAGATGGTGGTTCAAGGGGCAACCCAGGTCCGTCAGCACTGGGCTATGCTATTTATAATTTTGACGATGAAGTTGTAGCAAAAGATTCAAAATATCTCGGAGTAATCACCAACAATCAAGCCGAGTATCTCGGGCTAAAAGTAGGGCTAGAAGCTTCTCTGGAGCTGGGTATAAGAACACTCGAGGTTTACATGGATAGCTTGCTTGTCATAAATCAGGTAAAAGGGTTATTCAAGGTAAAGAATGCAGAGTTGATGCCAATCAATGCCGAAGTGCGTGCGCTTGCTGCCAAATTTGAGACGGTTAGCTTTACCCACGTACCAAGGGCTATGAATAAGCTCGCTGACACCATGGTCAACGAGTGTCTAGACGCTCGGGTAATGGTATAATACCTCTGTTCAGATTATCGGCTGGTCGCCCATCTTTTGGTGGGAGGAAAGTCCGGGCAGCGTAGGGAAGGACAGTTGTTAATGGCAACCAAGGGTAACCTTAGGGAAAGTGCCACAGAAACGAAACTACCCTTCGGGGAAAAGGTGAAACGAGTGAGGTAAGAGCTCACAGTCATGCATGGTGACATGCAAGAGAGGTAAACCCTGTCTGCTGCAAGGAGATGTATCTTTATTAAAGGTTTCCCGCCAAAGGTGCATCACAAGATCCGCTTGATCTCAGTAGCAATGCTGAAACTAGATAGATGATCAGCAGTTAGGTTGTTTTCGGACAATCTAATACAGAACCCGGCTTATAGATAGTCTGAATAATAAAATACCCCTGGTTTCAGGGGTATTTCTATGTAAGAAACAGGTTGTTATTTAGTAGCTTGCTTTACAACTTCAGCGAAGGCTTTTGGCTCATTCACTGCGAGTTCTGCAAGAACTTTTCGATCTAGTTCAATCTTTTGTTTCTTTAAGCCATTAATCAAACGACTGTATGTAGTGTCGTTTAATCGAGCAGCAGCATTAATACGGGTATTCCAAAGACTTCGGAATGTTCGCTTCCTGTTTTTTCGGTCGATAGTTGAGTTTACTAACGCTCGAGTAACCGCTTGCTTACCTCGACGGATACTAGATCGGTTCGACCGACTCATACCCTTGGTAGCTTTTCGGATCTTCTGATGTCGTTTGTGGGTGGTGACCCCTCGTTTTACTCGCATTATTGTGCTCCTAATTTTCGCTTCATATTACGGGCATTGTTGCCAGTTACTTCTTCGACACCTGCAAAAGTACGTTTGGTACTAGCACTTTTCTTTTTCAAAAAGTGATTTACTGCAGTGTGACGGCGTTGAACCTTGCCACTCTTGGTAATTTTGATACGGTCTTTTGTACCGCTATGCGTCTTTTGCTTTGGCATGATTGCTCCTTACAACAAATGTGAGTTGTTTTCCAGCTAATTGAGGTTTTTGGTCGACATTAATTCCGTCGCCCAGTCGTTCGATGATACGATCGGCTAATTGAAAGCCAAGATCTTTGTGTGCCATCTCTCTGCCTCTGTAGAAAACAGCTAATTTAACCTTGTGCCCTGCATCCAAGAACGAGCTAATCTTGCGTAACTTCACGTCAATGTCGTGGTCACTAATCTTGAGGCCGAAGCGCATTTGCTTTACTTCAAGTGATTTAGAGTTCTTGCGGCTTTTTTGCAACTGCTTGGTTCGCTGATAATTGTATTTTCCCCAGTCTACAATTTTGCATACTGGTGGATTTGCATCAGCGGATATCTCTACGAGATCAAGCCCTTGATCGGTTGCCATTTGCAGTGCTTCACTACGTGACAAAACCCCGATTTGTTGGCCACTCTCGTCGATAATACGAAGCTGTGGTGCCCGAATAGCCTCATTCAGGCGAGGTGCTCTACTAATTAGTACATCTCCTTAATTAATGCAGGTTGCTGAAGAGCATTGTATCAAAGATTACAACAGGGGTCAAATATTATCTCTACAGAGAAGACGCTTTTTTGCGGTACTGCAATGCCTCGGTGACATGTTTACTCAGGATGTTGGCCGAACCGTCGAGGTCAGCAATAGTCCGAGCTACCCGTAGTGCCCGCATGTAGGCTCGAGCAGATAGCTTCATGGTCTCAGCAGCTTTGTTAAACAAAGCTTCGGTATCAGGGTCTAGTGAAGCGAATGTCCGTAGTTCTTTGTTCGTGAGGTCACTGTTTAACTTACCATTTCGATCAGCCTGAAGCTTACGAGCCAGCCCAACCTGTTTTGCCATATCTTTTGTCTGCTCATGTTTTGAAGCGTCTTTGAGTAATTTTTCGTGAGAAATTTCATCCACGGTTATGTATAGATCGATTCTGTCTATCACTGGTCCCGATATTCGTCTCTGGTATTTGGCTATCTGTGCCGGCATGCAAGTGCATTCTCGGTTGCTTTCATAATAGCCACAGGGACAAGGATTGGCCGTGGCCACCAATATGAAGCTAGCTGGGAAGTCTACCGTGCTTTTAGCTCGAGCTACTGTAATTTTCTTATCTTCAAGTGGTTGCCGCAGTGCTTCCACAGTTGTTCGATTAAATTCAGGAAATTCATCAAAGAATAAAATACCGTGGTGACTTAGACTTATTTCTCCTGGTTTTGGATTTTGCCCACCCCCGATAATAGATATGCTGCTTGAGCTGTGATGAGGTGATCTTATAGGACGCTCGTTTACAATACGGTCAAAATTCTTGCTAGCCAGGCTATGTAGGTGTGTAACCTCAAGCATCTCTTCTTGATCCATTGGCGGCATAATAGAGGGTAGTGCTTTGGCGAGCATACTTTTGCCGGTACCAGGAGCTCCGTTAAGCATAATGTTATGATGACCGGCCGCAGCAATCAGCATAGCTCTTTTGGCAGTCTCTTGTCCCACTATCTCTTCGAAGGGTTGATATTTGATCGTGGGTTCTGCTAGTACGGGCGAGCGGTTCTCTATATAAGTAGTAGGCTTTACTCCGTTCATCATCTGGTAGAGTTCTTTCAAGCTTTCTACAGGTAGAAGTTTTATGTCCGGTATTAGCCTGGCTTGCTCTAAGTTGGCCTTTGGCAACCAGAACTGATCAATACCTAGCTTTCTTGCTGCTAATATTTTGCCAATAACTCCTCTGATGGGGCGAATTCTTCCGTCTAATCCAACTTCTCCCATGACAATGACATTCTCAGGGCAATCACTAGAGACTAGTTTAGCTGCCTGCAATATAGCCACTATCATTGGCAAGTCAAAGCTTGACCCCTCCTTTGGGATGTCTGCAGGGGCAAGGTTTAGCGTGATCCGTTTCTTTGGCAGCCGAATATTGCTATTTGCAAAGGCTCCTCTGATTCGCTCCTTGGCTTCGTCTACTGCTTTGTTGGCAATACCAACAATTACAATATTGGGCAGAGAGTTTGATAAATGACACTCAACATCAATTATCGTGCCATCCCCGCCGTACTCCATAATGGCTTGTACGTTTGTCATAATTTAAGCATAAGTATATATAACAAAAATAAGTTGTCTATATAAAAAAGACCCCGCTTTGCGAAGTAGCGGGGTCTTAGAATATTTGTTTGGTTTTTCTGTTGGTGTTGTCTTTTGTATGGAACAACGGCTTGCGAGAAGCCGTTGTTAACAGGGACGTTTTTGTTTTTGAGCACTTTTTTTGTTCAAGTGCTATTAACATCTTATAAATTGTTAAAAAATGTGTCAACACGTTTTTGCTTAAAATCTGTGTATAAATATTTTTTGGTCTTGGCACTTTGCTTTTATCCCATGCACTGGCATACTAAAAATGCTATGAAAATCGTGACTGGTGGAGCTCCATTTATCGATATCGATGCCTACGGCTGCATAATTGCATATACCGAGCTTTTGAATAGGCAAAATATTGAAGCGAAGGCTTTTACTACGAGTATATATAACGAAAGCATTACTGACAGCGTACAATCCTGGCACACTATATCTCGTAATCTTAAAATAAGCCCAAAAGACAGTTTCATTGTGCTTGACGCTAGTAACCCTAGGTGTATAGAAAAGAGAGTATCAATAAAGAGCCTAGAAAAAATTATTGATCACCGATATGAATTTGTAGAAGTTTGGCAAAAAACAGGGGTAGAGCCACAAATTGAAAGAGTCGGTGCTGCGGCCACATATGTATTTGAACAGTGGGAACAAGCAAAACTTACCCCTGTTATGACTTTGGCCTCAGCACGACTGCTCTACACAGCAATTATCGATAATACCCTTAATTTGGGGTCGAAAACTACCACCAACAGAGATAAGCGGGCTTATGAACACCTTAGGAAACTCTCAAAATTACCTAAGAATTGGCCAGAAAGATACTTTAAAGAGGTAGAAAAAACCATACTAACAGATGTTATGAGCGCAATTAACAGTGACACCAAACTATACACGTCGCCAAATATGCAAAAACAACTAACTTTTATGCAACTCTGCGTTTGGGATATAGAAGAATTTGCTCAAACTATTTTGGGCACTCTAAATTCCAACAAAAACATAGCCGAACCATGGCTCATGAATTTGATAGCTATTAAGCAAAATCGTAGCTTTTTTGTGGCCGATAGTTCGGACACTGCTAGTTGGCTGCATGAATCGCTGGGCCTTAAAAAGACAGGCAAAAACATATATAGGGCCAAGCGAATGTACCTACGAAAAGAGGTCATAGAAAAAGATAGAAGAAGAGCTTATAAATAAGTAGTTCGATGTATTAATGTATATAATACAACAAATAACTTAATCATAATCTATCTGTATCATTGTGATTTTAGCAACTAAAATGATTGACAAAGTAGAAAGTCTGTAGTAGGATGAAACACAGTAAGTTCTAAAAACAAAAATACTTACAAAACAAAAATAACGCTCGATTTTGCCTAAAGCAAAAAAGAGCGGTCAGTCTAAAGCCTTTTGGATGGTAAGCGCTAAATAGTCTATTTAAAAGAGCGGTTTTATTGTCCTTAGGCTTCCTTGTTTCTAAACTCTAAAAAAGCACCTAATTTTGGGTGCTTTTTTGGTGTTTTAAAATGCAATCTAATACACTGATAAGTGAAGAGAAAAGACATGACTTATAAAAAAATAATAGCAACAGTAGTTTTATATGGGGGGTTACTCACCATATTTATTCTGACTACTAATCCTAACACCGTGCCTCTAGGACTTCTGGCTGTACCTGTAGTGCTGATAGCAGCAATTACGTATCAATTAGCGCAACTTGGATTGCAAGTATTCAGAATTCTCCCCCGCTCAGCCACAAAAAGACAAATAACAAGCATAGTGTTTTCGAGTTTTACAACAGGGGTGTTTATACTTCAGTCCATTGGTGGGCTGACGTTTGGCGACATTATTTTATTGTTAGCTTTTGGCTGTTTATCGGTTTTCTATCTTATAAAACTTCTTTAAAGCATAAGCTTTTTACCGCACCTCTATCTGCTATAATGCAAAGTAGTTATGGACGATGGAAAAAATCCTGCAACTCCGGTGAGTGTGAATGATGCTGTACAAGACCTGCCAGAAGAGGTACGTAGTGCACAGCAAATTGCTGAATTGAATCAAGTTTCTGGTGCACAGCCAACGCCGACACCAATAGTTGCCACCCCTGATGAAGCAGCTGACTCTGACCTTATTGAAAAAGAGTGGGTGAATAAGGCCAAACAGATTGTAGAGCACACCAAGGATGATCCTTATGAACAACAGAGGGTAATAGGTAAGTTCAAGGCTGATTACATGAAAAAGCGATACGACAAAGATATTAAAACTTCGGATAGTTGATAGAGAAATAGATGGCAGTATTGATTGCTCTACTGGTAGGATTTTTACTCTCAGCAATTATTGCTGGGCCTATTTTTTATTTGCACTCCAGGAGAGTATTAACAGAGCAGAAAAACTTCGAAAGAGGACTCAAGATGGTGCCTCTTTTGATACATTTACCTCCACCCAGTGACGATACAGATGTAGGCAGCAGGGATGCTCGTGACGTAACAGATGAGAATATTTCAAAAGCAGAAATTGTATATAACATTATATCGAGCACTCTTCAAAAGGGTTTCCGGAGCCGTTTTTATGGTCAGCGACACCTGTCGTTTGAAATTGTTGGAGTCAACGGATTTATTCATTTTTATGTAGCTGTACCAGTATCTCTAGTTGATGTAGTTAAGCAGGCGGTAGTTAGTGCGTATCCTTCAGCTCGGCTAGAAGAAGCATCAGAGCACAACATATTTAATAAAGTTGGCCGTATTAGCAGCACACTAGGTGGAGAGCTAACACTTAAAGAAAACTATGCCTACCCAATTGCTACCTATCAAGACATTAAGCGTGATCCTATGCAGTCTGTGCTGAATGCACTCTCTACTCTAGACAAAGAAGACGGTGTGGCTATCCAGATACTTATACGGCCTGCAGAGCATGGATGGCGCAAGAATGCGTCAGCTTTGGCGTCAAAGAAACGAAAGGGTGAAGAGAAAAAAGGTGGTGGAGAACTGGCATTCTGGTGGGTTCAACAACTCTTTGGAGCACTCTTTAAACCCCCAGAAGACAAGAGTAGTGATGGAGGGGGAGGTCCTTCTAACGATCGTTCAAGTATGGAAAATGCAGTACTCGATGCTATTGATAACAAGACCAGACACCCTGGTTTCGAAACCAGCATTCGGGTTATCACTTCTTCGAACGTAGCCCAGAGGTCACAGAGCATTTTGAGTAATGTTGTGGCTAGCTTTTCCTTATTTGATGCCCCAGGAAGAAACGGATTTAAATATACACCTGCTCAGGATATTGAGAGCTTTGCTACTTCGTATATCTTGCGATTCTTCCCCCCAGGTCACAAAAAGAACATCTTGAACTCGGTAGAGTTAGCTACGTTGTTTCACTTTCCGCAGCAAGACGATATACCAACCTCACAGCTTACTAGGCAAGACTCAAAACAAGTAGATGGACCACGTAATGTGCCAGACACGGGCTTGCTACTTGGTTACAACCTATTTCGTGGCGCAAAGAAGCCGATCCGTTTGGCTAAACAAGATAGACAACGGCATATGTATGTGGTTGGGCAGACCGGTGTTGGTAAGTCGGCTTTTCTAGAGAACATTGCCCTGCAAGACATGCTGAACGGGGAAGGTTTTGCCTTTATTGACCCCCATGGCGACACTGCCGAACGATTGCTTTGTATGGTGCCAAAGGAGAGAACAGAGGATGTAATTTACTTCTGTCCAGCTGACACAGACTATCCATTGGGGCTAAACATATTTGAAGCTGAAACAGATGATCAGAAAGATTTTGTAATCCAAGAAGTGATAAATGTACTGTATAAACTATACGATCCACAGCGACAAGGCATCATCGGTCCTCGATACGAGCATCTGTTTAGGAACGCTGCTCTAACCGTGATGGCTGGCCCAGATGGGGGAAGTTTTATTGATATTCCAAAATTATTCCGTGATAAGCAATATGTTGCCCAAAAACTGCAACATGTAACAGATCAGAACGTTCTTGATTTTTGGCAGAAAGAAATGGTCCAGTCGCAGCGATCAAACGAGTTTGGTGAAGTAGTCAGCTGGTTTGTAAGTAAGTTTGGGGCCTTCTTAAGTAACGCTATGATGCGTAATATCATCGGTCAGACCAAGAGTTCTTTTGACTTGAGAGAGATTATGGATAACAAGAAAATCTTGTTGGTTAATCTTAGCAAAGGGCGAACTGGTGAGTTAAACTCTCGTTTGCTAGGCATGATCTTTGTGATGAAATTCCAGGCGGCTGCCATGAGTCGAGCGAACATCCCAGAAGATCAGCGAGAAGACTTCTGCTTGTACGTGGATGAGTTCCAGAACTTCTCAACCGACTCTTTTGCAACCATTATGTCAGAAGCTCGAAAATATCGGTTGAGCCTGACAGTCGCAAACCAGTTCACAACTCAGTTAACAGAAGAAATTCGAGATGCTGTGTTTGGAAACATGGGTACGATTGTCTCCTTTAGAATTGGGCAAAATGATGTAGATTCACTGGCACGGTATTTTCAACCGCTGTTTGATGGAGACGACCTCATTCGAATTCCGAACTACAACACTATTGTTAGAACGCTAATTGGTGGCGTGCCGACGCAGCCGTTTAGTATGGCCACTATTCCACCCCTAGGAAATCCAAATGAAGACTTGGGCAAGGCCCTAAAACAGCTCTCGGCTGCTAAGTTTGGTCAGCCAAGACAAGTGGTAGAAAAGGAAATATTTGCTCGTATGAAGACAGATGAACCACCTGCTCCTGCATACGGTTCTACCCCGCAGCGACCAGTATCTAACCCAAGTCAACCTCAGGCAAATGGAGTTCCACAAAACGCTCAAGCTCCTAAGGGCTCTTCTAATGCATCTTTCCTTGATCAGTGGCTAGAGAAACGTAAGACAGCCAACCAGACTGCTAGAGGGCGTTTACAGGCCTCAGGAGGAGTATCTGAACCTGTGCAGACAGCCGTTGCGCCACAGCAAGCTGCTGTATCCCCTGACGATAGTAATAATTCTATAAATCCAACTCCTTCTCAACCCCCAAGCAAAGCACCATCTCGTGAGGATGTGTTAATGCTGGATCACGACGGTAATCCCAAGAGCTAGGTTAGCTAGTTTTAGTTCGTCGGAACAATGAGAAGATAAGCTCGAGGATTAACCCCAGGCCGAAGCCTACGCCTAGTGCAACCAGACCAATTAAGAAGTTATAGCGATAGCCGTAGTATCTACAAGCAATTAATAGGCCGAGACTCGTAACCATTGAGAGGAGGCCAGCAAATAATAGGCCACTTGGTCGAGCTACTGTTTTGGAGCTAACTTCGCTTACTGCATTGATAACAGGTTGGTGGATAAGCTTACTAAAGGTTTTTTGTGGTCCAGGTAGTTCTCTCTGGATCTTTTTTAGGTTGTCATCGATAGATCTTTTGCGGAGTTCAGCACCAAAACCAACTGGGCCAGAGGTATGCTTGTTGCCATCGAGGTGGTGCTTGTTGATAGTCTCACTGGTTATTGCTTCCTTCTCGATCGTGTGCAGTATCTTGTCTATCGAGTCTTTGTGTTCGTGCTTTGCCTTATGAGCTTCTTTCTCAAGATGTTGCTCGATATTTTTTTGAAGACCGTGTTCTGCTTTTGGAAGATCAATTTCGTGACCAGAATGATGTAGTTTCTCGCTCATATTCTATACTCCTGCTGTTGTGTATTCTTTTTTAACAATCCCGAGCTCTTTACTGAGCAAACTGCTGCGAGCAAAGAAGTAGCCACTGATAGCTGTAACGGTAAAAGCAATTCCAATCGTTGTGCCAGGACCGGTATTTGGTAGCTCCTCGACAGTTTTTAGGACTGGGCAAGCTACGGTCATTGAGATCTCATCACCATATTCATTGCTGATCTTACAGTCAAAGCTAGTACTGGCGGGGGTAGGTGAGTTTGTGCTTGGGATAGGGCTCTTCATGGTTACCCGGAACTTCTTCTCGAGCTGACCATTTGCTGGGAGTGTTTGATTGGACCACACGACCTGGTTAGTGGTTGCATTGAAGGTGGCACCTTCTGCTGCCAAGAAGGCCATATCTAAATCGGCATATTCTAAAACGTCGCCAACATAATCGATAACCTCATACCCAGTTTTGGCTGAAGCATTACTGTTGGCAGTAATTAGCTTATATTCGATTACATCACCACCGTTAACAGTAGTGCTGATTGCCTGATTACCAGATAAATTCTGCGTGACATTAGTCACGCTCTTGGTAGAGCCTGGAGGAACTTCTGGCTGTGGGGGATTGAATGATGGAGGTGGTGGAGGGGTTCCAGCCCTTACCACTGTTACACAAATTTTTGGAGAGGTAACATCTGTGGCGTTGCTGGCAAGTAATTTAGCAAGGTTACAAATTTTAGTACCACCAGTGATGTTTGGCTTTACCCTGACAGTCACATCAAAAATTCGACTTTTATCTGTGCTTGCCATGCTTCCAATATTTTTTACCATTATTCCGCTGGTGTTCATGGCTAAGCTGGGGCTTAGCTTGTCCACGTAACCGGAGTCCAGGTCGTCTCTTAGCTGTACGCCTTCTGCGAGTGAGTCATCTTGAGAATTCCGATACTCCACACGATATGTAAAGGTTTCTCCAGGTGCCACAGTTGTTTTGCCGCCCAACACAGTTTTTCGTATTTCAAGCTTTGGCTTGGCAGGTGTTTCTTTGCCAAGTTGAGTAAAGTTGCCGCAATCTACTAAGATCCAGAATTGTTTACCTGTAGATTTTACGTGACCCTTGAATGCTGGATAACTGGCTACGCCCCAAGCGTTGAGCTTTCTCATGTAAAAAGTACTTCCGCCAGATTTCAAGCGTACTTCATTATCTTTATCGTTCTCACTGACACCGCTATATCCAGATAAAGAGTTGCGACCCACGCTCCAAAAATCAGAGGCATTTGACTTAACTGTAGCATTTGGCTTGGTTGGGAGAGCTGCAATGTCGGCACGTGTAACACCGAACTTTCCGTAGATCGAAGATATATCACTTCCTGGTTTGTCCCAAGCTGCCAAGATCTCGCTTCTATTATTTACACCTCCACGGATGATGTCGTTGCTCGAAGCAGCCATTGATTTTTGAGGTGGAACAGAAGCAGCAAAGATCTGTACGAACATACTCATAGCTACCAAAACAAAACCAAGCCGACGAACAGATTGTTCTTTCTTTAGCCTCTTTAAATAAAATGACAATTCCTCTACGCCACTGGGGTTGTAGGGGAGGTTAGCGAGAATTTTGTTGAACATATTTTTGCCTTAAGCGTTTTTGTATAATTTTCTTATGCTTATTGAACCATAAAAGTGTGTGTTCAAACAAGGGGAAAATTTGGACCAGAACAGAGGATTCGTGTATACTAGTGATCAGCAGCCACATTGGCGGGAAATACACATGAGGGATTTATTTAGTGTCTAAAGAAAAAGATTACGATTCAGGTTCGATTCAGGTCTTGGAGGGCTTAGAGCCAGTCCGAAAACGACCCGGTATGTACATTGGTGGTACTGGCATCGAAGGCCTTCACCACCTTGTATGGGAAATTATCGACAACGGTATTGACGAAGCTTTGGCGGGTCACGCTACGTCTGTAGAAGTAGAAATGCTCGAGAACAACGGTATCCGAGTTACTGACAATGGTCGAGGTATCCCAACAGACAAACACCCTAAGACAGGTAAAAGTACGGTAGAGACAGTACTAACTGTACTGCACGCAGGTGGTAAATTTGGCGGTGGTGGTTACAAAGTTTCAGGCGGACTGCACGGTGTTGGTTCGAGTGTAGTTAACGCATTGTCTAATAAGTTGATTGTACGAGTATTTCTAAAAGGTAAGATCCACGAACAACACTACGAAAAAGGTGTTCCGCAGTCAGACCTAAAAGTAGTCGGAACGACAGACAGAACAGGTACCGAGATCACTTTTTATGCAGACGACACTATCTTTGAGACAGTTAAATTTAATTACGACACCATTTTGGATCGACTTCGCCATGCAGCTTATCTCACAAAAGGCATAAGAACTTCACTATCAGATGAAGTAACTGGCAAAAAGTACGGTTTTTATTTCGAAGGTGGTATAAAGTCTTACGTTAAACACCTAAACGTTGGTAAAGATGTTGTTGATGAAGATGTTTTCTATGTCGATAAAGAGATAAAAGACAGCCAAGTAGAGATTGCTCTACAGTATGTAGATACCTTTACTGAGTCAGTAAAGGCTTTCGCAAACAACGTATATAACCCAGATGGTGGTACGCACTTAACTGGTTTCCGAGCGGCTTTGACCCGTGTTATTAATGATTACGCTCGAAAAAGCGGCCTTTTGAAAGAAAAAGAAGAAAACCTATCTGGTGAAGATTGCCGAGAAGGTCTTACCGCAGTAATTTTGGTTAAAATGCCAGACCCACAGTTTGAGGGGCAAACCAAAAACAAACTAGGTAACCCTGAGGTCCGTGGATACGTCGAACAAGTTTTATCCGAATACCTTGCGTACTACCTAGAAGAACACCCTGCCGTTGCTAGGAAAATTGTCGGGAAAGCACTTCTTGCCGCCCGAGCCCGAAAAGCAGCTCGAGCAGCTCGTGACAACATTATTCGAAAGGGAGCCCTGGAGGGTTCAACGCTGCCAGGTAAACTATCCGACTGTGCTACCAAAGACCGAAGCCAAGCAGAACTCTTCTTGGTAGAGGGTGACTCTGCTGGTGGTTCGGCCAAAAATGGTCGTGACAGCAACTTCCAAGCAATCCTTCCGCTTCGAGGTAAGGTTTTGAATGTTGAAAGAGCTCGACTTGATAAGATGCTCGCCAATAACGAAATTGTTAGCCTCATTAAGGCTATGGGTGTGGGTATCGAAGAGCAGTTTGACATCGGTGGACTTCGTTACGAGAGAATTATTATCATGACCGATGCTGACGTGGATGGATCACACATTCGTACACTACTTTTGACATTCTTCTTCCGACACATGCTGCCAGTTATTGAAAACGGTCACCTCTACATCGCACAGCCACCTCTGTTTGCAATCTCAAGCGGAAAAAAGAAGGTATATGCGTACAGCGACGAAGAGAGAGATAAGATCATCGATGGCCTTATTGCCGACAAAAAGGCAAAAGGTAGCAAAGTTAATGACGACGACGATCGAGCACGGCAGGCCGGGGTTGGTATTCAGCGGTACAAGGGTCTTGGTGAAATGGACGCAGAGCAGCTAGCAGAGACAACTATGGACAAGAACAACAGAGTCTTGCTAAAGGTAGAAGTAGATGATGCTGAAAAAGCAGACGCAATCTTTAATAAGTTGATGGGTACAGAGGTAGATCTCCGTAAAAACTTTATTCAGACTCATGCAAAATTTGTGAAGGACTTGGATATTTAGAATATGAGCGAAGAAAATAAAGCTATGGAACCAGAAATTATAATTGAGAAGCCGGTAGAATCTCACCGGGTAGTAAGGCGTACTGTCGAAGATGAGATGGAACAGAGCTATCTTCAGTATTCGATGAGTGTGATTGTCTCTCGTGCTTTGCCTGATGTGCGTGATGGGCTGAAGCCTGTACATAGGCGAATTTTGTACACCATGAACCGAGACGGCCTGCGTAGCGGCGGAAAACACCGTAAGAGTGCGACCGTAGTTGGTGCTGTGATGGGTGATTACCACCCTCACGGAGACTCATCAATTTATGATGCTATGGCACGTATGGCTCAACCATGGTCACTTCGTTACATGCTTGTAAATGGTCAGGGTAACTTTGGTTCGATGGACGGTGATCCGCCAGCTGCAATGCGTTATACAGAAGCAAAGATGCAGCAGCTAGCAGAAGAAATCTTAGCCGATATCGACAAAGAAACCGTCGATTTTCGTGAAAACTATGATGGACGCTTGCAGGAGCCCACAGTTCTACCGGCAAAAGTTCCAAACCTTCTCTTGAACGGTCAGCTTGGTATTGCTGTTGGTATGGCGACTAACATACCTCCGCACAACCTAACAGAAGTTGTAGATGCTGTGGTCCTCAAGATTGATAACCCAGATGCTGGTGTTGATGAGCTTATGGAAGTCATGCACGGTCCAGATTTCCCAACCGGTGGTGTGATATACGGAAAAGAATCTATCCGAACCGCATTTGCTACTGGTCGTGGCGGTGTAATTATGAGAGGTATTGCCGAAGTTGAAGAGACAAAGGCAGGCAAGCATAGAATTATCATAACCGAGATACCTTTTGGTCTTAACAAGGCTTCGCTGATCGAAAAGATAGCCGATCTTTATAAGGAAAAGAAGATCACGGGCATTAGTGATCTTAGGGATGAGTCATCTAAGGGGTTGGTGCGGATTGTGATTGACCTAAAGAAAGACGCATATCCTAAAAAGCTTCTGAATCAATTGTATAAACTCACACCGCTTCAAACGACATTCCACTACAATATGCTGGCACTTGTTGACGGTATCCAGCCAAGGGTACTTGGTTTGGTTGATATCCTCTCTGAATATATTAAGCATCGTCAGGATGTAATTCGCCGACGAACTGTGTATGAACTTCGAAAAGCCAAAGAGCGAGCACATGTTCTAGAAGGATTAAAAATAGCTCTTGATCATATTGATGAAGTCATCAAGACCATTCGAGCAAGCGAAACAACCGAAGAAGCAGAAACAAATCTAATCAAGAAGTTTAAACTGTCTCAGATTCAAGCCCAGGCAATTCTAGCCATGCAACTTCGTCGACTCACAGGGCTGCAACGTAAAGAAATAGAAGATGAGCTAAAGAGTTTGCTTGAGCTTATTGCGAAACTTGAAGGCATTTTGGCTGACGAGAAGAAAGTCTTAGCTATAGTAAAAACTGAAATCCTTGAAATAAAAAAGCAATTTGGTGACGAGCGACGAACCAAGGTAATTCCGCACGAGCTTGGCAAAATGAGCGATGAAGATTTGATACCGGATGAGCAAGTTGTTGTTACTCTTACATCAGCGAATTACATCAAGCGAAGCCCAATTGCAGAATATAAAAAACAAAACAGGGGTGGAAAAGGCAAACGGGGTATGGCTACACGTGAAGAAGATGTGATTGAACATGTGGTCAACGCAAGCACCCATGACTTCCTTTTGTTCTTTACAAACAAGGGTAGAGTTTTCCGACTTAAGACTTATGAAGTCCCAGCAGTTGGTTTGAACGCCAAGGGAATTGCGCTTGTAAACTTGTTGCAGCTGCAGCCAGAAGAAGTAGTTAGCTCGGTCATAAACATCAGCAAGACTGATAATGCACAAAACCTGATTATGTGTACGGTTCGAGGTGTCGTAAAGAAGACAGCCTTCGAAGCTTATAAGAACGTACGTCAAAGCGGTTTAATTGCAATAAATCTAGACGATGGTGATGAGCTTAAGTGGATCAGAATGACCTCTGGTGATAACGAGGTAGTAATCTCAACATCTCAAGGTCAGGCAATTCGCTTCCATGAGAGCGGCGTGCGACCAATGGGCCGAGTTGCTCGTGGTGTACGAGGTATTCGTCTCAGAGCTGGGGACCAGGTAATCGGTATGGACATTGTAGAAGAAGGCTCCAGTATCTTTGTAATCAGTGAATACGGCTATGGTAAACGGACCAAAGTAGCTCAGTTCACAGCCCATGCTCGAGGCGGTGTAGGCATCCGATCTGCCGTTGTAAACGACAAGACAGGAAAGTTGATAGGTGTAAAGACACTAACAGGCGAAGGTCAGGAGATTATTCTTATCTCTGCAGCTGGCCAAACAATCCGATTGGGCCTTAAGGATATTCCAGAACTTGGACGGGCCACCCAAGGTGTTCGTATTATGCGAATGAATGAAAAAGACTCAATTGTTTCTCTTGCGCTCGTAGATTTTGTCGAAGATATCGATACCGAAGAAAAAGAAGCATAAAAGCTTTTACTATTGTCTCAGACTTTGGTAGACTTACTCAAGAATATAACCAAGACTTATATGAAGCATAAAGACCATAAAAAGAAACGAAATAATAGGGTAGGTACACTATCTTTCTCCAGATTACACATGCTGCTAGTTGTAGCTGTTACAGCTTTTGTGGGGGGTGCATACGTAATATCGCAATCTTTTGCTGCGACACCCTCAGGAACGACGCAAGTTCAAGTAAGAGCATTCGATGCGAGTAATGGAGTGCAGATAGCACTAGGCAGCCCTGCCGGGTTTGGTGTACATGCTATCGATGGCCTTGGTAGGACAGTGGCGCAATCGAACCTGTGTCCTATTTCCGCAAGAAATGGTGTAGTAGTTCTTGATTCTTGCCCTGTGTTTAGCAGTAATGGGTCTCGGTTTAATTACGTTGCTTATACTGCGATGCTGGCAGGCTACAACACTACTAATAGTCTTGCTGTGCCAGCTGTCAGTGGGGGCACAACTTATCTCAACGTTTACTTTACGAAACCTGCTCCCGCACCGCAGCCTCAGGCTCCCGCACCGCAGACATCACAAGCTCCCGCACCGCAGACATCACAAGCTCCCGCACCGCAGCCTCAGGCTCCCGCACCGCAGCCTCAGGCTCCCGCACCGCAGCCTAGCAGGAAGGTAACCTCTACAAGAACAGTTGCAAGAACCCAGCCATCTGCTACAAATAATAGCGACACTTCCCCTCCTTCTGTGCCAGGGTCGCTTACCGCAACAGAAGTTAGTGGTGGGGTAATTGATCTATCCTGGACGCCTTCTACCGATAATAAAACAGTAACTTCATATACGATCGAGCGTTCATTAGATGGACAAAATTGGACAACACTAAGTGAAAGCGTAACAATAGCAACATACTCAGATTCCTCTACCACATTTAACACGAAGTACACATATCGGGTTTCTGCTAAAGATGAAGCTGGCAATGGCTCTGATTACGCTATTGTTGATATAGCTACTTCAGCTTTTGAAGCAAACGCTTTGGCCAGCCAAGAAACTACTATCGAAAGTGAAGACAAGAATGTATCTGTAAAGATCCCAGAGGGGGCGCTACCAGAAGACGCATCTTGTAAGATTGATCTTGCCCGAGATATCACAGTTCCTGAAGATCAATCGTTGCTTGCAGGAGTCTACAACTTTACCTGCAAGAAGAGAGACGGGTCTACAATAGATAAGTACAATAAGCCCCTCGAGTTTACTGTAAAAGCTGAGGCTGTAGACAAAGCGCAACTAGCCTTCCAGGATGGTGACCAGTGGCAAGATTCAGGAGAGCAGTACAACGGTGATGTAAAGGGATATACCTTTAGCACTGACCAGCCGAAGAACTTTGCGATACTTGCAGGAGATAAGAAAGGCACGAACTGGATCTTACTAATCTTTGGTATATTCCTTCTCCTCCTAGCGATATTTGGAATAATCCTTTGGATTATCCGAAGGCGGCAAAATCGCCAAGAATTGGCGGGCGGATACGGTCTTGATTACTTTGATAACTATATGCAATCTGCCGATCAGCAGAGCCCTCAGTCACCGCAATACTCAGATTCACAGAGCATTCCTTCTGCGCCCTCACCAGAGACCAACAACAATATATTTGCTCCAACACCAGCAACAACCCAGGATCCACAGCCCCAACAAGCTGTCCCAGAGATTAAGAAGATGCACGAAAAGCCTCAGGCTGATACTTCTGCAACTTTGCCCCAAGCTGAGGTTCCTCAATCTCAAGACGAGGACTATGCTAGTAAGCAGTATCCCGATCAACCGTATCGTTAGATGACACAAAAGCAATTCTTTCAATGTGAAACTCCTCATCTGTTTGCGCACCGAGGGGGTAATTTGGCGGGCAAGCAAAATGAAAATACCGTCGCCGCTTTTCAGTCAGCGGTGGACAGCGGGTGTACATATCTCGAAACTGATGTAGTGCTCACAAAAGATAATAAAGTAGTTACCTACCATGGCTCTAGAACGAAGAGGGAGGCCAAGAAGACACGGCTTTTAACTCGTAAGCAAGTACAGACTACAGCTTATAAAGATATTAGTAGTGTGCTAGGTGTGGAAGTGCCTTTGCTGGAAGATGTTCTTAAGAAGTTTCCTCAGACACGATTTAGTATAGATCTAAAAACAGATGAAGTAGTCCTGCCAACAGTAGAATTAATTCATCGCACCAATAGTGTAGATAGGGTATGCCTAGCTTCTTTTAGTCTGAGGCGTCTTTTGAGGGCCTCTAAACTGTTTAAAAGCTCTGAATTAGTAGCATTAGCATATTGTATTCATCCACGGCTCAGGAGCCTTATAGGGGCGTTTCCTGGAGCTTTTTTGGGAACCCTCGCTGCTAAAGGTGTTGATTGTGTACACATTCATCACAAATCTGTAAATAAAAGAATTGTAAAAGTAGCTCACAGCCAAGGAATTGTAGTCTACGTGTGGACCGTTAACACCGAAACAGACTTTAAAAAGTGCATTGATATGGGAGTTGGTGGAATCATTTCAGACGAAACCAGACTTTTAAGCATAAGAAAGATGTAAACTTAACAACTATTTTGGTTGACAACAGGTGTAATTTCAAGTTAAGATACCTACAAGCTTTTTTGGAGGTATCTATTAGTTGGCTTCAGAAAAGTAGGACTTTAAAATTTTTATAGTGCAAGTTAACGTTTTGATCTTTGATCAAAGTGTTAACCGTTCGCCTCTAGGGGCGAACGATCAACGTCAGTTCAAGTATCCCTTCGAGGGATACAATTGAATTGTTTTAAATAGTAAATTAGTCAGTTTCTGACTGATGCTTAAGAACAAATTCTACTTTTTTGGAGAGTTTGATCCTGGCTCAGGATGAACGCTGGCGGCGTGCCTAATACATGCAAGTCGAACGGTAAGGCTCTGCACTTAGTATTTGACCGAAGTAGCTTTTTGCTACTAGATTGAACTGAAATCGAACCTGGCTAGGGGAGACAACAGGAATTGAGTTCGAATAATAGGTGTAGAGTACACGAGTGGCGGACGGCTGAGTAACACGTAGGAACGTACCCCAAACTGAGGGATAAGCACCAGAAATGGTGTCTAATACCGCATGTGATCTTCGGATTAAAGCTTCGGCGGTTTGGGAACGGCCTGCGCATG
>CAMTWJ010000002.1:0-417722 GCA_947085495.1 uncultured Candidatus Saccharibacteria bacterium
GAAAGTAGGAGTAAGTGATCCGCTGTTATGACCTTTAATGGTCAATGAACGTGGGAACGACAGCGCAAACGGATAAAAGTTACGCCAGGGATAACAGGCTTATAGCGCCCAATACTTCACATAGACGGCGCTGTTTGGCACCTCGATGTCGGCTCATCTCATCCTGGGGCTGAAGCAGGTCCCAAGGGTCCGGCTGTTCGCCGGTTAAAGAGGTACGTGAGCTGGGTTCAGAACGTCGTGAGACAGTTCGGTTTATATCCGCTGTGGATGTCAGGAAATTTGAGAGGAGTTGCCCCTAGTACGAGAGGACCGGGGTGAACGCACCGCTGGTGTACCAATTGTTCTACCAAGAGCATCGTTGGGTAGCTAAGTGCGGATTGGATAAGCGCTGAAAGCATATTAAGTGCGAAGCCAACCTCAAAATTAGATTTCCCTATGAGGGCCCAGAAAGACTATCTGGTTGATAGGCCTTAGGTGTACGCACAGCAATGTGTTCAGCCGAGAGGTACTAATAGCCCCATTGACTTTTTACGATCCAGGAACTGTGCATTTATTTGCCCAGCTCCTGGGAGTGTATTTACTAGTTATTGGTGATAATCATCGACAAATGTCAGCAAATTTACAACAAATGGACATCATCCTGAAGTTTTTGCTTGAGTAAAGTGCTAGGAGATAGCGAGTTATCGATCGAGATGTATCAGATATACAACGAGTGAGAGAACGAGCGTAATCGACACCGCAATTTACCAAGAGCCTTTACAGAGTTCCGACTTTGTCGGGAGCAGGTAAAGACGGCAAAAGCATCAGGTTGGTGGCCATGGCATGAGGGAAACGCCTGTTCCCATTCCGAACACAGAAGCTAAGCCTCATAGCGGTTACAATACTTGGGTTTTAACCCTGGGAAGATAGCACGCTGCCAATTTTTGATTAAGACCTCCAGCAATGGAGGTCTTTTTCTATGTTCTTTTAATAAAGAACCAAATCCATACTTTTGTACCGACAAAAGTATGCTAAAACTCTTGGGCTGCTCAATTTCTTTACTGCCTCGTTGCCTAAGAGCACAATGCTCGAAAAACTCTCCGCCAGCTGGCGGATCAGACATTCCTCGCTGGATATTGTGCTTTAGACACTCACCAATCAAGAAATCTCACAATGCCCAAAGATTAATTGGCTTGGATGTTTTCTTGCGAGAACGTATTATAAGATTTATATGGAGCCTATGTTCGACAAATGGAAAGATGTTTTATGGAGAACGAAACAGCGTGTTCCCGTTGCATTTTGTCCTGAACACAAATACCGACTAGATATAGTTGACTCTTATCATGGTAATTTGGCTCAAAGCTCGCATATCCCAGGAAATCAACACAGTCACTTAATTTGCCCTGTGGACAATAAGCAATTCCCAATTGATGGTGATGATTTTTCGACGATGAGACGCAGATACCAAGCTGCAAAAGAATCGGAACTACTGAAGGATGCTACCTACAGAGATCTAGACAATGTATACACTCCCGTATTAAAAGTATCTCCTAAGCCCAAAGATGACAGATACTCCGTACAAGTAGAAATTGACGATACCCCTAGAGGGAAGAAAATGGTTATTTATGCAATGGATCGGCAAAACTCTAATGAGAAGACTCAAATATTTATTGATCCTCAAGACGACAAGATTACTTTTGACTCGAAGAATGATCTACACCCAAATATGATATTTTCAAAAATTGTCGCATATTTCAAGGAGGGTAAAACAGTCTCAATGGCTCAGGAAGATAACTAGCAAGTAAAGTATAATAATTATAAAGCGGGGCGGGGGTTTGGCTTAGTTCTTGTGTTTTGAGAAGGGTTATCAGATATTATTAGTGTATGACGGAGATATTATTGGCTAGACATGCGCAGTCTTTGGCGAACAAGCGGGATTTTACTGCATTTGGGAACAGAGAATCGCCACTTACGGAAAAGGGAATCCAGCAAGCAGTAGCCCTGGGGCAACTTTTAAGGAACGAGTATGGGATTGATCCAGCAGTGTATGACTTGCCCGTTTTGACGTCGGAGTATGTTCGGCCAAAACAGACGGCTGAGGTTGCTGGATTTAGGAATATTCATATTAATGGACTGATTAATGAATGCGAAATGAAAGAAGAAATTACATCTGGTATAGATGTAATAAATAAACACACTTCAGAAGGCTGGGTTCCAGAGCAGACTATGAAGAACGCACAGCAATTTATCGAGCAAATTAGAGAGGGAACACTAGGCTATGAGGTTTACTTTACGCACGGTATGTTCATTGCGGGTGTTTTGACCGAGCTTAGGGACCAAGGAGTAGCTTTTGACTATGAGTTTGATCCTGGAAGGGGATATATACCTCTACAGGCATCGATAACTGCTCTAGATATCTAGGGTTTAGGTGATCCAGTCTTTTGTTTCCAGTATGTTTAGATTTAAAGTCTTATTCTTTTTGAGTCGCCTGGGTGCAGGATAGATACAGTGTCTTGTATGCTTCCAGCGTTTGGTTGTGTGCGGTTTAGCTTTCGTCTTCTCGCATCAGCTAACAGGCTTGCTGTTGGAAAATCATCGATGTTTATTGCTAGAGGATATTTTTCATGCGCAAAAGTATCTGTTCCAACAAGACCGTATTTGTCTAGTTCTTGTTCTCCTGGGTCTGCATATCCTTCGATATGATCGGGGACTATTTCGCCTTCAGAAAATTCAAAACTTCTTTCTTGGAAAATTGGGGGCATTTGAAACTCCTATCTATTATATCTAAATTTTCACATGCAAATCCTATGCATGCAAGCATAAGCATCTCTGTTGAGACTATTTTTTCTTGGAGAGGTTGCGTTCTATGCAAGATTTGGTGATTTTTGTGATTAACTCCTCTGGGAGGGGTTTATCGAGGGGGAATTGGACGGTGCCTTTTGAGGTTTTGTATCCTTCAAGATCTTTGGCAAATTCTTTGATAGGTACAGATCCTGGGTAAAAGCCAATGTGACTGTCGTACCCAGCAAAGTGGACTAGATTTTTGCCGTTGAGCGAGAATGTAGGGATGCCATAGCTAATTTTTTCTGTAGCTTCTGGGCCCAATTCTTTTACTAGTTTTCGGATGGTCTCTAGCTTTTGTCTGGTATCACCAGAAAAGTTAGCCAAATATTCGTCGATGTCTTTGTATTCTTGCATGGCTAGAATTATACGCTTTTTGGACTATTACGCTACTGTAGCAGGCTGCTTTGCTTTGCTAGAGGTGTTGATGCGTATGGCAGCTAGTCTTGCCATAGCCAGTATTGTCTCTGGTCGTGCGGGCTTAGTTATTTCGCTAACAAGTCCCAAATTATCTATACCAGAAGTTTTTCGGGTTCTAACTAGATCACCCGCATCATTTTTATAGATATAATCTTCTGTTTTGACACGTCCTTTATCAGTTTGGCCTTCTTGAATTAAGGAAATATCTTTTTTTGCTTGCAGGATACTTTCCCATGTATAGCGAGAAGAGAAATAAAAGAGAGCAAAAGGCTTTGTGTGCTCTTGAATTTCTCCTTGCTGGATGCGTATTTCTGCAGCAGGAAAAGGGCCGTCTGCTTTACCTCTAACGGAAATCTCAGTAGCGCCACTACCGATTAGTGACATTGCTGTTTCTGCTAGCTTTGTTTGCAAGGGTAACTCATACTCTTTGAACTCAGGCAGAGTCTCAATACTAATCGGTTGATCTACGTATGCCATAGATAAAAACTCCGTTTATATAAACAATACTATACCACGATAAAGCTGTATTGACATGAGCATGATAAAATGCTATCATAAGCGTAATTCGGGAGAATTTTGGAGGGTCCAATCTTGGGCCTTTTTTGTTCCTCTGAAAATGAGGTGGGACTCATCAATTTAAGGGAGGTCATACACATGGCTGGAACTAAAGCTGGCGGCAAAGCTGCTGCATCAACAAACAAAACTAAGTACGGTGGCGATTTTTATGCAAAAATCGGTGCTATGGGCGGCAAAAAAGGCCGAACTGGTGGTTTTTACGCAAACCGTGAACTTGCTCGAGTAGCAGGTGCAAGGGGTGGTCGTATTAGCCGACGTACCAAGAAGACTGTTTAATTTAACCTAAACAATCTCGCAAATACCCCTGTTTTATGCAGGGGTTTTTGTTTTTCTCGTAAGTTTATCGTCATTGACCACATTGCTTATGTATGGTATACTATCTAAATAATGACCAAGGAAATATCTGGTATACCGCTTGCAAGATTTGAAGAGCCAATTAGAGAGGCTTTAATAGGCTATGAAGATTTATCTGAAGGCAGACTAAATCTTGATGTTGACCAAGCAGCGAAATTAGAACTTACTCCAGATAAACCAAACTCAGCACGCAGCGCTACGGAAGTAAAATTTGATGGTAAGCCAGTTGGAACACTGTATGTAATAGGATTTAAGCCAGAAGATGGCACTGGTGACGAAAAGACATTTAAGCTAGAGGATTTAGAAAATGCTCTAGCTTACCCACGACATCCGAAGATTGTACCTCGTAGTAAAAAGGATGTGCATTCTGAGGGCTTGCTAACCATAGCAACTAATAAGATAGAAGACCCAAATTCTGATCCTGAGCTATTTAAAGGACTTTATGACTTACTGGGATTAGACGGTAAACTCGTTAGGCGTATAGGGCAGCTTGGCTACCCTGATGCTGTAGATGTTGATAACTTTACTCCTCTTGCAACTTATACAGTAGGCTACAATGAGCAGGGTCAGCGTTTTGGAGATCCTCATTCAATTTTTAACCTTAGCCCTGATACCGTGCAGGTTTGTGGATTCTTGGCCGTGACTGATGAAGTTTACAGAAATCATCCGGAAATTTTAGATAGCTTGAAGACGCAAAAGCCTGATATTCATTAATATTCTATGCAGGGGTTTTTGTTTTTCTATAGACTCGGCAGAAGCGTTCTCGGGTGACTTGCCAGGTTGCACCGCAGTTTATGCAGCTATAGGTGCCGGATGTCTTTTCTAGGCCCGTGTGAGCGCAGGTGGGGCAGAGGCTGCGTTTGTATAGCCAGTCTCGATAGCTATCCAGGCAGTCTTCGATGTGTTCTTTGCTGATGCTGATATTGTATTTACCAGAGATTTCTTTGGCTTTTTGCCAAGCTTCAAGCTCCATTTGCAGGAGCTCTATATCTGTTGAGTAGTTTGTATGGTTAGCTAACATATGGCCAGTTTCATGCAGTAATGACCAGTTAGCGTGCACTCGATTTTTATCAAAATAGACGGTTTTTGTTTCTGCTGCCCACTTTGATTCATGAGATTCTTCAAATGTTATAGAGGGGAAGTCCGCTCTGAGCTTGTCTGCAAGAGTCACGCTTAATCTTCCTTTTGCTTGATCAGTACGTAGCAGCCATGCAATACGGCGTCGCCAGGGTAATGTGGGCCACGAAGGGCATGAGGCTGCCGAATTACAGGGTGAAGGTTCTCGAGTAGATATTCGGAGATTGTGTCGCTAAACTTGTCTGCATATTGGCCAACGCCGCCACCAAAGATGATAGCTTCTGGCTGAAGGACGGTGCAAAGTGCTCCAACTCCAAGTGCAATGCGTTCGCCAACTTCCTGCCAGTCTTTTTTATCTGTTAGTTCACTAGCGTGTTTGTTGAAGTGACTAGTAAGCCATCGACCACTGGCAAATTCTTCCCACGGCTGAATCTTGCCATCAAAGAAAAGCGGCATTTTACCGACTTCAGTATCTTGTAGCTCTTTGACAATATGATTGTCTCGAATCAACGCTCCACCAATACCAGTGCTAATTGTCAGATATAAGATATTCTTATGTGAGTAACGAACGACATTTGCTTCAGCAAGGCCTGCTAGTCGTGCATCGTTTTCTAAAATAACCGAATCGATACCTAAGATCTTGGTCACATCTTTGCCGATTGGTTTTTCTTTCCAGGGTAGGTTCCCAAGTGCCTGGACGATACCAGTTTTTCGATCTACAAGACCCGGTAGGGCAATGCAGCAACTTCTTATTTTGGCAATATCTGTTGTAAGTTTATCAATAGTTTTTTCTAACTCTCCCAGAAATCCTTCGTAGGTTTTTGGAGTTTCAAAACGAACGGACTCAAGCAAATCACCAGAGGCTGAAAATACCCCTGTTAATGTCTTGGTACCCCCAACGTCAATTGCTAGATACATAATGTTTACAAGTGTAGCATAATTTCGAGAGCTCCAACACTTTACTTATGTGGCGCTAACAGATATAATAAAACCAACTTTGAGGGCCACTTTGGAAAGTGCTCAGGTCATTACAGGCCTGTTTCTAAAAGTAGGCTCCCGAGGAAATACATTACAAAGGAGGCATGCAAGTACATGTCAAAATCAAGCACAATAACAATGGATGATCTATTAGCATCATCCAAAACAGAACGAATCAAAACTGGAGACGTTGTCGACGGTCTGATCACATCTGTTAAAAAACACGAAGTATGGGTTGATCTTGGCGCTCAGGGCGTTGGGGTTGTCATGCGACGAGAGATTGGCCACGGCCAAAAATTAGAAAAGGGCGAAAAGGTTACTACAAGTGTTGTGGACCCAGAGCTAGACGAAGGTTACGCACTATTGAGCGTTCGTCGGGCTGCTAAAGACCGAGGTTGGGATGAGCTGCAAAGAGTTCATGATGAGAAAGAAATAATCGATATCGTTCCGTATGACGCAAACCGTGGTGGTTTGCTTGTCGAGCTGGAAGGAATTCGAGGCTTTTTGCCGGTATCACAGCTTGCTGCGGGTCATTACCCAAGAGTTTCTGGTGCTGACAAAGACGAGATTTTGCAAAAGCTAAACGCTCTTGTAAACAAAGCTATCAAGGTTAAAATTCTCGATGTTAGCCGCAAGGATAACAAGCTAATCTTTTCTGAAAAAGAAGCCATTAAAGACGATATGCAAGAAACATTCTCAAAACTCACCGTTGGTGATGTTGTTGAAGGTGTTGTAACTGGTGTGATCGACTTTGGTGCCTTCGTAAATATCGATGGTATAGAAGGTTTGATCCACATTTCTGAAATATCTTGGGAACGAGTTGAAAACCCTCGAGATTACATCAAGACAGGTGAAAATGTAAAAGCCAAGATTATTGGTATCGACAAAGATCGCTTGAGCTTGAGCATCAAGCAAACCAAGGAAGATCCATGGTTAAACGAAGTAAAAGCCTTTAAGGTTGGATCTTTAGCAGAAGGTAAAGTAACTCGAATTACTCCTTTTGGAGCTTTCGTACAGCTTTCTCCTGCAGTAGAAGCTTTGGTCCACGTGTCCGAGATGAGTAGTGATGACTCAGTTGATCCAGAAAAAATCTTTAGATTGAACGAAAAGAAGCAATTTAAAGTTATTGATATCGATACCGAATCACGCAAGATCGCACTTAGTCTAAAGGAAGCAAAGTAGCCCCTAAGGGCCAAGGAGAAAACACCGAATGGCTCAAACAGTAAAAATCGACAACTCGATTACCGTAGGCACACTGGCTGAAAAGCTTGATATTCCTGTGAGTGTAATAATCACCGAACTGATGAAGAACGGTGTATTAGCGACGGTCAACGAAAGAATCGACTTCGATACAGCCTCGATTATTGTTGGTGAGCTAGATGTTGAAGCCGAACTTGAGCTTAATGAAGAAAAAGAAGAAGTAACAAAGCGTAAACCAAAACTTGAAGCTGGTGTGGGTGATTCACGCCCACCAGTTGTAGCGGTTATGGGCCACGTTGATCACGGTAAGACCTCTTTGTTAGATGCTATTACCGGTGCAAAAGTTGCTAGCGGCGAAGCAGGTGGCATCACGCAGCACATCTCGGCCTACCAGACTGAGCATAACAAGCGTTTGATAACTTTTCTTGATACACCTGGCCACGAAGCCTTTGCAGCTATTAGAGAGCACGGAGCGCACCTGACAGACTTAGTTGTTTTGGTGGTCGCAGCAGATGACGGTATTAAGCCGCAAACACTTGAGGCTATTCGCTTTGCTAAAAAAGCAGATGTCAAAATTATCGTAGCAATTAATAAGATCGATAAAGAAGGCGCCGACATTAACAGGGTGAAACAAGAGCTCTCAGAAAACGAACTTATGCCCGAAGAATGGGGCGGAGAGACGGTAATTGTAGAAGTATCAGCAAAGAACAAACAGGGAATAGACAATCTACTTGATATGGTTTTGCTTGTAGCAGACGTAGAAGACCTCAGAGCAGATGAGAAGACAGCGGCAACTGGCCTGATCATCGAAGCACATATGGAGCAGGGGAGAGGTCCTGTGGCCATCGCACTTGTTGAAGCGGGAATTTTGCGTAAGGGTGCTTTTATGGTGGCAGGCGGCACGTATGCCAAAATACGTAACTTAGAGCATACCAGCGGCAAAGAGATTGCCGAAGCTAAACCCTCTACACCTGTTGTTTTAACGGGATTCAAGGAATTGCCTCGATTCGGTGATGAATTCTTGGTTGTGCCAAGTGAGAAAGAAGCTCGTTCGAAAGCCAGCAGCGCTAGTGCTAAAGGTGGAGCTGAAGGCAAACAAGATATGACAGGTGGTGACTTAATTCGAATTATCGATAAAAAAAACAAAGTTACGGAACTTAATATTGTTGTAAAAGCTGATGTTCAGGGCTCACTAAAGTCAGTGATTGATAGCTTACGGGCTCTTAATACAGATGAAGTTGCGGTTCGGGTTGTAGGTTCTGGAGTGGGCAATATCACCGAGACGGACATTCACCTAGCTGCAACAAGTAACTCCATTATTTATGCATTTAACAGTGGTAACTCAGATACTATCCGGCGTCTAGCAGTGCGTGATAACGTATCACTGCGTGCCTTTAATATCATTTATGAGTTAATTGATGACTGTAAGCAAGAACTTTCTGCACGATTAGAAGACGAAATAGTACGCACTGATCTGGGGAGACTGCTCGTAAAAGGAATATTCAAGATCGCCAAAGAGGAAGTTATTTGCGGTGGTGAAGTGACTAAGGGTGTTATTAGTGTTCCGTCTCGAGCAATTGTTTTCCGAAATGATGAGCAGTTGGCAGATGTTGTAACTACAAAGCTACAAAGAGGACCACAGGAAACCAAAGAAGTACAAACTGGTGAGATGTGTGGCGTTAGTTTTTCTACAGAATCACGTCTTGATCTGCAAGAAGGTGACCGGATTGAATTTTATAAAGAGGAGACAGTTACTCGTACTTTGTAGCTGCAAGCTGCCATGGAAGAGCGACCACGAAATATACCCGAAGATGATAGCCAGGAAGATGTAGAGAATGAGGATGGGGAACTTTCACTAAATCGCCGAAGGCTCTTCTTAAAGAATGGCTTCTTTAGGGAGTGGCTTACTAGTTCTTCAAAAGAATCAGAAGATGAGGATGATGAAGAAGACGATAAGCCTGTTTTTGGCTCGGGTAAAAAATTTAAGGGTTTTTTAAGTAAAATTTTTGAAGAAGAGCCTGCTTCAGATGAAGAGGAGCCTCAAAAATCAGTGTTCGAATTTGGTGATTTTTCTTCCGACGCCGCCCAATCTCCGGATGCTGAGATTAGCTCACATGTACCGCTCGAAGCAACAGAAGTACGTATTGACCACGAAGACCAGCCCGCAGAATTGGCAGAGGAGACCATCCTACCCCTAGAAATAGACGATCAATCACCAGAAGTTACTCAAGAATATTCTGAGCTCGAATCAGAAACCAAAAGACTTACTCAAGAGGAGGTTGGAGCTGAGCCAGAAGACAAAATTTTTGAACAGCAAACTTCTTTTGTCTCATCTCCAGAGTCCGTAGAGCCAACAGTTGTGCTTGAAAAGAAAGAAGCCCAGGGTAAGGACCGGTCAGGTGCTCTATTTGCTTTTATGGCGGCAGAGTTTTTGAGCCGTCGTCGAGACCGAAAGATTAAGAAGGAAATAAATAAAAAGCAAAAGAATATTGAAGCGATTGAAGAGTCTTTAAAAACCATCAAGCGGACCAAAGAAGCTGCTCCTAGGGCACGGTCGCAGGAAGCAATAAAAGATGATAAAAATACAACAATAAAACAAGCCGAGAAGAAAGAAACATCGAAGCATACAGAGAAGAAGTTTCATGAAAGCAAGCCAGAAAAACCAAGAATTAAAAAAGAAATAGTTATAGAAAAAACAACACTAGAGACTGAACAAAAAGAAGAACCACGTGCTGAAGTATATTTTGACAAGCGACATGAAGTAATGGGCTTGGAAAAGCCAAAAGGTATTGACCAAGAGGAGTCCAGAGAAGCTCTAAAAGAAGCAAAGCAACAAGCGCCAGTATCTGTTGGATCTGTTCTTGCCTCAAAGCAAATTGGGCAGTTTGAATACATTTCCTCACCGATACCTTCGGTAGAGCCTCAGGTCAATAATGGCCGACAGCCTTTTGAGCATGAAGTTAAGCCACAGAAAAGCGCATACAGAGAATCAATAGAGGCTGGGTTCTTGGTTGGTCTTGTGGTCATAGGTTTTATAGCTATCTACGTAATATCAAAATAGCTTGGTATAATAGAAATAAGGAGATAAAGAGTGAATTTAGACGATAAATTTTTAGAAGAAATTGGACTTGGTACCTTGCCTGAAGCTGAAAAGCCAAAGATGCGAGCGCATATATATGAAACGCTAGAAATGCGGGTAGGTATGCGTTTGGCTAGCGGTATGTCGAGCCAGCAGCTAAATGAGTTTGAGAGCTTTGTAAGTGGCGATATAGCTCGTGCCAGAGATTTTCTGGGTACATGGAAAGCTGACTGGGAGCAGGATACAAGCTATCAAAAAAATATAGAAAATGCTAAAAAGCGTGTAGCGCAACAAGGGCGAGAATTTACCCAGGCTGATATTGATAGCCTTACTTCTGAGTTTGCAGCTTTGCAATGGCTTAGCTCGAACTTTCCTAATTACAAAGATGTTGTTAGCGAAGAGTTGAATAAGCTCAAAGGCGAGATTAAAGCAGCGGCTCCACAGATTCTAGCCGAAACGAACAGTTAAACGCTGTAACCAGCCAGAAATGCCTCGATAGGCATTTCTTTCTTGCCAGCAGGTTTTAGGATAAGAATAGAGAGGGCATCTTGGCCGCAGTAGATTATGAGCTGTTTGCCCCTTTGCTCTACGCTGCCAGGTTTGCTTGTCTCCGGAATAACCTGAGCCTTTAATATGACCACATCCTTACCGCCTAGAGTTGTGCGGCTTTTTGGCCAGTCAATGAAACCTCTGATTTCTCGCTCAATTTGCGTAGCGGGCTTATTCCAGTCGATTATCCCATCTGATTTAGTGAGCTTTCGAGTATAGCTAGCTTCTTTGTTCCCGATAGTAACTTGCTCCTGAGGCTGAGGCACCACCTGATTATCAAGGTATAGAGGGACAATTTGTTCGAGACATTTATTGCTAAGCTCGATAAGCTCGTCTGTTAGTTCAGGAGCTGTGATTGAATCTGATAATTCTAGCTCAGTTTGTGCAAGCAGCGGTCCTTCATCCATAGCCTCAACCAGCAACATTAGACTTACGCCAGTTCGCTTAGCGCCAGTTAAGACGGCAAAAGAAATAGGGTCTGCCCCACGCAGCTCTGGAAGTAAAGAAAAATGAGAGTTTAGAATGCCAAGGGGGAAGGCGTCAATGATCTCTTGTGAAACAATTACTCCGTAATCTACCAATATACCAAGTCTAGAAGTAGGAACGTGCTGGCTTAATAGCTCATCAAGTTCTTTTTTAGAGTTAGCGGTAAAAACAGGAACATCACCAGCGATGTGAGACATCTCTGTTTTGGTGCTAGCTTTGGTGACAACAAACTCAATATCTGCCCATTTCTGCAGACTGCTTAAAGAGGCTGCAGCAACCGGGCCGCTACCAAAGAATACTATTGGTTCGGATATCTTTTTCATAGTCGAGTGGCTCCAGACTTCCATCTTCCTTTAATCTAAAAAAAGCATCTTTTGCATCTTTGATATGGTCGATGAACACTTTGCCTTTGGTGTGATCTATCTCATGCTGGAATACACGTGCCAAAAAGCCCTCTGCAGTAAGTCGTACTTCTTGGCCATCTTTATTGAGCGCCTTAATTCGGACTTTATTGTGGCGGGGGACCTTGCCATAGATGTCTTTGATGCTTAGGCATCCTTCAAAATCTTCTTCGACCTCACCCTCGTACTTTGTAATCTCAGGGTTAATAAATATTTGGAATGAGCGATCTTCCTTATCCTCAAAATTATTACGAATAATAACAATGCGTTTCATTTCATCTATTTGAATAGCAGCAAGTGCAACACCAAGCTCGTGTTTGCGCCCATCTTCCCAGTCAAGCGTTGCCGACTCCATATTTTCGATGGTTTTCTTAATAGACTCATCAATAAGTCCAACCTTTTGGGAGCGCTGCCGCAAATGCTTGTTTGGCAAACAAATAATATCTTTTGCTGTCATCTTAGGCATAGATTATAACGGTCACATCAACACTTTACAAAAGATGTGTTGGGTCTAAGTCTACTGTATAGCCACCCGGAACCTTCCGTGCAATATCAACCAAGGTATTTCTGTTTTTCGACTTTACGATTATTTGCCAATAGAATTTGCCCAGCTTCTTTTCTATAAAACAAGGAGAAGGTCCAACGATAACGGCACCTGATATATCTGCAGACAACCGCTGTAGGGCATCCTTTGCAGAGGCAGAAGTTGCACGTGCGGCGCTAATTTTCATTACATGGAAAAATGGCGGAAAACCAAATAACTTTCTTTCTTGAAGCTCTTGATCAAACAATGTTTGCCAGTCATTCTTTGAAGCAGATTCAAGGAGTACAGAGTCTTTATTAAATGTTTGAACGACGACTGTGCCGTCTTTGTGACCTCGCCCTACTCGTCCAATCAACTGATGGATGAGCTGGTAAGATCGCTCGTTAGAGGTGTAGTCGGGGAATTGGAGGCCCGATTCTGCCTGAAGAATTCCCACAAGGCCCAGTTGTGGCAGGTCGTGACCTTTTGCAAGCAGCTGAGTACCGATAAGAATGTCTATATTGCCTGCGACTACATCGCTGTGGACCGTGTCTAAGCGTTCAGCCTTGGTGTTATCTTTGTCAAAACGGGCAATTTTGGCGGTTGGGAAGAGTTTTTTGAGCTGTTCGTGTATTGATTTGGTGCCAGGGCTCTTAAAGATTACATCTGTAGACTTGCACTCTGGGCAAGAAATTGGTGGTTTCGCTTTGTTGCCACACGTGTGACAGATGAGCTCATGCGTATCTTGGTGGTAGGTCATCGGCAGGTCGCAACGGGTGCATTGACTTCGCCAACCACAATTTTGACAAACAACTACCCGGGCGCTGCCCCGCTTGTTAAGAAACAGTAGAACCTGATCTTTTTTATCGAGTGATTTCTGGATGTTATTAATAAGCGTTCGACTCAAAAGAGGGTAGCTTGATCTTTCGTCTTCATCGGATAGATCTACAGTTATTATTTTTGTCTTAAAGTTCTTGCCACTACCTCTGGAGAGTTTTTTTAGCGTAAGAATGGGGACTTGTTTCTGCTGAGCCCAAAAGTATTCATTGATCGATGGTGTAGCTGATCCGAGGATAAGTGGGCAGCTATGAATCCTGGACAATTTGCTGGCTACACGTTGAGCAGCATAATAGGGCGCACTTTCTTGCTTGTACGCTCCTTCGTGAAATTCATCAACCACCAGTAGTCCCAGGCTATTAAATGGTAGAAACAGGCTTGAGCGAGGGCCAATAACAATCACTGGCTCCGTAGAATTAACCCGAGCCCATGTTTCTCGTCGCTGTTTAGGAGTCATCGCCGAGTGATTCATGACTACTTTATCCCCAAACTCTGCCTGGAATTCTTTATAAAGTTGTGGGCTGAGGCTAATCTCGGGCACCAATATAAGAACAGACTTTTTGTCGATAACCTTGCGGGTTAGGTCAAGATATATCTTGGTCTTGCCAGATCCAGTCTCTCCGTGGAGCATGTACGTTTGGGCTGCCTTTGAAGCAATAGTCTCAACTATTTTCTGTTGCTCTGAGGTAGCATTAAACCGAGGTTTCGGAAGACTAGATTTTGCGGTGTCGGTAGTTACCTTTATTTTTAGAGAAGGTGGGAGAAACATACCTGTGGTTATGCCAAGGGAGGAAGGGTAGTAGGTCCGCATCCAATCGAGAAGTTCTAGGCTGCTCGCAGGAAGTGATAGCTCAGTTGGCTCAACATCCTTTGTCTTAAAGCTTGGATTTTGCACCTGTTTTATGGCTAGTCCGAGAGAAGATTTGTTTCTAAGGGGGAGTTCTATAATTTGGCCAGCTTTTAGGGGTGATACAGAAGAATATGTTAAGTACTCATTTGAATGATATGCCTTATCGGCTGGTGCAACTTCCCAATAACTCTTCTCCATAGGTATTTTTAGTATATCAGTGACCTGAAATATAGAATACTTAGCATTTACTATTGAAATGATACAACCGACTCGCTATACTTAGGTCTTAGCGTTGTTAGAGTAACATCGAAAAGCTTATGTTGGACGTATTTATCACTTCACGAGTTCGGAGAAAAATTATTGTGGTGTATGCAAAGTACCCCGATTTCAAGACGCACGTTCGAGGTCTTGCCAAGCTTATAAAAGAAGATGCCGGCAACATACAGAGAGAATTAAAGCGCCTAGAGAAAGTTGGTTTCTTGCACTCTGAGAAACAAGCCAACACCAAGATATACTCTACGAATAAAAGCTTCCCAATTTTTAAAGAACTGCAAAGTATTGTTTTAAAATCACAACGTTCTGCTGTGAAAAAGCAACAATAACGCAAAGAAAATATTGCAAATAACCCCTATATAAGGTAAAATTTAGAAAATAATGATACAGGTAACGAAAAAAGACTCTAAAGAGTCAACAGAGAACATGCTCCGACGATTTACCCGAAAGGTACAACAGTCCGGAGTTATTGCTACTGCAAAGCAAATACAGTACTTTGAGAAGCCAGTTAGCAAGCGAGACCGTCGTCGTAAGGCAATTGTCCGAAAAGAACGCAAGAATCAGAAGATCAAGAAGCTCAAGTTATCTTAAGAAAAGATGATAAAACAGCAGATTGACGCAGATATAAAGAAAGCAATGCTGGGTGGTGACAAACAGCTTGTTTCTGCGCTGCGTAATTTAAAAAGTGCGATTTTGTATGCAGAAGTTGCTGCAGGTAAGAAGGAAGAAGGATTGCCAGAAGCAGATGTTATAGGTCTTCTTCAAAAAGAGGCAAAGAAGCGTCAGGAATCAGCTGAAATGTATAAAACTGGTGGCGCCCCAGACAAAGCAGCAGCAGAAGAGTATGAGAAAAAAGTCATTGACGACTATCTGCCAGAAGCTATGAGCGAGGAAGATGTTGAAAAGCTTATAGATGAAGCTGTGGTAAGTGTTGGTGAGCTTTCTCGTCAAACTATGGGACAGGTTATCGGATTCGTAAAATCCAAAGCTGGTGGCAGTGTCGATGGCGGAACAGTAGCTAAACTAGTACAAAAACGACTATAAGAGAGTAGGTAAAATGATAGTTTTCATGGGAGTGGCCGGTTCCGGGAAGAGTGTGCAAGGAAAACTCTTAGCACGAGATCTTGGGTATACATGGTTGTCGACAGGTGAGTTATTGCGTAGTAGTGTCGATAAAAAGCGCCAGAAAGAGATGCTGGAAGGCAAATTGCTGAACGACCAAGAAATTATAGATATGATGGGACAGTTCTTCCAAAAACAGACAGACAACAAAGCGTGTATCTTGGATGGCTTCCCCCGTACTTTGCCCCAGGCCACGTGGCTTTTAGAAGAACATGACAGAGGAGCTATTAGTCTTGATGCAGTTATATATTTACAAGCATCCAAGGAAGTAGTAAAAGAACGTCTACTAAGTCGAGGGCGACTCGACGATACTAAAGAGGCGATCGATAAGCGATTTAAAGAATACGAGCAAGCAACACTGCCAATAGTCGACTGGCTCAAAAAGAAGAATATTCCTGTTATAGAAATTGATGGCGAGGCCGAAATCGAAGACATTCACGCAGCAATATTAAAGAACATCAAAGAGCTCTAAAGCATATGTATACAAAAGTAAAAACAGATACCGAGATTGCGGCAATGAGAAAAGGCGGCCAGATATTGGCTACTGTATTAAAAGAGCTATCTTTGCAGGTTAAGGCTGGCGTAACTACCAAAGAACTGTCAGATTTAGCAGAGCAGAAAATTGCAGCCATGGGCGGCAAGCCCTCGTTCAAGGGTTACAACGGCTTTACGGATGCCCTTTGCACCTCTGTAAATGACGCAGTGGTCCATGGTATTCCTTCTGATCTACCCTTGCAAGACGGAGACGTGGTTGGCTTAGATTTAGGTGTAACTTACGAAGGAATGATAGTCGACGGGGCAATTACAGTGGTTGTAGGGCCTGCTAGTCCCGAAGTAGATAAGTTGCTAGAAGTAACAAAAAAGTCTTTGCACGAAGGGCTTAAGCCGATCAAAGGCGGCTGCTTTACTGGTGATGTAGGTGCGGCTGTTGAGGCAGTTTTAGCTAAAAATAACTACGGTATTGTACGAGAACTTGTTGGCCATGGGGTTGGACATCATGTTCATGAAGACCCAAATATACCTAATTATGGCAAAAAGAGAACCGGAGATCGCTTAGTAACTGGAATGACAATTGCTGTTGAGCCTATGGCTACCCTTGGTGAGGAAGATATTTATATCGACAAAGATAAGTGGACTGTTCGTACAAAAGACGGTTCAATAGCTGCACATTTTGAACACACAGTTCTTGTAACAGATAAGGGTTGTGAGATTCTGACGCTTGCCGACTAGCTAAGATAAGCGGTATACTGGAGGCTATGCGAGAAACACAGCCCAATTTTTTTGTGGGGCTTGATGTCGGTACCAGCACCGTACGTTGCGTCATTGGAGCGCTCGATGCCACAAACGAAGAAACAAGCTTATCTGTTATAGGCCATGGAAGTGCCCCGAATACGGGCATGCGAAAGGGCCTCGTTGCTCATGTAGAAGAGGTATCAGCAGCGATTAACCATGCTATTACAGAGGCAGAGCGTATCTCTGGGATCAGGGTGCAAAGTGCTACGGTGAACGTAAATGGGGTGCATGTACACGGAGCTGACTCCCAAGGAGTCATTGCTATAAGTGCTGCTAATAGAGAGATTACTAACGAGGATAAAATGCGTGCAGAAGAAGCGGCTACCATTATCCAGATTCCTTCTAACAGAGAAATTATCCAAGTTTTCCCAAAGAATTATAGAGTCGACGGTCATGAGAGCATTAAAGATCCTCGAGGTATGAGAGGTGTTCGCTTGGAGGTTGATACACATATTGTGACTGCTTCCACACCGAACCTAAGAGGTTTAGATGCGGTGCTGGAGCGAGTAAACATTCGCCCATCTCATCACACCGTAGCGGGTCTGGCTGCTGCAGAGGTAGTTTTGAGCCGCAAACAAAGAGAAGCAGGGACGTTAGTTCTGGACATCGGTGCGGGCACTACAAACTTAGCAATTATCGAAGATGGAGAGGTCCAGTATGTCGCAGTTATCCCGATGGGTGGCATCAACATCACCAATGATCTAGCAATAGGCCTTAAGACAGACCTAGAGATCGCAGAGATGGTAAAGCTTAAGCATGCTGCACTCGCAGGACACGCCAAAAAGGGTAATGTGAGCGTTCAGCATGAAAGCCGTAATCACATATTTAATGCAGAAGACGTTAGTATGATTGTAGAAGCGAGAGTCGAGGAGATCTTTGATTACGTCGAGAAGGAGCTTAAAAAGGTTCACAAGTCTCGCAAGCTACCTGGAGGAATTGTAATTGTTGGGGGAACTGCAAAAATCCCAGGAATTGATCATTTGGCCAAAGAAAAACTTGGTTTGGCCTCCAGAATTGGCAAGATACACCCCCTTGGTGGAATCGCAGATGATATAAAAGACCCAGCATTTATTACTGCCATTGGTCTTATGGAGCTTGATATGCTCTTCCAAGATCAAGAGACACACGGATACAGCTCATCGGGCGGGTCCGATAACTGGATTGGTTTTTTAGGCAATTTTTGGCAAAAAGTTAAAAACTAATTTGCTATAATTGTACGTAGACTATAGGTAAGGTATACTGCCAGGTACGAAAGGTAGATGAAGGGAGATAGTTTTAGATGCCACAAGTTTCACCAGCAATAGAGACGTTTGCTCGTATTAAAGTAATTGGAGTGGGTGGCGCAGGTGGCGCAGCAGTCAACCGTATGGTTGAGGCTGGCGTTGAAGGAGTTGAATTTATAGCAATCAACACCGACGCACAAGCTCTTCATCACAGTAAAGCTCAAACAAAAATTCACATCGGTCACGACACAACTCGTGGTTTAGGTGCTGGAGCTGACCCCAAGGTTGGCGAGAAGGCTGCCGAAGAATCAAAAGACGAGATCGAACAAGCTATAAAAGGCGCCGACATGATATTCGTTACTATAGGTGCCGGAGGTGGTACCGGTAGTGGCGCAGGTCACGTGGTTGCTCAAATAGCCAAAGAAGCAGAAATTCTTGTTGTAGGATTTGCTACAAAGCCTTTTGCCTTTGAAGGAGACAAGAGACGACGCAATGCAGACATGGCCATAGATAAGCTTCGACAATCAGTTGATACACTTATAATTATCCCAAATGACCGCTTGCTTCAGACAATTGACCGATCAACGCCTATCTTGCAGGCTTTTAAGGTTGCTGATGATGTATTGAGGCAGGGTGTACAAGGTATATCCGATCTTATTACTGTTCACGGTTTAATTAACCTCGACTTCGCAGACGTAAAGGCAGTGATGGCTAGTGCCGGATCAGCATTGATGGGTATTGGACGAGCGAGTGGGGACGACCGTGCAGTTGAAGCAGCGCAGCAAGCTGTTGAATCACCGCTTCTTGAGGTATCAATTGATGGTGCTCGAGGAATCTTGTTTAACGTAATTGGTGGACACGACATGTCTATGCACGAAATTAACACCGTTGCAGAGACAATTACCGCTTCAGCCGATAAAGATGCCAATATTATCTTTGGTGCAACAATAAACCCTGATCTTGAAGGTGAGATCATCGTTACAGTAGTAGCAACAGGATTTGACGATTCGTACTTTGCAAAAAAGACAACAAGCCCGACCGCTGAACAAGCTGAATCTGACATTGAATCACCAGCCCGGGCTACTGAAATTGCTGATGTTCCAGAAGACATCAATATGGATCTTGACGACTCTACAGCTACTAAGACCGCAGAAGACTTTCATGCTGAAGATGATGTATCCAACATCTGGTCACAAGAACATGAAGATCTCGAAGACAAAGACGACAGCAAGGATACCCCAATTTTTACTCAGCCTTTTGAAGACGAAGAACTCGAAAAACCATCGTTCTTGCGCCGTCTAAAATCACGCAAAAGTAGTCAAAAAGACGACAAAAAAGACGAAAATTAATAAACTTCTAAAGTTTGTAATTAATACAGCGTAAAATGCTTGCAAAGCGCTACAAGTAGGGTTATGATTCCATACGTAGACGCTATATATAGGATATAAAATATAGCAATCGAACATTCAAACTGAACAAGGAAGGTGTGCAAAATGAACTGTAGTCGTTGTCATGCCGCTGATACAAAAGTTATAGAATCACGAGATGTTTCGAACGGAGAATCGATTCGTAGAAGGCGAGAATGTAATGCCTGCGAACATAGATTCACTACGTACGAACGTATTGAAAGACCACAACTCATTGTCATAAAGAATGATGATGTTCGGGAGCTTTTTAATCGAGATAAACTATTGGCTGGACTGTATCGGGCGTGCGAAAAAACACCAGTTACGAGCCTTCAGCTTGAAAAACTTGTGTCAGAAGTTGAGCAAGAACTCCAAGATTGTGGTGATAGCGAAGTATCAACCGCAAAGATTGGACAACTTGTTATGCAAAAACTGGCTGAGTTAAATGAGGTAGCTTACGTGCGTTTTGCTAGTGTGTATCGTCGATTTAAGGATATTGCTAGCTTCGAACAAGAGTTATCTGACATTAAAAAGCGGAAGATCGATCCCGTTAAGGTATGAGTTAAGTCTTAGCGGGCTGTCCTGGACTTTTATTAGTCTAATGAAAGCCGAGGAGAGCTAACAGTTGCCTATTTAGAGACTGGGCAAAGCGTAACTCTAAACAAAAATAATAAAAAAAGGAACAAACTAAGTGAGGGTGCTATGAAAACAACTAATAAAGTAGTAGGGCGTCTGTTTACTGACCCCAAAACACATGGGTACGACCAGTTAAACTGGGTTACAACAGATTCTGTCATTACAAATCCAATGACAGGAAAAAATGTATTTGAGCAACGAGACGTTGAGTTTCCAGATACATGGTCACAAAATGCAATTAATATTGTGGCGCAGAAGTATTTTAGCGGTACTCCAGGTACTGACGAGCGAGAGCGATCTTTAAAGCAGCTAATCAACCGAGTTGTCGATACGATTACTCGCCAGGGTATCCAAGAGGATTACTTTGAGAGCGAAACTGAGGCAGAAGCCTTTAAAGAAGAGTTAAAATACATCCTCGCAAGCCAGCGAGCGGCTTTTAACTCTCCAGTATGGTTTAACATTGGTGCAGCAGATCGAGCACAACAAGCAAGTGCATGTTTCATCCTTGGTGTTGAGGATACGATGCCTTCAATTCTTAACTGGTACACCGAAGAAGGAATGATCTTCAAGGGCGGTTCTGGTTCTGGAATCAACCTTAGCGCCATCCGTTCTTCTGCAGAACGACTCGGCAAAAGTGCTGGTACAGCTTCTGGTCCATTAAGCTTTATGCGAGGAGCAGATGCGTCAGCAGGTGCGATTAAGAGTGGTGGTAAAACACGACGAGCAGCCAAAATGGTTATCTTGAATGTCGACCACCCAGATGTAGAAGAGTTTATTTGGGCGAAAGCTATCGAAGAGCGTAAAGCTCGAGCGTTACAAGAAGCTGGCTTTGATATGAGCCTTGATGGAAAAGATAACTTCTCGGTGCAATATCAAAACGCTAACAACTCTGTTCGTGTAACAGATGAGTTTATGCAGGCTGTAGAGGACGACGCAGACTGGGATCTTAAAGCTGTTACAAATGGCACAACAGTAAAAACGGTTAAAGCCCGAGAGCTTTTCCGGGAATTTGCGAAAGCTGCTCATGAATGTGCAGACCCAGGCATGCAGTTTGATACAACTATTAACGACTGGCACACTACACCAAATGCAGGCCGTATTAATGGCTCAAATCCTTGTAGTGAGTACATGCACCTTGATAACTCTGCTTGTAACCTGGCTTCATTAAACTTGTTGAAGTATCTCCGAGATGATCACTCATTTGATATCGAAGCGTTCAAGCACACTGTAGAGTTGATCTTTACCGCACAGGAAATCTTGGTAGGTTACTCTTCGTACCCAACCAAGAACATCACCAAGAATGCTCGTGCCTACCGAGAACTAGGCATCGGCTACGCAAACCTAGGAGCTCTTTTGATGGCTCAAGGATTGCCATATGACAGCGATGAAGGCCGAGCACAAGCTGCAGCTATCACAGCATTACTAACAGGTCATGCGTACGCTACAAGCGCTAAGATTGCTCGCCGAGTTGGTCCATTTGCTGGCTATCACAAAGATAAAGAAGGCATGATCAAGGTTCTTAAGCAGCATCAAGCAGCCGTGAAAGGCATTGACGCAAGTCTAGTGTCCGAGCAACTTTTGAGCGCAGCCGCAGAAGCTTGGGATGCAGCCGTTGAATTAGCAGAACTTTACGGAGTGCGAAACTCGCAAGCCAGTGTGCTTGCTCCAACAGGTACGATCGGTCTGATGATGGACTGTGATACCACTGGTATTGAGCCAGATCTAGGCTTGGTTAAGGTAAAGAAACTAGTTGGCGGTGGAACAATGAGTATCGTTAACCAAACGGTTCCACGTGCACTTGATGCGCTTGGGTATAGCCGAGAAGAAGTTAAAAAGATTGTAGCGTACATCGATGTTGAGAAAACAATAACTGGTGCCCCAGCACTTAAGGAAGAGCACAAAGATGTCTTTGCTTGCTCTATGGGCGACAACCCAATTCACTACCTTGGTCACGTAAAGATGATGGCTGCAGTGCAACCATTTATCTCTGGTGCGATCAGTAAAACAGTGAACATGCCAGAAGATGTAAGCGTAGAAGATGTAGAGCAGTTGCACATTGACTCTTGGAAGCTTGGCCTCAAGGCAGTCGCTATCTATCGAGACAACTGTAAGGTTGCACAACCGCTTGCTATGGCTAAAAAAGAAGGTGCTGACAAAGAAGAACCAAAGACTGAGATTACCGAGGACAAGATTGTGGTCCGAGGTGCTGTACGACGCCAGCTTCCTCAAGTTCGAACCAGCAAAACCTATAAGTTCCAGATTTCTGATCTAAAAGGATACTTTACCGTTGGTGAGTACGAAGATGGCGCCCCTGGTGAGCTGTTCATCAACGTTTCAAAACAAGGTTCTACACTGTCAGGCATCATGGATTCGTTCGCTATTAGCGTGAGCCATGGCTTGCAGTACGGTGTTCCTTTGAAGAGTTACGTACGAACTTTGCGAGGTACAACTTTTGCACCATCGGGTATCACCGATGATGCAGAGATCCGAACAGCAGGATCAATTACCGACTATATCTTCCGTCGACTTGCGCTAGACTATCTATCATTTGATGACCGTCTAGAGCTCGGATTGGCATCTATCGAAGATATGCCAGCAGAACAGACAACTCTTTTGACTGACACTGGTCCAGAGCAGAAAAAAGAAGAGGAAATAGTCGAGCAAAAAGTTGAGCTAGTTGTTGAAGCTAAAGCACCAACTATCGACAAAAAGGCGACTGCAGACGACACAGCACCAATGTGCTTTAACTGCGGTAACCAAACACAACGTTCAGGCAGCTGTTATGTCTGTACATCCTGCGGTAGTACTACTGGCTGTTCATAGAAATAGTCTGCGAGTATTGCACAAAAAGCCCCGAATGTTCGGGGCTTTTGCTTTTGATAGTAACGGTGGTATTCTGGAGATATGAAGGTGCTTATGTTATATCGGCCGAATTCCGACCATTCTCGTGTAGTAGAGGAGTTTGTTCGAGATTTTTCACGGCAGCATATGGATGGAAAGCTAGATCTCGTTGACCTTAACACACGAGACGGGTCATCTACCGCCAGCTTGTATGATGTAATGCAGTATCCGGCAATCTTGGCCCTAACAGATGAAGGCCAGCTTATAAAAGAATGGGAAGGGCGATCGCTGCCCTTAATGACAGAAGTAGCTTACTACGCTCACCAATAGTTTTACTCCAAAACCCGAGGTGCTATAATGCTTACTACAAGCATTCCTTGTAAAAGGATAAGTGGCTATCAACCACGAATGCTACTGGGAAGAAATCTGCTTTTGCAGAGAGTAGAACCCAGCGGGAAGCCCGAAATAGCTATCGATTAAGCGCTTCTGAACTCTCAGAGGAAGTTGGATGGTACCGTCCCCTAGCAGGGGATTCCAGCAGCCTCTGAGATTTTTTATTGGAGAAAAATAAGTGAAGTTTGAGAAAAATACCCGCAGGCGAGCCAAAGAATACGAAAAAGACCTAGTTATCTATTGGAAAGAAAACAAGACGTTTGAAAAATCTATAGAAACCCGGCCCAAAGATAATTCGTATGTTTTTTATGATGGTCCGCCATTTATAACAGGGGTGCCACACCATGGAACACTGCTGAGTAGTATCGTAAAAGATGCAGTGCCACGCTACCAAACCATGAAAGGCAAGCGGGTAGAGCGAGTTTGGGGTTGGGATTGTCACGGTTTGCCAGCCGAAGTGTTTACCGAGAAGAAGCTGGGCATTACGGACAAGCGTGATATCGGCACCAAAATATCTTTGGAAGAATATATCACCACTTGTCGTGACAACATGGTAGCTACAGGCAGCCTGTGGGAAGACACCATCGATCGTATAGGCCGCTGGGTGGACTTTCAGGGCGCATACAAGACAATGGACAAAGAATACATGGAAAGTGTCTGGTGGGCCTTTAAAACGCTCTATGACAAGGGAAAGATCTATGAGGGCGAGCGGGTGCTTATGTATTGTCCACGTGATGCTACGCCTATCAGTAAGGCCGAAGTGGCTATGGACAATAGTTATCAAGACGTAACCGACCCTTCACTATTTGTGAAGTTTAAACTAGAAGATTCTGAATATTCTTTGCTAGCCTGGACAACAACTCCTTGGACTTTGAGTGCTAACACTGCTTTGGCTGTAGGCGCAGACGTAGAATATGCAAAAGTCATCGTGGGCTCAGAGAAGTTAATTATCGCAAAAGACTTGATTGATAAAGTCTTAACAGATGAGAAGCATCAACCTTTAGAGTATAAAACCGATGTCATTGTAAAGGGTAGCGATCTTGCAGGTAAGAGCTACGAACCTGTGTTTGAGCCAGAAAAACAAGAGAATCTGCACAAAATCTGGACAGCTGACTTTGTTAGCACCGAAGAAGGCACTGGGGTAGTTCACATTGCTCCTGCATATGGTGAGGATGACTACGCACTAGCCAAAAAGCATGATATTCCTATGCTTATGACCACCAATGAAGAGGGAGAATACACCGAGGGGCAGTGGCAGGGCAAGAATATCTGGGATGTAAACAAAGAGATCGCCAAGACACTCAAAGAAGAGGGTAAAGCCTTCAAAATTGAATATATTCGGCACAGCTATCCGCACTGTCACCGGTGTGGTACCAAGCTTATGTACCGAGCTCACCCCAGTTGGTTTATGGACATTGATGGCCAACGGGCGGAGATGTTAGAGCAAAATGACCAGAATATTAACTGGTTCCCTGAGCACATAAAATATGGCAGATACCAAAAGACCGTAGAGACTGCTCCAGATTGGAACATGTCACGAGATCGATTCTGGGCGACCGCTATGCCTGTTTGGAAGGGTACTGATAAAGACGGCAAAGAGCACGTTAAGGTGATTGAAAGCTACCAAGAACTCAAGGAGTTGAGCGGGGTTGAACTCGAAGATTATCATCGGCCTTGGGTAGATGACGTCACGTTTATTATCGACGGAGTCGAGTATAAACGGATCGATAAGGTTCTCGACTGCTGGTTCGAGAGTGGGAGCATGCCTTTTGCTCAGTTCCACTATCCATTTGAGAACAAAGAAAAGTTTCATGCAAACTATCCTGGTGATTTTATTGCTGAGTATGTCGGGCAAGTGCGAGCGTGGTTTTATTATCTCAATGCAGTCAACGTTGGACTGTTTGGAGAGGCTCCATTTAAGAACGTTATTGTTACGGGAACAATAATGGGTGGTGATGGCAGGAAGCTTAGTAAAAGTTATGGAAATTATACCGATCCAAATGAAGTTATGGACCAATATAGTGCTGATTCACTGCGGTATTTATTACTACAATCTCCGCTACTTAACGGGGAAGATTTTGCACTGCACGACAAAGATATTGGTGATGTAGCCCGCAAACTCACTATGGTTTGGAATATGTACGATTTCTTTACACTTTATGCCGATGTAGACGGTTGGGAGTGGGATGGAAAGCTCGATGATCCGAGTAAAAGCTTAACAAATCCACTGGACACATGGATTGTTAGCCGAGTTCACCAGCTTGGCAAAGAAATTGACGAACATATGCAGAAATACGATATTCCAAACGCCGTTAAGCCGATCTTGCCGTTTATCGATGATGCCTCTAACTGGTACGTACGAAGAAGCAGGAAACGCTTCTGGAAGAGTGATAATGACCAGGATAAAGACGATGCCTACAAGACGCTGCACTATGTCTTGGTCTATCTTAGCCAGCTTCTAGCACCATTTACGCCGTTCTTGGCAGAAGAGTTATATCAAAAGCTCACCGGTGGTGAGTCCGTGCATTTGCTTGATTGGCCAGAGGTTGGAGCTATAGACACAGAACTCGTAACAAATATGGGTGCCACCAGAGACTACATAACAGAGGGCTTAGCACTTCGGGCGAAGGCTTCAATAAAAGTTAGACAACCGCTCAAAAAAGTTTTCATCCCAGAATTACCGGTAGAGTATGTAGAAGTAGTAAAAGAAGAACTTAACGTCAAAGATGTTGATTTTAGCACTGAAGAAATATCGATAGATACAGAAATTACCCCTGAGTTGCGGCGAGAGGGGATGATGAGAGAAGTTGTTCGGCAGGTACAAAATACCCGAAAACAGACGGGTCTTGAGGTAGATGATCGAATAATTCTTTCACTTGCCACCCCTGATACTGAGCTACAAAAAGCCATTAGCGAGCACAAAGACACTATTTTAGCCGAAACATTGGCTGTTGAGCTGCAAGATAACTTAACTGGAGCCGTGACCAGTGTTAAGGTAGATGGAGTTGAGCTCGATATTGTGGTTGAGAAGAGCTAATAACTCTTTACAGGGGCTCTCACATCTGTTATGATCTATCGGTAACTTTTAAATTCTTGATGATATTCTAGAGAGGAAAAATGAAAAAAGCTGTAATTGCTACCGGTGGTAAACAATACGTTGTCGCAGAAGGCGATAAGCTTGCTGTTGAATTGATTAAAACTGATAAAAAAACAGTTACTTTTGAACCGCTTCTTGTAACAGATGAAAAAACTACTACTGTCGGTAAGCCAACCATAGCTACAGCTAAGGTGACAGCAGAGATATTAGAGGTTGATGAAAAGCAGGATAAAGTAACGTCTATTCGCTACAAGGCGAAGAAGCGGGTACGAACAGTTCGTGGTCACCGACAACGTCTTACTACTCTCAAAATTACAAAAATAGCGTAAGCATAAATACGTAGCCTGTGGAAAACTTCTTCAGGTTATTTTTATTTGTTGATAAAGATACAACAAACATAAGCATGATAAAAAAAATATCTCAAGAGGCTAACTCTTTAGAAATGTAAAAAACTCAACAGATAGATAATTTTAGTACTCAAAAATACCAAAAAAATGGCTAAAATCTTGATAAAAATCTTGAGTATTTTTTGTATGCGATTTGTATTGATTTACTAGGGTGCCACCCCTATAATTGTGAGTGCACTTATATATAAAACAAAAACTTAAGCGCAAAATAAAAAACAAAACAAAATGATCACGGGCATAAAGAATCTTTTGACTAGTCTATGGGTTAAATCCCATGACTTCTTTGGTTTTAAGAAATTTATTAGTTTATTAAGCCTTGGATTTGTAACCTTAGTTTTGGTACTTAGTTTTCTTGCGAGCTCGCTATCGCCGATCAGAGATCTAAAAACACAAAAGGCTGAAGCGGCTACAAGCTCTACGCTCAATTTTCAGGCAAGACTACTCAACAGTAGTGGCAACCTCGTGGCAGATGGTTATTACAATATTCGCTTTAAGCTTTATGATGGTGGAACTCAAGGTGGTGGTGCCGGTAAAGGTCAAACTCTTGCAGGTACTCAGCTTTGGACAGAGAGTTATTACGACTCCAACGGCGTAACTGCAGGTAATGACAACAGAGTACGTGTTGCAAATGGGTACTTCTCGGTAAACCTTGGCTCACAAACAGCATTCCCAAGTATTAACTGGGATGAAGAGCTTTGGCTAACCATGGATATTGGGGGGACTACCCAGACGGCAACGCCGACTTACGACGGAGAAATGCTTAGTACTATTCCGGCGGCTAATTCTAGGCTAAAACTTACAGCCGTACCTTATGCTTTTAGGGCTGGCCAATTAGCCAAAACAACCAGCTCGTTCAACTCTACTCTAGACTTTGCTACCCAAACAGCTTCAAGAAGTATCTTGCTACCAGATGCTAGTGGAACAGTTTGTCTGCAAAATGCAACAGCCTGTGGTTTTGCCACTGCAACAGGGGCTGCGGGGTACATCCAAAACAGTACAAGCTTACAAACAACGGCGAACTTTAACATCCAATCTGCCGGAGCAGCAAGTGTGGGTGGGGTAATACGAGCTGCAACAAGTCAGACAGCCGATCTCTTCCAGCTTCAAGATAGCTCTGGGGCTATACTCACTGCCTTTCAGGCAGACGGCAAGCTAGTCTTTGGCCCAAGTGGTGCGCAGGACACTAACCTGTATCGTTCTGCTGCAAATACCCTCAAGACTGATGATAATTTAATTGTTGGTGACGGTGTAAGCTCTAAAAATCTCACTATTCAAGGTAACTCCTGGAACGGCACGGTCGCTATAGTCAACAGTGATACGGGATCTCCATATAACTTATTCTATAGATCTCGTGGGAACCTAGGAGCGGAGACGGCGACAGTATCTGGAGATGCCTTGGGTAATCTAGGATTTCGTGGGCACAACGGCACGGCTTATCTTAATCAGGATGGAGCTAGGATTACTGCATCTGCAGAAGAGACATTTACGCTGACAAGCCAAGCAACAAGGCTCTCGTTTTACACAGCTCCAACAGGTTCAATAAGTCCTACAGAAAGACTGAGGATATCTTCTACAGGCAATATTGGTCTTGGCACTACTTCTACCACAGCAGGGTTGGTAAACGTTGGCACCAACACCACGTCGTCCAGTGGTGGTATTTACTTTGGTACAGACACAAATCTCTATCGTTCTGCTGCAGATACACTTACCACAGATGATTCCCTAATAGTCACTGGCCTCCTTACTGCAAATGGTAACCTGACACTTCAAACTGGTGACACCTTTACTATCAACGGTGATGCTCTTACGGATCTGACAGGCTCTGGTCTGTCTGTTGTGAGCAATGCTCTTACGGTAGACGCTACGTCTTCTACTGGTTTCTTCCGAAATGGTGGCAATAGCTTTGGTGCAGCAGCTACTCTTGGCACCAATGACGGCAATGTGTTGAACTTTGAAACTAACAACACCAACAGATTCCAGATTGCTTCGAATGCCTCCAAACTTACAGGACAAGGTGTTACCGAGATAGATAGTACGGGCGCTCTATTTCTTGGTGGGAACGGTAGTAACGGTATTGCTATAGGTAACAGCAGTGTGGGCGCAGGTCAAATAGCCATTGGGAACACTAGCAGTGTCACTTCTGTAGATATTCAAGCTAGTACTACTCTCAATCTTGGCGGCGGCGGCGTGGCTAACACCATTCAAATCGGTAACATCACCGGCGCTGTCTCGCAAAACATTAACATAGGCACCAACGCTACCGGTAGCTCAACCAACAACGTCAACATAGGCTCTTCAGTTGCTGGCACCACTGCTATCACCGGTACTACTACCGTAACCGGTAGAACTAGTGGTAGCTCCACTGCTCTTACTGTTAACAACTCTACCTCAACAGGAAGCATCTTCGTAGCCCAAGACAACGGAACAGCTGTCATGACCATAGCAGACGGAGGTGGAACAACATTCAGAACAACGACCGATACAAAAGATGCTCTGAAGGTTACTAACTCGGGCGGCGATACAATAGTTTCTTTTGGTACGACAACTGCGGCACCAAATGCCAATAACTTAATCAAAAACTCTAGTTTTGAAGGAAGCTCTGCCGGGTGGAATGCTAAAAACGGCTCCGGCTTAGGTGTAAGCAGTATTAACTTGCAGCGTCCGCCGTCTGGTTTTTCATATCTGAATATCACTACTTCAGCTACTGGTCATGGAACACAGTACCCAGTAACGCTAACTGCTTCTACTTCTTACGTCCTGTCTGCTTATGTAAAAGTTGGCTCAGGCACAATGACAACATTAGTTTTGGGTCGACAGGATCAATCTGGTACTGATATAGACTGTGCTGCATCACCAACAATAACTACAAGCTGGCAGCGAGTTAGCTGTTCATTTACAACAGGTGGGACTATATCAAGCTCAAATATCTACATAAAACAAAGCGATGCTACCGGCAGAAATATTCATGTAGATGCCGTACAGCTTATAGATAGTGCGGCGCAGAATACGTTTTATCAATCAGGTGATATAAACTTTAATTCTCCGATTACATCGGCTTTGACAGTTGCTGGCACAAACGGTTCAGGTGTACAGATGTTTCAGGTACAAAACGCCGCAGGCACAACATACTTTGGTGTAGATACATCACTAGGAACCGTTAACGTAACAAATGAATTAGCAACCCCTTCGACCACATTTAACCTTTTGAATACCACTGCTACAACAATTAATGCGTTTGGTGCTGCCTCTACGCTGAACCTTGGTCCAACTGGAGCCACGGCCACGAGCATTAACTTGGCGGGTGGATCGGGTGCAACGGGCTGTACGGTTGATGGTGCAACAGGAAACTTAACCTGTTCAGGAGCTATCTCTACCACAGCTACTACTGGTACACAGGGTTGGTGGAGTCGATCTGGTACAACCCTACAGCCAGCAACAGCAGGCGATAATATTACGACTACAGGTAATATCTCTACTACTTCTACCGGTACGATCACTAGTGCTGGCCTCCTGACTGCCAACGGTGGTCTGACAGTAGAAACAGGGGATACCTTTACTATGAACGGAGATGCTTTCACTGATCTCACAGGTAGCGGCCTTAACGTTACGAGCAACGCTCTAACAGTAGATGCTACTTCAGCAACAGGTTTCTTCAGAAATGGCGGGAATAGCTTTGCGGGAGCAGCCACCATAGGCACCAACGACGGAAATGTATTAAATGTTGAAACCAACAACAGTACCAGATTCCAAGTTTCAGCCAGCGCTTCAACACTCACAGGGCAAGGAACTACAATACTGACTTCTACGGGAAGTCTCGATCTTTCTAGTGCAGCTGCTTCAAATCTCAGTATAACTGCTGGAACCACGGGCACGCTTGCGCTTGATACAGGAACAACTGGCGGGATTACGATTGGTAATAATGGGAATGCTAAAACTATCACCATCGGTAACTCAACTGGGGCTACAGCAGTTAATCTCCAAGCAGGTACCAACGGTGTAAGTATTGCTGCGAATGGTATTGCTAACACAGTGCAGATTGGTAATACCTCAGGAGCGGTTACTCAGTCTATTAACATCGGCACCAATGCCACAGCTAGCTCTACTAACAACGTAAACATTGGTTCAAGTATTGCCGGTACCACAGCAATTACAGGATCTACCACCATAACCAACCGTACTTCTGGCAGCACAGATACACTCATAGTAAGCAATTCAACCTCAACAGGTAATATCTTCGTAGCAAGAGATAATGCTACTGCAGTTATGACAATTGCTGACGGTGGGGCAACGACCTTTTCTAATACAAATACTTCTGCATTCGTAATTCAGAATGCTTCTTCTCAAAGTCTTTTGGTTGCGAACACTTCTACTCAGAGACTTGCAGTTGGGCCAGCGGCAGTTGCTGCGAACGGGGTGCTCACAGTAGGCACGAGTAGTACTACAACTGCTTCTGGAGGTGTGTATTTTGGTACAGATACTAACTTATATAGATATGGAGCAGGGCAGCTGGCTTCGGACGGCAGTATTATTTCAACAACTGGTAATTTCTATACCACTGGGGCTGGTACTGGCCTCCTCTTCGGCAACACAAATACAAGCGGCATAATTAATGCTCTAGCTAATGGAGCTGGCGACATGTATTTTTATAATGGTTCTGCCAGTCCCGTTCTTACGCTCACACAAACAGGAACTGCATTATTCAGAAACAGTACTAACTCTACAGTGGCCTTCCAGATCCAAAGTGCGAGTGGTAGTGACACAATGTTTATTGCTGATACTACAGCTACAAATAAGATCAAGATAGGTAACAGCACAGGCACAGGAACGGCTACTACCATATTCCAGCTCGATGGTGCTGCAAGTGCACCGTTTGGTACAGGGCAGACTGCATATCTTGGATCAATGTATTACGATACAACGCAGGGTAAGCTCCAGTGCTACGAAGATCGTAATGGCACTGCTGCTTGGGGAGCTTGTGGATCTGCACCGAACAACATTATTACTCTGACACCGGAATATACAGGTGCGGTACTTAATGGTACCGGTGTTGGAACCATGACTGCAGATTTTTGTTCAAACGAATCTGGTGTGCTTGTTGTGGGTACGCTATGTGCGAATCACGAAACTCGTAACTTCTACAAATGGACATCTCCACAGGGCACAAACCAAACCTATAGTATTTATGTTAACTACAAATTGCCAACCACATTTAACTCGTTTGAAGATGCAAACACCATCAAGCTAACTGCACTTAGCGATAACCTTACCAATGCAAGCGCTACCCTGCAGGTGCTCAGGAAGAACGTAGCTGGTAATGCCATTAGCTCTTGTGGGTCTGCCACTACGATTAACAGCACCGTGAGCACTTGGCAGCAAACTTCATTCGGTGGCAATGAAACAACCTGTGGTTTTGTCGGTGGGGATTACGTGATCTTTAAGATAGATGTGACTGCAAAAAGTGGCGCCAACGTGTATGTAGAAAATCTAGACTTTACGTACAGGAACACTTAAGAGGAGATAAACATAAGTATTACTGGTATAATTTAATCAGTTCGGGGAAGACAAAAAGTGAAACTATGGACGACATAAAACTACGATCAGCAAGGAGCCTACGGTCGAGACCACAAACTAGTGGTCAAGATCGTCGTCGTAGCATGGTTCGTTCGATTAAAGCTCTCGGTAAAATTGCCACAAACAGTGCAGATAATAAAAAGCGTCTTAAGAAGTCGCTATTTATGCGTATAGGAGCGGGCACAGTTGCTGCGATTATTGTTGTTAGTATCGGCGTTGGGATTATTCAGCCTCTTATGCAAGATAAGCCTCATTTGCTAAGTCAAAGAGCGCAAGAGCTTCTGCCAAAGCAGAACACCAAGTTTTCTGATGTACTAAAACCAAACGCCGAGAAGAACAGCTTTGAGTATAACGAATCATACTCACCAAAACAGAATCCAGATAGCATGGTCGAGAACACAGGAAGTCCACGAATTATTGCCTCAATAAGTAAAGAAGCCAAAAAGGGCATCACAATAAAAGATCCTGTTAATGATGTTAATTTTAGCTTGATCCCAAAGTTTAAAGCAGAGGAGGCCAAACAGTCTGAGAACCAATTATTTTATAAGCTAAAAAAGAGCAATGGCTATTTGGTTTATACGACTCAGGCAACTGGTGTTAAAGAGGACATTGTTCTGGAGTCTTATAAAAAAGATAAAGTTGAGTATGAGTATGAGATTAAACTAGAGAATGGCCTAAAAGCAAAGCTAGAGTCGAATGGCTCAATTGGTGTATATGGCTCAGACTTGCCGATAAATGGGGATGTTGCAACTGGAAGTGAGAAAGACGCTGCACTTTTGCAAAAAGCACGAGAAAAATCGGCCAAAAACAAACTCTTATTTACAGTTCCAGCCCCGGTAGTAAAAGAATCTAACAAGACAGCTTCACAAGTAAAAATTCACTATGAGCTAAATGGCTCAGAATTGAAAGTAGTTGCTGAGAACATGAAGTCGGCTAGTTACCCCTTGAGTATTGACCCTAGTGTTTACGTAGAAACGGCCCAGAAATTTATGAGAGGCAATAATGAGTCTAATGTGGACTTTGATGTTACCAATGAGCTTATTCAAAAAGGTGTAGTAACTGGCGCACGAATTCCGAGCTGGACGGGCACTATGTCTCTGCCTGCTGACAGATGGAACCACGGGACGGTTGTAGCGGGAGGTTATGTGTATGTAATTGGCGGAAATAGTGGCTCAACTAGGGTGAGCAATGTCTATTGGTCAAAACTCGACACTTCAAATTACACGTTAACTTCTCCGAACCCTGGCGCAGGAGCTTGCGCAAACTGGTGCACAGGTACAGCATACGATTTGCCAGCTGCTCGTGACTCCATGAGTGTAGCTGCCTATAACGGACATTTATACCTTATGGGAGGAAAAGACTCTGGTGGTACCCGATCCAACGTGACTTATTATGCCAAAATTGGCGCCAATGGAGAGCCAATCGACTGGAATACGACGACTAACTTAAGTAGTGAGCGTAGTTTCTCGTCTGCAATAGCGTATAACAATCGCATGTATTTGATGGGGGGTCAGACAAATGCTGCCACTGGTGGGGTTACCACTGTTGAGTATGCTGACATAAATCCAAACGGGACGTTGGGTTCGTGGTCAACAACAGGTATGACAGCCCTAGCTTCTGCCCGTTGGGGACATTCGTCGGCACAATACAATGGCTACTTGTATGTGCTTGGTGGCGCCAATGGTACAACTCCTCAAACAGGAGTGAGCTATATAAAGATAAATAGTAGCGGAGGTCTTGCGAGTGCTTGGGTCTCTACAAGCGCTCTGCCCACGGCAACAGCTAGTTTTGGGGGGTCATTTGCGACGATATGGGGCGGGTATATGTATGTTACAGGAGGCTGCAGCGCTCTATCTGCCACTAACTGCAGTACTGTTATAAGTAACGATACATTAAAACTTGCTAGTATTAATGCCGACGGATCTTTAACCGATTGGACATCAGTTACCGGTGTAACTACAACAAAGGTTGGTTATGGTCTTGTGGGATGGCGCAATACGATATACCAGATAGGTGGCTGTACCGGGATGACAACTAATAACTGCACAAACTCCACGACCACCCTAGAGACTACAGCTTACGGCAGGATTAATGGTGATGGCGATGTAAGTCCTGTCGAAACGGAGAATGCTCAGCCAACCCTAGGAAATGGTGCAGGGCAAGTAGGGCGTACGGCAATGGGCGTAGTTATAAATAATGGCTACATTTATAACGTCGGGGGTTGTGCTAACAATGGCTGCACCACCATGAGTGACAATACGGGATATGCTCCTATTAATGCAGATGGCTCGATAGGAACGTGGACAGTAGATAGCACGGGCACACTGAACGGAACGACTGGCGTAGGGGCATTTGGGGTTTCTGCTTATAACGGCTATGTGTATGTCGTTGGTGGTTCGACGGGTGGTGGCTACACGAGGAGTATATATAGAGCTCCCTTTAATACTGACGGAACACTTGGCACCTGGACAGAGCAGACCAACATTTTACCGGTTGCTTACGGGCACAATTATGTGATTACTCGTGGTAATAATGCGACTACAGGTAACCTATACTTTATTGGTGGATGCCAGACGGGTGGTGGTGGTATTGGTTGCTCTACATACTATGATTATGTATACAAGTGTAGTATTGCTCACTCAGATGGGGCCATTAGTGGTTGTGCCACAACAAACCAGCTTCAGTTAACCGAAGGTCTGGGGTTAATGGCAGGGATTTATTATGCTAATTATATATATCTTGCAGGTGGCGCAAACGAGAGTGGTGATGCCCAGACAAGAACAGTATTCTTTGCCACAATTAATTCCAGTGGAAATATAGTCAGGGCTGATAATGGAAACGCAACAGGGGGCTGGGACACAACCTCTAATCTTGGTGGGAACCTAAGGCGTCGAGGAGTTGCGGTGGGTGTGAATGGATACATATACGTTATTGGTGGTCACGATGGTTCTGGTCCGACGACTCTTAGCGATATTCAATTTGCCAAAATAGATCAAGCAACGGGTGAATTAGGTACATGGACAACATCTACTACTACGATCACCGCTCGTTGGAATGAAGGCGCCGCTGCCGCAAATGGATATATATATGTTGTTGGTGGATGTACTACAGGCGCTCCTCCAGGAAGTTGTAGCGGGCAGAGCGGAGCGAACCAAAAGATACAAGTCTATAACAACTATAGTGGATCTCCGGCGTCTTTTACTACAAGTGGCAACTTGTTTGCGACAGATAGATCTTCGGCAGGCTCTGCTATATATAATGGCTATATTTATGTAGCCGGAGGGTGTACGGCTATTGCAGGAACATGTTCGGCAGTTACGGATAATGTGCAATATGCTCCTTTGAACCCAGATGGGAGTATCGGTACGTGGGCTAATACAACCGATAGTACTCTGCCGGGGTCACTTTCGCATGGGCGAATGGCAGTTGTTGGCGGTACTCTATACTTTGTTGGTGGCAACAATACAACACCTACCAGTAGTACGGCCGTGTACTATGGTACTCCCGATTCAAGTGGCAACGTAAGCTCTTGGAACACGGCATCCAACGTATTACCTGGAGCCAGAGCAAGACATGGTATGACAGTTTGGAATAATCGCATATATGTAGCGGGTGGATTGGATGGTTCTGGGGCTAATTCAAACGTAATTTATGCTAGCCCTTCACTGGCTTCTGGGGGTGACATCACCTCTGCGTGGACCGCTACAGGCATGACGGCATTTACGACTGCTAGGAGAGATCTTGTGACCATTGCTTACGGGGGGCACATATATGTTATGGGAGGGTTCGATGGGACAAATCACCTTCTTGATGTTCAGTATGCGCCCATTAACAGTGATGGCACCATCGGATCTTGGTCTCAAACTGAGAAACTACCACAAAGAGTCAGTCAGGCAGACGGCTTTGCTAGTAACGGATTCTTGTACTTATTTGGTGGCTGGGGCGGGGGCGACTGTACAAACAATACATACGTTATACCGATAAATGCTAATGGCTCACTGGGCTATTGGTCTCAGACAAATGTAAGATTTTCAACGAGTCGCTTGGGTCCGTCAATGTCATATAGCGGCGGTCGTGCGTATATGTTGGGTGGCTATAATTGCACAGGTGGCGCCGGGTTAACAGGTGCAAACCGAGTTATTTATTCTACTTTACAATTTCAGCCGCACATTGCTAACTACTCGCTAGCCATAGATGCAGATAGCGACGTATTCCCAACTAAATTTTTAGCTAATGGACTTGATAATGCTGATGGTGCAAGGTGGTATCTTAACTACAGGTCAGCCACAAGTGGCTCCGGTAGTTTATGTGGCTCAATGACTACCTGGGGACAAAATACCAATTTTGGGGCAATTACACTGGGTACGCCAGGAACGTATACGCCAAAAGACGGATCAGGAACAAGTACTAGCTGTGGGCGCTACTTCTTCTTAAATCTTACTATTGATAGTCAAAATGCCTGGGGTTTTCCCGAAGATGTAACACGAGGGCCTACTATTTCTGACCTGTCACTTCTCTTTACAAGCGATCCAGGTAAGCGATTGATTCATGGTAAGACATTTATAGATGGCCAGCAACAGCCACTGGATACTCCGTATTAGAGGACACCCTATGGAATTTTTAAACCCTAAAAAAAAGAAATATAACTTTGACAAATTCTTAGAAGAAGAAACTCCGGCCAAGCCCTCTACTATATACGAAGACCCAGAGTGGAAAGATCTCGTAGAGACGGTAAAGCGTCAGGCAGAAGAAGACCTAGAAGAAAATAATAAACCAAAGTTTTTGAGACGAAATCACAAAACAGAAACGCACGTTGTTCCTAAGGATGAGCCTGAAAAAGTTGAGCTTAATATTCATCTAACATTGCCCAAAATTAAATGGGAAAAGGTGAAGGGGCTAAGAACAGCGTTCTCAAAAGCTAGGGCCAACGCTCTTCCTTATATAAAAAATCGTCAGTATCAAAAGGTAGCCGGGGGGAGTGTAGTGGCTTTAATAGTGGTTTTTGCCATATCGAACACATTACTTAATTCAAACAAGAGCGAGTCTGGGGCAAGTGATAGCCAATCAACTACGACGGATCAGTCTGCCTCTAAGCCTGATCCAGTTATTCATGACGTACCATTTAAGATATTCCTGCCAGACAAAGATCTCCCAAAAGAGGCAGTTTCTTATAATCCAAACAAGAAGTTTGCCAAGTTTGATGACCAGATTGATTCGGTAGCAATTAGCGTTACGGAACAAGCCCTACCAGATAACTTCAAGGCCAGCCCTGCCAGTAGTCTTGAGAGTCTTGCAAAGCAAATGAATGCCACTGATTCTATTGAGACAACCTCGGCAGGAACTATATACGTGCAGCAATCAGCGCAAGGAGCGCAAACAGCAATATTTATTAGGTCAAACATACTAGGATTTGTTAGGACTCAAAATGAAGTGGGTGTTAGTAAGATAGCGGTGTATATTGATAGCCTTAAATAGTTTTCGGCTGACCCTTACGTTCATGCCAACAACATGGTAGTCTAGGAGTAGAGGATATCTTTGAGGGATGAAACAAAAAATCATTGCAGTATTAAATCAAAAAGGTGGAGTTGGTAAAACTACCACGACTATAAACCTGGCTGCCTATCTTGCTAAACAGGGCAAGACCGTTTTAGTCGTTGATGCCGATCCACAGAGCAATGCTACAAGTGGCCTTGGTTTTGACAAGAGCGCAATGAATCAAACATTGTGCGACGTGCTACTTTCGGGTGCAGGGCTAGACAAGGTTGTCCATCAGACAGATTTTAAGAATCTATTTTTATTACCGACTGATGCCCGGCTTGCAAGTGTCGAAATTGAACTAGCGACACAAGAAGGTAGAGAACGAGTTCTTGCTAATGCGCTTAGTGCTGCGAGTAGCTACGACTATATTTTGATAGACTGCCCTCCAGCGTTGGGACTTTTAACTATCAATGCCCTTACAGCATCAGATTATGTACTTATTCCAGTTCAGGCTGAATACTATGCGCTTGAAGGTTTGAGCCAATTGCTACAAGTCATGCAGACAGTACGAGCTGGATTGAACCCAGCTCTGGAACTGCTTGGTGTTGTTGTGACTATGTATGACAAGCGTACAAGTTTGGCTGAACAAGTATATAATGAAGTAGGTAAACACTTTGGCGACAAATTGTTTGAAACCGTTATCCCACGGAATGTTCGTTTGGCTGAAGCACCCAGCTTTGGCAAGCCAATATCGGAACATGACAAGTGGAGTAGAGGTGCACGGGCTTATAAAAACTTAGCAAAAGAAGTAGCGAATAGACTGGGTTAGAGAGGGAAGACAATATGGCAAATAAAACAGGACTAGGTAAAGGATTTGGTAGTTTACTCCCGAATAACTTCGATGAATCTATACTTTTAGATAAAAAAGATCGAACACAAAAATTGTTCATTACAAATATTTCACCTAATTTGGAGCAGCCTAGAAAGCACTTTGACCCGGAAGCACTGAAAGAACTTTCTATGTCGATAAAGCGGCATGGTATCTTGCAGCCCATTGTAGTAACGCCAGGAGAAAATGGTGCTTATATCATTATTGCCGGCGAAAGACGTTATAGAGCAGCTAAGTTAGCAGGACTCCAAGAAGTACCGGCACTTGTAAGAAGTAGCGAGGAACTTGATCGGCTGGAGATAGGTTTGGTTGAGAATGTTCAACGAGTTGATTTATCTCCTCTAGAACAAGCAATCTCTATTGCGAAGCTAAACGAGCAGTTTAATATCCCGCTAGAAGACATAGCAAAGCGCCTAGGCAAAGCCCATACAACAGTAGTAAATAGTGTGCGATTGCTGCAATTGCCAGATGCTGCCAAGCAAGCTTTAACAGAAGGTAAGATTAGTGAGGGGCATGCTAGGTCAATTTTGGCGCTGAAGGACTCGCCAGAAAAGCAGCAGCTACTTCTGGATCTTATTATTAAGAACAAATGGTCAGTTCGGCACGCTGAGCAGTATGTTCAAGAATCTAAGGGCAAAACACCTAAGGCGACAGTGAAGAAGGCTGCGTCCAAAGAAGACGAGCGAGCATCTGCCGAACTGAAAAAGAAATTTAGTACAAAAGTATTAATTCAAAGAGGTAAAAAGGGTGGCAGGCTACAGATTTTCTTTGATTCTGACGAGCAGCTAAATCAGATTATCTCAAAGATAAGAGATTAGAATCTAGTTATTTCGTTGAAGGGGTAAATGCGCACTGATAACTTGCCGACGATGTCGCTCAGTTCAATTGGTCCGAAAGCACGAGAATCTAAAGAGTTAGGACGATTATCTCCCATAACGAAGACTTCTCCCTCGTTAACAGTTTGGTCTATTTCTGAGCTTGCGGTAGTTTCGCCAATTACGGCTGCTTCTGGGCCTTTTTGGTCAACCAAAAATCCGTTGGGATTTTCTGGGTTATAAACTCTCACTACTCCATCTTTTACTACAACCCTATCGCCGGGTAAGCCGATTACTCTCTTGATTAGCTGCTTGTCTGTTACGCCATCAAGTCCATAGTTCTCGGTATGATTAAAGATAATTACATCGTATCTCTTTGGCTGGTAGTCATGACCGGTAATTCGTGCCCAGGTGCGAGACGTTTTATTAACGAGCAGCCGGTCTTTATTAAACAAAGTTTTTTCCATGCTGGGACCGTCGACTTCATATGATTGGAAGACAAACGCAGTAAGAAAAAGAGCCACAAGAGGGGCGATAATAATAATCGCAAGCGTTGAGAGAATTTCTCGCTTCTGGCTCGACTTAGAGCCAGGCTCAGGAGACCCATAAACGGGCCCAGGATTATTTTGATCTTGCATTGCTAACAGATTAACATACTTTAGCGGGATGAGTCAGCTGCCAAGCAATAAGCGATTTAGCAAAACAAAGAAAAACAGCTATAATGATGGTCTGTTAGGGTACTCTTATCCAAGATGACAGAACTCAGAAGAAGAGACCAACTAACGGAGTTAACCAAGAATAAGGATAGATATAATCATAAAGCGCTAGCAAGAAGTCAGCGTAAATAATATAATTGCATACTTATGAATAGCGATCACCCCAATCAGCCGCATAAACGCCGCAAGCTTTCTATTGATGGTGTAAGCCCTTCTGGTGGTGTGAGTGGTAATCGACAGATAGATTTTAAGCGACCAAAGTCGTATCGACCACAAGGCTCGCTAGATAACTTTAAGCGCCCAGAAGGTCTGCAGGGAGGCGGTCAAGGGGCTTCCTTGACACCAGCAACACGCAAGAAGAAGTCCTTTGAGCCCCCAAAAGAGGCAAAGCAAAAACGTGGCTGGAGATTCTGGCGCCGTAACAAAAAAGATAAGTTGCCGTTTCGGGAGAGATGGAGAAACTATAGCAAAAAGCAAAAAGCCCTTCGTATTATTGGTACGATTCTTATAATATTAATGCTTGTATTTGGTTTTTTGTTTGCCCAGGGCTATTTGAACTTACGCAAAGTGCTTGGAGGTGAAGGTGGTGCTGCAGCGCTCCAAAAGGACGTAGACCCTTCAAAACTAAAGGGTGAAGGCGATGGACGAATTAACATCTTAATTATGGGCCGTGGTGGTGATGGTCATGAAGGTGCTGATCTGACAGACACAATAATTCTTGCAAGCATTAACCCAATCGATAAAGATGCGGCACTTGTGAGCATACCAAGAGATCTCTATGTTTCGGTACCAAGACAAGGTTCTATGAAAATTAATGCCGTATATTCTACAGGCAAAGCGAGCGTACTAAATAAATACTCTAAGCCGACAGCTGAGCAGAAAAAACAAGCGGAGCAAGCTGGCTTTGATCTGGCAGAAAGCACAGTAGAGTCAGTTTTGGGTGTGCCAGTGCATTACTATGCCATGGTTGACTTCACAGGCTTCAAGCAAGCAATTGATACTGTAGGTGGTGTTGATATCAATGCCCCACAAGCAGTAAGAGAGCAAATGAGAATTGATGGCAAGACCTATATTCTAGATGTAAAGCCAGGCTGGCAAAACATGGATGGGCATAAGGCGTTAGCGTACTCTCGCTCACGGCACACGAGTGCACGAGGAGACTTTGATCGATCTGAAAGGCAGAGACTGATGATAGTGGCTCTGAAAGAAAAAGTATTTAGTCTGGGCACATTCTCGAACCCTGCCAAGATATCGCAGCTTATTGATAACTTTGGTAATCATGTGCAAACCGACTTTAGTTTGCAAGATCTAACTCGTCTGTATGATCTGAGTAAAGAGATACCAGGTAACAAGATTCAATCTATCGGCTTGATTGATCCACCTCACGATTACTTAACGACCAGTAACATTGGCGGCTTGTCTGTGGTTGTGCCTAAGGCAGGGCAGAACAACTATAAAGATATCCAGTCCTACATCAGGAACACCTTAAAAGATAGCTTTATAAAAAATGAGAATGCGAGCATTCTGGTTCTTAACGGCACGCAGATACCAGGACTAGCTACTACTAAGTCTGACGAGTTGAAGTCGTATGGCTATAATGTGATAAATGCCACAAATGCTCCAACTAAAAACTACACCAAGACAGTTATTGTGGACATGCGTGGAGGAAATAAGAAATATACCAACCGTTATCTAGAACAGCGCTTCAAAACCACAGCCACCGGATCATTGCCCGACGCTAGTATAAACTCCCAAAATGCAGACTTTGTTATAATACTGGGTAGCGATCAGGGAGCGACCAACTAAAGTAAACGAAGGCTCCCCAGCTTACATACATATAATGGCAACATTTTTAACTTCTAAAATACGTCCAACAAAAGGATTCGCACATTTTCTGCATATTGCTTTTGTAGTGCTTCTGCCGATTGTCTTATTGGTGCTAGTTCGCCTTAATCTAGATATTTTGGCGCTACTACTAATCTTGCTGAGTAAGTGGCGTATGTTTGCAGTAAAGGCGCATCACTGGGTTGCGCATATTCGTACCAATGCTGTTGATATCATTGTGGGCTTGAGTGTATTAGCCTTCATGAGCAATACAGGTTCATTGCCATGGCAGCTACTGTGGGTAGTTTTGTATGAACTTTGGCTGCTGGTTCTCAAGCCTGGCTCAAATGTATTAATGGTGTCTTTGCAGGCAGTCGTTGCGCAAACCTTAGGCTTTATATCGATATTCTTGGTATTTGAAGATATTCACTTATCTTTGGTGGTTTTAGCCTACGGGTTTATCGCCTACTTCTGTGCCCGACATTTTTTGTCTAGCTTTGATGAACCACATGCGCAGATACTTGCCTCTCAGTGGGGTTTCTTTGCAGCAGCATTAATGTGGGTTCTTGGGCACTGGCTACTGTTTATTGGCCCAATTGCACAGCCTGCGCTTATCTTGTCGGTGCTTGGTTATGGACTTGGTGGCCTTTACTATCTTGAAGAGACAGACAAGCTCTCACGTTTAGTTAGAAGGCAAATTTTACTTGTAATGATAACGGTAATTTTGGTAGTGTTGGTTTTTGCAAACTGGGGCGACAAAACCGTTTAATTCTCAGGTGTCTATAAGTCAGCTCGTAGTATAATGGTTATGACTATGGGTGACCACAACAAGAGTACTGAAGCATTGCCAAAACAAGCTAACCGAGCTAAGTTAGCAGCCTTGTCACTTCTTATTATTAGCAGTGTGAGCGCTGGGTTTATTGGTGGTTATTTCGGCGCTAATTTTAATAAAGACAATCACTCAAGTGCCAGCAAAGGCCAAGCGGTTGTATCAAGCGAGAGCGAGCTTATAACTAAAATTGCCAAAGATGTTGGACCAAGTGTAGTGTCGATTAGTGTTACGACCAGGACTACACAAGCAAGTTTTTTTGGGACTCGGCCGGTCACACAAGAGAGTGCCGGAACAGGAGTGATAATTGACTCCACTGGAGTAGTTGTTACGAATCGACATGTAGTACCCAAAGGCACTACCAGTGTAACAGTGACGTTATCAGACGGGACAGAACTTAAAGACGTAGAAGTACTCGGGCGGACGAGTGACAGCGATACGTTGGATGTGGCATTTTTGAAAATCAAAGATAAAAAAGGTAAAGAGCTGAAGGCAGCAAAATTGGGTGATTCTTCAAAAGTCCAAGTTGGTGAAAAAGTAGTGGCCATTGGCAATGCACTAGGAGAATTTCAAAATACGGTAACCTCCGGCATTATCTCGGGCTATGGCCGAAACGTTGAAGCGGGAGACGAGGAGTCTAGCGAATCATTGCAAAACCTATTCCAGACAGATGCTGCAATTAACCAAGGCAACTCAGGCGGTCCGCTGGTTAACAGTAGCGGGGAAGTGATTGCTATTAACACGGCTATTGCAGGGGGTACCGCTCAAAGTATTGGTTTTGCGATCCCGATCAGTGATCTCCAAGGCCTTATAAAGAGCGTATTAAAAGACGGCAAACTACAACGGCCATACTTGGGAGTTCGATACGTAACACTGACAGATGCCTATGCGGAAGAACGCAAGCTTGATACCAAGCAAGGTGCATACATAACGCCATCACAAAGCGAACCCTCAATAGTTTCTGGTAGCCCGGCAGAAAAAGCTGGCTTGCAGGAAAAAGACATTATTACCAAAGTTGGTGACACAGAAATTAACAAAGACAATACGCTAACTTCAGTGATTGGGCGTTATTCAGTCGGCGACAAAGTAAAGCTAACCGTAGTGAGAGATGGCAAAACAATTACTGTTGAAGCCACTCTCGAAGCTGCTCAAACAGATTAGACCTGTTCGAATACGGATATTAATAATTTAGTTTCCCGAACTTTATAGTTTGCTAATTTAGCCAACGTTTTTAATTCTTCTTGCTGCGTTTCCAGGGATTCAGCCAAAATATAGGTAGGTTTATTTTGCAGCTTCTCAATTTGTATCCAGAATTCTTTATAATGATCCAGCCCATCAACACCCGAGAAAAGCGCTAGCTTTGGCTCTTTGATAATCTCGGGGCTCGTTATGAGTTCGTCTGGGACGTAGGGCAGATTTGCAATAATGGTGTAGTCTTTTAGCTCGGTATCCTTTATGGGTTCCAGCAGTGATCCCTGTAAAAATTCTATTGAAGCATTGTGGGTATTAGCATTCTGCTTGGCTAACGCCAGGGCAGACGTATCGATATCTGTAGCAATAACTTGTGATTCTGGTAGCTCCAGCTTCGCAGTGATCGCTAAGGAGCCGCTACCCGTGCCAATATCTACAATTGTTTTAGGTTCTAGCTCGTTTAAGATGTTTATAAAGTCTTCCGACTCAGGACGTGGGATTAAAACGTCGTGGCTAACTGCAAAAAATCTGCCATAAAACCAAGCCTTTTCTCGGATATATGCCAACGGTTCTCGCTGTAAGCGTCGATCTATTAGCTTATTTACCGTTTCAATCTCATCGTTTCCTAGGTCGTACTCAGGATGTGCTAATACCCATGCTCGATCTTTGTTTAGAGTATCCTCGAGCAATACAAGTGCATCACGCCGTGGCGAATCTACCCCGGCTTCACCCAGCTTTTTCATTGTTCCTACTAGCCAACTAGCAATTTGCATATAATAGTTATACCGAAAACATTAATATATTGATACACTTAAGTTTACGGAGAGGAAATACTATGTTGATACGAACTATCGAGAGTAGCAGGATATCCCACATTGATGGAGTGATGAATGAAACTCTTGAAGAGGTGCACCGACTTCTAATGCCAGATGACGCAGAGGGAGTAATTGACGCATGGAGAGAAGCTATGTCTAGTGCCGACAGAGAAAAAGTAATAAATGAAGCGATCAATATATTTTCTGAGCATCCCAAGTATGGCGTGTATGGTGCAATTGGCCAGGTGGCAATTAATCGTTTGACGAGCATGACTCTTGATAGAGAACTGGAGCTTGAAAAGGAGTTAGCTGAGCAGTTTGGTAAATTTGATCTTGACGGTCACTGGGTCGCAGTTCGTAAACATCATCTGGTTGCTGCAGATATATCAATGGATGTATTAAGAGATCCGCAAAAAATGCCACAGCATGTTTTTATGCCAGGGGATAACCCATCTAAAAATCCAGTCAATCCATCAGAAGATCCTGTGTTTAGGGTTTTGCCCAGAGATACGACATTATTTTTGTAAGTAAAAATCTTAATTTTGCGAGTTAGAAATATTACAGGTGTATTGGCATAATTACAGCTATTCTTTAGATATAAATTAACAAGGAGTTCTAATATGACAGCCACATTAGAAACAGATCCAACTGTTAAAAGAATGCTCACTGGGGAGTCGCCACCGATGCCTCCAGACATAATTGTAGAAGATGGTGATCATCTTCCAGATCCAGGCGTCGTTAGGGTCACTATGAATGTAAGAGAAGATACCTGGGATGCAATTCGAGACATTACTCAGGTTATAGAGCAGAATACTCAGCAACCACGCACGGTTGGGCAGGTTGTGAACCGTCTTTTAAAAGAGGCAGTAGAAATACGGGAGATGCTTACAGAGCAGAAGCTTACAGACTCAGGTGCAAAATTAATTATCGAAAGCACCAGAGGGCGTACAATTATTAGTAACTCCTTTTTTGAGCTTGGCCTCGCTGAAACAAAATCTCCTGAAAAAGAAGGGTAGAATTTAGCTTATTCGGCTTTGATAAGTTGGCGCTCGGCCGTCTGAAGTTGCTCGATTAAATCGTCTATATCACCAGCGAGTGCGGCAGGGATGTTGCTGCGAGAAAATCCAATCCGGTGGTCGGTTATGCGATCTTGGGGGAAGTTGTATGTGCGGATCTTTTCGCTTCTATCGCCTGAGCCAATAAGTTTTTTTCGTGCGTCAGATAATTCTTTTTGCTCGGCTTCAATTTTTGCCTGTAACAAGCGAGAACGAAGCACTCCCATAGCTTTTTCTTTATTTTTTATCTGGGATTTTTCGTCTTGGCAGGTAACAACTGTGTTGGTAGGAAGGTGAGTAATGCGGACTGCAGAGTCCGTGGTGTTTACGCTCTGGCCACCATGGCCACCAGATCGAAATACATCAATCCGTAGGTCTTGTGGGCTAATCTCAAAGTCCATTTCTTCGGCTTCAGGCATCACAGCTACGGTAACAGTACTAGTATGCACACGTCCTTGTGATTCTGTAGCAGGTACACGTTGGACTCGGTGGACCCCGGCCTCGAACTTGAGAGCTTTGTATACTTCATCGCCCCGAATAGCAAAACTGATTTCTTTATAACCACCAACATCGTTTGGGCTGTCGTCGATGTGCTCGGCCTTGAGATTGTGGTTTTCTGCCCACCGCACGTACATCCTGTACAACTCTGCTGCGAACAGGCTGGACTCGTCACCACCAGCTGCAGCCCGAATTTCGACGATTACGTCTTTGTCATCGTTTGGATCTTTGGGAGTTAGTGCTTCGTCTAAAGATTCTTGAACAACTTTTTTCTTAGTCTCTAGCTCTCCGAGCTCAGTTTTTGCAAGTTCTGCCAACTCACCGCTACCCGAAGTTAACTCGTTAGCTTGAGCCAAGCCATCTTCGATCTTTTTTAGCTCATCAATTAGGGTAAGGATGTCCTCGAGCTCTTTCGAGCGCTTAGCAAGTTTTGGATATTTTGGGTCACTAAAAACAGACGGATCCTGCAATTTCTTTTGCAGCTCCTCGAGCTCTTTTCGTAATGCTTTTTCCTTTTCTTCCATCTGCTTAAGAATTATATCACCTCTGTTGAATATTGACAAAAAGCCCATTTTTTGCTATACTTATACTATGTCTGAATCACTAAATAATCCTGGTCATCGCATTAATAACTCGGTGCAAGCCGAATATATGGCGCACGCCATGGACCCCCATATGACTTATTTGACCCATCTAAATAAGCAAAAAGATGAATTAGAAGGATATGTTTCTGTCACTGGATTTCCATACTACAAGGATAAGCTAGAAAAGGTTACAAATGCTGTTCACTCAACTAATTTACTTGCTGAAATAGCTGAACTGGAAGGAATAATGGAATACGAAACGCAAGAGTCTAATAAGCAGCTGCGTCGTCCGCTTCCACCTCAAGGGCCTGTTGACGATGGGCCAGATTATCATCTTGCAAGTGGACTTTATATAGATCCTGAGACTGGTGAAACAGCCGGTACGGCTGTTGCCACCTTTGAACACAGGTCAGGTCAACAGGTTACTCCGTGGAGATCCTCACACAAAGCGGCGACACAATCTGCCCCAAAACCAAAACAACAAGGCGCTGGTCACTAATCTAAGCATCTACAAGAAAACTTCTGGATACGGTACGTTCCAGGGAGGGGGTGGAATAATGACTATTTGCCGAGTTTTTGAGCTTCGGTTTGTTCTTTTTTAGGCTTAGCAGACTTTTTGGCTGCAGCTTCTCGAGCTTTTTTGGCAGCTTCGGCACGAGCCTTAAATTTGTCTACACGACCTTCAATATCAAGCAACTTCTCCTGTCCTGTAAAGAACGGGTGAGAAGCACTGCTGATGTGCACTTTTACAAGTGGGTATTCAACGCCATCAACTTTGATAGTGTCATCTGTTTTAGCTGTAGATTTTGTCAAGAATGTTTCGCCATTTGAGAGGTCCTGAAACACAACTGGACGATAATCTTTTGGATGAATATCTTTCCTCATAGAACATAGATTATACCCTACTTGATAAGAAGTTACAACAGTAGTACAGTAGGTAGGTACCTAAACAAAATAAAGATAATCAAATAAATGGACACACAACAGGACGAACTTCCTAATGAACTGAATCCTTCGGCTTCAGTTGTTGCAGCTCCCATGCACTCTTCTGAAGAGATTATGCAGATGCAGCCCGAAGCTGCTGACCTTACCTCGTCAAGTGAAGCAATACGAAATAGTAGAATTATCTCCAAAGACGTAGACCCCTCTGACGGTATTAATACGGAGACAGAAATCTTTGCCTCTGAGGCAGGAGGCTTGGCGCTTGGGGGTGAGAGTCCTCCATTTGATGTGGTGGCGGGAGATGTCAAAGAGCAAATAACTGATGCTCCTGGAGTCTCTGTGGAGGAAAATGAAGAGTGGGAGCTATATACTCCAGAACAACTCGAGGAGCAAACCCGAGAAGAGACTGAACGACAGGAAAAACTAGCAAAATACGAACAAGAAGCCCAAGAGCGAAGAGCCCAAAAGGCAAAAGATAATGAACGTATAGAAAAAGAGCAGGTCGAGAGGTCTCGAGCGTATGAAAACTTACCAGATATTGCAAAAGAAGCAATGGATTTTACGGATAAGTTCGGCCACAGAAAGTATTTTGACCCCGTAAAAGTAGAAAAATTAATGCCAATAATTGAAGTGCTTGATGTTGGCGAAAAGGAAGAACTCAGAGAAGAAGATCAAAAGTTAATTTTTGATCTCGCTTTAATGGCTCATTGTGAAGAAGATCAGTCTTACATGTCTGATGAGAAGAAAGAGTTAGAAGTTAAAAAGGGTCAAGAATTCTTGGATTTTACTCAGAAAATTATGGAAAAGGGTGTATCTGCCAGGGGCTTAGTAGAGCTGGTGAGAACTCAGGAAAATATGGATACAATTATAGATCTACACAAGCAAAACCCGGACTCTTTAGGCGACGAAACATCTTCTTTGGGGCTGATACTTCGAATGGCTAACCTTCCTCTATATAGTCTTGCGCCCGAAGATAAAGAATATTATACCAATGGGCAGGGCAGACAAGCGGATGTTCGGGATTCAGTTATAGCTACGATAATAGAAGCTGCAGACCAGGCTGAGTTTGCAGAAAACCCGGACACACAAGAAAGTTACCAACAAGAACTTGATGGATACGCACAGTATATTACTGAGCTTGAAGAGAAAGTCCCAGCATTACAGCAGACAGATTTCCCACTTGATAAGATCGGGAAGATTTTGCTAACGAAGTTTAACCCGAGTATTAGAATTAATATCTACGACGATAACTATGAGACGAAAATTATGGATAGATGCATGCAGGTGGGAGGCAGAATGCGGGAGCTAGAATCTATCGACTCCTCCTTGGCGCACCAAGTAGTTCATGGGGAAAATGATTTGAGCGAAGTTATCGATCTTGCTGGCAAGATCGATAAAGTAAAATCGGAAGAACCCGAGGCCTATAAGATATTCGATGATTTTAAAAAAATGCGCATTTTTAAAGGGAGTCATTTGCCAAATGTAGTGCACTATCTAAAACTAGCTAGGGGTATAGCTAATTCACCAGAGCTTTATAAGCTTGTCGAGGAAGAAGAAGTTAGAGAGGATGGTGGGCTCATTTACCTTGCAAAAAATACCAAAATGCTTGCAGACATGAACAGGTGGGAGAGAGACTCCGATAAGCTTGATGAGTTCTTCGAGAATTGTCATAGTTTGCGAGATCTTATATCTGATGAGCGGATTAGCACGGAAGACATGCTGAGTGCTGCAGGTCTGGATGCTGAGCAACTAGAGACATTCATGGGCATAATGAATAGTTCGGACGTTCAGCTAGCATACGACGATCCAGAGGCGGCAGATCACCTTAATAGATCGATGTTTTGGATCAAGCAGAGTATGAACCCTGAACTGATCACGAAATCACTAGGGCTATTTAAATCGTTAGACAAAAAAGCACATTTCCCGTTATACAGTATTATCAGGAATGCTCATGAGCTTAGTAAGCATAGTAGCTATGGAGAAACTGTTGATACGTCTGCATTTCTTGATACGGTCAAGAAAGCTTCCAAGATGATAGACAAAAATGGCTTTCCGTACGACTCTATCGAGAGTGTAGCCACGGCTTTAAAGTTTCTTGAACGAGAAAGCAAAAAATACAAAGATCCTGAAGCGGTTAAGAAAGAGATGCTGGGTTGGTTTGAATCAAGCGGGTTACCCTACGCAGCCTTGCAGCCTGTCGTCAAAATAGCAGAAGAGGCCGAGAGACAGGGCGTAGCATTTGAGCCAATGGCTGTGTACAAGTGGATGTTTGAAGACGAACAGCGCATAAAAGAAACTAGTCGAGAGAATCTTAAAGATTATCTTAGTCTGAGGAAGAACATATCCTTAAAGGTAGATGAAGAAAAAACAGAAGAGGTGATAGCCGAAGCAAAAAAAGAGATTTCTGAGCGGGCAGAGTCCTTTCGTGTACTCATGAACATAAAACAGAATGTATTACAAAACTCTGTAGCTAACTCTGGTGAACTCCAGTCGATGTTTGATGAGGTGGAGATGACAGAGCGTGGTGCGGACTATGAGCTCTATCGGAGTGGTGTCGAGATTGCTCTGGGCATTCGCTCACTTGATGAAGCTGAAGAGCATCGGGTTTATGGAACCTGTGCTTTTATTGATAAAGGTGTGCCTACTGGGGCAGAAGGGTATGGGGATATAGTGCTTGTGTTCAAGCCTGATGATGAGCTCCTGGCAAGCACTACTTATACTCCAGAAGATAGTTTTCATGGCGCAGATCGTTTGACCATGGAAGATGCTCAGATTGTACGCTACCTAAAGGATAAAGAAGGGATAGGTCACGGGGAGCCTAAGGGCTTGTTTGGGTCATTAGCTACTTCAGAATACGTAGAAGCTCAAATACCTGGGGAGGTAACCTTACAAGATGTCGAGCAGATCGTTGCACGTAACGAACAGCAAGCCCAAGAGCTTCGGGAGCAGTTACCCGCAGGGCTTGCCGAAAAAGTAGTAGCTAGAGAAGCCTAATTTCTTGAGATATGTAGGATTTAATGGTAGAATAAAACCACTATAAGGTAAGCAGCCGAGGACAGGATTATCCTGTCGGTGGATGCGAAATTCTAGAAACTGGTAAGTCTCGAGAATAGTTTGCCAAGTATTTTTTGAATCGTATCTTTCGATACGAAGAGAAAAATCTGGGCGAAATAGGCCGAGAATTACAGTTTTATAGAAGAGCAGATATCGTCAGAATAATCCACAATTCCTCCGAACGTGACAGCCGTGCAGGCGACGATTTGGTACCTCGAGCGAAGAGAAAGGAACAAACTATGGCATCAGTTGATGTTAAGAAACTATTAGAATCAGGTGCGCACTTTGGTCATAAGACCAGCCGATGGCATCCTAAAATGGCACCATATATTCACAGCAAACGTGACGGTAGCCACATTATTGACCTAACTAAAACTGCAGAAAACTTGGAAACTGCGCTAGCATTCTTGGAAAAGACAGCCAGGGAAGGCAAGCAAGTCCTGTTGGTTGGTACCAAGCGTCAAGCAAAAGATATTATTAAAAAAGCAGCCGACGACACAGGCATGCCGTATGTTACCGAGCGATGGGTTGGCGGAATGTTGACCAACACAACTACTATGAACGGTCGGATCAAGCATCTTAAAGATCTTGAGCAGCAGATGGATTCTGGTGCGCTAGCCAACAAGTACAACAAGCTTGAGATACAACGATTCCAGGAAGAAATTGATACCCTAAACTTTATGTACGGTGGTATTAAATTTATGGCTAATCGAGTAGGTGCAGTATTTGTAACTGACGTAATTAAAGACGCAAACGCTGTGCGAGAAGCTCGCAAGCTTAACATCCCAATCGTAGCTATTGTCGACACCAACGCAGACCCAAGCTTGGTAAATTACCCAATTCCTGCAAATGACGATGCCATCAAGGCAGTTCAGTTAATTACCGACTACGCCGTTGAAGCAATATCTGCTGGTAAGGCCAAGCAAACTAAAAAAGCTGACAAAACAGAAGAAGAGGAGAAATAAGAGTGGACATTGAGAGTATTAAAAGACTACGAGAACTAACAGGTGTTGGTATTACCGATGCCAAGAAAGCTCTTGTTGAAACAGATGGTGATTTTGACAAAGCCCTAGAAGCTATGCGAAAGAAGGGTCTGACAAAGGCCGAAAAGCGTGGTGAGCGAGAAGCTCGTGCCGGCATAATCGGTACATACAACCACGACAGCCGTATTGGTGTGCTTGTAGAAGTAAACTGCGAAACTGACTTTGTAGCTCGTAACGAAATCTTCACAGATTTTGTAAAAGATATTTCTATGCACATTGCTGCGACTGCGCCGCAATACGTATCAAGCGAAAATATTTCGGACGAGGATAAAGCTGCTGCAGAAAAAGAATTTAGCGAAAAGGCTAAAAGCGAAGGCAAGCCAGCCGAGATGATTCCTAAAATCGTTGAAGGCATGGTAAAAAAGCATTTTTCAGAAAAGTGTTTGCTCGACCAACCATATGTTAAGAACCCAGACCAAACAGTAGGGGAGTACTTGAAAGAGCACATTGCCAAGCTTGGTGAGAACATTGTGATTCGACGATTCGAGCGCATGGCTATCGGCGAAGTTTCCTAAGAGTCAATAGAAAAGGCCGTCTATTTATGGAGAGAGAAATGCCGCTTGAGCCAAAAAATTGCTGGGAAGTCACGGCTGTTGCTGAAAAAGAAGGAAAGTATAGGGCTGATACTCGTGATTGGGCACCCCTAGAATATGGCAGCCCCTTATTGGCCGCTGCAAGGGATGAAGATTATGATGAGCGTCATAATCAAGTCATTCATTCACTACTATTGGCAAATCAGGGGATATGTCTACCTGTAATAGATAGTCCTAAGAGATTTGAGGAGGGTATCGCTACTATAGAAGAGGATTTTTCTGATGACTTACTTTCTGCGGCGATGAATCTGCTAACCCGTAAAGACACTGTGAGGCTACAGGATGTAAGTAGTATGGTTGATAGTCTAGAATCATATATTGAAGAGCACGAAGTCTTGAGGACATTTGCGCAGCCTAGCCACGCTCAAAAAATTCTGGGTGCATATGTTTGTGGTGTATCAATAAGGGGGCTGGTGGCTGACTACGAAGATGACGGAATTATAAATCCGTTGCTTGAGTTCAAAATGGCTGACAAGCAAGGCAGTGAGGGGTTTTTGCCGCTTGGCTACAGAGCCAAGCATTTGCTGGTTCCTGACTTGTTGCAATAAAAACCTGGGCGTTTTGGTGAAAACTCTGTAAGATAAGAGTAAGAGGAATTTGGGATAATGTTTTCAGATCGTTTTGAATCAAAAGAGGGGCTATTGAGCTCATCGGTGCTTTCTCAGCAAGATGCAATTAATGAAATTATTGCCAATACTGCAGAAGATTTTGAAGGTGCGTTAGAGAAGGTTTCTCCAGAATTGGCAGAAGAAGTTAGAGAGAGCCAAAGTGCTGTTGCAGAGTGTATGAGAAATGCTGAAATAACGATGCTCTCTGATAATACGAGGTATTTATAATGAGTCCTAGCCAAGTTATTAACGACGCAAAAACAAAATTAGACGGAGCATTAGCTCGATTTGAAGACGAAGCAAAGAAGCTTCGTACTGGTCGTGCGCATCCAAGTATGCTGGACGGAATTACGGTTGAAGCGTATGAGCAACAGATGCCGCTTATTCAGGTTGCTACGATCACAACCCCAGAGCCACAGCTTATCCAGGTTTCGCCATTTGATCCTAATACTTTGCAATCTATTATCTCAGCAATTCGTGACAACCAGTCTCTTGGTCTTAACCCAACAGATGATGGACGGATTATTCGGGTGCCAATCCCGCCTCTAACAACTGAACGACGGCAGCAGATTGTAAAAACTCTTGGAGAGAAGACAGAAGATTGCATGATTGCGTTTAGAGGTGTGCGACACGACGCACTAAAGACGCTGGACTTGGCCAAGAAGGACAAAGATATTAGCGAAGACGAACACAGCCGGCTATCGAAGCAGATAGATGATCTGATGACTCAGTACAAAGAGAAGTCAGATGAAGTGGCAAAACAAAAAGAAAAGGAAATCTTAACGATTTAAACTACTATGAGCCACCCAGAGATGCTAGAGCTAGTCACAGAACAAACTCCTCTTGAGCAACTCGGGGTAGGAACTCTCCGCTCCCCTTTGGTAGACTCGTATAATAGGTGGGCTCAAAATGATTCACTTGGCATAATGACAGATCCGTCTGCTCGTATGAGCTGTCGTGGTGTAGCGAGTCAACTCATAACGCCAGAGCACGTAGAGTTTTCTAAGAGGATTGAGGTAATTCATCCTCCAGAAGAACGGTTTATACATCAAACAGACTATAGTTTGTCTACTACTATCGATGAGGCGGAACATTCAGCAGAGATTATCAGTGGCTGGGAGGACAAAAAATTTATCGTTGCTCCTGTGCTTGGCATAAAAAATGGTCATCCTGAGGAATTCGCTTTTATGCTGCCTGGACGAGGTATTGTCTATGATAGGAATGAAGAAAATAGACTCAAACAAATTATTGAGGAACAATCGCAAGATATAGCTCCACATGTCTTATGGATGAATGACAGGGAGATATTAGGAACGTTACGTCATATTAGTCTTGTTGTTGGTGATGACAAGAGAGTTTCTTAGCCCTAAAGCGCTAGTCTTAACTCAGGTAACTCAGGTATACTAGAGCTCATATGTCAGTATTTTTGTTGATTTTGGGGATAGTCCTCTTTGTTCTGTTGGTTGTTGTCCACGAATGGGGGCACTTTATTGCTGCTCGAAGAGGCGGGGTAGACGTTGAAGAATTTGGAGTAGGTTTTCCGCCAAAAGTTTGGGGCAAAAACATTGGTGAAGGAAGAAAGAAGTTCCTCTTTAGTGTTAACTTGCTACCGCTTGGCGGCTTTGTAAGGTTAAAGGGCGAGAATGATTCGGATACTCAAAAAGGCAGCTTTGGTGCGGCTCCGCTGCCAACCAAGGTAAAAATTATGATTGCCGGAGTAGTTATGAACCTCATTGTTGCTTTTGTGGCATTAACTCTTTTGGCTGCAGTTGGTATGCCAAAACTAGTCGACAATCAATACACAGTTGCAAGCGATACTAAAACTACCCGAGAAGTAGAGAACAAAGGCAGCGTAAAAGTTGGCACAGTTCTCGATAATTCACCGGCCGCAAAAGCAGGAATTCAAAAAGACGACCAGATTGTTTCGTTTGATGGGCAGAATATTACCGAGCCAAGCCAAGTAGCGAGCGTAGCGAAAACCAAGCCAGGCCAAACAGTAACAATTGTTTTGCAGCGTGGAGATGAGACAAAGACGGTCCAAGCTACATTAAACCAACACAATTCAGGACAGGGCTATTTAGGTGTAGGAAGTGTTTCGGGCCAAAAGGGAATAGAGCTGCGCCGTTCAACGTGGTCTTCACCGGTTGTGGCAGCCGGAGTGATGAAGCAATTTACCGAACTAACTTATAAAGGCATTGGCAATGCTCTGAGCAATCTAGTGCGTGGCAATACTGCCGAAGCGAGCGAGCAAGTGTCTGGCCCGGTGGGCATCGTGGTGATCCTGAAAGAAGGCAGCAAGCTGGGCATTAACTTTATCCTGATGATAATTGCGGTCATATCACTCACGTTGGCTCTTATAAACATATTGCCCATTCCAGCGCTCGACGGGGGACGATTGTTTGTAACGCTTCTATTCCGAGCGCTTAACAAGCCGCTCACAAAGAAAAAAGAAGAGTTTATTCACGGCACGGGATTTGTGCTGTTAATGGGCCTATTCGTGTTGGTAACCATTGTTGATGTAAAACGATTCTTCTAAGATGATGGAACGATATAAAAAATACTTTGCAAGACCCAAGGTAACGGGATTTGGTCCGAAGTCAGCATTTTTTGTTACGTTACTTATCTATTTTGGTTCTCAGCTTTTTGCGGGTATCTTAATTGGTCTGTATTTTGCTATGCAGGGCAAAACTACCGAGCAGGCTGTACAGACAATCAACAATTCCGTTACTTCTCAGTTCATATTTATTTTGATTGTTGAGATTGTTTCTTTGGTGGCTTTGTATTTGTTTGTTAGATATCGTTCGATATCCTTAAGCGACCTCGGGCTTAAGAAGCCAAGCCTCAATAACCTATTGTTTGCATTACCGACATTTGCAGTGTACTTTGCAGTGCTGATAGTTTTGCTATCTGTATTAAAGCCGTTACTGCCTGGACTAGACTTTGAACAAGAGCAACAAATTGGTTTTGATTCTGCTCGGGGTGCTGCATTAGTTCTAGTCTTTATAAGTCTCGTTATATTGCCGGCTTTAGTGGAAGAAATTTTGGTTCGAGGTTTTTTGTATGGAGGTTTCCGGAAATCTTTTAATAAGAAAACAGCTGCCTTACTAGCTAGTTTTATCTTTGGCATTGCCCACCTGCAGCTCGGTAGCGGTGAGCCACCGTTGTGGGTAGCTGCGATTGACACGTTTGTGCTCTCTATAGCTCTCATTTGGCTGCGAGAAAAAACGGGCAATATCTGGGCAGGCGTGGGAGTTCACATGATCAAGAATACGCTGGCATTCTTGAGTATTTTCGTCTTTGGAGCCTTCTTCTAGTACAATCATTGGTATGAATAGTACTCGAATCTCTCAGTTGTTTACCAAAACGAGCAAGAATGTCCCTAGTGATGAGCAGGCAAAAAATGCCCAACTTCTTATCCAGGCAGGGTATGTTCACAAGGAGATGGCAGGGGTTTATGCATATTTGCCGCTCGGTCTGCGAGTACTTGAAAATATCAAAACAATCGTTCGAGAAGAGATGAACAAAGTCGGCGGCCAGGAACTTGCAATGACGACATTGCAGCCTAGAGACATTTGGGAGAAGACCGATCGTTGGGATGATAAAAAGGTAGACAACTGGTTCAAGACCAAGCTGGCTAACGGTACAGAACTGGGCGTGGGCTTAACACATGAGGAGCCGATCGTAGACGTACTGCGAGATTATGTGAATTCGTATAAAGATCTGCCGTTTTCTGTGTATCAAATTGGCCCAAAGTTTCGCAATGAGCTGCGTGCCAAGAGTGGATTGCTTCGAGGCCGAGAATTTCTCATGAAAGATATGTATAGCTTTGCCCGAAATCAGGAGGAGCACGAGAAAATCTATGAAGACACTGTGAAGGCGTATCATAACGTCTATAAGCGGCTTGGTTTGGGTGATGAAACATATCGAACCTACGCTGACGGTGGTATTTTCACGGCTCGCTTTTCTGACGAGTTTCAGACATTAAGCGAAGTTGGTGAGGACACAATATTTGTCGATGAGACTAAGAAAATTGCAATCAACCAAGAGATTATGAGCGATGAAAATCTAGAAAAACTTGGTCTAGATAAAAAAGATTTGGTAGAAAAACGAGCCGTGGAAGTAGGTAATACATTTCATCTTGAGAGCAAATACACCGATGCGCTAGATGTGTACTTTATGGATGAGTCAGGTAAGCGACAGTCTATTATCGCAGGTTGCTACGGCATCGGTATTAGCCGTTTGATGGGTGTGATCGCCGAGAAGTTTGCCGATGAAAATGGCTTGGTTTGGCCGGAGAATATCGCACCGTTCCAGGTGTACTTGGTGCAAATTGGAGACACAGATAAAGAAACAAAAGAGCTTTACGATGAACTAACAAACAAGGGTATAAGCGTACTTTGGGACGACCGAGATGAGCGCCCAGGTACTAAATTTGCTGATGCAGATTTGCTCGGGATTCCATACCGAGTAGTGGTGAGCCCACGGGGTATCGAGGCAGGTAAGTTTGAATTTAAAAAACGAACAGAAAAAGAGCCAGAAGAAATCGATGCGGCAATGTTAATAAATCGACTTGCACAGTAGCATTAAATAGCTATAATCTATATGACCATATTCCAGTTGGCAAAGGTCAATCGACTTCAACTGAAAGGAGTTACAGAATGAAAAAACAGTTTCACATGACCAAAGAAGGTATTGCTGAATTGCAGGCTGAGCACGATGCATTAGTTGCTCGCCGAGGTGAAATCGCTGATGCTATTAAAACTGCTCGTGAGCAGGGCGACTTGAGCGAAAACGCCGAATATCATGCCGCAAAGGACGACCAGGAACGCACCGAGGGACGAATTGCAGAGCTCGAACACATATTGCAGAACGTTGAAGTTATCACTAAACCACGAAGTGACAGCAAAGTTCGCTTAGGAAGCACTGTAAAGTTAAAAGGTAAGACAGCAGAGAAGGTTTTTCAGGTGGTTGGTACGGTTGAAGCAGACCCGTTGAACGGTAAAATTTCTGACGAATCACCGATTGGTGTTGCCTTGATCGGCAAAAAAGAAGGTGAAGAAGTTGAGATCAAGACACCTGTCGACACCAACAAGTTCGTCATTGCTAGCATTTCATAAGATAAAACAATCTAGCGCAACAAGAGAAAATTAGTTACTCTTTATAGAGTTAATTTATGCAGTGGTTAGAAAAAATAGTTGATGAAATACTATCTCGTCATCCAGACGGGGAGATAGTGGTTAGCTCTGGGGTCTCTCCTTCAGGTACATATCACTTGGGTACGCTCAGGGAAGTTTTGACTGCAGAAGCAGTAGCTCGTGAGGTTCGCAGGCGAGGTCGCACCAGCCGCCATATACATGTGGTTGATGATCTTGATGTATTCCGAAAAGTTCCCGTTGGCGTGCCAGAAACACACAGTAAATATTTGGGTATGCCGCTCTGCGATGTACCAGCACCGGATGGTTCGGACATGTCGTATGCAGATTATTATCTGAAAGACCTTTTGGACGCTGCAAAAGAACTTCGGCTCGATGTAGAGATTATGAGAGCTCACGAAAAATATCGTGAAGGCTATTTTGTTCCAGTTATCGAAAAAACCCTCGTAAATATAGATACGATTCGAAAAATTTTGGCGGAAGTATCTGGCCGAGAACTAGACAATCAATGGTCGCCCATACAAATTATAGAAGATGGATACCTTAAAAACCGTCAATTTGTGAGCGTTGATACTGATACAAAAGAGCTTGTCTATAAAGACAAAGACGGCAATGACGCTACAAAAAAATATGATACCGGAGAAGTAAAGCTAAGCTGGAGAATAGATTGGCCAGCCCGTTGGTCGCTGTTAAACGTAAATGCAGAGCCATTTGGGCGAGATCATGCCACAAAGGGTGGATCATACGATACGGGCAAGCGAATTGTAAAAGAAGTTTTTGACGGCGATGCACCGTTGCCGATTCCATATAACTTTATAAATAAGTCTGGTGAAACCAAGAAAATGAGCAAAAGTGCAGGCGATACTATTACTGCAGCCGAGCTTTTAACTGTTTTGCCTGCAGAAATTGTTTGGTACTTTATTCTGCGATTTGCACCAGACAAGCAACTCTTTTTCGATGAAGGTCCCACGCTTATTCGTTTGGTTGATGAGTATGCTCAGCTTCAAGCAAAACCAGACAAAACAGATCAGGAAAAGCATTTGCTAGAGCTTTGCAATGAACAAATCGAGCATCAGACAGTTAGTAATGTGCCATTTTCACATCTTGTAGCAAGTTATCAAGCTTCGTTAAAAGACGCAGGTAAAACCATTGAAGTTATTGAGCGAACAGAGCACGGAGAAACTGCAAAAGAACAGAAAGAAATAATTGTTCGTGAGCTTACTTTTATAGATAATTGGCTAAAAAATTGGGCGCCAGAAGATGTAGTGTTTGATCTTATTGATACACCCCCAACAGATGCAAGCGAGCAGCAAAAAGAATTTTTGGCACAACTTGCAAGTGCAGTTGAAAAAGCTCCAGAGGATGCTGACGGTAATTGGTTCCACCAAACAATTTACGACCTCAAAGACAAAGTTGGCATGGAGCCAAAAGAAATGTTCTCGACACTTTACCAAGTGCTAATCGGCAAGAATGCTGGCCCTCGGGCTGGTTGGTTCCTTAGTATTTTGCCCCGAGACTGGCTTATTAAGAGACTCAACCTGGAGGGTTGATATGCAAAAAGCAACCTTTGCAGCAGGATGTTTCTGGGGTGTGCAGGCTTATTTTGATGAGGTTCCTGGTGTAGTTAGCTCGGTTGTGGGATATACGGGTGGTCATACAAAAAACCCTACCTACGAACAAGTTTGCACCCACACGACAGGTCATGCAGAAGCGTTAGAGCTGGAGTTTGACGAGAGCAAGGTTAGTTATAAAACCCTGTTGAAGCACTTATTTCGTATTCACGACCCAACTCAGTTGAATAGGCAAGGTCCAGATATTGGCGACAGTTATCGATCAGCAATTTTTTATCATAGCGATGAACAAAAGAACGAAGCAGAGGAGCTTATAAAAACGCTACAGAAAAATTATGACAAGCCAATAGTTACTCAGATTGTCCCAGCAGGCGAGTTTTATAAGGCAGAAGAATACCATCAAAAGTACACCGAAAAGACCGGAATGGGGGCATGCCATGTGGCGTATGCAGAGGTTACAGAGTAAATGTGGTATAGTTGAGGCATTATGAAAGCACCAAGTAAAAAAGTATTACAAGAACAGATTAAAAAAATAAATATGGCCACCGCAGTAGTCTCTGCAGTTTTGGCAGTTGTGTCAGCAACTTTGCTCGCAACGACCAATGTTAGCCTATGGCTGAGCTATATGGCTAGAGACCTTTTGGCTCCTGGCGAAAAAGTAGTTTTGGCCCCAGCCTTTAAGGAATTATTTAGTGTTGAAGCTCGCTATCTATTGGCCGGAATTTTTGTTTTTTCTGCAGTTTTATCAGTTCTGTTGTTTACCAAACTCCGAGCAAACTACGAGGCAACCCTAAAAGCTAAAGTATCTGGCTACAAGTGGGTATTTGCAGGTCTTACCGCTGCATTTTTGTTTGAACTCGTAAACTTGCTTGCTGGCATTAGCGACCTTGCAACCCTAAAAGTTGTCGGTGGATTAGTGTTTATTGCATCACTCCTTTGTTGGATTGCCGAGCGAGAAAACGATGGCGCAACCAAGAAGAAATGGCTCGCTTTTATTGCAGCAATTTTTGCAGGTATTGGCGCCTGGTTCCCGCTAGCAGGCAGCTTCTTTGGCACTGCTATTTACGGCATGGAACGATTCACCTGGGGTGTATATGCGCTAGCAGGTACGCTGCTCATTAGCTTTATCTTGTATGGCTTAAATCAATACTATTACCTCTCTGGCCGAAAAGGCTGGAAAGAGTACTTGTTTATCGAAAGAAACCATCTAGCAATTAACTTTGCTAGCTTACTTGCCTTTGGCTTAATTGCAATCGCAGCGTTCTACAAGTAAGGAAACGACAGGGTGCGGGTACATCGTTTTTATGTGTCTGATTTAGAACTCAAACATGATTTTTGGATGCATGATGCAGCATTACTATGGCAATGGAATAAAGTATTGCGCTTTAAGGTTGGACAACAAGTCATTTTATTTGATGGCCATGACAAAGATCGACTGTATAAACTAGCAGACATTAGTAAAACTGAAGCGCATTTGCAACTGGTTACGGATATGGAGCGGGTGCTACCGAAAAGGCATATATATCTGCTGTGGAGTTTGCTCAAGAAAGACAACAACGATCATATTCTCCAAAAATGCACCGAACTTGGTGTGACCAATTTCGTCCCGATATTGAGCGAGCGCTCGGTGCGCACAAACTTTAATATGGATCGTGCCAGTAAAATTGTAATCGAAGCGAGTGAGCAATGTGGTCGCTCCAACGTGCCAACAGTAAGGGAGCCAATTCACCTAGAAAAAGCCCTAGAGCAGTATAAAGATCATGCGGAATTTGTCGTGTGCGAGCAAGGGGAATCCCCAGGGCTAAAGCTAGACGATAGTAAAAAATATGCACTTTTGATTGGGCCTGAAGGTGGGTGGAGTGATGCGGAAAAAGAACTCTTTAAAAGCAGCGGATTTCATCACATTGCCATCAGTGATCATGTGCTGCGAGCAGAAACTGCCGCAGTTGTTGCTGTGAGCAAGTTGCTTTAAAGTGCCTTTTGCCTAAAAAGATGCTACGCTTGACATAGAATGGGCAAGCGGAGGCCACAAAAACCAAAAAGACGGGTGCAGGATATTGCCAAGGAGCGAGGCGTATATGCCATTAGAAGAACTTTGGCAGAGGGTTCAGAAGAGGTGTTAGAGCCTTTGTACGAAATATTGCCGCCGTATCTCGAGGGAGCTAAGGGGCGGATTTTCACCCAGGAGACCCTCGGTGTAACAGTAGTAGGAGCCAGCCGCTTTAAAGATAATCACTTTGACAAAGGTCCAGCTACAGCCCAAGTTTTAGAGCAAGTGCCTAGTGCGGATAGTTTCATTAGTGCAAAAATAGGCTCTATAGCTTTGTTTGGTTCAGGCAGTCGTATGAATAAGCTTGGCTTTTGCCTCCAGAGCACTAGCTTACAGGCAGAGAACGAGGCGCTAAGGGATGTGTATAAAAATCTAGGCTTTCCTCTGCACGTGCCCTGGTATGAGAAAGAAGGGTTTGTGCCACATTGTAGTGTTGCTATTCTGTACACAGATCAGATAGGGCGATTTTCTAACGATGATATACTTGATCGGCTTGATAAGAGCATCGGTATAAGAGAACAAGAAATCGTTCTAGCTCCGGTAGCTCGAAATTGACAGTAAACTAAAATATGTGCTAACATCGAAGACAATGAAAAAGAACATGAGCTGGCAAGAGTTTTTCTTTACCGACTTTAAAGAGGCGGCTCGTTAGCTATTGTTTGTGAATAAAAACTAGTCGCCTCGGGAACGGGGCGATTTTTAATTTTAAAGGAAGAAATTTTAGGAGAAAATTATGTACAGCACACCAGAAATAATTACAGGACCAGAAGTGAGCTATCTTGGGCCGAGAGGAACATATTCAGAAGAAGCAGTCTTGCAGCGGTTTGGTCCGAACGTAGGTCTTAGACCAGAAAAAAGCATCTTTGCCGCAGTTTATAGTATGCATACTGATGCAGACCATGCGGTTATACCGCTAGAAAACTCTACGACAGGACTCGTAAGAGAATCTCAAGAAGTCTTAGAGATGGAGCGTTACCCAGAGCTAGAAATTATTGGCGAGGAAATATTAACGATAAATCATGCCCTTTTAACGCAGAGAGATGTGCAGTTAAAAGATATTCGTATTATCTATGGTCATGGACAAGCGCTTGCTCAGTGCAAGGAAAGCTTGGCATTAAGTTTCCCTAGTGTCGATCTAGCTTTGGCTGCGAGCAACACAGCGGCAGTAGACAAAGTAATACAGCGGCAAGATGCAGCCCTAATTGCTTCTCCTCGAGCTGCTCAGAAGACCGGCTTGAAGGTTGTTGAAAAAAATATGAGTGACCACCTGGGAAATGCCACCAGATTTGTAATCTTGGGTGCTCACGCTGCAGAGCCAACAGGGAATGACAAAACGTCAATTATCTGTAAGCCTCTCGATAAAGCAGGTGGCCTGCATGCCATGATTGGACCTCTAAGCGATCGAGATATATCGATGACCAGTATTCATTCACGGCCAAGTCGAGAGGGTGGGCACGCTATGTATCTGGAGATTGAGGGGCATGTTGCAGACGAGCCAGTATCGCAGGCTATTGAAGAAATGGAGCGCAGAGCTGCAAGTGTTAAGATACTTGGCTCGTATCCAGTGGCTGAGCTGTTACAATAAGTGTAGATGAGTACTTGGGGAAGACAAACACCACCATATCAGCCTGGCCAAAAGACTCCGTTTAAGGTTAGTCGGACAAAGATTGAGGATTTTCATAATTGCCCTCGTTGCTTTTGGCTCGATCGGCGGCTGAAGATCACACGCCCTAGCTCGCCACCGTTTAACATCAACAAAGCGATCGACGAACTTTTTAAAAAAGAGTTTGATGCCTATCGGAAAAAGGACGAGCAGCATCCTTTGCAAAAAGATTTTGGTATAGACGCTAAGCCGTATGCCCATAAAGACCTGGATAAGTGGAGGGCTAACTTTACTGGAGTCCAAGCGCTGCATGAGCCAACAAACCTGCTGGTTTTTGGAGCAGTTGATGATGTGTGGGTAAACCCTGCAGGGGAATTGATTGTAGTGGACTACAAAGCTACGGCGAAAACCGCAGAGATTACAGACCTTGGCCCAGTGGGCGGATGGCAAGACACATACCGTCGACAGATGGAAGTGTATCAGTGGCTACTTCGCCAAAACGGCTTCAAAGTAAGCAATACGGGATACTTTGTTTACGCCAACGGCGACGCTAGTAAAAAACATTTCAAAAATGTAGTGGAGTTTCGAACCAACGTTTTTCCGCACAAGGGTGATGATTCCTGGGTGGAGCCAACACTATTAAAAATGAAAGAATGCCTGGAGGGCGACATGCCAGAAGTCGGGGTGAGTGTAATGGGCGGACCTTGCGAGCATTGTACGTATGCTCGAGCCCGAACAGAATTAACGCTAAAACACTTAAATAAAAAGGTATAATAAAGTAGGTCTCCTTACAGACTAGGATATTGGATAAAAAATGATGATGTTTGAGCGAAAAAAGCAAAAAAGAACGAAGCATAGCAATCGCTATGTTGAGAGAGATTTTGCACGTTTGCAGCCAAACAGGGCATTTTTTAACGATGTAATTGTTTGGGAGGAGACCTAAATGTTGAGTATTGATTTTATTCGTGAGAACCCAGAACTTGTTGCTGAAAAGGCCAAGCAAAAAGGTGTAGAAGTTAATGTCAAAGGGCTCCTTGAGAGAGACGAGTCACGCCGAAGCTTGCTTACCCAGATTGATGAGCTTAGATCTAAGAGGAACGAACTGAACGCTGAAAATAAAGGCCAAAAACCTAGTGAAGAACTTATAGAAAAAGGTCGCAAGCTCCGTGAAGAAATTGAGGCGATAGAAGCAACCTTGGAAAAAACAGCAGTTAGCTATCAGGAGGATTTGGAAAAGATCCCAAACGTATTTCCAGATGACACGCCACTAGGCGGCGAAGAGGCAAACAAACCCATTAAGCACGTGGGTGAAGCTAATAAAAAAGACGTTAAAGATCACCTGACCTGGGGCGAAGCAAAAGGATACTTAGACTTCGAACGAGGAGCTAAAGTAGCCGGTGCTAAATTTTATTACACAAAGGGCCCCTTGGTAGAGTTGGAGCTTGCCTGCATCCAATTAGCAATGAGCATTGCTATCAAACATGGCTTTACGCCAATTACCGTGCCGCACATGGTGAACGAAAAAACAGCCAACGGCACGGGCTTTTCTCCAAAAGGTGAGGAAGACCAGATCTATACGATTGAAGGGGAAGACCTTAGCCTTATAGCAACTGCAGAGATACCAATTACTGGATACCACGCCGGCGAGATACTAGAAGCAAAAGATTTACCGCTGCTTTATGTTGGCTTGAGCCCGGCATACCGAAAAGAGGCTGGTGCATATGGCAAGCACAGCAAGGGCTTGTTTCGAGTGCATCAATTTAACAAAGTTGAGATGTATGTATTCTGCAAGCCAGAAGAAAGTCCAAAGTGGCATGACAAGCTGGTAGAGATCGAGGAAGAACTGTGTGCGAGCCTTGAGATTCCATATCAAATGGTGCGAATTGCAGCAGGAGATCTGGGTGCCCCAGCATACAAAAAGTTTGATATCGAATATTGGAGCCCGGTTGAGGGAACATACCGAGAGCTTATGAGTTGCTCGAACGTAACAGATTACCAAGCACGTAGGTTAAAGATCCGCTACCGCAATGACAAGGGCAAGACAGAGCTGGTTCATACACTTAACGGTACAGCGATGGCCTTTAGCCGAATTGCAATTGCACTGATCGAAAATCACCAAGATAATTCTGGCGATGTAACAATCCCCACGGCACTACGCCCGTACATGAGTAAGGACAAGATATAACAGGAGGTCTATATGATTAAAAAACTAGAAATCAGCGGCATACACACTAAATTAACAGATAAAACTGAGAATTATATAAAAGCTAAGATTGGGGGCTTGGATAAGTATGTTCCAAAGAATGCTCGTTCTTCACAGCACGTTGAAGTAAAGCTTAAAGAAGCTAAATCTAAGCAAAAACTAAACTTTGAATGCGAAGTTATTATGTACTTGCCTCACACGCAACTAACCACTAAGGCTCGGGGGTCAACACCCGAAGCGGCTATTGATGAGGCAGAGGCAAAGCTAAAGATTCAACTCAAAAAATATAAAGAAAAGCACGGGGGTCCTCAGTTTCATCACAAAGTTATTTCGTATTTAAAACGACGTTAAAACAGCTTACAAAGAAGTCATAAACACGCTATAATATGTAGCAGTTTAATTCGGGGATATTTTAAATACTTATGAAAAAGGTTCTGAAACGTGTGCTTGGTGATCCGCAGATGCGGATGGTAAAGAAGCTACAAAAACGTGTAGCTAGTATTAATGACCTCGAGCCAAAATATAAAAAAATGTCAGACAAAGTTCTGGCCAGCCAGACTGACGAACTAAAGAAGCGCTTAGAAAAAGAATCTCTCGATAAAATTTTGCCAGATGCGTTTGCAATTGTCAGGGAAGCCTCTCGGCGCAAACTCGGGATGCGTCACTTTGATGTACAGCTGGTAGGTGGTATGGCGCTACATATGGGCAGTATTGCCGAAATGAAGACCGGTGAAGGTAAAACTCTTGTTGCTACTGCGCCTGTGTATTTGAACGGACTAACTGGCAAGGGTGTCCACGTTGTCACAGTTAACGATTATCTAGCGCAACGTGATGCAGGCTGGATGGCAGAAGTTTATCATTTCTTGGGGCTTACAACAGGGATAATTATTCCAGATCAATCGTTTCTATATGACCCAGACTTTGTAAATAAAGACCATGCCGACCCTCGCATGAAACATCTAAAGCCGTGTACTCGCCAAGAAGCCTACAATGCAGATGTTACGTATGGCACCAATAACGAATATGGATTTGATTATCTGCGTGACAACATGGTCAGGGAAGTTGACCAACTGCGACAACGAGAGCTGAACTTTGCTATCGTCGACGAGGTTGACTCAATCCTGATCGATGAGGCCAGAACACCGCTTATTATCTCGGCTCCATCAACTGCGAGCGGTGAACACTATGAGCAGTTTTCGAAAGTAGTCCGAAATCTAAAACGTGACGAGCATTATGAGGTTGATGAAAAGCGAAAACAGATCGCAATTACCGAAAAGGGAATTGATAAAGTCGAAAAAATCTTGGGTATTGATAATCTGTACGCAACTACGAACATTCGAACCATTTATCACTTGGAGCAAGCTTTGCGAGCCCAAGGGTTATTTAATAGAGACAAAGACTATGTGGTTACTAAAGACGGCGAAGTAGTAATTGTCGATGAGCACACAGGTCGTTTACTAAAAGGGCGACGTTACAACGAAGGACTTCACCAGGCTATTGAGGCCAAAGAAGGGGTGGAGATCCAAGAAGAATCTCAAACACTAGCGACAATTAGTTTCCAGAATTACTTCCGTTTGTACGAAAAACTATCTGGTATGACCGGTACCGCAGCAACTGAAGCGGAAGAATTTCACCAGATTTATAAGCTTGATGTGCTCGAGATTCCGTCCAACAAGCAGTTGGTTCGAGATGATTTACCAGATAAGATCTATAAAACCGAAGAAGCAAAATTCCGAGCGATAATTAAAGAAATTGGCCGTCTACACAAAAAAGGACAGCCGGTTCTTGTTGGCACCGCATCAATTGAAAAGAACGAATTGCTGACCAAGCTTCTTAAAAAAGCCAAGATCCCACACCAGGTACTTAATGCTAAAAATAATGAAAAAGAAGCAGCGATTATCGCAAAGGCTGGGCAGAAGGGTGCGGTGACGCTAGCGACAAACATCGCTGGTCGTGGTACCGACATCGTGCTTGATAAAGATGCCAAGAAAGCTGGTGGTCTGTTTGTGCTGGGTAGTGAAAGACACGAATCAAGACGAGTAGATAACCAGTTGCGTGGACGTTCTGGGCGACAGGGTGATCCTGGTGCAACGCAGTTCTTTGTGAGTTGTGAAGATGATCTGATGCGAATATTTGGTGGTGAGCGAATTATGCGAGTGATGGATCGGCTTAAAGTTGACGAAGATACGCCAATACAAAATAGGGTAATCAGCAAGAGTTTAGAGGGTGCCCAGAAGAAAGTAGAAGGCTTTAACTTTGACACTCGTAAAAACGTGGTGCAATACGATGACGTTATGAACCGTCACCGTCGAGCGACCTACAGTATGCGTAAAGAAATTTTGCACCAGGCAGACATTAGTCGAAGAGTGACAGACTTTGTGCATAGTCAGGTTCACGATATGGTTAATTCTCCGTCGAGTCTTACCCCAGAATTTGAAGATGTTCTAAAGGGACATTTCCCGCTAAGCGACAAAACAGTAGACAGATTATTTGATCTTCCAGCTGATCAGTTTGAGTCCGAGCTTACCAAGGCAATCGATAAGCTCTATAAAGATCAAGAAAAACGTTTTGGCGAAGAAATCTTGCGGAAGGTTGAGCGAGACGTGTATTTGCAAACACTCGACAATTACTGGATGCAGCATCTTGAGAATATGGACCACCTGCGGGAGGGCATTCACTGGATGGGCGTTGGTCAACGTGATCCTTTGGTAGAATATCGAACTCAATCACAACGTATCTTTGAAGAGATGCAGCGTAGTTTGCGGCATGATGTAGTGCAGTCTCTGTTCCATGCTCGTCCTGTCACCCAAGCCGAGATTGATAATCCTGTAGAAACCGAGCTAACCCGAGCGGCTCGAAGTTCGGTAGATAATGCAGACAAGATTATCGATCTGGAGGAATTTGAAGAAACAGATTTTGTAAGCTCCAACCAAGAACAAGCGCAGGTGGCGCAAAAAAAGAAAAAGATTAAGAAAGCCCGAAAAGCCGAACGCCAAAACAAGAAAAAGGCTAAAAAAAGACGTAAGAAATAAATGAGACATACAGTTAAGGAGCTTGTTCTAGATAATGGTGCAAGGGGGCTTCTGATCGATGTGCCCGACGCTAGTGTGATGAGCTTCCAGATTAGTTTTAGGGCCGGCGAATTTTTGGTTACTGAAAAAAAATGGGAAACCCCACATGTCATGGAGCACTTATTGCTTGGGGCAAACAAGGACTTCCCAAGAGCACGAGACTTCCAGGCAGAGTTTGAAAAAAATGGAGCCTATTCCAATGCGAGCACCAGCGTAAATGACGTAACGTACGAGGCTGAGTGTGCAGATATCGAATGGCAACGAATACTTGATTGTATGGTGCTAGCTATTACCAAGCCACTCTTTTTAGAAGAAGAATTTCGTGCGGAGATGGGTAACGTAAAGGAAGAGTTATCTTCTCGCTCTAACAACCATTTCCAAAGACTTAATCTGTCACTACGTGAAGCCTACGGGTTTCGAGCTACGACCTATCAAAACCGACTAAAACTTCTCAAAAACGTTACGGTGGCTGACACCCAGGAACACTACAAGTCAACGCATACGACAAGCAATATGCGCTTTATTGTGGCTGGCAAAATTACACCAGCTCGAAAAGCGCAATTAAAAGAAGTGCTAGGAAACATGAATCTTCCAAAGGGAAGAGGACGAAAGACACCACCCGTCTATAAGCCAAAAGGCCTAAGTCAGCCGCTATATATCTCGAATAATAGTGTTAAAAATCATTATTTTTACTTTGATACATTCCGAGATGAAAAGCTCAGCGAACCCCTGAGAGATGCACTTAATCTGGTAGACACCACGCTTACCGGCACCTTGTATTCTCGAATTTTGGGCACTGCCAGGGAGCGAGGTCTGGTGTATGGAATGAGCTCTGGTGTAGGCTGGGGAAATGACTTTACCAACTGGTGGTTTGGAGCCCAGGTGCGGCCGGACAACGCCCAAGCACTTTTTGACATTATTATTAACGAACTCAAAAAAGTTTTAGCGGGTGAGCTTACGGCCGAGGATATTAATGCGGCTAAACAATACAGTATAGGTCGGTTTCAGCGCAGCGCCCAGACAGTTAGCGGTTTAGCGTATGGGTATATGAGCCGGTATTTTTACGATGATCACATCGAAGACTACAATCTTATCCCAGACCGTATTAAGGCAGTAACCAAGAAGGACATCGTGGAAGGCGCAAAGCTCTTATTTGAAGAAGGCTCCTGGGGGTTGGGTGTGCTAGGCGGTCGTTCTGGTAATAATATTGAAGAACTTCACTCTCAACTTAGTCAGCTCTGGCAAAATAACTGAAAAGACGCTTACCAGCCGAATAAAGGTATAATTTAGACATGCAAATGCAGGATCTCAAGAATAATGCAGATGAACAAGCCAGCCAGATTGCAGATGCAATCAAGGTTCTTGATATTGCTAGCAAAAAAACAGAATTGGCCACACTAAAGAAAGAATCTGAAGCATCAGATTTCTGGCAAGATAACCAAGCAGCCCAAGCGACCATGCAAAATATTGCGGCTCTTGAGCAGCAAATAACACCGTGGGAAGCGCTGCAGGCATCCGCAAAAGACGTACAAGAACTTATTGGCTTAAACGATGAGTCGTTGCGGTCTGAAATTGAAATACAGATGCAGACTTTACGAGACAAATTTGAGAAACAGCAAAAAGAGCTGGCCTATAGTGGTCCATACGATCATGGCAATGCGATTCTTAATTTCTATGCAGGAGCAGGTGGCACCGATGCGCAAGACTGGGCGCAAATGTTACTGCGTATGTATACTCGTTTTGCAGAAAAAGAGGGCTACAAAGTTGCATTGCTCGATGAATCGAGCGGTGATGAAGCCGGCATCAAAAGCGCTACGCTCGAGGTAAAAGGGAACTTAGCCTACGGTAAGCTAAAGGGAGAAAACGGAGTACATCGCTTGGTGCGCCTCAGTCCTTTTAACTCAGACAACTTGCGTCAAACCAGCTTTGCTAAGGTTGAAGTATTGCCAGAGATTGATACGCCCGAGCAAGTGCCACTGGACGATAAAGACCTTAGGATCGACGTATTCCGTGCTGGTGGCCATGGTGGGCAGAGTGTGAATACTACAGACTCTGCAGTGCGGGTTACTCACTTGCCGACAAACATTACAGTCAGCATTCAAAATGAGAGATCGCAAATTCAAAACAAAGAAACAGCGCTGACCATTCTGCGCTCTAAGCTTGCAGCTCTGCAGATAGAGCAACACAAAGAAACCATTGCTGAGCTAAAAGGCCCAAGCCAAGCCAACGAGTGGGGAAGTCAGATTCGTAACTACGTGCTTCATCCGTACAAGCAGGTAAAAGACTTGCGCACCAAATATGAAACAACCGACGTCGAGAAAGTCCTCGATGGTGATCTAGCTCAACTTATTGAAGCAAACGCCAAGCACCAAATTGCTTAAAGTCTATTTTTGGTTCTTGTTGATGATGTGGAAGGTTGGCTGAGAACCGTCTAGTGGGATAGCTTTTGCAACAATGCTCACAAAATTATCGCCAGCTAAAATCTCCGCATATTTCTCGGCATTTTCCTGTGCAGTTTGTTCTAACCCAACAGTGTATGGGTCGCCAGAGAATGATGGAATGGGATCTCCGTCTCTATCGTATGTGTGAACACAACTTCCGGCACCCACAATGCCCTTCTCGTAATGCTGCTCGATAAGATTAACAGCATGGATAGATCTGCCGATCTCTCCGTATTCTGACGCACGCTTTACAATTGATAGCATACTTGCGGTAAATGCACCCTGGCTATATATCATTACAGAGATTCTTGGGGTAAAGTTTGGCTTATCTGGTTCGTAGGCCCAGTCTAGAAGAGCCTTACCAAATGCACTCACACGTTCTACTAGATATTGTTGTTGGGAGACTTTTTCAAAGACAGGATCCGTTTGATGACCGTTAGAAACAATATGGAAGTCGGCATCGTGTCCTTCGGATGTCTCTCGAACTGAAGCTCCTCGCATAGCGTTATAAATAGTGAGACTGTGATCTTCGCCAGGAACTTTCTCAAAAGGTGCAGTCCAAACAGCGTCTGCTACTCCCTCGATTACTCTATTTCTGGAACCCTCACTTCGGCCCATAAGCCAGTAAAGCTGAATGGCGTTTTCTGCATCAGGGCTCAAGCCCTGTATTATCCCTCGCCCGGGGTATTCATTGGCTGCAAGCATTTGTTCATTCTCTAAAATCTCTGACATTGTAAAACTCCTTTCAATAAGTATGCCAAAGCTGGGGCAGCATGCAACCATAAGCGCAATCTGTTATCTGTAAGGCGGGTTTGCTATAATGCTTATATATGATTCTCTTAGACAGGGTAAGTAAGGCATACGTCAAAAAGGGTGAAGCTGCGCTAGAGCGCATCAACCTTCATGTAGAGCCAAAAGAGTTCGTGATTATTATTGGTCCTTCTGGAGCTGGTAAGTCTACACTGCTCAAGTTGCTAACTCGTGAAGAACGACCAACCAGCGGCAAGATAATTGTTGGAGGTATTGATTACGATAAGTTAAAAGATCGTAATATCCCGCAGCTCCGCCGTAAGATTGGCGTAGTTTTCCAAGACTTTAAACTACTCTCTAATAAGACTGTATTTGAAAACGTAGCGTTTGCGCTCGAGATTGTTGGTATGAGCAACAGAGAAATCCAGCACACTGTCCCCAAAGTTCTAAATATTGTGGGCTTAAAAGGAAAAGAAAATAACTATCCAAACGAGCTTTCTGGTGGAGAGCGACAGCGTGTGGCTATCGCCAGGGCAGTGGTGCGTCAGCCAAAGATTTTAATTGCCGATGAGCCAACAGGCAACCTCGACCCAAAGCATGCATGGGATGTTATACGAGTGCTCGAAAAAATTAATCGTTACGGCACAACTGTTCTGTTGACGACTCATAACCAAGAAGTAGTGAATCGATTGAAGCGGCGAGTGATCCGGATAGAAAAGGGCAGAATCGTTAGCGATAAAGCCGGCGGAGCGTATAAAGAGTGAAGCGGGAATTTGATTTTAAGCACGAAATGATTACGTTCTTCCGAATTGTGAGGACTGGTGCTCACAACGTTTTTCGAAATACCTGGCTTAGTCTTGCAGCTGTAGCTGTCATGTTGGTTGCTTTGGTTATTATCTTGTCTACAGTTGTTCTGAATGTAACGGCCAATAACGCAATCAATGAACTATCAAAGAACCTAAAAGTTTCTATATACCTAAAAGATGGCGCAGATAAAAATAAAACCAAAGAACTCGAGAAGGCAATTCTAACCAATCCAGAAGTAGAGAGTATCGATTACGTATCAAAAGATACAGCCCAAGAACGTTTTACTAGCAGTTTTAAAAACGACGAGCAGCTACTTGAAGGTTTGACTTTACTCGGCAGCGATACACTGCCCGCATCGTACGAAGTTAGCGTTAAGGACCTGAGCAAGCTCAGTGATATAGAGAAGATTGCTAACCACGATGAATATAAAGACGTGGTAGACAGCATTACGTTGGGGCGAACAGATGCTCGCAAAACTATAGAGCGTGCAGCCTCTGCTCAAAAATTTATCACTACTGCAAGTATCTTTGCGGCTAGTATATTCACGATCATCTCAATCTTGATTATCTTTAATACCATTCGAATTGCAATCTTTACCCGAAGTGAAGAAATTAGAAATATGAAGTTGATTGGCGCTACGCCAGGATACATCCGTGGTCCATTTTTGGTAGAAACAACGATATATGGAGTAGTGGCCGGTATTGTTTCAGCAACTGCCGTCTACTCAATTATCTTGTCTGTCGGCTCAAAGATTGCCAACCAAGAAGAATTTGCCGATGCATATAATTTCTTTACTAGCCCATCTGTTGCAGCGGCAGTTTATATAGGCACCATCCTGGTAGGGGTGTTGGTAGGAATCTTCTCTAGTGCGCTTGCGATGGAGAAATACCTAAAGCTTAAGCGCTGGTAGCGTCTGTGTTACAATAGATCATTCATAAGCAGTTTGCTTGTGTTCCTAAACCTGAGTGCTCTTATATAACTTTAAGAGCCACATTTATTCGAAACTAAAACATCTTTCAATCAGAATACTATTACTCTAATAACGTGCAGAAGGAGGGCTCTTGCATCGATTTATCCATAAGCGTATAATAAAAGACGGTAAATACACCAAAATAAACACAATGAAAAAGATAAAAGTTAGCTGGCGCATAAAGTCTATAACAGTCCCTTCTATGATAGTGGTTTTTGTTTTGTCTTTCATAGGCACGCCATTTCTTCTAGGTCATGGCGCTGCAGAATCAGTACAAGAACTACGTAATAAGTCGGCTCAGCTACAAAAAGAGATCGACGCAAACAAGAAGCAAGCAGAAGAGCTGGCTCACCAAGGAGATACACTTAAGTCTGCTATCGCAGGCCTTGATGCACAGATCTTTCAGCAAACAACTCAGATAGAGTTGACCACCACAAAAATTAAGCAGCTACAGATAGAGCTTGATACTGCCCAGAAAGAGCTTGACCGACAAAAGGGTTTACTTAAGGCAAACATGAGAGCCCTATATAAAAGAGGTGACGCTTCTTCCGTGGAGTTAATTGTAGGTAGCGACAGCTTCTCTCAATACATAGACGAACAAGAGTATTTAGAGCGCTTAAAGATGGGAATTCAGGAATCTACCGAAAAAGTCATTGCCCTTAAGCAACAAATTACTAAGCAACAAGAAGAGCAGAAGCAACAGTTAAATATTCTTGAAACATCAAAGAAAGTTTTGGACGATACACGAGCAGGAAGAGCTCAACTATTGGCACAAACTCAGGGACAAGAAGCAGCGTATCGTGGGAAGGTTGAGGAACTAAAAAAACAGCAGGCTGCAGCAGAAGCAGCGCTCGCTCGCTCTCTTAACAGTGGTAGTTATCGTGTAGCTTCTGTCGGTCCTGTTTCCGCAGGAGACGTAGTAGGAGCTATTGGCAATACTGGTTTATCATCTGGGCCACACTTGCACCTTGAAGTTAGAAATGGATCAGGAGTTACGAACCCGACCCCATACATTGTGTCTCAACCTGTTAATATGCCACCAGCTTGGATTAGCCAAGGCTATGGCAACCCAGACCCAATCTATGCCCGAGGATATCACCCAGGAATCGACTATGCAGGCGCAGCAGGCGCACCGATCTTTGCTATAAATGGCGGACATATGTACCGAGGTTGTTCAAACCAAATGCTCGGTACTTCACGTAACGACTACGGATATGTTGCAATAGTAGAGCACAGTAATGGCACCAAGAGTGTATATGCACACATGAGTGGTGGCCCTGCAGCCTGTAACTACAACACGTACTATTAGACGGAAAAATGTTCGCTAACCTCTAGGGTTTTGGTGTAGAATAAGTCTAACCAAGAGTCTAAAACTAAGAGGGGAATCTATTTGCGTAAACCTAGTTTGCCTAAGGCGTTACAAACTAAAAAAGCTAAAACTATTCTAAAAACCGGGTTCAATGTAGCAGTCTTGTTGATCGTATTTGGCGTAGGGATTGGCGTAGGGCAAGGCAAAATTGTTTTTGGGCCCGATGCTGTCTATAGGCGTTCTGTGAGCAATAGCCCAGAAAAGATTGACACAGCAGGCGTACAAGAAGTTTATAAGATGCTCCGCCAAAGTTTTGATGGTAATTTAGATACGAATCAGCTCGAAGACGGCATGAAAGAGGGGCTTGTTAAGGCCGCTGGCGACCCGTACACCGAATTCTTGAATGCCAACGACAGTAAGCAATTCAACGAGCAGCTAAGTGGCTCATTTGAAGGCATCGGGGCAGAGCTTAGTAAAGACGGCAACAATATTGTCATTGTGTCGCCAATCGCTGGTTATCCGGCTGAAAAAGCCGGCTTGAAGCCAAAAGACATACTTGTTCAGATCAACGGCGAAGATGCGACTGATCTTACCGTAACAGAGGCAGTTAATAAGATTAGAGGACCAAAAGGCACAACCGTGAAGCTCAAAGTAGCTCGTGATGGCCAGCCACTCGACTTTACAATTACTCGAGAAACCATAACGCTACCGAGCGTCGAGTACAAAATGGAAGCAGGTGGTGTCGGCGTGATCACTATATCTCGTTTTGGCGAGGATACCGTAGAGCTAGCCACCAAAGCAGCCACAGATCTTAAGGCGCAAGGCGCAAAGAGTATTGTGCTTGATCTACGGGGCAACCCAGGCGGCCTGCTAGAGTCGGCAGTGGATGTATCGAGCTTGTGGCTCGATAAAGGGGCAACCGTACTGCAGGAAAAGCGGGACAACACAGTAATCAGGACATACTATGCCGATGGCAATAACATACTCAAAGGAGTGCCAACCGTAGTCTTGATTGACGATGGAAGTGCCAGTGCTAGCGAGATCACCGCAGGTGCATTAAAAGACAACAAAGCAGCCACACTGATGGGCGTAAAGAGCTATGGCAAGGGAAGCGTGCAGGAAATCCGTAAGCTAATGGGCGGCGGCACGCTAAAAGTTACTGTAGCTCGCTGGTTCACGCCTGGTGGACGAAACATCGACAAACAGGGTATCGAGCCAGATACAAAAGTTGAGATTACCGACGAAAACATCAAAGCTAAGCAAGATACACAAAAAGACGCAGCCTTAAACAAACTCCGAACTCCTTAAAAAACTTGCTCGAGCGAAGGTAGTACGGTAGTATTTAAGTAAAGATAGCGAGGCGAGGTATTTTGGCTAATCAAACAAAATTTATTTTTGTTACCGGAGGTGTATTATCCGGACTTGGGAAGGGCATAACAGCCGCTTCCATTGCCCGCACCCTTCAAGCTCGTGGCCTCAGAGTAAACTTACAGAAACTTGATCCGTACCTAAACGTTGATGCTGGCACACTTAACCCAGCAGAACACGGTGAATGTTTTGTAACCGCCGATGGTGCAGAGACTGACTTAGATCTTGGTCACTACGAACGTTTTCTTGATATTGAGCTAACGCAATCGAGTAGTGTTATGAGCGGTCGTTTACTGCTTGGTCTTATCCAAGACGAACGAGCAGGCAAATTCTTGGGCCAGACCGTCCAAGTTCTGCCTCATTTCACCGGTGCGATCAAGGAGCAAGTTCTAAAGGCTGGCGAAGGTTTTGATGTACACATTGTAGAAATTGGCGGAACTGTTGGCGATTATGAAAGCCCGGCATTTATAGAAGCTATAAGGGAGCTCGGACTTACTCTTGGCAAGAAGAATTGCGTGTATGTGCACGTGGTTTACTTACCGTATTTGGGAGCAAGCCAAGAAATTAAGACCAAACCTGCACAGAATGCACTGAAAGACTTACGGGCAGTTGGTATTGTCCCAGATGTACTAGTAGCTCGCAGTGAGGTAGAGCCTCCTACAGAGGTCCGTGGCAAGTTAAGCCTCCATGGTGGTGTCGACAGAGACGCTGTCGTATTGCTACCAAATGCCAAGACAATCTATCAGGTGCCGTTAACTCTAGAAGAGCAGGGCATCGGCAAACTTATTGCAGAACGACTTGGTTTTGGCGGAAATGGGGTTGACCTCAAAGACTGGAAGTCTATGGTTGATCGAGCACTTGCTTCTCCAGAAAAAACTTACAAAGTCGGCGTTGTTGCCAAATATCTAGACAACCAAGATACCTATATATCTGTTTTCGAGGCAGTACGAGCAGCTGCTTGGGCTGAAGGCGTATCACTTGACCTTGCGTGGGTAAACGCCGAGAAGTTAACTGACACAAAAGAGCTAGAGCAGTACGATGGCCTACTAGTTCCTGGTGGCTTTGGTGAGCGTGGTGTCGAAGGCAAGATAACGGCTGCAGAGTTTGCTCTGGATACTAAAAAACCGTATCTTGGACTTTGCTTAGGACTTCAGGTGGCAGTTATTGCAGCGGCTCGTCGTGCGGGGCTAAAAGATGCCAATTCTACCGAGTTTTCAGACAGCACAAAAAATCCAGTTATTGCCACAATGAACGGCCAAAAGGGCAAAGAAAACACTGGTGGTACCATGCGACTTGGCAACTACCCATGTGTGCTCGAAAAAGGCAGTAAATCAGCCGACCTGTACGGAGGCCTGGAGATAGATGAACGCCATCGACATCGTTATGAATGCAACAATGATTACCGAGATCAATACGGATCTTGGGGCATCGAAGCAGTTGGCCTAAGCCCAGATGAAAAATTAGTTGAAGTTATTGAGGGCACAGACCATCCATTCTTCGTGGCTAGCCAATTTCATCCAGAGTTTAATTCTCGTCCAACCCGGCCTCATCCACTGTTTGTTGGCTTTGTCCGTAGCTTGAAAAAATAGCAAAAAACTATTACCATAAACATAATGAGTAAATCAAAAACAATCTTGATCGTCGAGGATGATGAGAACCTAGGAAGTGTCTATGAGGCACGTCTGCAGGCCGAAGGCTTTACGACCAAACGGGTAGCTAACGGAGAAGAAGCGATAGCTGCGGCTACTCAGGCCCTACCAGATTTGATATTGCTTGATGTTATGATGCCAAAAGTAAGCGGCTTCGACGTGTTGGATATTTTGCGCAGCACTCCAGAGACTGCCACAGTAAAAGTTATTATGCTTACGGCACTCAGCCAAGACAGCGACAAAGAGCGAGCTCGTCAACTTGGAGTTGACGATTACTTAATCAAGTCCCAGGTTGTAATTGCAGAAGTCGTTGAAAAAATCAAACAACACTTAGCAGAATAACAGGGGTGATGGATTGACAAATTAGCAAAAATTTGCTATTATAAAAATGAGATATGACTCAAACAAAAACTCTCACAAAACCAACATTAGAACTAGCAGAAGCACAAAGCCCCGATTATTATTTGTTGACTAGCGACACGCTCAGGGAGTTCTCTGATGTGATTACATTAGCAACGAGAGATATTACAAAAGATCCAAAAAAGGCTGCTGAGAACGAACGAGAGGCTGTGCTTGCTATTGCCGAAGCCTCTGCAAGAGGTCTCAATAGTGTATTAATCTCAGACTCAACATTGCTCCAGGACGAGGGTATTAGTCAAAACATCAAGAAAGCCTATGGTATTAAGTCCAATAAGGTTATTAGCCCAATTGAGTTGGCTAAAGGTGTCGATACTACCTTGGGCATATTGCACGCAGAAAACGATATGAGCAACGAGCGCAAGATTAGCAAACACTTCGCAAAAGAAGCACCAAAGATCGAAGATATTGTAGAAGGATCACTAGCGGCACTTACCGAGATAGCCGAAGTTCGAGGCGGGTTAGAAGCAGCGCCATTCTTGAAGGATGAAATCGAAAAAGCCCAACAAGCTTTTGATGTTCTAGAGATTACAAGCGAGCCCCAAGAACTTGTCGCTGCCTAAATAAAAAGAAAGTATTATTTTTTATGTCTACTCAATCGCCTGAGTATACCAATACAGCCCATCAAGTTCCTGTGATCGAGCAGGTTCAAAGGTTGCGCCATCAAGAGAATCTAGCAAAAAACACTTCTGGGGCAGTAGCATTATCGAAGACCAGCCTTGATATCAGCTCCGGTGAAGCAGCTATGAAGTATGTTGGCTATTCAGAGGTTGATATATCCAAAAGCGATTACCAACGTGACTACGAGCAGCTAGTAGAGGCTGGGGTCGCAATTAAGATTGCAGAGCGTGGAAACGGTAGGGTCGTAAGCATAAAGGGTAACCCTAGTTTAAGTAAGTTCGATCGTGAAGAAAAAGCAGAGGAAATATTCGCTAATTCAATGGTGCACATAAAACTAGGGGAAGTCAGCCGGGAAGTTGAGGACAAGGTGCCTTTAGTAGCTGAAGGCAAAGAGCCTTACCTTGAAATTGTATTTGATAAGAATGATCCAGCAGACAAGACTGTTATGGATACGCTCGACAGCATCACGGTTGGCCTTATTTGCTATGAAGAAGACAGGGATAACCCAGATATACTACATGCAAAGATAAATCAGATAGACAGGTTTAGCGAAGGCAATATGTATATAGATACCGATTCTGGGCGGCAATTTGTCGATGCAATAGAAAAAGCTGGCTTGGTTTTAAAGCCAGCTGTGATCAAAGAATTAGCATTTGAGAACGAGCACCGATATGGCAATGGCTACGCTTGGTTAACCCGTGAGCTTGCAAAGAGTATTAATGCGCCAGATAGAGGTATCCCGATTTTTGAATCCAGTGGAGGCGTCGAGAATTTAGAAAGAACTGGCGATAGGGCAGCAGATGTAGCGATTGATGTTATTCAACAACTTGCAACTCGTGATAGCAATGTGTCAGACATACCAGTGACTAGATATAATGTGGCAATGAAGATGGGGGCATGCAAAGACGTAGAAGAGTATTACTCGCAAAGTATATTTATTAAGAGTGCTCATAGAAACGTTGATGAATCTGGTAAGAAGTTCTGGCATAAGAAGCATGGTATAGAGACATATATAAATCTGGAGCCGGTAATGTTTAATGGCATCGAATTACCCCAAGGCTTCTTGTTTAATAAGTCTCCTGATGACGATAATTTTTATGTACAGCGGGCAACAGGTTTTTGCTTTGAAGAGGCCGAGGCTAAGGAAGTATTTGGCCCTCATATGTATAACCAGAGCGATGATAATCTGAGAAAAGTTTTTGATGCTTTCGAACGAGATATTTTTGCTGTTGAGCGTTCTAGACGAACAAACGGGTCGTTATAGCATAGTAGAGTACTGAGCTCAGGCTGCTAACACCGAAGAAAGTTGCAACAACTGCTCCCGTGCCTGCGCCGGTCTCTGGTAGTGTTGTGGTAGCTGGAGGGGTATAGCTGTCAGATTGTTTAACTTGTGAGGTTGTTGTATCGGCGTTGGCCGGAGTAACTGTATTGTTTACCACAGTGCTTTGGCTTTGCTGTTGGCTTTGGGTTGGAGCAGGAGGGGTAGGAGCTGGTGGTGCTGGCTTTGTAGCGGCAGGGGGCGCCGGAGCTGGAGTGGGTTTTTGCTCGCAAGATTGGGTGCCGCCGTGTCTAGCAGCAAGCAAAATATGGTTAGGTGAAGTAGTATATGTAGTTTGGTTGAAATTTTGGAGCAAATCTCCTCGAGCAAGGTCTACCTGGTAGTAGCAGTTAGGTAGAGCGACAGATATAGAATGTCTTCCTGGGCCAAATAGGGCACGGCTGGAGGCGTATAGCTTCTGCGAAGTATAAGGTTTGCCATCTGTGCCGTTTGGCGCAGTGTAGGAGGCTAGTAATACGTGGGTTCCTGGGCAACCAGAGGGTACTGTAAATTTGCCGGTAGCGGTATTGCCAGAAATGCTAATAGATTCAGCCGAGGTTGTGCATTTACTAGAGAGATTGTTGGTTGGCGAAGCATTGGTAGGCTTGAGGACGAGCAGGCTGATTGAGGCGAAAACACCAAAAGTAAGTAAAACCCAAGTCGCTAAAAGTAAGCGCTTGGTGCTTTTGTATTGAAATAATTCTCTAAGTTCTCCCATTTGACCTATTTTCTCAGGAAAATGAAAGGGTGACTATGAAATAAATTACAAAGAGGGGATTACTCTACAGTAACTTCGGTGCGTTTAGTAGTTTTGCCAGTGAACTTACGGATTTTACGAGTTCGGTAAGTTACTATGCCATCACGGTCTGCGTGAATGGTAAAGTTGCGGCTTAGCTTGGTGCCTTTGCCGGCTCGCTTGGTAAGACCAACCTGTCGAACAATAACCTGACCTACAGATACTTTTTCGCCACCAAATAGCTTTACGCCAAGTCGTTGACCTTGGCTGTCTCGGTTATTTTTACTGGAACCACCTGCTTTAACTTTACTCATTTTCTACTTTCTTTCTAATACTACGAGTTCACGAGCGACAAATTGATCTGGTCGATGATAGATCAAATCACGTTCTTTAGCATGAACAAATTTAATACGATTATACCCCAGTTTCTCGAGAGAATCAAGTACTGGCAGGTATGCAAAACTATTCAGAGTCTTCCAGGCCGGTATTGCGATGCACATTCGGAAGCCTGGTTGGGTCTGCCGAGCGATATTTTTTAAGAATTTTGTGTGGATGGTATCGCAATCTTGAATAATTTTTTTCAAAACTTCTGTACTCGGGGATGAAGAGAGTGGGCGGCCCAAGAATGTCTCTGCAGCCAAGACGCTGGGAATTGGGTCCCACTTGTGAGAGGTAGCGTCCCCTTGCTTAACAGATATAAGTTGTCCAGGGTAGTCGGCCTTTTCCTGGAGCCAAGCCATGTTCTTTTGTGAGTATTCAACCATTCGTTCGTCTAGGTCGGTGCCGATTGCTGAAGTGCCCATAAGCAGGGCTTCTTGCAATATTACGCCAGTACCGCAAAAAGGATCGAGCAGTGTAGTAGTCTCCTCGGGGGTTTTATTGCCCAGACTCAGGTTGATAATGATTTGAGCGAGCTTGGGCGGCAACATGCCAACTTTGCTGTCTCGGTAGGGGCGTTGTTGATCTCGGGCAGCGTAGCGTTCAATATCTTGCACAGCGATGCTCTGAGCCACAATGGTTTTGTTGCCATCACGCATAAATACAAGTTCCCAGCCGAGCTTACCCGTTAATTGATTATGGAGTACTTGAGCACTGTTAAGATCGAGTTCTTTGTTTGGTACGAGGCGAACAGAACGGCCAGATTTGCGGATGTGTTTTTTGAGTTCTAGCCCAGTAGCCATAACTTCTTTTGGATTAGTCTTGAGGCCGTATACGCTTAGTCCCAAGCGAAGTTTGCCCTCTGGCAAACTGGCTGCATGACCGGGAGTAACATCAACTAAAAATTTATGGATACCACCCCAGCTAGTTGTGTCTAGGGTAGTGAGGATTTTGCAAAACTTTACCATACCACCGAGGCGAGCAAATCGAACTTCGTGAGGCTCAATGTTTACCACGGCAGCAGCATCAGCTATTGGGCGGATTTTGTCAGCGCCGTAGATGCTTTCGAGCTCTGCCAAACTCAGCGCAGATTGGCGTCCTAAAATAAATAAACTATCCATTAATACCTAGTATAATGTTAAACACATGAGTGACGAAGAGAAAAAGCAGCGCACCAGTCGACGATGGCGACTAATTCTTACCTGGTTTACCCTGATAGCTCTTGTTTTTTTGGTCTTTTTCTTGCGAGATGAAATAGTTGATACGTTTGCAAATCTGCAGCAGGTACACTTGTGGATCTTGAGTTTTATTATTGTTTGGCAACTTCTTAATTACCATAGCTACACAATTTTGTACCAGAGCCTGTTTGAAATATTAGGCAAAAAGCTCAAGTACCGGCCTCTGTATAAAATCATGTTGGAGCTTAACTTTGTAAACCATGTATTCCCGAGCGCTGGAGTCTCGGGCTTTTCATACTTTGGAGTTCGAATGAAGACTCTTGGCGTGAGCCCCGGCAAGTCGACGCTTGTGCAGATGATGCGGTTTATCACTACCTTTATTTCATTCCAAGCACTATTGTTCCTTGGCTTATTTGCATTGGCAATTAACGGTAAGGCCAACGACTTAACCCTCTTGGTTGCTAGCTCTATAGCAACTTTGGTGCTCGTGAGCACTTTGCTCATGGCTTATATCGTCGGTAGTCGCAGCCGTATCGATACATTTCTAACGCAGGCCACAAGATTTTTAAATCGATTGATACAGCTGGTGAGGCCAAAGCATCCGGAGACAATCAATATCAAATCTGCACGGGGGACGTTTTTGGAGCTGCACGAAAACTACGTGATTTTGACGAAAGATTATAGCAAGCTAAAAAAGCCTCTGATCTGGGCATTTATAGCCAACTTCACCGAAGTAGCAACGATCTATACAGTCTATCTGGCTTTTGATTCGCCGGTAAATATCGGAGCAGTTATTTTGGCGTATGCCGTTGCTAATTTTGCAGGACTCATTTCGGTATTGCCGGGCGGCATTGGGGTGTATGAAGCGTTAATGACGGCAGTATTAGTAACGGCCGGCGTGCCAGCGGCGCTGAGTATCCCAGTAACGATCATGTATAGGATTTTGACCTTGGCCATACAGTTGCCTCCAGGTTATTTCTTTTATCACCAAGCATTGAATAAAAAAGCAAAATGATAGGGAGTGCCCCCACGTTTTCGGCTTCAGAATTTGTCGCTGTCTTTAATCAGTCGGTAGAGATGATATATCCGAGCGTGCGGATAGTGGGAGAGCTTGCGAACTTTCGAGTGAGCAGGGGGCGCTGGGTCTACTTTGATCTTAAGGATGACTTCGCCAGCGTAAAGTTTTTCGGTGCTGTGCAGCAATTGCCAGGACCTTTAGAGGAAGGCTTGATACTGGAAGTTGATGGTCGGCCAAGACTTCATCCAAACTTTGGGTTTAGTGTGAACATCGATGAAGTGAGGGTTTCTGGCGAAGGTTCGATCCGCAAAGCGCAGGATCTGCTAGCACGAAAATTAACGAGCGAAGGTTTGTTTGATGAAGCTCGCAAACGTTCTTTGCCGTTTGCTCCCAAAAGAATTGGAGTGATATCTTCCAAAGAGTCAGCAGCCTTAGCAGATTTTCGTAAAATTATTGATGCTCGGTGGGGGAATATCGAAGTTCAACTGGCAGATGTTCAGGTGCAAGGAGCTGATTCGCCCAAGCAGATTGTTGAAGCGGTGCAGCTCTTTAACCAACTAGCAGAACCACCAGAAGTTTTGATATTAATTCGGGGAGGTGGAAGTGCGGATGATTTGGCTGCATATAGTACGGAGCCTGTGGTACGGGCAGTGGCTGCGAGTCGCATTCCTACGCTTGTGGCAATTGGGCACGAGACAGATCTAAGTTTGGCCGAGCTTGCTGCAGACAAGCGTGCTAGCACCCCAAGCAATGCCGCAGAACTGTTAGTGCCAGATCGTTCTCATGAAAAAGCAGTCTTAGCCACGCAGGCCAAGAGTCTGAACGCAGCGGTTCAGCAAATATTTAAAAGCGAAGAGGTAAATCTACAAGTCACAAAAGAACATCTTGTAGAGCTTGTTCAGGGTTCATTTACTTCATCAGAAAGGTATCTTGAACGACAGGCAGAACTACTTCGTCTTCTGGATCCGAAAGCGCCACTAAAGCGAGGCTACGCCCTTGTTTATAAAGAGGGCAAGTTGGTCCGTTCCACTAAATCAGCTCAAAAAGGCGATGAGCTTCAGGTCACACTGCAAGATGGTATGATAGAAGTAAAGGTAGATAAATAATGGCAAAGTATCAGGAATTAAAGGGGCAGCTCGACGAAATTATTGAACAGCTAGAGCGTGAAGATATTGATATCGATGAGGCAGTAAAGCTACACGAGCAAGGGCAAAAGGTTGTTGCTGAACTCGAAACATATCTGGCCAAAACAAAACACAAGTTCGAGGTTATTAAAAAGGGCAAAGCGTGATCATTGTTGTTGCGCTTGTTTTGGTTGGGGCATTATTTTGCGGAGCAGTGTTTTTTGGAGCACCGTACTTGCCAACCTTGAAGCCGCAAATACACGAAGCCTTGGATTTGCTTGACCTAAAGCCGGGGCAAATCATGATCGAGCTTGGCTCTGGCGACGGGCGAGTACTTAGGGCAGCTGCAGAAAAGGGGATACACGTAGTTGGATACGAGATAAATCCATTCCTGGTAGTTGTTTCGTACTTTGTGACTTTGAAGTATCGCAAACAAGTTACCATTGTCTGGGGTAACTTTTGGCGAAAGAAATTGCCCAAAAGCGATGCAGTTTTTGTGTTTCTCCTAACTCGCTATATGAGTAAACTCGACTCAAAAATGAAAGATTACTCTTATAAACCAATCAAGGTAGCGAGCGTAGCATTCCAGATCCCAGACAAAAAACCAGCCCAAAAAAAGGGCGGCGTGTTCTTGTATATGTATAAATAAAGTTGCACACGCACCCCATATTCAGTTACCATTAGCACTATGAACGAGCGAGGTTCGCTAAATATTCTCTTGATCCCATTGATCTTTGCGGTGCTGTTTTTCTTTGGCGCAGCTGGTTTTGGTGCGTGGGCATACATGGAACGACAAGATTATAAAGATAACAGCGATAAAAAATCGACAGCAGCAGTAGCCGTAGCGGTAAATAAAACCAAGAGCGAAAAAGATAATGAATTTGCAGAGAAAGAAAAAGAGCCACTCAAGTCATACGTGGGGCCAGAGTCGTTGGGTAGCATTACATTCCAATATCCTAAGACCTGGAGTACCTATGTCAGTCAGCCTGCGAACAATACGATAACAATCTTATCTAACCCAGATATAGTAGTTGGCGGACAAAGTTCTTCGTACGCTCTGCGAGTAGAAGTAGTTAGCCAGACATATGACACTGTCGTAGGTACCTTTGATAACGCAGTAAAAACTAAGAAGGTGACGGCTACCGCATATGCGCTTCCGAAGGTTCCGAAAACGGTAGGACTTCGCTTTGATGGAGCAATTGCCACAGATAGACAAGGTGCTATTGTGATTCTGCCACTTCGTGACAAAACGGTTAAGATTTCTGTAGAGTCTACTAATTATCTCAAAGATTTTAACGGCATAATTTTGCCAAACTTTACCTTCAGTCCATAGCTCCCGCCGTGCTATACTTTAGAGAGTAAAAGCGAGGGTAATTGATCTTGGGCGATACGCAAACCGTGGAGGTGGCAAACCTTAAATCCGACAAGGTTTTAAAGGCGCTAATTCGTGAGCTTAAGAACCCGCTGCTGTTGGTGGCCCGTTCGAGTGAGCTAGCAGCAAAAGACGGCTCTGCAGTAGACTTTGCAGAGATTGAAAAGACAGCCGAGCAAGCACTCCAGCTGATAGACAATTATCTCTTGAGCGCACAGAGTGAGTATGGACAGAAACAACTGCAGCTAGAGCCAATTAGTCTGGGCTCTATATTTTATGATGTAGCAAACGAGATTAATGCTCTGGCTAAGGCTAACAATTATGAGCTGCAGGTAGATACTCGTCATACGGCTCCTGTTATGGTGGATCCACAAGCCGCTCGCACAGCGCTTGGTAGCTTGAGCCAGATTATGATGATCCCAAACCAAGATAAGAGGGCAAAAATTTTGCGCCTCACTGCGTTTAAAAAATCAACCAGCGAAGTGGTGGCAGGAGTGTTAGTGCCCGGTTCAGAAGGCTTCACGGAGTCTGAACTGGCAGCTGCCGATAGACTGCAGGGTAGTACTGTGACCGTGCTCGGCAAGGGGTCTGTCAGTAGTGGGATACACTTGGCTATTGCGCAAAGCTTGGCAGAAGCCATGGGCGGACAGGTCCTTCCGGTAAAGCGACTTCGCATGAAGGGCCTCGGCATGCAACTTATCAAGAGTGAACAGCTAGCATTGGTATGAAGGTCTTACTCATAGAGCCGCAGAATGATTTTGCTCGAGTGATTAGCAAAAGCCTAGAGCTTAGTGACATCGAGGTGCTACACGCAGTAAATGCGCAAGCTGCCGTGCACGAAGCAGAACAGGGTATTGATGTGGTGGTGCTGGAGCTAGCGTTGCCGGGCCACAACGGCTTAGAATTTTTGTATGAGTTTCGCTCGTATAACGACTGGCGGCACATCCCCATAGTTATGTATACCCATATTTCTAGCGAAGAAGCTGGTTTTAATGCTGAGATCTACGAGCGGTTTGGAATTGCTGCGCATTTGTATAAACCAACAACTTCTTTAAAGAAGCTCGAGGATGCCATTCGAGGAGCTGCGCTTGAACCAGTTCGTTAGTAAGGGTCTTGTCTTGCACCGAATTAACTACGGGGAGAAAGATCGTATTCTCACGCTGCTTTTAAATGATAAAGGCAAGGTGCGAGTGCTGGCTAAAAGCGTGCGGTCCAGCAAGAGTAAGCTAGCTGGAGGCATAGAGCTGTTTAGTGAAAGCACGGTGGGGCTGGCTAAGAGCAGGAGCGAATTATACGTGTTAACTTCGGGTCGCCTCGACAGGCATTTTGGGAATATTGCCAAAGACTTGCAGAGAACAATGCTGGGGTATGAGCTGCTAAAAATTATTAACAAGTTGTGTGAAGATGGATCGGGTGAAGACTTTTACCCGATACTTGTAAGCAGCCTAGAAGGCCTGGATGGCGTGGGGATAGATAAAGAGGTTACCGAGCTTTGGTTTAACGTGCAGGTTTTGCACGAAATCGGTAGCTTGCCCAATCTTCAAACTGCGCCAAATGGCACTGATCTTGAACAAGCAAATATGTACTCGTTCGATTACGACACGCAGTGTTTTGCCCCAAATGACAGAGGTAGTTTTACGCAAAATCATATCAAATTGCTTCGGCTTATCCTGAGTACAAAAAATCCACGAGTGTTGGTTCAGATTGAGAATATGGCAGAGCTAGTGCCCGCTACGCATAAGCTGTCTCGCCAGCTCATCGAGCTGCATGTACAGCGGTAACTATATGCTACCAGCCGTAACTGGGGTATAATTGGGGCAATTATGAGCGATGTAAAAATGGAAGATCTTGTTAGTTTATGCAAACGCCGTGGTTTTATTTACCAGGGTAGTGAAGTATATGGTGGTCTATCCGGTACATGGGACTACGGTCCGCTTGGTGTGGCCTTAAAGCGCAATATTCAGAACCTTTGGTGGAAGCGCTTTGTAGAAGAGCGAGACGAAATGTACGGTGTTGATGCAGCGATACTTATGAACCCAAAAGTCTGGCAGGCTAGCGGGCATGTTGATACTTTTACAGATCCCCTCGTCGAGTGCAGTAATTGCAAAGGTCGCTTTCGTGCGGATCACCTAGAAGGTGATAAATGTCCAACTTGTGGCAAAACAGGTACATTTGGCGAAGCTAAACAATTCAATATGATGTTCAAGACAACGATTGGTCCTGTTGAAAGCGAAGATTCAATCTCGTATTTGCGGCCGGAGACTGCGCAGGGTATTTTTACCAATTATAAGAATGTAGTCGATAGTTTTTACCCAGATGTGCCGTTTGGTATTGCTCAGATTGGTAAGGCGTTTCGTAATGAAATTAGCCCAAGAGATTTTGTGTTTCGTTCTCGTGAGTTCGAGCAAATGGAGATCGAGTATTTCATTCACCCAGATAGTTGGGAAAAGATGTTTGATGGCTGGGTAAAGGGAATTCGAATGTTTTTGAGCGAACTTGGTTTGCCAGAGGATTCTGTGCATGAGCTAGAAGTGCCAGAAGACGACCGAGCACATTACAGCAAGCGAACCATCGACTTTGAGTTCGACTTTCCGCACAAACGAGATGAATTACTTGGCCTTGCGTACCGGACAGACTTTGACCTGGGTAATATCCAGGAAGCTTCTGGTAAGAACATGGAATACCGACCAAAAGATGGCGGTGAGCCATTTGTGCCGCATGTGATCGAGCCAAGTTTTGGTGTAGAAAGGATGATAGTTGCGGTTCTAGCCAGTGCCTACACCGAAGACGAAGTAAATGGAGAGAAGCGGACGTATCTAAAACTGCCTGCACATTTGGCACCAGTTAAAGTTGCAGTGTCGCCACTTTTGAAGAACAAGCCGGAGCTAGTAGAGAAGGCGCAAGAAGTGTACAAGACTCTCAAAAAAGAATTTGGGAATGTCATGTGGGATGACAACGGCAACATCGGTAAACGGTATCGCCGACAAGACGAGATCGGTACACCATACTGTGTAGTGATCGACTTCGACACGCTCGAAGACGACACCGTAACGGTTCGTAATCGTGATACAACCAAACAAGAACGCATAAAGACTTCTGATCTAGCCAATTCCATCAAGTAGAGCATCTGCTACAATGGTGTAGTAAAGATTTAAAAACAAACATATGCTCCCACAATGGTTTCTGATAGCTCTTATAGCGCCGCTGATTTGGTCGGCTACGTATCATATTGATAAGATTGCCATTACAAAGTTTGGCCGTGGGGTCAAAAATATACAGCTAGCAATTGTTACTGGTCTGAGCGGATTTTTTGTCATTTTAGTACTGTTAGCTCTAGACCCTAGCAAGATTAATGCTGGGTGGGAGATGAAGCAAATAGTCCCGGCTTTTGCGGGTGGTCTGTGTTATTTGCTAGGTCTATTCTTCTACTTCATAGGAATTAGCAAGGAAGAAGCAACTAGGGTTGCGCCTCTTTATTCGTTCTCTCCAGTTATTGCAATTATTCTTGGATCGGCTCTATTGGGTGAGCAGATTTCACCCATTCATGCAGTAGGCATATCAGTTGTTGTAGCAGGCGGCGTCTTGGTCGATAGTCGAGTTGTGCGCCATATATTTAGAGTTAATTGGCAAGTTTTACTAACTATACTGCTATCATCGACATTCTTTGTATTAGGTAGCATTGGGTTTAAGAAAGCAGGTGACTTTTTAGATTTTCAGAGTAGCTTAGTCTGGTTCTTTGCTGGTTCTGTGCTTGGAAGTTTATGTCTTTTGTTGCCGCCCACAAATAGGAAGAATTTCCTAAAGCTCTTTAAGACTTCGAAAAAGAAGAAGCTCGTGGGTGTAATGGTTTTGAGTAACCTGCTTGGTAATATTGGCAGGGCCGCACACAACTACGCAATATTACTTGTTCCTATTGCTTTTGTTCAGACGATAGAAGCATTTGAATCAGCTTTTGTGCTAGCGATCGCAATCCTTCTGATGCGATTTTTTAATGGTTTAGAGCCAGATGATTTATCTAGAAAAGTTCTATTGCAAAAGTCTTTGTCGGTCGGTGTGATTATCACTGGCTCTTTAATGCTCACTCTGTAGTCTGCTACAATTGAGTTATGAAGATTGAGGCGAAAACAGTTTTTGTTGATGTCAGGGAGCCAGAAGAGTATGCTCGGGGGCACGTAGAAGGTGCGATAAATGTGCCGCCTGCAGAGGTTATGGCAGGCTCGGATAAACTAAAAGATTTACCAAAAGATACGCCGCTGGTTTTGTACTGTGTAAGCGGCAGTCGTTCTAATGTGACAAAGAATATTTTGCAATCTCAGGGTTTTACCAACATAACCAATGGCATCAACCAAAGACAGGTTGAAGTAAAGTATTTTGCTGGGTAGCTAGTTACTAGCAGCTTTGAATACTGATAGCCACTTCTCGGGGTGTGCCAGAGGGCATAGGACGTTCGTGGTCTTTGCCGATTGGCTCGATACTTACTGCAAGAGAGTCCTGAGATAGACCAGACTCGTTAGCAGAGGCTGCGATGTGCCCAACTTCTGCAGCGATTGCACTGGGGTTAATTTTTGTACTGCGCTCCGGGCATACACTCATAGGTGCGCCAGAAACCATGCTGTCATATACGGCAGGGTTCTCAAATTTAGGTAGGCGGGTCATTGTTTGTCTCCAAATTTTATAAATAAATACAACGATACGCTTGCTGTAGGCAGATGTCAAATAAAGCAGAAGTCGAGGTGGTATACTTAAATTATCAAAAAGAGGAGGGGCGTGTGGATATTCTAATCAAGTATGCAGTAGCGGCAGTCGTGTTTGCTGGTGTCGATTTTGTGTGGTTAGGTTTTGTAGCTAATAAATTTTACAAATCACAGATTGGTTCGTTGCTGCTCGACAAACCAAACTTTCCTGCAGCTATTTTGTTTTACGCAGTATTTTTAGCTGGTTTAATACTTTTTGTTATTAACCCTGCACTTAAGGCGGATGACTGGAAGCTCGCACTTGGTTTGGGCGCAGCATTTGGTTTTGTTACCTATGCAACATACGATCTAACAAACTTAGCGACGCTTAAGGGTTATACCACAACATTGACAGTCGTTGATATGCTGTGGGGTACATTTTTGACGGCGACGGTTAGCGTGGTTTCGTTTGCTATCTTAAGTAGAGTCCTCTAACTGTGAGTGACGCAGGTCTGTTGGCTCTTTCTTGGCTGGCTGGGTTTGTGTTCTTGTGCGCAGTCTTTTGCTATGCGTTTACCCAAAAACGCTATGACGTCATTGATAGTGCGTGGGGCATGACTTTTATTGTTATGGCGCTTACGAGCTTTGTGCTTTCAGAAAAAACAACCGTAGGATTGTTGCTGACAACCTTGGTGGTCGTTTGGGGTTTGCGTTTGTCGTCGCATATTTTTAGACGTTTTTTGGCTTCGTCTTCTGAAGACCAACGGTATGTTGAGCTGAGAAAAAAGTGGCGGGGCAGCATTGCTGTGAACACGTTCTTTAGGATTTATGTTGTTCAGGCAGTCCTGGCATTTTTGGTATCTATACCGGTGTTAATAGCAAATCTGAACACCGATAATGATACATCTTTACTTATTATTGTTGGTCTGGCTATTTGGGTATTTGGCTACGCTTTTGAGATAGTCTCCGACAAGCAGCTCAAAGACTTCGTAACGAATCCCAAAAACAAAGGCAAGCTTATGACAGAAGGGCTATGGCAGTATAGTAGACACCCTAATTATTTTGGTGAGATTACTCTGTGGTGGGGGATTTTTATTATGTCTTTTGCCGCAACGGGGCTTTGGTGGGCAATTATTGGCCCGATTACTATCACGCTCCTCATACTATTTGTATCGGGTATTCCGCCTAGTGAGAAACGATTTGCAGGTCGCCCAGGTTGGGAAGAGTATAAAGCTAAAACGAGCGTGCTGATACCGTTGCCCAAAAGCACCCGAAGCTGACAATAAAACGCTTATGATTGCTGTCGGCCCTTAACAGGAGTAGGATTAGATATTATGGCCGGAAAGTTTGAAATTATGGGTCCACTTGATATGGTGCGACAACTAAACGCTACAGCAGGGGATTATGATGTGTATGCAAATATGTATATGCAAGATGATGAGCATGAACAAAAGAAGTTCCAGGGCAGAGTAGATGCATTAAATGCTTCCCACCCACTTATTGGCGAGCCGGTTATTGTGTATGGTGATATTTTGTCGATATCAATGGATGAAGAGGGTAGAGAATTTACGGCCGTTGTCCCTGGTAGTATACAGAGCGATAGCAGAGAATTGGCACGAGTTGACAGAGAGTATTTAGCAGAGGTGATGGGTGAGCACCACGTTCCAGTGGTAGGAGTTTATAGAGGATATGATATTTGGAAGACATTTGATATTAACTCTCAAGAGTGGGTGCACCGAGTTACCCATAAAATAGGCAGAGAAACCGTAGAGTATACCGATCCATATGGGGCAGACCACAGTGTCTCGCACAATACATTTATATATGCATGGGGCAGCAAGATTTTTCCAATTGACCCTGTTAACGCCCATAGCCTTAAAGATTTAAGAAACGATAAAATTGTCCGATATGCTTTTGATAACATTGCGTTTGATGCAGAAATAAGTAGGCCAAATGCGATTATGAAAATAGGGGAGATAGCGCAAAAGGCTTTTTCTGGGTGGATAGAGCAACCAGAGATTGATCAACAGAGGATTAGTTACCTCAACAGTTTGGGTTTATTGGAAGGTTTAAGTATTATTTCCCAAGATTTTCTTAAGGTTAGCGGTTACGCTGACGAACCGAAAGTAAGTGTGCCTTCGCCCCCTGATCAGCCTTATGCTCAAATTGAGCCTGGGTTTTTTGTTTTAGCAAGAAGCTACAAACGAGATAGTCTTGGCCAGGCGTTTTATAGAAACGGGAAAGATCTCTGCATAAAAACTCCTATCGCTGATGGAGAGGCTGTAGTAGTGCCAGTTCCAAATATAGTAGGCTTTGCAGAAGAAATCACAGGATAGTATTGCTGATTAGCATACTTTATGTTAATATATAGTTTGCTAGAAGTTTTTTACAAAAAGTACTACGTCTAACGTAGAGTGAGCATTAACAAGAGATCTTTCTCGCAGAGGAAAATAGAATAAGGTAGGGATGACATGGAAGTGTCAGAGCAACGTCTTTCCGGCATGATGCCTGGACATTGAACCTTATTTGCTTTTTCTGCCCAAAAGAAGCATGAGAGAAGCTGCCAAGAACGGCAATCGGCATGAGCAAGGATGCTCAACTCTCGTGGCTTACTACGAATCTTCCTGGCCGAGAGGAAGTGAGAGCACATAGACATGATTGTCTACCACCACCAGCAGGCATGGATGCCTCCCGCTCTCAGTTTGGTTGTGTAATTATGAGTCCGAGCTTTGATAGCTCCTCGTATATCCCCACAAACACCAAACTCCACTCACACTTTTTTATAAATAACTTCTAGCATTTTTCTTATCAATGTATTTGAGCTTCTGGGTAGGGTGGTATGATAGATATGAAATGGGAGCCCCAAGAAGTTTTCGCTACGACTCGTTGGCGCACAAGCTTTCACAGTTTGTTCTGCCAAAAGCACACAGTAATGTGATGAGTATTGTTAATGTCGAGCACTTGGATGACGACGAGCTAGTTAAGATACAAAGTCGAGTTGGCTTTTCGTATGTTTTACTTAGCCAGCACAAAATAGGGACAATGGATGAGCTCAAGCAACGGATAGAAAAGTGGTGCAGTGAGCCCATAGACAAATTTATCGCACCCAGGAAACAGACTAGTTTTGAAGAAACACTGGGCGCACGATTTTATAAAAAGCACGACACAAAAGCTACTGCCACATGGATGCCGTATGCGGTGCCAGCTGGACACGAGTATGCTTTTTTGGCATTACTTAAACCAAAGGAATTAAACGATGAATCAGAATAATCTACCTAATAAATTACAAACAAAACAACCAAGAGCTTACGCTTTTATCGATAGTCAAAACTTGAATTTGGGTATTCAGAAGGCTGGCTGGAAAATGGACTGGCGTAAGTTTCGTCAGTATTTAAACGATGAATACAACGTTACACATGCTTTTATGTTTATCGGCTATATGCACGAACACGAGGACTTGTACGAGTACATGCATGAGCTTGGCTTTTTGGTAGTCTTAAAGCCAACGCTTGATATGAACATAGACCCGGACGATAAAGAAGCCAATAAAGACAAGCCGCCGACAAAAGGGAACATCGACGCAGACTTGGTTCTGTATGCGATGAAAGAGATACCAAATTATGACAAAGCAATCATTGTTTCGGGTGATGGTGATTTTTACGGCTTGATCGAATACTTACACAAGAAAAGAAAGATGCTTAAAGTTTTGGCACCAAACAGACAGTATTCAAGCCTGCTTAAGCCATTTGAAAAATATATAGAACGTTTGGACACCCAAAAGCGAAAGTTGCAATATTACGATCGCAAAAAGCAGACCAAAAAATGAGCCTAGAAAACGAAATATTTGAACATTTAAAAAATGCCAAAACGATGCAGCTGGCTAGCGTTAACGACGGCAAGCCATGGATCTGCACGGTTTATTTTGTGCCACACGAAGGTAAATTGTACTGGCTTAGCTTGCCAAGTCGGCGACACAGCCAGGAGCTAGCTAATGATAACCATGCTGCCATAGCTATAGCTATTAAAACCGACAAGCCAGTAACGGGCGTACAGACAGAAGGAACAGTAGAGATAGTAGCCGATAAGGATATTGTGCGGACTGTGTGTGATCTGTATGCAAATAAATACGACCAAGCTCATGACTTTTATGAAAGTTTTGTGGCTGGGACTAACCAGCACAACCTGTATTGTTTTGCCCCCAAAGCGTGGGTATTGTTCGACGAACACAATCATCCCGACACACCTCGCCAAGAAGTAAAAGTGTAAAGTCTGCTATGATGTTCATAGCATGAAGCAAGACGAAAACACCGAAGTATTTCCCAAGCACTTTTTCTGGGGGGCAAGCACCGCAGCGCACCAGATAGAGGGCGGTAATCATAACCAGTGGTCAGTGTGGGAGCTCGCTCACGCTACGGAGCTTGCACAGACAGCTCATCAGCGTCTTAGCTGGCTGCCAAAGTGGGATGATGTAAAAGGGGAAGCTGAAGAGCCAGAAAACTACGTATCTGGTGATGGCGTAGACCACTACAATCGATACAAAGAAGACTTTGATTTGCTTGGTCAGCTCAACCTCAACTCTTTTCGTTTTACGATAGAATGGTCCCGGATTGAACCCGAGGAAGGGAAGTGGGACGAGAAAGAGATTGCTCATTATAAAGCTTACATTTCTGAGCTGCGAAAGCGTAAGATTGAGCCATTTATGAACTTGTGGCACTGGACGCTACCTACGTGGTTTACAGACAAAGGTGGCTTTGAAAAGCAAGGTAACCTAAAGCATTGGGACCGATTTGTCAGCAAGGTCGCCAAAGAGTTGCTCGACGAAGTTGAGTATGTACTAGTTCTTAATGAGCCCAATAATTACATGAGCTTTGGCTATATAACAGGGGAGTGGCCACCTCAGAAAAAGAATGCGCTAGGTGGATTATGGGTTTACATGAACTTGGTACGTGCTCACAAGCGAGCCTACAAAATACTGAAGCTCAAAAAGCCAAGTATGCAAGTTGGAACCGCTACTAACCTAGCAAACATCCAAGCTAAGCGGCCTAGAAATTTCCTAGACACAATGTCGACAAAAGTGATGCGCTATGTCTGGAACTGGTGGTTTTTGAGGCGGATTCGAAAGCACCAAGATTTTATTGGGCTTAATTATTACTTTAGTGATTACTACAAAGGTTTTGGCAAGAAAGATAATCCAAAAGTGCCACTGAATGACCTGGGCTGGTATATGGAGCCAGAAGGTCTGTACCCTCTATTACTTCGCACGTGGAGTCATTTTAAGAAGCCAATATTTATTACCGAAAATGGTCTGGCGGATGCCGAGGATGAATATCGCTGGTGGTGGATCCAGGAAACAGTGATAGCTATGGAGAAAGCTATTAGTGAAGGCGTAGACCTGCGTGGATACTTCCACTGGAGTTTACTAGATAACTTTGAATGGGCTTACGGCTGGTGGCCAAAATTTGGCCTTGTAGAAGTCGATCGCAAGAATAACATGAAACGCAAAATTCGCCCCAGTGCCAAACAATTCGCAAAGTGGCTCGAAAGCTAAAAGCACTAGCATTAGCAAGTTTGTTGTCATACAATACAAACGAGAAACATGCAAAAATACAAATCGAAACAACTCAACCAGCTTAATATCATTAGCTACAACCTCAAGTTTAACAAGGCATTTGGGGAGCTCGACAAGCTAATAGAGCAACACGATAGCGACATTTTGTGTATTCAAGAGTGCTATACCAAGCGATTACAAGACACTATAGGATCGCTAAAGCTCTTTGATGCTACCAAGTCTGGGCATCTGGGTCTGGCGATCTACGCACGTCCTGATAGGTTTGAGCGAGTGTATAGCGAAAGTTGCCTGCTCGATACGACTCTATATGAAAGGATTCTGTATCAAAAACTATTGTCCCAAGAGAGAGAACGCTTGCTCTTTGCCGAACTGCACGATAAAAAGACAGATAAGACCTTTAACGTAGCGTCGTTTCATGCAACGCATCTTGTAACGCCTAATAGCATGCGTCGAAGACAGATTGAGAATGCTTACCGAGCTTTGGGCAGAGAAAAACCGACACCGACCATCATGGTAGGTGATTATAACTACCCGCTATTTAAGAAACAGCTCAAGTACTTTATTGAGAGTTATGGCTACAAGATGCTCCTAAGCGACCAACCTACGTATAAAAGCATGATTTTTAAGGGTCACTTTGACTTTGTTACCGCCTTTAATGCTCGAGTAGAAGCAGTAAAGACATTGCCTCGAGGCTTATCAGATCACATGCCAATTTTGGTCCAAGCAGCTATTTAGCCCTATACACCATATATTGAGTCGTTAGCGTCATAAAAATACACTTTGACACCACATGTTGTGTTAAGCGTAAGTATTGTGGATAACTTTGCCTGTTTTCTCTATAAAAACACAAAAAAACACTTGTTTGTGGGGAGTCGTGGGTAGTAAGCTATTGTCAGTGGGTAATCGTAGGTAAATCCAAAACAGATTTAGCTATAGCGAAAAACAAAAAAACCACTAGTAAATTAAAAGAAGGCCACCAATGTCAAACCTGGACTACTTTGAGCGAAAGCTAGACTCCAAGCGCAGGCTAACTATACCTGCCGAGCTTCGTCATGCTTTTGCAAATGGGGTAGTGGTAACCAGGGGATTCGGCGACTATCTTCACCTGTACCCAAAAGAGGTATGGGACCAGTTGGTAGAACCACGACTTGACGGCGACATCCTGGATGAGCGCATTGCTGATCTGAATGTACAGTTTCGAATGGGTAAAGTTGAAACTGTTATTGATGAGAAGCAGGGGCGTATCACTCTAGAACAACATCAGCTAGATTTTGCTGGTATTGGGAAAGATGTTGTTGCTGTTGGAGTTGGACGATATTGGCGGTTAATGGCTCCAGAAAAATAATCTGGAAGGCCAGTACATTAAAAATTCGGTAGTCAAATAGCGAAGCCGAGGTTAGCTATTTGGCAGTCAGTAAGTGGATCATAGGGATAACCACTATAAAACCCTCGTACTTTTTGTCAAAAACACCTCCCAAAACTCCACCTCACACATAAGTCTCTAAAAACTTACAAGGAAGTTTTATCTATCAACACTCCAAAAAGTTAATAGAATTACTAAAATTTCCTAAATCAAAAACAAAAACAACAAAATACAAAAAACTGGCTGCTGAATAGGTGATCTTGTAAAATAAAAACGTTTTACAGGCACACAGTGCCCCAAAATAAAAATGAATCAAAACAAACACAAACCGGTTCTTTTAAGCGAAGTAAAAGACATTTTAAGCCCCGCAAAGGGCGAACGATACTTGGATGTAACTGCAGGCTATGGTGGCCATGCGAGCGCAGTTATTGACGCTATAGGCAGCCAAGGTGCTGCTGTTCTGGTCGACAGAGACCAAAATGCGATTAGTTATCTAAACGAAATGTTCAAAAATCGTTCGGAAGTGAAAATTGTAAAAAACGATTTTCTGTCTGCAAGCAAAGATTTGCAGGCAACAGGTGCAAAGTTTGATCTGATTCTTGCAGATCTTGGAGTATCATCACCGCACCTTGACAATGCCATGCGTGGTTTTTCTTTCAAAAGTGAAGGACCATTGGACATGCGAATGGACGAAGATCAAGAAATAACGGCTTCAGATATCGTAAACACTGCTGATCAAGCAGAACTTGTACGTATCTTGCGGCTGTATGGGGAAGTTAGAAATGCACCCAGAGTTTCACGGTTGATCATAGAACACCGTCCGTTCCATTCCACCACGGAATTGGCTAGTGTAGTCGCTAAAACTTCCAAACGCTGGGAGAAGACTCATCCTGCAACCAAAGTGTTCCAGGCGCTGAGGATAGCAGTCAATCAAGAATTGGAGCAGTTGCAGCAAGCACTTCCAATCTGGATCGATCTGTTAAATGACAATGGTCGTTTAGCTGTGATTTCGTTTCACAGTCTAGAAGATCGTTTGGTCAAACAAGCGTTTGCAGAGTATGGGGCAAGTGGTTATGACGCAGTTGTGCGTATATTGACCAAGCACCCAATTGAAGGCGACGAATCCGAAATAGTTTTTAATCCGCGTGCACGTAGTGCAAAACTACGAGCCGTAGCGAAAATAAAAATATAGAAAGGGGGATGCCTTAATGCCAATACAGGTACGAAGCACCTCCCGAGCTTATAAAATTCGAGTGAAGGTTATTTAACCCAAGCTTAAATTTTAAAAGCACGGCTCTCCTCTAACAAAACATTAGAGGAGAGCACCAAAACAAATATTAAACATAACAAAAAACAAAAGAGATATGACATATTCAAGTTCACTATCGATGGGGCGCAGAAGATTTGCAACCCGACACCAAAACGTTGTTAACTGGGGCGAACAGACACGGGCTTTAGGGCCTGTGAGCAACACGGTAATATTGGTAGTTCTAAGCTGTTTGTTGGGACTTTTATACCTTACTCAAGTCACAAAAACCAATGCCAGCGGCTACAAGGTAGATGGCTACGAAAAACAGTATAGCCAACTACAAAAAGAACATGACGAGTTACAACTATCGTCTGCACGATTGCAGTCACTAGATCGAGTCGCTGACAGTAAGCCAGCGAAAGAACTCGTTTCTGTGGCACCAAGCGCTACCGTTCGTTAATAAAAAGGCGAAGGACTATCTTTAACAGATACGTTTACGCTACTAAAACACATGCAAAAATTTTCTTCACGTTCATTTAACAATGCTCGATTGGATCTATTTTATGGTCTGGTCATGATAGTTTTTGCAATTTTTATCGTACGTTTATTTTATATTCAGGTTATTCAGCATCGTTATTATGCCAATGCAGCCCTGAGCGGCCAGTATAAAGAATATGAAATCCCAGCAGAGCGGGGAATTATCGTTGCCCACGACGGCGACACGACCGTGCCAATTGTTTTGAATGAAGATAAATTTACGCTTTTTGCGGATCCGAAGTATGTAAAAGAACCGGGTAAAACAGCTGAAGACCTCGTAAAAATTACAGGAGGCAATAAATCTGAGTATGAAGATAAAATGAAGCAAAAAAATCGCTATGCGGTTTTGGCGAAGAAATTAGATGAATCTCAGAGCGAGCAGATCAAAAAATTAGAGCTTAAAGGTATCGGACTTCGTACTGAATCGATTAGAACATACCCACAAGGTACTTTGGCAGCCCAAATACTCGGCTTTGTAAATGATGAAGGTAAAGGCACGTATGGCGTCGAACAGGCACTGGACAGCCAGCTAAAGGGCAAAGCAGGGGAGCTCAAGGCTATCACTGACGTTCGGGGAGTGCCGCTTGCTGCAAACGGCGATAATGTGCGCAAAGAAGCAGTTCAAGGAAAGCAGACAACTCTAACGATCGACCTTGGTATGCAGCGAAAGGTGGAGGATCTGTTAAAAGATCATTTGCCAGCAGTGCGTTCAAACTCGGGCAGTGTAATTGTAATGGACGTTAACACTGGAGCAGTACGGGCAATGGCTAATTTCCCAACCTACAACCCCAGCGAATTTTATAAAGTTAATGACGCAAACGTGTTTAATAATGCGGCCGTTAGCTCTCCGCTTGAAGTAGGTTCTGTCATGAAAACTCTTACGGTTGCAGCGGGTATGAATGAAAATGTGATTAATGCTAACACCACCTATGCAGACCCTGGGCAATGGAAGATAGATGATGCAACGGTAAAGAACGTAGAGGAAGATGGCGGCGCAGCTACACGTTCAACCTCGGACATTTTGCGGTATTCATTAAACACCGGGGCCACCTGGGTGCTCATGCAGTTGGGGGGCGGGAAGATAAATGAGCAAGGACGAAACAAGTGGTACGATTATTTGGTAAATCATTATCGATTTGGGCAAAAAACAGGAATTGAACAGGGCTACGAAGCAGAGGGTTACGTGCCTGGCCCCAACGATGGCTACGGGCTTAATATTCAGTATGCTAACACCACTTTTGGGCAAGGTATTAACATTACCCCAATACAATTTGCAGCAGCCTTTTCTGCCACCATCAATGGGGGCAAATACTATAAGCCACATCTTGTTGAGCCTGATAACGGTAAACCGACAGTAGTTAACGATGCAACCGTGCGTCCGGAAATTTCAGAGCAAATGCGGGCAATGCACGAAAATTCGGTGGCCAAAAACTATACATTCCTGAAGCGTCCTGGCTATCACATTGGTGGCAAAACAGGTACAGCCGAGATTACCAAACCCGGTGGCGGATATTATGACGATCGGTACAATGGAACGTTTGTTGGTTTTGTGGGTGGAGATAAGCCAGAGTATGTCATTATGGTGCGCATTAACGAGCCGCACGTTGCTGGTTATGCCGGAACAAAAGCTGCTGCGCCTCTGTTTGCCAAGGTTACTGATATGCTGATAAATAATTTTTCGATCCAGCCGTCGCAGTAGTTTTACAGAAGCAAAAAAGGTATAATATCTAGAGAGATAAAAAAACAAAACTATGACAAACGGAAACATTTTCGGCTTTGAAAACTCACAACTTATAGAAATCCTGTTTTTTGCTTTTCTTGGGTTCTTACTGAGCATGATTATTACTCCGCTCTATACGACACTTGCATACCAATATAAATGGTGGAAAAAGCCTCGCTCTACGGCAGTAACGGGCGAGAAAGCAACAGTTTTTGCCAAGCTGCACCATGCAAAGCACGAGCGGCACATTCCAACTATGGCAGGTCTCATCTTTCTTGTTTCTGTAACAGTAGTTACACTTTGTTTTAACTTGTCTAGGACCCAAACCTGGCTACCGTTAGCGGCATTTGTCGGAGCGGGGGCTGTGGGTCTGATTGATGACATTATTAACATCAGGGGTACTGGAAGGGGCATAGCTGGGCTAAATTCTAAATTGAAGCTACTTTTGACCACGATCATTGCTCTAATTGGTGGGTTATTCTTTTACTTTAAACTCGATGTAACCACAATTAACGTTCCAGGATTTGGTGACCTAGCGCTCGGTTGGCTAATTATACCGCTGTTTGTACTGGTTATTGTAAGTACTGCCAATGCAGTCAATATCACGGACGGCCTCGATGGATTAGCTGGTGGGCTAGTAGCTATGTCATTTAGTATCTATGCCATAATTGCATTCCTGGAAGGGCGTTTCGGTGTAGCCGGTTTCTGTATGGCTATTGTTGGAGCTCTTTTGAGTTACACTTGGTTTAATATCTATCCAGCTCGTTTCTTTATGGGTGACGTCGGCTCGTTTGCTCTCGGTACTGCTCTTGGGGTTGTAGCTATGATTACTGACACGGTGCTACTCTTGCCAATAATTGGCGGTGTGTTTGTTATGGAAGCTGGCTCGGTAGTGATACAGATTTTGTCGAAGAAGTTTAGAGGTAAAAAGGTATTTAAAGTGGCACCGATACATCACCATTTTGAGGCATCAGGGTGGCCAGAAACCAAAGTTACCATGAGATTTTGGGTGCTTGGTCAAGTCTTTGGTTTTGTTGGACTAATTATATTCTTGATTGACGTGTACCACGTTTAGAGGCCAAAACTATGCTCTTTAAAAGGAAACGACGACCAACCACACTAGCAAGACCAAATCAACAAAGTGCTCGACGATCTAGCGAGGGGACGACCCATGGCTCACGTAAGCATCGACCTGATTACATGCTTCTCATTATTTGTTTAGCGCTCCTTAGTATTGGATTGATTGTTGTTTATTCAATTAGCCCCGGTCTGGCAGCTGTTAGGAACGTGAGTGAGAATTACTTTACTGGCAAGCAAATTATTGCTATTGGTTTGGGGCTTATCGCATTCGCTATCTGTAGTGTTGTACCGGTAGCTGTTTGGAAGAAAAACTATAAGGTCTTTGCAGCGATTGCTGTCTTGGCCGCAATTGGTGTGCAGGCATTCGGTAGTGAAGTAAATGGTGCATCTCGATGGATCCAGGCTGGAGGACTGTCGTTTCAAGTAGCAGAGCTGATCAAGCTCGCACTTATTATTGGACTAGCTACATTTTTAGTAGATAAAATTGCAAAGGGCCAGATAGAATCAACTTCTGCGACTCTTAGGCCACTTCTCATCCTTATGGCGGTCATTGGTATTGTAGTAGCTAAATTCGAGAGTGACCTCGGATCTACAGGAGTAATGCTGGCAATAATTATGGTGATGGCTTTTGCAGCGGGCTTACCAATAAAACGGATAGCACTTGTTTTGGGGGTAGTGGTTATAGGTACAATTTTAGCCATATCAACCAGCAGCTATCGCCGAGATCGTGTAGAAACATTTCTAAACCCTGCGGCTGATTGTCAGGCAAGCGGCTATCAGGCTTGCCAAGCGCTGATCGCAGTCGGTAGTGGAGGTATATTTGGTCTGGGTCTAGGAAAGAGCGTACAGGCCTTTGGCTACTTGCCAGAAGCCGCCAACGATTCAGTCTTTGCCGTATTAGCAGAAAAGTTTGGTTTTATTGGGGTAAGTTTGGTTATAACACTTTATCTCTGGCTGTTTACTCGGTTTAAAAAGATTATAGATCGCACCAGCGACGGATTCTCACGATTGATTGTAGTCGGTGTTTTTGCCTGGATAAGTGTTCAGGCTATGATTAATATCGGAGCTATGATTGGCCTGGTGCCGCTAAAGGGGATTACACTACCGCTTATTAGCTATGGGGGAACTAGTTTAATCTTTGTCATGGCAGCACTTGGTATTGTTTTTCAGATTTCACGGTATACCAGTTTTGCGCCAATTCGAAACGTAAATAGGGGAGAGAGCGGCAATGAAGATCTTGCTGGTCGGCGGGGGCAGCGGCGGACATATTACGCCACTGCTGGCAGTCGCTAAAAATTTAAAGCAAAAGGATGCTTCACTGCAGCTTACTATTGTTAGTGAGCGGGGAGGGAAGTTCTCTCACCTGATTGACCAAGATAAAAAACTTTTTTCTAGCGTAGAGGAAATCTTTGCTGGCAAACTACGGCGATACCATGGTGAATCTTGGACCTCACGGTTATTTGATATTAAGACAAATCTTTTAAATATCCGGGACATGTTCTTACTTTTTCTAGGATTTTTTGAAAGCTTTGGTATGTTGGCATTTAATCGTCCGGATGTAATATTTATAAAAGGCGGGTTTGTTGGCGTCCCAGTTGGGCTAGCAGCAGGTATCTTGCGGATTCCGTACATTACTCATGATTCGGACGCTCTGGCGGGCTTAACTAACCGTCTGATAGGTAGTCACGCAACACTGCATGCTGTGGGTATGCCTCCAGAATTTTATAACTACCCCAAGAGCAAAATGGTGTTTGTGGGTGTACCGGTGGGAGATGATTTTGCGCCTGTAACAGATGCACAAAAGCTTGCAGCGGTGCAACAGCTTGGTCTTGGTAAGGATGACCAGGTACTGCTGATAACCGGTGGTAGCAATGGTGCCCAGCGCTTGGACGATGCTTTTCGACTTATTGTGAGTGAGCTTATAGACTCGCATCCAAAGCTGTCTATTATTCATCAGGTTGGACAAGGCAATGAAGATATATACGAAGATTTCCCAAGTGAAATAAAACAAAAGATCCGTGTTGAGACGTTTCTAAATCCCTTGTCTCGCTATAGTGCAGCGGCTGACGTGATCGTAGCTCGTGGTGGTGCTACGGCTATTGCAGAGTTTGCAGCGCAAAAGAAAGCTTGTGTGATCATCCCAAATCCGTACCTTACTGGGGGTCACCAACTGCATAATGCTCGAGTCCTAGAAAATAACCGAGCTGCAATAATTGTCGACGAGGGCTCAGACTCGACAGAACTCTTGCATGCTATAAGCCGGTTGATTGACAGTAAAAGAGACCAAGAAGAATTCGGTGCAAACCTTCACAAGCTTATCCCGTCTGATGCCACTGAGCGACTGAGCGATGTATTGATAGAGCAACTTAAGAAGGTGAAACAGCAGTAATGTTTCGTAGGAAAAAGAGCCAACCCCGTCGTTCCCATACTACCGAATATAGTAAGCAGCCCGTTTTTTCATATAGATCTTCACGTAAAGGACAGGAGCGCTCTTTCGACAGGGGGAGGGCAGAAGTACCCAAAAAGAGAAATACTGGCTGGTGGCTCAAGCGTAGCCCATATATCATCTGCGCTCTTTTGCTATTGGCAGTCTTTTTTCGAAGTTTTTTGCTCGACACCACTGCGCAACTCGATATCGTAGGATCAGGAGCTTATCTTAGGGATAGAGATGAGTACCAGGCCTCCATCAATGATAAGTTGAAAAGCTCAATTTTCTATCGCTTTCGACCTACCCTTAATAGCGAGAAGCTGTCGTCGCAAATTGAGAGCCAATTTCCTGAACTTCAAGAAGTTGTTATCAGTGTTCCTGTGTTTAGTCATCGTCCTGTTGTGGAGTTTGTGGTGGCTACCCCTGCGGCATTAATTACAAGCAATAATACTGTGTATGTTATTGATGGTGATGGAAGGGTTCTATTTAATCAAAAAGATGCATACGATTCATCAAAAATTGAAAAGCTACCTCTGATAAATGATGAATCTAATACAACAATATCAGTTGGCAAGCCTGCTCTATCGAGCGCTCAGGTTGAGTATGTTCGCCAAGTATATCTGCAAGCTGCTGCTAAGAACGAGAAGGTTTCCTCTATCGAGCTGCAACCTGGAGGAACAGAGATCCGAGTACGATTTAACGATGCTCCCTACTTCGTGAGATTTAACCTGAACCTCGACGCCCGCCAGAGTTTTGGTACTTACTTTGCGGTAAGCGAGAAGTTGAAAGGTGAGGGGACTACCCCGAAAGAGTATATCGATGTACGTGTCCCCGAGCGAGCTTTTTTAAAGTAAAGTTAGATTGGGATAACATCTAGCGACTAAAACAATCGTTTGCTCGAGAGCACCCCACTCCTCTCTTCTAGTTCGTATTTTGTTCGTGTATTTATAATTAGTCTGGATTCCTAAAAAACATATAAAAGCAATACAAAGCACCAAAAGTCAAAAAATAGCAAATAGGGCAGGAAAAGCGGGGGACGTGTAAAAAATATTACAAGAGCGTGAAAAGCGTGAAAATGCAAATACACATTGTGGAAAACTATATTGCGACATGTGAGACTCTCAGCAGTATAGGGTTGGCATGGATAATATCATGCAGACAGTGCTGATGAGAGAGTTTGATTTAGCAGACGTAGCATTTATGCCAAAGTTGGCAAAACTCCCCTAGTGAGGGAGGTATTAGTTGTCATCTATAAATCATATATTAACGTCGCAAAATATACATTGTACGACATAACATCTATAGCTCTGTCATGGTTTGTATATCGCTACTCTGCCTATGTTTTGTCTTAATTTTTTGTGATTTCAAAATTATATTTTGCTACCCCACTATCCCTGTCGTGTTACAGAACAATTTGCTATAAACTACACAGTCTCCAGCCAGTTCATCGTATAATCACTGTTCGTATTTTGTTCAAAAGAAAAAATGTTTACAGGACTTGGCTGTCGGTTGTTCCGATAGAGATTATTGGTGGATAGTTTATTGCCCGTTTCTCTGCCTTCATAGCACGGATTTCAAAAGGTCTGTCGGGGTAGATGCTTGTGAGGTTAAAAGCTTCAGAGCCAAGATTTGTAACTTGCCTTGCGTAGATTACTTCTTTTGTAATTTGCTCTTCGCTTGTAAAATCTGCAGCATGTTGCAGCTCATGAATAACGGTCTTTTTTTGTTCTGAAGTTGCGAGGATCATATCAGGACTATCCTTATAAAATAAACACATTGCTATATTTGTGCCATAGTCTGTTTTCTCTGCACATGCTTGACCTGTAACTGGGCCGTAGACTTCATCTTCGATCTGTACAATATCTTTTTGAATATTAAACCTCACAATAGATGGTTTGGCATCTTTGGATTTAACAATTTTAAGGGCTTGCTCCATCAATTCTGTATTGATTGAAATAATAAAATCCTGATTTGGGTGCATACTTTTTAGTTGTGCCCCTACATTAATATCGATCGACGGTATTACCTCCCAATCTTCAACAGGGGTGGACTCGAGAGATTTATACATACTAATTACTCCCCTCCTCTGTAGCTACTGCTCGATATTCAATAGGGATCTTTTGTATAAATTCTGGATCAGACTCTGGGTATGTGCATTCTACAAGCATATCAACGGTACTTTGGGTGTTTTGTGAGTCTCTAGCAATTAGTATTGTGTTGCCCTTTACCCTATCTGCTACTCTCTCGACCGGCATGAAGTGAGTATAGGTTGTCCCTCTGTAGCCAACGTTCAACTTCCCGCAGACTATCTGGTCTTTCTGCGCAGACTCAACAGCAAATCTTCTAGTATGAGGGTTCACTTGCTCTATTTCTGTAGCACCGTCTGGTAAAATTATTGGCTCGTATTTGTCCTTGTTGTCTTGATCAACGAATAGTGCTCCGCTAGCAACAACTAGAGCTAGACCAAAATAGCCAATGACTACTTTGAAATAATCATTTGCTTCTCTCCGATGGAGATAGCGTTCTTGCATTCTTCTTAGTATTCTCCGCTGTGGCGACTACTAAAACGATCTCTTGGCAACTGTGCCAGAGGTGGACAAGGGTCAATCACCTCTTGAGGTAGGCGCAGTCTTTTGGGCGCTCGTGGTAGTTCGGTCTGTCGACTTCCCGCCTGCCCTAATTTTGCCTCGTTAGCTTCGAGTTTGGCTGGCAGCTCTCTTGGCAAGATAGGATCAAACCCCATTTTCTCCATTTCTTCAAAACTGATAAATTGTTCTGGAGAGGTTTGTGAGGCTTCCATCTGTTGATCTCTTTATTTAGGCTTCTTGGAGTTCGTAGGTGGCTTTGGCGACTCGCTTGAACTGGTCTTTGCCCTGTAGGTTCAAGAGGATAGTCGTCTCTTTTACGTAGCGGCTTTTGAGGACTCGCTTTACAATCTCGTCTCGGTGCAAGGGCTCGCCGGCGTCTTTTAGGACGTCACTGATGATGTCGGCAACTGTTCCCTTTTTGTAGCCCCACTCCTTAAGTGCGTAGATGCCACGGCCGATAAGCACAAATCGCTTGTCTTTGATAAGTTCGTTATGGATGGCTTGGGTTGTAACGTCTTTTCGCTTGAACTCTGAGTCTTTAATCGCATCAGCAATTTCGTTGAAGTGCATGTGCTTGCCGTTTTGCTGTAAGACTACGTAGATCTTGTCTCGAATGTTCTTTGGGTTTACGGTTGGCCATTTTACAAGACCCCATACTCCACCAAGGGTTGCAAGGTGTTTTGAGGTGCTAGATAGTGCCGCAGCATGCTTTGGATCGTTGTGTCCAGAAACTTTTGTGATCTCTTCGATTGGTTTTGGTTCGCCAATTGACTTAATAGCGTCAACTAATTTTGAGACCTGTTTGTGGACGGCCTTTTCGTCGTGGACTTTAGTGATAGCTGCTGCCTGGTGATAGTGGTCGTTGTCAGAGACAAGGCTTACATTTGGCGCTAGGTCTGCCAAAAATGCTACACGAGATTGATCCAATCGTGTGCCAGCCTCACCTGTGAGGTGTTTTACCAGGTTAGAAATACGGGCGACACTACCCTCCCCTTCGAGTGCACTAACAAGAGTTTGATCGATCTCTTTAATGCCAGGTAATGACCCTGCTTTGGCTGATTCTTTTAGTTTTGAAACCACAGCTTTTTCGAGCTGACGAACTCGTTCTCGGGTAATCCCAAGGAGTTCACCAATCTGTTCCAGAGTTTCTCGACGCTCAAAAAGACCGTAACGACGAGCAACAATTTCTCGCTCACGCTCACGCTCAATGCTAGCAAGTATTGCTTTCACTGCTTCTTCGATCTGTTTTTGAGTCATTTAGCTGTATTCTTCCTTAATCCACTCTTGATTAACGTTAAGCACAATTATAACACCTAAGCTTTTAATCGTCAAGCGATTCCCCTCTATCTATGTGCTATATTGTAAACCAAAAAAACATATATGTCCAATATATGCATTAGCAGTATTACTTGGAGCTTTTTCGTGTGCGCCGGGCACCCCGTTTTGGTGCGTTGGCAAGGAGTTCTTTAGCTGTTTTAAGATCAATATCTTTTGGCTCTTGTCCTTTGGGAATACGAGCATTCTTTTTGCCGTCTGTTATGTATGGGCCATAAGGACCTTTGATAATATTGATGCCGCCATCGAATTTTTTAAGGTATTTTGCTGCTTCGGCTTCTAATTTTTCTTGATATAGCTCCCTGGCTTCTTGCTCGGTGATGCTTACAGGATCGAGAGGCTTAATAGATACGTATAGCTTGTCTATCTGAATATATGGGCCAAAGCGTCCAATGTTGGCTTTTATCACCTTGCCGTCTTCGGTCTTGCCTACTTCTCTAGGGAGTTTAAACATCTCAAGCGCTTGCTCTAGTGTGACGTTCTCGACAGTTACGCCTTCTGGCATGCCGGCAAAAGCTGGTTTTTCATCGTCCTCGGCTTCTCCCTTTTGCAGCATAGGGCCATAGCGACCATAACGGGCGATAATTGGCTTGCTAGTCTTGGGGTCCATGCCGAGAGTTCGTGCTTTACTGGTTTCTTGCCTACTGACGTTAGCCGAGTTCTCGACGAGTGGTTGGAACTTGGCATAAAACTCTTTAATCATCTGCTGCCACTGTAGTTCTCCATCGGCAATTTTATCGAGCTCATTCTCTGCGTCAGCTGTAAAGTCATAGTCAACAATTGAAGCGAAATACTCTACCAAGAAGTCGGTAGCGATATCAGCAAGATGCGTTGGCAATAATTTGCCACGCTCTACCCCCGTTGTCTCAGTAATAACCTCGCTTTTAACACTCTTGTTCTGAAGAGTGAGACTCTTGAGCTCTCGCTCTTTACCCTCTGAGTCGCTCTTTTCAATATAGCCTCGTGTTTGGATGGTGGAGATAGTCGGAGCATAGGTGCTTGGCCGACCAATGCCGAGTTCTTCTAGTTTTTTAACCAATGAAGCTTCAGAGTAGCGGGCTGGTGGCCTATCAAATGATTGGAGGGCTTGGATTTTGATAAGATCTAGTTCGGTTCCCTCTTTGATGGTTGGCAGGATTACGTCGTCTTTGCCCGAGCCGTATACTTTTTGATAGCCGTCAAAGACCAATATCTCTCCTTTGGCGAGGAACTGTTCGGGCTGACCACTAATAGCGATGGTTAGTTCGGCTCGCTTCATGCGGGCGCTGGCCATTTGGCTGGCAAGAGCTCGGCGCCAAATAAGTTGGTAGAGTTTTACCTGTTGGGCATCATCCCCTGCCTCGAGCTTGCTAAAGTTACTTGGGCGAATGGCTTCATGAGCTTCCTGGGCGCTGGCATTTTTGGTTTTGTACTGACGACGCTCGTGATATTTATCGCCATAGCTTTTCTTTATATATTGTTCAGCCGCAGAGAGCGCTGTAGCAGATAAGTTGGTGCTGTCGGTACGCATGTAGGTGATATGACCATTCTCATAGAGTCTCTGGGCTATTGTCATAGTTTGTTTGACGCTAAAGCCCAGTTTGCTGGCGGCTTCTTGCTGCAAGCTGCTAGTGGTGAAAGGTGGGCTTGGGTTGCGCAAGCCATCTTTTTCGGTGTGATCAGCAATGGTAAAGGTGCTGTCTTTTGCACGGTTCAAAAAGTCTTCGGCGGATTTTTCATCTGGTAATGGCTTGGTTAGCTCGGCTTTGAGCTCTTGTTTTTCTACGTCAAAATACCCGGAGACCTTGAATTTAGAGGTGCCGTTAAAATCAGCGATTTCTCGTTCTCGGTCTACTATTAAACGAACCGCAACAGATTGTACTCGCCCTGCGCTAAGGCCTGTTTGGACCTTTTTCCAGAGTACTGGAGATAATTCGTACCCTACTAAACGGTCCAACACTCGACGAGCCTGTTGGGCATTTACAAGGTCTTCATTTACGGTCCGTGGGTTCTGAATCGCTGCCTCAATAGCGGGTTTGGTGATTTCGTGGAATACAATTCGCTTAGTTTTCTTTTCGTCGAGCCCCAGTGCTTTACAGAGGTGCCAGGCAATAGCCTCTCCTTCTCGGTCTTCATCGCTTGCGAGCCAAACGGTGTCTGATTCTTTGGCTGCTTTTTTAAGCTCGGCTACTACCTTTTTCTTGTCGGCAGATATTTCGTATTCTGGCTCGAAGTTATTTTCTTTATCAATAGACAAACCCTTTTTAGGAAGGTCCCTTATATGCCCGAAGCTACTCTTTACGGAGTATTCACTACCGAGGTATTTCTCGATAGTCTTGGCCTTGGCGGGGCTCTCTACTATAACTAGATTGGGTTTGCTCATGTATTAAATATAACCTTTAGTTGATTAAACATACAGCCTACGTGGTTTTTCCGACTATTGCAAGGAGTACTTATATTTTTTGCCATCTGTTAGCAGATAAAGGTTTTATAACGCCTTTGATCTCAAGAAGAGTCAGGTGTTGCTGGTATGCTTGCAGCCCGAGACCGCTTTTTTGGTGTAGTATCTCTCCTTCTGAGATGCCTTGGTCTAAGAGTTCAAGTAGTAGTTCTTCTGCCTCGTTCTCGGGTATATAGGCTGCTATTGGGGCGCTGGTAAGGCCAAGCTCTTGTATTAGGTCCTCGGGGCTGAGTGCGGGGCTAGCACCAACCTGGATAAGCTTGTTTGTGCCACCGCTGTTTATGTTTGTTATATTTCCCGGTATAGCAAAGACAGGTTTGCCGAGTTCAAGCGCAAAGTTAGCGGTGTGTAAGCTGCCACTGCGTTCTGCCGCTTCTGTAACCAGCAAAATATCAGACAATCCAGCGATTATACGGTTGCGGGCTATAAAGAAGTGTTTCATCGGCTTTTCTTGGGGTTCGTATTCGGTAACCAAGCTGCCACCAGTTTGGACAATCTGCTTGGCGAGACCCTGATGCGAGCTTGGGTAGATCGATTCTAGCCCGCTGGGTAATACGGCAATAGTCTGCCCTTTTGCCTCCAAACAGGCACGGTGAGCAATACTATCCACGCCCAGGGCCAAGCCACTAACTATTACGACTCCCCGCTTTGCGAGCGTATTCGTAAATTCTTCTGTTACTGCTCGTCCGTATGTAGAAACCTTACGTGAACCAACGATACCGACCGTTGGATTCTTTAGGATATCTTTTAATTTTGACCCCTGTTGATATAGATGTTTGGGTGGCTTGTGCAGCTGTTGTAAGCGTTCTGGCAAGTCGCTTATGTTTGTTTTATATTGATTTTGCATATTATACAAATAAGTGTAAAAGTATTGACATAACGAAATAATTTTGCTAAAATTGCAATTCGTAAGCTCAGATATTATTTCTGAGACTTAAGTACCTTACATTACCCCAATGTTAGATTGTTTTAGAGAGCAGCGTTTGCTGCATAGATTACCAAGGTAGTTACCCTCCACCTAGTATATCGCAAGTTCCCTCGCACCTAGTGCAGGATGCTCTAAAACAAACTTACCCCTTTAACTTAAAGAGGAGTTTCCTCTTTATCCCCTCGAACGGCAAGTATGCTAAGTATTCTACAAATGCGTAGAGGCGCAAATCCTTAGGAGTTTTGGAATTTGACGCTTTGCTGGGGTGGGTTGAAGGGTTTATGGAGATATCTTTGATGTCTCCTGAAATGAGCTTCCAGCGGTGCCCACCCCCTCTGGAGGCTCTTTTCAGTTAAGAGTATAATAAGAAGTTACGTATGAGCAGCGAATTTTATAACCCTACAACAGAACATGGCAAACAGCTCTTAGAGCTTGTACCAGACAATTGTCATGGTTGTCCTATAGTAAATGCATTACTAAAAAGAGCTGACCTTACTGCCGAACCGCCCCAGACAGAAGAAAAAATGGACCCCAAGAGTGAGTTCCCGTCTTTGTTCGCCGGGGTACCAGTATTGCATACAGAGTTTGAGCCAAAAGAGCCTATTCAGATTCTAGAGATATTGTCCCAACGTGAAGATATGAAGAGCCTCAGAAGCTGTCCTGGCAATATTTACCCTAATCGCTGCGAAGCAGAAGGTGGAGACCATGGAAATTAAAGGCGAACAGATATTTTTGTCGGAGCGTGAAGCAGGCATGTCGGACTATCCTAATCCGCTGGCTCTTAGTGATTGCCCACGGCTTAGTGAAGAACTTGATGCAGACATTGCTAGCCTTACTCAAGCTAGAGCGCAAGATCAGCTGTCGTCAGCTGAACAAGGGGAAAATATGATAGATCACCTTCGATTATCGGAGCGACAGAGAATCTTGGACAGCATCAGAACGGCTCTGGTCCTTGAAAAAGGCTTACCACTTGAACAAGAGTTCGAAGAGATTATTTTAAGAAAGCAGTAGCTATGGAAGTCAAAGGTAACGAAATACGTCTAAGCAAGCAAGAACAGAAAGACTTGCAATACCCAGCACATATATTTATAGGTGAACACTACAAAAGCTTGCAAGATCAAAACGAGATAGCTTTTGACGAGGCCTTAATGCATATCAACGACGGTTGGAAGCACAGCAGGAGTAGACGAAGAGCTCATCATAGGATAAACCTTTCAACTAGTAGAGCAATGTTTTTAGCTGGCGCAGCGGACTTGGTTATAGAACAAGCGGTCTCGACGATTGATGCCGAGTGGCAAAACTTTGATATCGAGCAGCCTAGCTTATAAAGCTGCGGGTTTCAGGTTCTAGCTGGGCTTTGTTGTGAATATACTCACTTATGATTACAAAAGATCCCTTTAGGACCTTCTCTAGGTCGTTCTGCTGCTCTTGGGAGAATTTACCGAGCACATAGTCGATACTGTCGATTTGAGGTGGATTTTTGGGCCCTATACCGCATCTAAGACGCAAGGTGTTCCCTGCTCCGTGCTGAATGAGTGACTTTACGCCATTATTTCCTGCATCGCTACCACCATGGCGAACACGAATTTTGCCAAAATCTACATCGAGCTCGTCGTGAATTACAAGGGTGTGAGCATCGTCTACTTTATAAAACCGCTGCAAGGCTGACACGGCTTCACCACTGTTGTTCATAAGAGTTGTTGGTTTTGCCAAGATTATACGTTGGCCGTCTACTGTAGCGGTGCATTCTTGGCTCTTTAGGTCCTTTTTGGCTACCCAAGATGCTGCTATTTTGTCTGCAAAGTAATCAAGACACAAAAAGCCAAGGTTGTGCCGAGTATTTTCGTACTCTTTGCCAATGTTGCCAAGACCGACAATCAAGTATGTCTCTTGCCCGCCAATGGTGTATAGCGGTGCTTCATTGTTGATTGGTTGTCTTTGGAATAATCCCATTGCTAAAAGTGTAGCACGAACAGGTATATTGAGATGCTCATGCCAAAAGAGCAGGTATTAAGATTTGGAGTTTTTGGTGGGACTTTCGCCGTGCTTGTGGCGGTCGGCCTTTTCGATAAACCAAAAACGGATGGGTGTGCCTTCAAAGTTGTATGCTTCACGGAGTGATCGCTCCATAAAACGCTTGTAGCTCCAGTGTAGAAACTTGGTGTGAGCACCAAATACTTTAAAGCTTGGGTCTGGATTGTCGTCTTCTTGCACGATGTAGTTTAGTTTTGGATTACGGTTTTTGAGTCCTGCGGGAGGATGTTTGTTAATAACTCCCCTTAGCCAGCGGTTGAGCTCGGTAGTTTTGATGACAGTTTGTCTGCGGGCGTCGATAGCTAAGGCTATATCGAATAACTTGGTGACGTTCTGCCCGGTTACAGAGCTAGTGAAGATAAGTGGTGCCCAAGGTACAAAATCATAATCATGCGCAATTCGTGGTGCCATCTGATCACGAGTAAAGGGGTCCTTCTCGACGCTGTCCCACTTGCTTACTACCAGCACAAGTCCCTTGCCTGCTTCCTTGATAAGCCCAGCAATCCGTTGGTCTAGCTGTACGTGCAGCTCGTTGGCGTCGAGTAGTAGCAAACATACATCTGCTTGCTCGATAGCTGCGAGCGAGCGAATAACGCTAAACTTCTCGATTCCCTTTTCGATCTTGCCGCTCCGTCGGATTCCAGCGGTATCTAGCAGCTCGATCTCTCGACCCTGATATTTTATCGGGATACGGTTTACATCTCTGGTGGTGCCTGCTCGATCAGCCACGACAGCCTGTTGTTTTTTGGCAAGAGAGTTAAATAAAGCAGACTTACCTACATTTGGACGACCCAAAATTGCAATACGGATACGGTCATCGGCTTCGATCATGGTGGCTTTTGGCAAGATCTCGACCAAATGTTCTAGCAGATCATCAATACCTCGTGACTGGGTTACGCTGGTGGCAAAAATTGGTTTGATGCCAAGTTTTTGCAGGTGACTTTGATCTTTGCCACGGTATTTGTCGAGTTTGTTAGCGACCAAAATAACTGGTTTTTTGCTTTTGAGTGCCATTTTGGCGACTCGTCGGTCTTCTTCTGTGACAACGGTTCCCACCTCTGTCATAACTATAATTACATCTGCGCTATCAGCAGCTTGTGTAATCTGTTCTTGGATAGTGAATTCAAAATCATCCTCCGGGTCTTTAATGCCAGCGGTGTCTACTATCCAAAAGTTCTGTTCTTTTCGGCCATCCCACAGAGAGGCTTTGGCCATGATGCTGTCACGGGTTGTCCCCGGTTCGTTGGCAACAATTGCTTCCCGGCGTTCCAAGACGGCATTAAAAAGACTAGACTTACCAACATTGGCACGCCCGACGATAGCTACAATCGGCAGTTTTTTCTTACTCATTTGCATATAGTTTAACAGAGGTAGCCTATATTGACAAGTTTAATTAATTGGTGTATTATAAAATTAAAGCGAAAAGATCATAGTTTGTTTAAGGAGACGTATCTATGGGAATTATTGGAGGCGGAGCAGATCGACCTGAATCACTAGAGCATATTACGGCCCAAAGAGGTGCTTCCCCAGAGATCCTGGCGCAGTATCTGATTGGACTTGCTGAGTTTGAGCCGGGTGTTACTCGGGAGTACGTTAAAGCTCCTGGTGAGAGATACTATAGAACGCGACAAGTCAGCAGTCTAATAGAAGACCGCAGATACGACGATAATCTATATTTTGCCACAGATGATGTGCAAAGAGCTGAGCAGAGAATTGCCGAGATCGAGGGCTGGAGCAAAGAATACTCCGAAGAGAAAGCTTTAGAAAAATATAAAAGTGATAGAGATTATTACCGTCGTGAGCTAGGACGTAATCAAGTTAAAGCTACCAATTTAGAGGGTTTACTAAGTTTACTCTCTCAGGCTGAGCTTGACGAAGAATACTCAGATCTTTTAATGACAGCAGAGAATCGGCTTCAGCATGAGCATGCAGAGACAGAGAACCAGGGTATTGAAGCCCCTACAAAGCTTAGTGGAGAGGATTTTAAGGAGCTTGCACTAGTTCGTGCCAATAGTTATCTAGAGATGAAAGAAGAAACCTTAGCAAGACTCCAAAATCCAAAAGACGCAGAATGGATTGAAGGACTAAATGAGTTCGCTATATCTCAGGGTGTTAAGTTTCCCAACACGCAAGAAGTTAAGCTGGAAGCAGTTCAGTAGCTCCTTCCTCTAAAGAGCCTAGGTTGTAGCTACCAAAATGTGTGCGGTGGAGTCTGGTGACTTTGTAGCCTAAGGCCTCAAAAGTGCGCCGGATTTGGCGGTTACGGCCCTCACTCATGGTTATTTTGAGGTGATCCCTTTCTTTTTGGATCATAAACTTGCTTGGTCCATCTTCTAGACTCACTCCAATATCGGAAATCATCTGTTGATGGAGAGGCTGCAGTGACTTGTCCAGAGTAACTTCGTATATTTTAGTCTTTTGATATTTTGGATGAGTGAGCTCTTGGGCCAGATTGCCATCGTTGGTCATAACCAGTATCCCGGAGGAATCTTTATCGAGGCGTCCTACAGAATTGAGGTGCTGCAACTCTTTTGGTAAGAGCTCATACACGGTTTTACTGCCCTGCCCGTCTCTGCTACAAACATATCCTGCAGGTTTGTTGAGTAGTATTGTCTGAAGCTGGGTTTTATCGCTTATAGGCCTTCCGTCTAGCTCTACACGGTCATCTTCAGCTATTTGCTGTCCTTCTAAGGGGTTTTCCCCATTAACCGTGACACGGCCAGCTGTAATGGCAGCGTCAGCTCCACGACGAGATAACTCTGTGTGCAGAGCTAAGTATTTGTTGATTCGCATGCTCCTGATTATAGAGCAATTTTGCTGTGCTGGTCGCTTTGATCAGCTTTTGGTGTTTCTGTTGTGGCAGCTTCGGGTGTTGCCGGTGCATCGCTAGGTGTAATGACGCTACTGGCACCCGGGGCTTCAACGGGTGCTTTCTTTTCTTCCGCAGCAAGCAGTGCTTGCAAGTCAGGACCTTTAGTAATGTCGTTTAGTGGCTCGATCACCTTCTTTTGTGTCCGTTCATCATCAAGTGGATCAATAGACGTACGTTCCGGAGGTCCTGCTACAACATCTGGCTCTTCCTCTTTTGGTGCTTCTGGTTCTTGGGTTGGTGTAATTACTTGATTCTCTGTACCATTCGCTATTTCTGGCACGACTGGAGTAGCGCTGGCTTCTGGTGTGCTTTCAGGTGAGCTTGTAGCTGTAGATTCTTCTTCTGCAAGTGCTTCAGCCAGGCTTGGTCCCACTGGAGCAGCAGCCGGCTCGGCTGGAGTTGCTGGTGTCTCGGTGGTCGTATCTTCTTTTGGTGCTTCAACTACTTCATCTGGAGGGGTTGGTAATACTACGGCTGGAGCGCTTGGTGCTTCAGGGGCGGCAACTGGGGTTTCTGCTGGAGGGGTTACATCTTCCTCTTTCGGTGCCTCGACGATGTTAATTTTGGTCGCTTCTTTTGGTGGTTCTGCAGACGGAGTTTCCGGGGTAATTGCGTTTGGTGGCGGAGCAATTGGAGTAGGCTCGGCACTTGGCGATGGGATAGCTGGCGCAGCTGCAGGTTCTGACGGGGTCTCGATAGGTGTATCAGCAGCAGGCTGCGTCGTATCTTCGCTAGGAGGAGTTACGACTGGCACTGATACGTCGTTGGCCGTAGGAGCTGCCGGTTCAGCCGGCGTGTCCGTAGTAGCGTCATCTGCTGGTGGCGTAGCAACAGGTACGTCTTGGACGGTAGGAGGAACAGCAGAAGGCGGAGTTTCTGTTGAAGTTGTCTCGGTCGCAGACGAGACTTCGGTGGTCGCTGGAGTATCTTCAGGTGTTGCAGGCTGAGTTTCTGGAGTACTCGCTTCAGTGCTAGGAGCTCCAGCAGCACCCTCTCCTGCCAAAACTTCTCGGACTACATTGGCAACATCCTCAAGAGTTACTTGAGATTTTACTAGATAGCGATCTGCACCCAATTTGTCGGCTCGGGCTTTATCCTCAGCTTGAGACAAAGCGGTCATCATAATCACCTTGGTTTCACGAGTTTCAGGGGCATTACGCAGAATATCTAACATGTCAAAACCGCTAACTCGGGGCATCATGACGTCAGAAATAATAAGGTCTGGCTTTTCTTTTACGGCAATAGCAAGTGCTTCCTCGCCGTCTTTCGCTGCTACAATCTCGTGGCCTTCTGCTTGCAAGCGTGCAGCATAAATCTCACGAAGATTGTTATCATCCTCGACTAACATTATTTTTGCCACTGTGTTGTACCCCCTGTTATCGGTCTATGTATCTTTGCATAAATTGTATCATGTTTATGCTAAATTATTACTTTTTTCACTCTGTTGCAGTTGAGCAGCACGAGCCGCAGATATTCGAGGGAGATTGATGAAGAATGTGGTGCCCTGCCCTAGTGTGCTTTCTGCCCAGATACGGCCGTTGTATAGCTCGACAATTTTCTTGCAGATAAAGAGTCCTAAGCCTGTGCCACCAATCGCTCGAGTTGCCGAGTTATCGACTCTATAAAATTTTTGGAATAGGTGCGGCAAGTCTTCGGCTGGGATGCCCGGACCAGTATCTTTTATGCTAATTTGAACGAGATCATCATTGCCGGTAAGCGCCAAGGTTACCTTGCCCTGCTCGGTATATTTGACGGCATTATCAAATACATTGGTGATAACTTCTCGAACACGATCAGGATCGGCCAGCGTATAGAAGATAGGATGCAGAGCCTTAGCAGTGCTGCCGCTGGCATCAATAACACCGGTGGAGCCTTCATGGTTGCTGACAATAAACTCCATGTCGAGGCCTTTCTTTTGAGCCCCAAAGCGGAGATCTTCGGCCAATTGCTCAGTAAAGGTACTCATGTCGACTGCTATTGGGTGGCTGGTAAGGCGCCCGTCCTCGGCTTTGGCACTGGTTAGAAGGTCCTGGAACAACTTGCCAAGATGCTGTGTGCTGGCATGGGCTTTCTCAAGGTATTCACGGGCTTTGGCGTCAATCTTGCTGACGTTGTTGTTCATAGCGAGAGCTAGGTAGCCCTCGATGGCTGCCACCGGAGTACGCATTTCATGGCTGGCGGTACTAATAAAGTCGGCTCGCTGCTTTTCTACCTTGCGCTCTTCACTGATGTCTCGTAGTACGGCTACACACCCCACGAGTTCATTTGTTTTGGGTAAGATCACCGGAGATACTACTAGTGAAACGATCTGTTGCTTGCCCTCCCGCCCGAGCAAACTCATGGTTTGGTTGATGCTCTTCTTTTGAGTAAATACACCGTTAAAGGGATCTTCGTTCGGGGCTAGAGGTTTGCCATCTTCTTTGTCGAGCTTTACCACCAGCCTCACGTCGATATTGCTAGCTTCTTCTACTTTCCACTGCGTCATAGTGGCTGCCGCAGGGTTCATCAGACTAATAGCCCCTTTTGTGTCAGTCACGATAATTCCGTCAGCAATGGACTGGATCAGTATCTCAGATTGTTGTTGATTGCTTTTGAGCATACCGCTCAGGCGGTTTACCTTCTGGCTTTCGGCATCAATATATTTTGTTTTCCAGAAGAAATGGCCACCGATGCTTAACAGATAAGCACCAACAATCACCCCGACGTATAGAGGATTCGTAAAGACTTCTTTTTGATCTGCTTCTGGTATAGCTAGCACAATGTACATGGTGATTAGCAAGATGACGCCAAGGATCGTGAAGGTTCCATACAGCCCTGCAAAGACGATAATTTGGACAAAGAATATGAGATACCACGACTCTATCCACCCCGTGAGATGGAGGAGATTAATGATCATTACCAGGTAGCACACAGCATATTGGAATCCAGCCATGCTGAGCTCTTGGGTCTTTACGATTCGAGGGTAATAGAACACTCGAAATAGTAATGTACCTACTGCTACACCAAAGGTTGTGCCGGTCCACCCCCACTCTTGGGCGACTGGCTTAAAGGCTGGGATTGCCCAGCCTGCGATACAAAGAAGCGCCATGACAGCAGCAAAAATCGTGATATACCACGAGTAGCCCACATACCAGCGTTTATCAACCGATTCCATAGTTACTTTTAGTATACGATGGAAATGCTTATGCTACTAGAGTATTCCATCTGTTGGCGTAACGAGGTATAATTGCAGTTCGTAAATATACGGATTATTGCGATTTGGTCCCATCGTCTAACGGTTTAGGACACCAGGTTCTCATCCTGGAAATCGGGGTTCGATTCCCCGTGGGATCACCATTGGATATCTTGCGAAGTAAGCATATTCTAGAACTCTCTCCGCAGTGTTGGTAGTATTAAGATAGTATGCCGATACATACCAGAGAACTACCAGAGTCGATAACTAAAGGGTCCAAGACTCTTGTTGAACTGTCTAATGAAATATTTTCAGATCTTGATCCTTTGAGACTCACGGCAAAACAGAGCCAATCAGGACGAGTAAGTTTGGCCACAACAACCCTCCATGTAGTTATGGAGCAGGCTGAATCCGTAGCGACTCTTGTGCTTCAGCATAAGAACGAAGCGGCAGCCCCCATACTCAGAACCATGATGGAAGCCTATACTCGCCTTGTATATATATTGCTTGGGCTGAATGAGAATCGGCTAGCTGCACTGGCGTATGCTGACGTAATGCATCAGATAAAAGACTTGGACATGGTCGCAAGGGACTATAAAGAGCATGACAAGAATTGGCCGAATGAAGCGGCAATGTATACTCCAGCTTTTAGGGCCACTATCAAAAAAAGACGAAGAGAATTACTGGTGGCCAAGGGACATTATTGGAGCTATCTGAGCACATATAAACCAAAGGAATACCTCAAAGACGAAGAGTTAAGCGAAGAAATTCTTTTTGAAAAGATAAGCCTTTCGAAGATTGCATCTAGAGTTGATTATGAAAAGAAAAAAATAGGGGAAAATGCAAATGCACGAGTAAACTACTCAATGGTTTATGGACACCTCTCAAAGTACATCCATGCAAGCACACTCTACTTGTCGGGTCTGAGAAGTGTGGATGCCTCGGGCAACATTCGTATAAATACCGTAGCAGAAGAGGAAAATGAGGAGGATTCATTAAGATCACTTTTTACTGCGTACGGATTATTGGCAGACACCTATCTTGAAGTGCTCGTTGAGCTAGGCAAAGATGTTAAAGAGAGGCGTTTAAGATATTCCGAAACTGCTGAAAAGATCTTCAGCTCCACTTAAATCTTCACTACTACCCTAGGCAGGGCTTGTGGTAGTTTTTCCTACGTAATGCCTGGAACTCTTCATCGCTCAAAATGCTCATGTTTTTGTAAAAACAGGTAGATTCTTTTGCTCTACCCGCTACGGCTAGATTAGTATTCTAAGTACAAACTCATGTAGGGCTGGGATGCGTGACGAAATAACTTAACGGAGGGTATCCCAACTATGACTACTAACGGTCAACAATCTATTAATATCAACATCACACAGCTTCTTATAGCTATGGTGGCATCTATGGCTATCATCTGTGCATTTATCGCTTACATGACAAACGTGCTTGTAACATCTAAAGTAAACGCTCTAGACGACATTAAAAACCCAGTGACAACAACTGCTCCAGCACAATCAAACGTAGCTGGTGGCCTCTGCACTGACCCATCTATCACAGCTGCTGCACCTGCTCCTGGTGACGTACTAGGTCTTGGTGGCCCAATCGGCTCACCACTTGCAACACTTCGTGGCGGTTCTGTAAGCCTTACTTACAACCAATCAAACACTTCTACTACAAACACTAGCAACACCAGCACAAATGTAGACAGCCGATTTAGTGGCAACAGCATCAGCATGTTCAACGGCAATGCATTGAATAGCAACAACAGCTCAAGCGTTAGCTCTAACACTACAACCAACACAACAAACAATACGACTAACACTAATATCCAAACTTGGGACAACAATAACAACAACGGCAACAGCTCAACCAATACTTCTAACAACACTACTAACACAAACACAACGGTAAACACAGATAACAGCAACAACAGTACAAACACAGCTGTCATCGTTCCAATTATTCTTTAGTAATCACTCAAGAATAACGAAACCTGAGCATACTGCCCTTTAGCCGGGGGCGGTATGTTTAATTTCTAGCGAATAGTAACTTTTGGCAGCTCTTCCCAGTTGGTGGTATAGCGTGGGCTGCGGATATTGTGCTTGGGTTCCCAGCTTTTGGAGAGATCTTCTGCAGCACTGCGGATAAAGGCAGTACCGTGCTTTTTATTGATACGGTCCACGGCCTGCATGCGAGCAACGCTACGAGAAAATCGTTTTTCATCAATCTCTCCGAATAAGTCTACCTGCAGGTGTTCTACGTCCTTAATGCCGGTTAGTGTTACCCCAGCTCTGTGGATCTCGGTGTCTGGATCGTATAGCAGATGAAACAGATTAACAGCAGTTGCTACCAGCTGTCCAGTATCGACAGTTGGCTCGCTTAGTTTTATTTCTTTATAAAATTTACGGTAGTTAGGCTTATGGCGGTTGGTGGTCATAAAAATGCTTACCCTGCTAGCCGATGAATTCTGACGACGCAAGCGGTTAGCAGCCCGGGTGGCAAAGCTCGCCAGAGCGGCTTCGATGACGTGAGGCTGGTTGGTGTCTTGGCCAAACGTCCGGGTAGCGCTGATCATTTTTTGCGGCTCGCCGATAGTGTCAAGCTTTAGGCAGCTCTCCCCCCGGAGTTCTCGTACCAAGCGTTCCCCAGATACAGACCCAAAGATTTTGCGCCCTTGCATCGGGTCTGTCTGAGTGACATCCCAGGCGTTAGAAAAGCCTGCGGCTCGTAGTTTTGGGCTCACCCTCCAACCAATACCCCAAACATCCTCTAGTTGTGTAGCCTTCAGGTGTGTTTCGTAGTCGGCTAATTCTTGGTCGAGATATAACACCCCGTCGCTATTTGGTAGCTTTTTGGCTCGTTCACTGGCAAGCTTGGCTAGTGTTTTGGTTGGAGCGATGCCTACACGCACAGAAATACCGGTCCACTTGTAGATAGTTGCTCGGACTACTCTGCCCCATTCTTCGTAGTCTGCGATATCGAGCTGGCTGATATCTAGGAAGGATTCGTCGATAGAGTAGACCTCTAGCCGAGGCGTGATAGAAGTAAGAATTTCTGTGATACGCCGAGAGATATCACCGTAGAGTTCAAAATTGGCCGAGAATCCTACGACCCCGTATTCTTTAAAAGTTTGTTTGTATTTAAACACCGGTGCTCCCATAGGGATGCCCGCTTCCTTTGCTTCATTGCTTCGGGCCACTACACATCCATCGCCGCTGCTCATCACGACTACGGGTTTACCCTGCAGATCTGGGCGGAAGAGCTGTTCGCAACTGACAAAGAAGTTATTGCAGTCGACTAGCGCAAATAGCGGAGCGTTTTTCATTTCTTAACCTGATGAATCACGGAAATCACGGTTCCCCACGTCTCGGCTCCCTGTTCTACTTGGGATTTTTTGCTGATAATAAATTGGCTTTGGTCCCACCAAACCACCAAATCAGTGTTCTTAGGATCAAGAGAGCGATCGATAATAATAATATCTCCGGCGTGCATGCCTTCGCTTGACCACTCGTCACTGTCGAGTTGCATCAGGAAGGTGCTGGAGGGGTTATGTATGAGCAAACGAGAAAGATCGAGCTGTTTGTTGTGGCTACCGCTCGCAGCGTTCGGAAAACCTGCGTGCGTAGATACACCCTTTGACTGTAATTCACCTTCATCCATGTCTATATTGTACGCTTTTTAGGCGGCTAGTATTAGACTTTGATCTGACTAACAAATTCCACGAGTTGTCGAGGAGTGATCTCGGCCTTAATGATGTAACCATCGGCTTGTTTTTCGACCGCTTGTCGTGCAGTATCGTCCTGCTCTAGGTTAGTGGTAATAATAATTTTGGCATGCAGATTTGGCACCTCGGTTCGAAGTTTGGCAAGCACGTCGATGCCCAACAGATCTGGCACCATGATGTCGAGCAAGATTACATCGTAAATATCTTTTTTGGCTTCTTCGAGCCCCTTTAGCCCGCTCGAGACAACTAATACTTCGTGGCCGGCCTTGGTGAGAGCTCGAGAGTAAAGCTCGCCAATAAACTGCTCGTCTTCGATGCACAAGATTCGTTTTTTGGCTGGTTGGGCTTGTTGTGGTTCCATGCGCTTATCTCCTGTACAGTGAGTGGTTCTTGATCCACCCGCCTGCGCTCCTTGTTATCTCTTTATTGTCGCCGTTTTTAGCTTCGCTCGCAAGTTTGGAGTAAGGCAAGAGGGTGAAACCGAACACACTTCCCTGGCCTTCTTGGGACCGTGCCCAGATATGTCCACCGTGAGCGGTGATGATTGCTTTGCTCAGATACAGTCCTAGCCCAGTCCCAGAAACAACAGTACGGGTGCGATGGTTGCGAGAAAAACGTTGGAATATATTAGGCAGTACCGAAGTTGGGATGCCGTAGCCAAAATCTTGAATGGTGGTTTCGACCATGCCATCTTGCGTAAGGTGTGAGGAGACAATAATCTTGCCAGATTTCTCCCCGCTGTATTTGATGGCGTTCTCGATGATGTTATTCACTACCTCAGCGACAGTGATGTTGTCGGCAGCCACAGTGGGCAAACCTTCAGCGATAGCCAGTTCTATCTCGAGGTTTCGCACTTTAGCTCGCAGGCGCATATTATCGACAATTTGAGTGAGTGTTGTTGGCCATTGTAGCTCTGTTAGTTTTAGGGATAGTTGATTTTGGTCGATGCGAGCAACGTTGAGAATATTGCTGACAAACGTTGTCAGGTTTTCGGCTGAGGCTTCCATTTTATTCATAAAGTCTGCAACCTCTGCAGAAGGATGCATTTCCTCGACTTCTTCGCTCATGGCTTCGATATATCCACGTAGAATGGTTAGTGGCGTTCGTAGTTCGTGCACAGCTAATGAAACAAAACTGATCGAGTTGTCCTCTTTGCTGTAGCTTGCAGTGTGATCAAACAGAGTCAACAAAATGTCCGTACCGCTTTGGTTGTGTTTGCTAAATTGGGCCGCTAGGTCTAGATAATGTACCCCACTTGGCAATGTTAGCTGCACCTTTTCCCAGGTGTTAGTGCTAGCGATGCTTTTGGTCTCTGCTTCTTTAATCCATGCGTCCAGGGTTTGTTCGCTTTGAAAAGACAGATCCATTAGAGAGTATATGTTTTTGCCAACAATCGGTCCCAGCTGCTCTAGGTACTGGGCTGCTGCTTTGTTGGCTAGCGTTATATCGCCGTTATCTTTTATGCCGACTATCGGCAGCGGTATTTGCTCAATAATCGTATTCGGTTGATTCTTCTCTATTGTGATTGGCTGCGCTGTGCTAGCAAAATCATAAACCTGACGAGTTAGTGAAGTTACCAGTTCTCGGCCAATTTTTAGATCTTCTAGCTTTGGCGCAGCTACCAGGTGTTCGTTTGGTGAAACATGCAAGATAGCTTGCGACAGTGCACGGAGGGGCTGCATAGTTCGCATGCTTACAACTAAACCGATGACGAGACTCAATATTAGCCATACTGCTGCGCAAGCACCAAAAATCACCTCGGTATCGAGTAGTGTTTTTGCAGATAAAAACCAGCCTATGCCAATCACCAGTAACCCGCTCGATAAAATAGAGAGAAATACGTAGGCAAAAATGGAGCGATGGAGTTTTTCTAGATGTCCCTCACCCATGCTTTTTTATCCTTACTGCGCTTTGTAAGCTACTCTATCGGGTCCTGCGAGCATTGTTACCCAGGTTTGCCCTGGGTTAAGTTTGATCTCTTTGCCTGCGGCGTCAGTAAATTTGTACTGTTCCTTTGCCCCATTTTTGGTCCAAGTGCCTTCAGTAACAACACCATCTTGGAAAATCAACACTTTGCCTGTTCCGGTCATACGATAGACCGAGTAGATACCGTTTTGGGAATAACTAGTAATGATACCAACAACAACTTTTGGAGCTAACTGAGCCCCACTGCGGAGGTCGGTGTGTGGCTTGCCGGCTTGGCTGCGGGGGTAGCTATTAGAGGCCACGTCGTAATCGAAATGAGCGTTGTATAAGAATCCAGACATATTGAAATCAATTGATTTAGCAGTAATCGGTTGCCCGGGGTTGGCTTTGGTATTTCGGGCAAAACCAACAGTATTGCTGGATGTGAATCCTCTCCCTTGACTAGCTGCATCGAGTTTAGCCATTGAGCTGTACAGGTTGTGTGGAGCGTATCTATCAGAAACACGCTGGAAGGCACTACCGTTTGCGCCGTGGTCGAGGTCTTTTAGCCCGACGTTACGCAGTTCGGCAAGGCCGTCTGCACTACCGCCTGCGTGCACAAAGATTGGATCAAACGGCGCTACAAAGTCTACATAATATGGTCGAACAGAGCGGATAGGGCCGATATAGTCCGGCAAGCTGTCGAGGAAGGAAGCGTTAAAACGAGTAATCCCCCCTTCGGCAACCGCCTCAAATACCACGCTAGCTTGATTGAGCCCAGATTGTGGACGGGCATCAGGGCTGTTTTCTATCTGAATTGATACTACCGGGCGGTTGTTAGTCCCAATCGGCACTTCTACTCCAGTAAGCTTGGAGGGCTCAGTAGTTTTAGGCGGCTCTTCTTTTTTGGCAACTGTTGTGGCTACCTGGGGAGACTTTTTATTAAAGTGTTGATTTATGGCATAGGCTGCTCCAGCTCCAGCTATTATTAGCAACACGATAATAATAATACCGATGATGCGGTGCTTTTTGCTTTCTGGCCAAAGCTTCATGCCAAATTCGGTTATCTTGTGGTGCAGCCTTTTCTTTTCAGCAATGGCTTCACCAGGGGCAATACTGCCCTCATCGTTGTCCATTAAGCTGTCATTTGCGACTGGGTTGTCTTCTATTTCGGGAGGTGTTGGATCTGCCGGTTCCTCAGGAGGCGGTTCGACTGGGCTAAAATTGGAAGGTTTTTGCGATTCAAAAGATGGACGTATGTCATCAACCATAGGCATTATTTTACAACGGTAATGCTAATTATACAAAACAGTTCTACAGAGCGGCGATTTGTTGATCGATGCGTTGCAGCACTCGCTCTTTGCCGAGTACGTGTAGGGACGGTGCAAGCTCTGGGCTGGCTGGGCTTTGGGTAGTAGCGATGCGGATAAGACTAAAGAGCACTGCTGGTTTTTCGCCTGTTTCTTCGAGTAGTTTGTTCAATGCACTTTGTAGTTGTTCTGTAGAAAAATCAGTAGCTTCGATCGATTCCTTGGCTTTGGTTAGGAGTTCTTTTAGATCGCTCGTTTCGTATTTCTTGAGTTGTTTGTGGCCACTAATAAGCTCTAGGTTGAGTGGTAAATCAGCAAAAAAGAAGCGAGTAAGCTCTGGCAACTCTGCAAAATACTTGAGGCGTTCTTGGACAAGCCCCAAAACTTCTTTTTTATAATCTTCATTTGCGTCTTCTGCTTCTTCGGGCCAAAAAGTAGCAACTTTAGCGTAGAGATCATCTAGTGAAAGGTTGCGGATATGAGCTCCGTTAATCCAAAGCAAACGCCGCTCGTCGAACTGTGCTCCGCCCTTTTGAACCTTTGTGATATCAAATTTTTTGATTAGTTCATCTACCGTAAAGACTTCTTGCTCTGTTCCGTCACTCCAGCCAAGCGTAGCCAGGAAGTTGAGCATTGCTTCGGGCAAGTAGCCCTCTTTTTGATATTCGAGGATATCTTTGGCGCCATCTCGTTTGCTGAGTTTTTTGTTACCCTGGGGGCTCAAGATAGGTGGTACGGTCGCTATTTGAGGGGCTTTAATGTCAAGAGCTTCGTACAGATTGAAATAATTAGCTTGCGAGGCTAAAAATTCCTGGCCTCGAACAACGTGCGTGATCCCCATTTCGTGGTCGTCGACGATGTGCGCAAAGTTGTAGGTTGGGAAGCCATCGGACTTAATAAGAATAAAATCGTCAATAGACTCTTCGGAGTAGCCGATCTCGCCCATAACCAGGTCGGTTTTTTTGTACGAGCAAGGTTCGGCCTTGAACCGCAAAGGTTGTGTGTCGTCCCATTTTGGAGGATTTTCTGGTCGATGATTGCGGTACAAAAATGGTCGCTTCTCTTTTTGAGCTTGCTCACGAAAAGCTTGGACTTCCTGCGAGCTATACGGATCGGCATATGCTCGGCCGGCATCGATAAGTTTTTGGGCGTACTGCTTGTACATATCAAGTCGCTGGCTTTGATATACCGGTTCTTCGTCCCAGTTGAGGCTTAGCCACTTCAAGCAATCTTGAATATGCTGGCTACTGCCTTCGACTTCTCTTGCCTGGTCAGTGTCTTCGATACGCAAGACAAACTCGCCCTGGTTTTGCCGAGCGATTAGCCACGCAAAAAGAGCTGTGCGAATACCGCCCACATGTAAAAAACCTGTTGGTGACGGTGCAAACCGAGTTTTAACTTTTGTGCTCATTAGCTTTTATTGTAACAGATGTGTAACTTCTTAGAAGCTGTTGACGATACGAAGTAGTTGGTCGGTCGTTAGTTCGGCGTTGCCCTCGATCTTGTACCAGACCCCGGCATCTACCCACGTAGCGCTGGTGTCATCATAAATATAAACGGTTTTGCCTTGTTCGTTCCAGGTTTGTTTGTTGGGTTTGCTTGCAAGCTCATTGTTATAGAGTGACTCGCTGCTCCAGTTGCTAGCAGCTTGCGAGATAGTAAAGTTTCGGTCGTCCGTTCGTGATTTGAAAGATACGGTTACTTTGCCCGGTTCTGTCTTGATAGGACCCGTCATACCAAAGCCGGCTGGCTTGTAGGCTGGTAAATGTGCTGCGCTTACGCCAGAGTCCGCAGCTGCGAGCCGCATCTTGAGGTTTGGAGCATTCTGCCAACCAAAGAAACCAACGAGCAGTAGTACGGCTAGGCTGCCGGCAACCGCATTGATCTTTTTGTTCTTAAAAAGTCTCTTGGTCTTTTTTTCGGAATATTTTGTTAGGTGTGAAGTTGCATTTTGCATGGCTTGCTCAAAATGCTGGATTGTTGGAGCCCCCGACTGAGCAGCTGCTTTCTTGCGAGCAGCCGTAGCCTTCTCGTTTTTAGGATGAGCTACAGCTACAGGAGCAACCGTTTTGGTGAAAGACTTTACTTCGCTAAAGCGGCTGATCTTTTTGCTTTGCACTACGGCACGAGCTCGTTCTATGCGAGCGTGCACGTTACCACCAATAGAAGGTGTAATCTCAGGCTTTTTATGAGTTGCTGCAGGCTTCTTGAGGCCCTTTCGCATTAGAGTGCTAGAGCGCTTTGTCTTTTTGTGGTGAGCGTGGGCTGTTTGGGCTTTGCTGCGAGCCACAACTGGCTTCTTAGGAGTAGGCACAGTTGGGTGGGCTTTACGCACAACGCCATCCATAACAATTCCACTTGGTTTTTTTGGAGAATTCTTAGAATGACCGACTACAGACCCGGTGCGTGCATCATAGCGTTTGCCGTTTATTTCAATTATGTTTTTGGATTCACCCAAAGTGATAGCCTTTTCTTTTTCATGCCCTGCTGTTTGACTGTTTATAGAATAAGTGTAACTCTCGGGGCATAAATCGTAAAGTATTTGATATATACTAGAGCGTAATGGATTTCCTAGATCCCAAAAAGAAACGAGCTCGCTCTATACAACTTACCATCGGTCATACGCTGATGGCCTTGCTGGTTATTATCGGTACATATCTGTTGGTTTCTCAGGCGTATGGTTTTGACGTAGACAAGCGCACGGGTACAGTTATTCGTAACGGTCTGATATTTATTGACAGTGCGCCGAGCGATGCGCAGATAAAGCTTAATAACGTGGTCCAACGTAACCGGACCAATTCTCGTCTGGCGCTTCCCGAGGGCAACTATAGCCTTAACATTCAGAAAGATGGCTATAGAGAATGGAATAGAGACTTTGAGATGAAGGGTGGTTATGTCGAGCACTTTACCTACCCCATGCTTATCCCGAATACGCTCGATACGGTGAAGTTGCAGACACTTACTGCTCTACCGACAACAGGCTTGCAAAGTCCAGACCGTCGTTGGGTGCTGCTGTCTACTCCTGTCCTCGGTACGTTTACTCAATATGATCTGAACACTCTTCGTGATAAGAAACCAGTTTCTAGCTCAGTCGCCTTCCCGGCTACGCTTTTTCATGCAGCTGCCGGTGCTCATCAGATTGAGTTGGTCGAGTGGTCTACCGACAACAAAAACGTACTTGTAAAGCACAGTTTCACCAATGGCTACGAGTTCTTGGTGCTCAATCGAGACGAACCAAATAAGTCGATTAATATCAATCAACAGCTCAAACAAAACCCCGTAAATGTAGCACTGTGGGACAAAAAGCCAGACCAGCTTTATCTGTATCAGTCGGGTGGCGTGCTGCAGACCGCTTCGCTCAAGGACTCTACGGTAACACCGTTCCTTACTGGTGTTTTGGCTTTCAAATCGCACGGCGACGATGTGATGCTGTATGCCCAAACCACTCCAAACGAGCCATCAAAAGTGCGTGTATCACTAAAAGAAGGCAGCAAGACATACGTGCTGCGTGATATGCCTGCTGCTACCAATATCCCTCTAGAAATTGCTCGATTCGACAGTAAATGGTACGTGGTTGTCGGCTCCGACGCCGAGCAAAAGACCTATGTGTATGAAAACCCGCAGGATTACATAAATAAAAACCAAGATAAGCGACCCAGCCCTGTTGCGGTTCTTAAGTCTACTGGCCCAATTAGAGAAGTAAAATTCTCGCAGAATACTCGATTTATTATGGCGAATAATGGCCAGCACTTTGCGGTGTACGACGTAGAAACAGACCGCAGCTATGCCTACGACATCAAAGAAGCATTTGACCAGTCCGTAAAGCCAGTGTGGATGGATGGCCACCGAATAATCGTGAATACTGGCACGCAGCCTATGATGTTTGACTACGACGGGACCAATATCCAGAAGTTAACATCTGCCGAGAAAACTTTGCCAATATTCTTTAACCGAGATTACACATTTGTTTATACTGTTGCTCCACAAGCTAGTGGCTTCGACGTTAACCAGGTAGCTCTCCGCACTCCTGCCGACCAATAAAAAATCGCCTCAGAGGAGACGATTGTCATGACTTGGTGCCGGAGGAGAGACTCGAACTCTCATGGGTTGCCCCACACGATTTTGAGTCGTGCGCGTCTACCAGTTCCGCCACTCCGGCTAAATACTAGGCTATTGTACTATAATAGGGGTAGGACTACCATAAGTCTTTTAGCATATGACGTCAAAAAACAACCATAACTCTGACCAAGAAGATCCAGCTGTCGATGTAATTCGAAACAAGCTTCATGATTTGTATGCCGACGAACCTTCTGCAAAAGAAGAGATTAAAGAAGTAAAAGCCCATCACGGGCAACACCTGAGCAAGCATCAGCAGTACATGCAAAACCTAAGTACTTCTGGGCGATCTTTGGCAGAAATCCAGACTGCGTGGCACGAATATTATGAAAAACTACCCGACGGTGAAAAGCATCAAGTTTGGCAGGAATTTTATAAAGAGCACGAAACTAAAAAAACAAAGAAGGCTCAACCTGCAGAAGCGCTAAAGCCTGTAGAGCAGAAGGAACACTACCACGTGCCAACTGCTAGCGGGCATGATATCCGTGAAGAACTCGTAGGCCGAGTTAGCAGAAGAGCCAACACTCACAAGCACAACATTAAGGCGTTAGTTTTTGGCCTAAGTATGGGCAGTCTTGTGGTGTTTATCCTGATGTTCAGCTTCTTCAACGAACGTTTGCTAACGCCGTTTATTCGCCCTAGCTATGCTATCTCTACCCCGATTATTACCGACCCAGGAAATAGCGGGCCGGTTGGGCCAGAGCCAAAGATAATTATCCCAAAGATCAACCTCGAGGCGCCTGTTGTCTACGATGAGCCATCTATCGAGGAGAAGAAAGTCCAGACCGCTCTAGAGCGAGGAGTATTGCATTATCCGACCACTCCAAACCCAGGAGAGCTGGGTAATGGAGTAATTTTTGGGCACAGCAGTAGCAATATTCTAAACAAAGGAAAATACAAATTTGCTTTCTTGCTGCTCAAGAGTTTGGACGAGGGTGACACATTTATCGTCCAAAAAGACGGCCAGCGTTATGTCTACAAAGTATTTAAGAAGTATGTGACTACGCCAAAAGATATCTCGGTTCTCGGAGCAAACGACAAAAAAGCGACAATGACACTGGTGACCTGCGACCCACCGGGTATGTCTACAAATCGTCTTATTGTGGTTGGTGAGCAAATTTTCCCAAGTCCAGACGCAAACAAGCCAAGCACAGCCACTGGCGCCACAGGCAAACCAGCAGAGCTCCCCAGCAACTCCCCTAGTCTCTGGCAACGCATCAAAGACTGGCTCTAGTCTTTGATGTATAAATCAAGCTGCTTCCCGTTTTGACTCATTTCTTGGTCGGGGCCCCATTCGCCATGACGAAGCTTTGATAGGCTTGATAGGTAACTAGCTGATCCAGGGACAAGACGGTCAATTCTCTCCATAAATATGGTGAGTTTTGCGAGAAGTATATTATTACGTTCTGACTTAGGCCCAAAAAGTAGCCCATTTAGGCTGATTGTCTCGGAAGTTAGCGGTCCAGAGTAATCTAAAAATTCTTCAAACAGCGTTGCTTTGTCTTCGGCTGGGGCAGTTTCTCCGTATCCCTCAACAGCAACTGACGATTCCTTTTTATTGTAACGTCTCTCGTCATAATGAAACCCAGATGGATTTTGTTTGGTATACGTTGGGTCATCATCCGAGCTGCATGTTCTTTCGTCGGCCGCATGCCCGAGCTCGTGATTAAAAGTTGAAGACAGTTTGTATGGACGAGTAGAGATCATCCGAGTTTCATCATCGAAGAATCCTGCAACATGAAAATGCTTGAACTTGCTTAATTCCTCAGACATACCTTCTGATATGTACAGTGACGAAACATTATCTTTAACAAGTTGTATAGGTAGCAAACTCGAGTCTTCTACAAACCAAGCCAGGTCTTCCTTGTATTTGTCCAGTTTTTCCTCTGGGATATTGGTTTCTTTGTCTAGAGAAGTAGTAAAGTCAAAATTGGAGTTAGTATAGTAATTTACAAGGCGAGTTGCTCTTTCTGCAGTTGGTGAAGCCTCGATGGTTTGGGCCAGTGCTTTAGACTCATGATATGGTGCAAAACGAAGGCCCTTGGCTTTTGCCCCCTCCCAAAAGGCCGCAGCACTAGTTGGGGCATTAGCCATTTGTTTTGCAACTTGTTCGATGCGGTCAGCGTCAGGTAGCTCAGGACAAGCTAATTTGGGTGTATCATGGGGTTGATTAAAGAAGCCGTAGGCGCTTATACCTAGTATGGCGAGCGAGCCAATAAGTGCAACGTCATCCAGCTTACTTAGCAGCTTGCTCTTCACCTGCGGTTCAGCTAGTGGCTCAACAGGGGGCATGTTGGCCCAGTCAAATATCTCAGACATAATTTAAATAAATTATACAATGAATATCTAAAATTACAATGCTCTAGTCTCGAAGCAGGCCGTGGTGAGGGCTTTGAATAGTTGGCTAGGATTTTGCATGAGCCAGACGCTAGTGTAGGCAGATGCGGTATCAATATTAAATTTACCTTCCGTACTGCTCACCTGACGTTCCGCTGCTACCCAGATATTTTTCTGATAGTAGGCTACAATCTGTAGGTCGTTGACGTCTGCAAAATTATGCAACACTTCTGAAAAACGGACAGCCCCCATGTCTGATGTAAAGGCTTCTGAGGCACCGGTATCTTTTGAGAGTTTTTGCAATGGCTCAAATTCGGTTACAAGCAATATGTTTTTGCCCGCTACAGATGCGTCAATACTCTCGAGCACACGACTGGAAATTGCCAAGGGGCCACTATGCTTTTTCAGATAGTTATCGAGTAGCGTTGTTGTCTCGCTACTTTTGCCAAAGTCTCCAGCAAGTAGCACCATATCTGCCCAGGAGCTTAGGTCTAGCATTGTATCGAGCGCAGAGCTACTAAAGCCACCGCTCTTATTGACTGGGGCGAACTCTACGTCGGGCAAGAAATGAGCCACCTTGTGCAGGCTTTCCGGCAAGAGAACCCGGACTGCTCCTGCGCCAGCCCTGACAGCAGCTTCATAAGTAGCCGCAACGTGCGAAAAGTTATCTTTTTGCCCACCGATAATTAGCAACTTCCCTGCTGCTTGCTTGTTCTCTGGTTTACTCCAAAGCAAATTCTCAAACAGTGGTTTATCTGTTTGCTTCAGCCAATCACCCATGGTCTATAGAGATCTTAATTATTGGTTGATTTGGGTCCAGCTCGTCAGTATCTAAACCGTGCTCTTTGAAATAATCTTCTTCAATGATTCTTCTCTGAATTTCGGGGAAACCAACATATGCAGTCACAGGGTCACCTGCTTTCAACTCCCACATACGGCCATAGTCTGGTCCCACGATTTCTGGTGATTTTTCGTGACTCATACTAGGTGATCAGCGCTATTGCGGATATTCGCAATTATTTGGAGGTCTTCGCTCAAGTGCACCGTGAACTCTTCATCAAGTACAAGGTGTTCTCGATCTATTAAGTTATTGACTGCTATGTTGCCAATCTCCCAGCCAATACCCTCTTGTTTTCTCTGTTCGGCCACACTATCTCGAAGTTCAGATACTGTACAAGGTGTTAAGGTAAGAGCATTTTCTTCCAGCAGTTCTTCTACGAAAGCGAGCTCTCTGTCTGCCTTTTCGTGCATGCTCTCGCTGGGGGCTTCTTTAGGGGTGTCGTTTTGGGTTTCTGTGCTCATGCTCAAACCTCCTGCTTACTACTGTTAATCGTCTCACTTTTGTAAGTCTTAGTCAATGCTTCCCTAGACGCCATTCCCAACTGGGTCTTCGTCTTTGTCGTATCCGCTATCTACTACTTGCGGGACAACGACTTCACCTGCGTATGAAATGGCAGCCTGTATATCGTTGTGCGAGGGTTCGCTTTCGTTGTTTGTTGATGTCTGTCTTTCCATTGTTTCTGACATATCTGGACTCCTTTTTGAAAATAAAAAATAGGCTTCGGTTGAAGCCTATTTAGTTCTATGGCTGTGATCTTCTGGCAACTTATCTACGTCGCCTGGCTTCAACACGAACGAAGCACAGCCCTGGAAGGCTGAGAAGGAGTTCTAACTGTCGTCGTAATGAAACCATACTTCGATGTTACCACCCGGGTTTTTAGATGTCTAGTTCGATGCTGACTGGGCAGTGGTCCGAGCCCATAACATCAGCGTGGATCTCTGCCGATTTTACTTTGTCGATAATCTTGGGGCTCGCTAGCCAGTAGTCAATGCGCCAGCCAACGTTTCGAGCCCGAGCGTTCGCCCAGTGTGTCCACCAGCTATATGCATCCTTTTTGTCTGGGTAAAACTTTCGGAATGTGTCCACAAATTTGGCAGCCAATATATTGTCGAAGCCTTCTCGCTCTTCATAGGTAAAGCCATGTTTGCCAATGTTTGGCTTTGGGTTAGCCAGGTCGATCTCTTTGTGTGCGACATTAAGATCGCCAGAAAATAGTACAGGCTTAGTTTTTTCTAGTTCACAAACGTATTCCAGAAAAGCTGGATCCCAGGCTTTATAGCGGAGCTCTAGACGTCCCAGATCACCTTTTGAATTTGGGGTGTACACGGTGACAATCCAAAACTTATCAAACTCTGCAGCGAGGACCCTGCCCTCTTGGTTGGATTTGCCAAACTTGTCGTCGAGATGATATTTCTTGGCGATCTTTTCAGGGATGCCATTAATAACTGTTTTGGGTTTTATCTTGGTAAAAATAGCCGTGCCTGAGTAGCCTTTGCGCTCAGCCGAGTTCCAATATTCTTCATATCCACTCAGGTCTATCTCGGCTTGTCCTTGCATAGCCTTGGTTTCTTGCAGGCACAAAATATCTGGCTGGTGCTTTGCTATAAATTCTTGAAAGGCACCCTTATTTACGACTGCCCGAATGCCATTAACATTCCACGAATATATCTTGATCATGTGACTATTATAGCAATCAACGACGCAATGTTCGTGGGGCATGTTTTCCGAGGCGCCGGAGAACTTCTCTGTCATCTAAAATAGTAAGAGCAGGAGCGTCGGAGTCGCCAATATTCAGAGAGCGAGGAATGTAAGTCTCATCAGGTATGCTGTACCCACTGCCAATTTGTGCACCGGCTTCGATCTTTACTCTTCGGCCAATGTAGCAGCCCGAGCCAATCTTGGTTGGGCGAGCGGACTGAGTATTCCCCTTTTTTTCTCGCCGAGGGGTGCTTTCTGTGGGTGGTTGGTAACCAATTATTGTGCCTTCACAAATGATTATTTGATCCCCAAGCTCCGAATTAGGTCGTATAGCAACGCCTTCGTGCGCAACTACGTCAGAGCCAATAGTCACCTCTGGCTTTTCCCACCCTTTTGCTTTACTCTCAGCGCCAAGTTTTGAGCCTTTGCCAAAGATCACCCTGTCTCCAAGCGTGACTTGTCTGCCGACAAATTCTGATTTAATAACGCAGTCGTTACCGATAACAACTTCCCTACCTATACTGGGTGTTGTGTTCCCGGTCTGGAAGTTTTCTCCAATTACAGCAGACTTGTGCACAAAAAGTGTTTGGCCAGAGTCCACCGGATTGACGTAGCGGTAGTCTTTATAAGTTTCCGAGATTCTCATGCCATGGGTTTCTGTTCCCAAAGCCTCAACATTTTCTTCTGCATCTGTCAGTTCTTCTGGGTTCTCATCCTCATCCGCAATGTCCAGATCAGGATCTTTGTCTATTTCTTCGACTATCGCATCAATCTCAGAAGGTTCCATTGTGTTTAACTGTTCAAAGTCAATCTGGTCAAGACCGATAATGGGTTCTTTCTCCTGCATATCTGTAATTATAGAATAAAATTGTATAAATAACAATATAATGTTCGATCAAAAATGGCATTTTGGCCCCTGTTTTGGTACACTAGAGTTCAATGGCTTATAAACGAGTACTCTTAAAACTCTCGGGCGAGCAGCTTTCGGGAAAGTTTGAAGGCGGCATCGACCCAGAAGTTGCTAGTTGGCTAGCCCACGAAGTAAAAGCGGCTGCCAGCGAAGGCACGCAAATTGTCATTATGATCGGTGGCGGCAACTTTGTGCGTGGTGCGCAGATTGCTGGGCACGGCATCAAGCGAGTAACTGGTGACCACATGGGTATGCTTGGAACCATGATCAACGCTCTTGCCCTTACAGACATCTTCGAACACAATGGCATCGCTACTCGTTGTTTGAGCAATATTTTTGCGGAGCAAGTGGCAGAACCATTTGTGCACCGTTTGGCTAATAAGCATCTAGAAAACGGACGAGTGGTAATTGCTGCTGGTGGCACTGGCCGACCATATCTTACGACCGATACTGCTGCTGTAGCATTGGCTCTAGAGCTAGATTGCGAGATTGTTTTGAAAGCTACAAAAGTCGATGGAATTTATGACAAAGACCCTGCCAAGCACAAGGATGCATCTAAATTCGACACCCTTTCATTCCAGCAGTCTGTAGAAGACAACGGCATTATGGTCATGGACAAAGCAGCACTTGGTCTTGCTATGGAGCACAAGATGCCGATTATTGTGTTTGACGCTATGAAGCACCTCAACATCTCTCGAGCCGCCAAAGGCCAAGAAGTCGGCACACGTATTAGCTAGACTTTTGCAGGCTCTAGTATAGCTTTGTTGATGGCACCAATTACGGCCATTGAGGTCTCGTGCTGGTGCTCGAGAAACATCATGTCTCTATTGTATGTTGAGTATTTGTCATCACTCATTATCCTTGTGGCTCTTGATGACGATGGGAGTCTTGGCGATTCGCCTTTCGCTATTCTGTCGGCAATTTCATAATCTGGGAAACTGCCTAGGTACGTGCAGCTTCCTGTAAAGAAGATTCGGCCATATTGCCCGATTTCCATGTTGCTTACAAAGAAAGGTTCTTTATCGTCTCCGCTGTAATTTCCATCGATACTGCGGATATAATTAGTAATACTTCTAACTATCCCTACTCTCTCTTCTTCTGGTGATTCGTTGATCCAGCTAGCAAAAGATTCTCGTACTGCTACATCAGGCACGCCATATGCACTTGTGAATGACAAAATTCGTCCAGGGGCTGTATGCTGTGGGTCATACTTTTCCTGAGGCAACCCAAAAACATATTGAGAGGCTACTAGATCTGCAACTAGGTTGGCTACCACAGCGTTCTTTTTATATATGGGTGTATCTAGTTGTACTTTTGCACGGATTTGATCTGAAAAATTTGCAAATCTCGGAGGTCCTTCCCTCAGCCCGTCTTTAATGAAGTCGCCAATTTCTTTATCGGTATGTTTATTAATTGCTCCAAACCCCCAGCGTACTGTAAGTTCATCGTGACCCTCGTCTACCGCAAGTAAGCCTCCACCTATCTTATCTTGTGCAGATTCAACGAGACTTTCGATGTGCTCAGGCATTGGTTGCGTTGGGGCTGCAAAGCTACCTTCCCCATATGGAACGGCCTCCAGAGCTTGTGCATTCTCGATTTCTTCCTTCCTGAAAGATAGTCCATACGGTACACCGTCTCTGTCTGCATCGAAAGTGAGCGTTCCACTTGGGATTAGTAACTCTGGGTTATTGGGGTGAGCCGTTACTTTTTTAGACATGCTGCACAATATACTCCTGGAACTTACAAATAGCAAGCATAAGCAGGAGTGTTAAAATAGGTGCATGCCTCCACAACAAGATAGCGTAAATTATGAGAAACCGCATGCCTCAAAGATATCTTCAAACAAAGACAAAAAATATGCAGAAGCTTTGGCGGCGCAGGCTTTGCTTGACTATAAAATGGCGCAGTCTAGTCAGCCCAAAACCGAGCATTTTATTTCCAAAAAATGGCTAGTCTATATTGCTATAAGTGTTGTCCTCACCATTCTCTCTTTTATGTTTATGTCGGGAGGGTCCGATCAGAAAAAGGCTCAAGATTCTGCCCAGACTCAGCAGTTGATAAACGGTGCCCAAGAACTCCAAGACGCTCAGACTGCAAATTGAAAACAGTTGACTTTTGTGTTATAATATAAAGAATGAGTGAGTCTTTTGACCCAAAGAACGACCAGAGTAATGTTGAGCGTCTCGACTACTGCCCTTGTTGCGAGGGCAATTTTCTAGATTATCAGATCGGAAAACCAATTGAGCGATATGGGGATGAGTGGATGATTTCTTTGGCTTGCAACGCTTGCGACTATAAGGACGATAATGTGCCAGCAAGTGATGAGGGCCTTACGATGTTTAACATGCAGCGATCAGAAACAAGCCGGGATATGAGTACTGAGATGTACCAGATTAGGAATATGTCAGTGAGCACACTTATGAACGAGCTTGAGAAGTCCGGGATTTTACCGCCCCTTGAGCCTAGGGCTTAAAAGCAGTTAGCTTGGGTGGCTTGCTAGTCATGTCGAGCTGGCTGTAGAAATATCCACGTTCTTTACCCAGTGCTACCCGGGTAATCACCTGGTAGTCACTTGGCACAATCGGAACTTTTTTGCCTCTAATCTCTTTCTCGGTGAACCAGTCTACGGTGCCTTCGTCGTGGTCGATGCTTTTAAGGTTAAATTTGGTTGTTGGCGTGACGCTGCAGATAAACATCATAAAATGTTCCGGCCCGCTTTTTGTCATAATCTCTTCGTCTAAAACCCCTAAGAATTCGTCAAATTTTACGGTAAGTCCGAGCTCCTCAAATAGTTCCCTTTCGACAGCTTCAGGTACCGACTCGCCTGCGTCAATCTTGCCGCCAGGCAAGCCCCAGTATCCTGTAAGTACGTTGCGCTTAAACTTGATAAGAGCCAACTTGTCGTCGACCTTCAAAACTCCTACCGCAACTAAGGTTGGCTTCCTGCTCATATCTTAGTAATTATACACCGGCTAGGAGAGGCTAATCTTTAACAAGCTCCGCAAGAGAATCTCGTGCAACATCGTTAAGTGCGGATTTCATGAACTGGACTACTTTTTGGGGCATTTCTATCTTCCCATTTGCATATGCCACCAAGCATGCGGCTCTGCTATCGGCTGGCTCACCTTTTAGAAGCTTGCCATAAACTTCGTGGAGCTGCGTCCGTACGGCATTGGTTGTAACAGGCGTTTTAGAGGCTACTTCTTCATAGGTCAAGCCATCCGCAGTCAGCTGCAGGCATTTTTCATGCAATGGGCTGAGCTCTGTAAATTCACTCTGTGCAATTGCTGCGTCTATCTCTTTGTCGAAGTCCAATAACCCCACCTCGTACATTACTAGGCACAATTGATCAGAGGTAAGTCCTGTAGCATTCGATGCATTGTGAATATGCGTTCTAACTGTTGACTCACTTATAGTCATATTTTTGGCAATACGCTGATTGCTGCTTGCTAAGCTGGAAATCACCTCGAAGGTCTTGGGTGATAAATTGTCAGCTAGCCACTGAGAAGTTGGTTTATGGTATCGGTCTAGGGCCTCTCCGTGTGTGGGTTTTTTATTTTGACGGATACTGTGGAAATTTAGCATATGATCGATACTTGCAACAGTCTGTAGGTCAACCGGCTCGGTAAGTTTTTCTGGCAAAACAAGACGAATCGCATACTTGCCTTCGAGCTCGTAGATACTAACATCGCTAAACTGATCGAGGAGGCCATGAGCTTTCAAGAGACTGGTCTTTCCCTCATCATAATTTTTAATAGTTAGCGTAAATATAGTTTCTGTTCCCTCTTCCGTCGTGTCGTAATGGATAAAGAGATTTGATAACTGGTTTTGGGCAAACCGTATATCTGTGTCATGGAGTAGTTCGTGGTCTTTTAGTGAGCCCATCCAATTATAGACCTTCTCTTGCGGTGAGGTTTGTATCGATCCGGAAACGGCAAGGTGTACTTTTATTTTTTCCAGGGTTTTCCCCCAGAGTTGGCTTATTCTAGATTCAGTAACACCATAGTCATCTCCAATTTCTCGCAGGTTCATACCGCCAACCAGATACTTGAGAGCTATGTCTTGCTCTCGTTTTGATAGGTCTTTACAGTCATAAATTAGTTCTTGCAGCTCTTTGCTGTCGGCTGTCTCTGGATCAATTTCTTTTCTAGAGCTTGCAATCTTGTCTAATCGAGTTGTAACTTCAGCGCTATCGTACAAAGGTTGGTCTAGAGACACAATAGGGTGTATGTTTACACCCTTTCCTACGAGATCGTGCGTCATGTCTTTGTATTCAGGGGTTCCTTCTTTGAGTTTTTTTAGCTTGTTATAGGCGCTTCTTGGCTGACCGTCTTTTATATAGTTGTTTCTTAATATGTCCAGAAAGGCCCCATCCATTCTCTTGCCAACAAAGGCAGCTATGCTTCCCTTTTCTGGGTCGTATTCTGAGAGACGCCCAATCCCTACAATGGCAAGCTCGGTGGCACAGTCATCTTGTCCCATGTCTCCCCTCTCAATAAATTTGCCGGAGAGAGTATCTGCCTTATCTAGTATAAATTTTAGAGCTTCAGGATCTACGTCAGAAGGTATGGCTAGTTCATGCTCCATATCTTCTGGAGCAGCTTCTGTGGGGGCAGAATAAAGTACTGCTTCTGGGGTGCTCTGTACCTCTTCAAAATTTTCTCGCAACGCTTCTGGGTCAGTCATAATAATTATAGAAGCTTACGCCTCATTTAGACCTAGAGCAAGCATAAGCGTGGTTGTATGTGGATTACTTGATTTGGGATAATGCGTCGCTTAATTCCCTATTCATGTAATCGACAATAACTTTTGCTGCTAGAGTCGAGCTGGCTGTTTCGCTTAGACCTAGTTTTACTGAGTCTCCCTGACATCGATCGGCAGTAATAAAGGCCGCAGATTCTTCTCCTGTGTCTTGCGAGATGTATGTATAGCCTGCTGATGCCTGGAGGCCCTTCCCGCACGGGGCGTCTATGGTGTCTTCCGTTTCTATCCTAATTTCGGAGATAACGTCGTACGAGGGTATATAATCGTTTGTTTTGTGCTCCTCATTTTTTATGTAGACATACTCTACGTCGCCTGGGGCTATGCTTGATCGACTCACCCCTTTTCTTAGGGATAGATCCACTGTGTGCTGGTCGGCTTCATCGGAAATGCTAAATTTCCATTGGTCGTCGTAATCTTTGTACCATGTGAATTCTTCTGGGTTTTCTCTTGCAAACGTAGCGGCTCGCTTGCCGACTTCAGCCATAGCTGGGTCTAATACTGCTTTTAGCTTATTTTCAGTGGCTTGACGCTTTGCTTCTTCTTTTCTCTCTACAGATTCTTTGGAGGGTCCCCCACAACCTGCCCCAAAAAGAGAAATACCAACTAAGCTACACGCAATAATTTCTTTGCTTCTCATGGTTTTTAAGATTGTACTCTCGTTCAGGTGAGAAGCAAGCATAAGTATTTGATAAAATTGACGAAATATGCTATAATGTGATCTATGATAAATCCAGAGGTGGAACAGGGCTTTGAGAGAAGTGCCAAAACCCAGGAACTGTGGCAAGGCCAGCAGGAAGCTAAAGTGGCAATTCAAGATGCTCACGATAATGGTATTACCCGTGGGTATCTCCACATGGCTACTGGTACTGGTAAAACCAGAGTTGTTGCAGAAGATGTAGCTCGAAAGATCGAAGCCGGTGAAACAGAACGTGTGTTATACCTATGCCACAACGGAGAGATACTCCGTCAAGCACACAACGAATTCGAGAAAGTCCTTGGAGATAGTAATTCTCACAGCTATATGTTTGGGGGCGAGTTTGAAGATAATGGAGATGTGGTGTATGCCACGTTCCAAACAATGACTCGCAAGCTTGGCGGCGGACAAGCTTATGAAGCATTTGACCCAGACGAGTTTGATTACATTGCTATAGATGAGGGTCATCATTCTGCTGCAGAAACTTATCGTCCGGTGATTGAATATTTTAATCCCAAATTTCTAACAGCTATGACAGCCACGCCTCGTAGACGAGACAATCAGTTAATTGAAGATATTGTTGGTCCGGAGCTGTTCTCTTTGCCGCTCGACCGAGCCATAGCTGAGGGTTATGTTACACCAGTTAATTACAAAATCTTAACTGACCATGTAAAAACACTCCCACAGCTGAAGGCCGAGGGAGTAAAGCTTGACATTAATAAGCTTGATGAACAGATATTTGTACCCAAAAGTGATGAAGAAATTATCGACTCTATTTCAGAGGAGTTGAGCGAGATTGAGAATCCAAGAACTGCAGTATTTTGCTCTACTATCGCAAATGCTGAGAAGTTTGCCGAAATGTATCCAGGAGAGGTATCGTCTATCCATTCGAAGCTTGACCCAGATGAAGTTAAGAATCGAATCCAGAAGTTTCGTAGTGGCGAAACACCCATGGTAGTTACCGTGGGCATGTTTGATGAGGGTATAGATCTACCTGAGATTAACTCGGTAGTATTTCTTCGACAGACAGAATCAGAAACCATCTGGCTACAACAGCTTGGACGAGGCTTGCGAAAAGCAGAGGGTAAAGATGAGGTAAAGGTATTGGACTACGTAGGTAGTTTTGCTCGACTGAGCAGAATACATGATCTTATAGGTCGTATATCAAGTTACCGTGGTGAGAGTGCCTCGCAGTCTACAACCAGCTTTATACAAAAGAGTCAGCTGGCTTTTCGGTTTAATATGTCTGAAGAAGCAAAGCGCTGTGAAGAAATCATTCGTGTGGCGCAAAATAGAATAAAAGTAAAGCCGTTGAAACAGGAAAAAGTTGAGACCGAGGAGACAGCTGCTTTACGTGCAAGACTTAATATTCCTGCTGTGGACAGCAGAAATACTGGTGAATTTAGGGCTCTTGAAGAATCGCAGTGGAAGTATTATGCTGCCCGCATTCAGAATGGCGACGAAAGATTAAAGGAGAGAGTATTAGATGCTTGCTTGCACAAGATGTTCAATCTAGCAAAGATCTATCCGGAACAGAATGGTTTAACAATTGAAGATTATTTTATGTCGGCATACGAGGGATACCTGGAAGCGATGAGCGAAGGTTACCCATCTGCAGATAAGGAAACGTATCTTGGCCATTTAAATGGTCGTGGTCGTACTGCTATCACCGAAATGATCAAGAGCTCTGCATTATTGAGCGGATCTATGGCCCCACATGTATTTGGTGATAGAAAATCTAAAAATTTTAGCGATCCTTCGCTGGCGATCCCTATAGAAGATGTGAGTGAGGAGTCTTCTCGAACAGAAACACCAGTCGATGAGTTAGTGAGTGATGTTCTTGATACTGAACTGCTCCTTAAGCCTTTTAGTTTGCTCCCAGATATAGAGCAAAAAGTTTTAAAAATGCGTTATGGGATGGGCCAGACTTCTCCACTGACGCTAGACCAAGTAGGCTCAGAGTTAGGTTTAACCAGAGAAAGAGTAAGAGAAATAGAAATGAGAGCCCTAAAATCTTTAAAAAAAGATAGTAGAGCTGATCGAAAAAGAGCCGCATATAACTACTTTGAATTAGTTCAAAGATCTGAACTTGCCAAAGAACTGATAGGACTAGCATTAAATACAGGCTTAAGTTCGGCCAGTGAACTTGAAAAAGATGTTGTCGCACACCAGCCTTATTTTTTGGAGCACGGTAAGACAGGCCAGAGTATCCATGAGAGCTATTACAGTACACTTATGCAATCTAAGAAAGCGGAAGTAGTTTCTCGTGCTTTGGCGCCGTTGATCCACAAAGCACTTATAGACACGGCCGGTGGTACATCTATGACTGTTAGTATAAAAGCCATTATCGAAGGGCAAGTGAAGAGCAGCGGGAAAATCAGTAGGATAGATATACGCAATGCGCTTAATATTCTTCGTGAACAAGAAATAATAGAATAAAAACCTGATTTATTTGGCGGAGAGAGAGGGATTCGAACCCTCGATACGCATTGCTGCGCATACACGCTTTCCAAGCGTGCTCCTTCAACCACTCGGACACCTCTCCTCGCCGAAGTAATTCTAACACGCCACGATTGCTCGTATAGTGCTTATCTATATAAAAATTACTACACAAACACCTTGCAGGCGATTTAGTCAAGGAGTTACACTAGAGGTAGATATGGCTGTAATTAAACTCAAAGACGTCAGCAAACTGTACGGCTTCGGAGACGCTACCACAGTAGCGCTTGAAGAAGTCTCTCTTAGTATTGAAAAGGGCGAGTTTGTAGCTATCATGGGTCCTAGTGGTTCTGGGAAGTCTACCCTACTCAATATTATCGGCATGCTAGATCACCCGACACACGGCGTGTATACCCTCGATGGGCGGATGGTAGAGCGCCTCAAATCTGGTGCTCGAGCTAAAGCTCGTCGGGATAAAATTGGTTTTGTATTCCAGTCTTCTAATCTGCTGTCTAGAATGAATGTGCTCGAGAATGTGGCTCTTCCCTTGTCTTACCGAGGACGAGCCCGTATGCGCCGAATGAGAATTGCTCGAGATATGTTGGAGCGTGTTGGATTGGGCGACCGAGCATACTATTTGCCAAATCAGTTGAGTGGTGGCCAAGTGCAGCGGGCTGCTATTGCCAGAGCACTTGTAAATGACCCAACTATTATTATTGCCGATGAGCCAACTGGCAACCTGGACAGTGCATCTTCCCGCCTAGTTATGGAATTGATCAGTGAAATCCATAAAGGTGGTAACACGGTCTTAATGGTGACGCATAACCCAGAGCTAACTCGCTATGCGACACGAATCTTGTATATGCATGACGGCATGATCGCTTACGATGAGCAAAAACGGCTAGGTGAAGTTGCTAAAGATTCCGAAGAAAAAACCACGCTCTTTAGAGGTGAGACGAGCGAAGAAGCGGATCTAGCCGGCGTGTCAGCACTTATGAGTATGGAGCCTAAAGACGAACCAAAACCGGTCAAAAAGAAGAGTAAGAACCCAAAGAAGACCAAGTCTAAACTACCGAAGCGACCAAAAGCTAAATCATCAAGAAAGAAGAAGAGTTAGGGTATGTCGGTTACTTTATTTCGAGAAAATTACCGAATTGCTCTAGCCTCTGTGCGCTCTCGTCGGATGAGTAGCTTCCTGACATTAGTTGGGGTGATTGTTGGTGTTGTCAGCGTGGTAACTATTGCTAGCCTAGGTGAAGGGGTAAAAAATCAGATCTTGCACGAAGCACATCGCCAGGGCGGCGACATAGTGGTTATAAAGCCTGGTACTCAAGCCGGGTCTCCTCTTAATGCGCTCAGTTCGGCTCCAACTGGTTCTACTGTGTTGAGTGATAATGATGTTTCGGCTACCCGAAAAGTTGATGGTGTAAGCGAAGTCGTTCCTTTGGCTGTGATTAGCGCAGCGCCAAGTTATCAGGATCGTTCATATAGTGGCGCAGTGGTGATTGGTACCACAGGGAAAATGCCTGAGCTCGCTGGGGCGAAGGTAGAATTTGGTGTGTTCTTTGAAGATGATAGCCCGAATAAAAAGGTTGCGATTATTGGGCCGCATGTTGCCGAACAACTATTTCAGGAAGCTATACCAATCGGTAAAACTATAAAAATTCGTGACCAAGACTTTGTAGTGCGAGGTGTTTTGGAAAAATCCCAGCCCGGCCCACTCTCAACCGATTCGAACTTTAATAACGCAGTATTAATCCCCTCTCAGATGGGCAAGATCTTAACTGGCGGCAGTGGAAACTATTACGAAATCATGGCTAAGGTTTCTAACCCAGATAAAACAAAGCAAGTTGCTGCAGGGATTGTATCGGCTGTTCAGAAAGAGCACGGTAACCTACAAGACTTTAGTGTTATCAAGTCGAGCGACAACGTATTGTTTGCCAATAATCTGGTAGGTACCATAACAGCTCTCACTGGAGCTCTAGCGATTATCTCGCTACTGATTGGTGGTGTGAGCATTATGAATATCATGCTAGTATCTGTGACCGAGCGAACCCGAGAGATCGGTATTAGGAAAGCTGTAGGTGCTTCAAACCAGCAGATTCGAGTCCAGTTCTTGATGGAAGCAGCAGTGCTGTCGCTCTGGGGCGCCTTTATTGGGCTTGGTGTAGCCGGACTTATAAATATTGTTTTGCGAGTTTTAACAAATATGCAGCCAGTTATTACCTGGCAGCCAGTGGTAGCCTCGGTGCTTGTCTCGGTGCTTGTGGGCATTATCTTTGGTACGGCACCAGCTGTTAAGGCAGCTCGAAAAGATCCCATTGAAGCGCTACGAAGTGGGCAGTAGCTGTGCTTAGCATCACGGTTATTAGTGTCGGCAAAAAGCATGATGCACTTTTTGCAGATGCCCTAGCTCACTACGAGAACCGTTTAAAGCACTACTGCAAACTGGATTGGCAGCTAGTTCCCTCCTCTGACATCAACACAGAATCGTTGGCAATTCTAAGTAAACTTACCACAGATGACGCAGTAGTTTTGTTAGACGAAACAGGTTCAAAGGTTACGAATCAACAGCTAGCTGATGTTATAGATTCAGCCCAAAACCAATCCGTAAAACGTTTGGTATTTATCGTCGGTGGAGCGTATGGTGTTACCGACGAAGTTAAGGCTCGAGCGGGCAGTGTTCTTAGTCTGTCTGGTCTAGTATTCCCTCACCAGTTAGTGAGACTGATTTTAGTTGAGCAGCTATATAGAAGTTATAGTATTCTCTCTGGCGGGAAGTACCACCACGAGTAATAATATTTACTTTCCTGGTTTATGCTGCACTACTAGCTGAGCAATCTCGGAAAGTTCAAAGGGGCTCATTCCAATAAAATCGATGTGCTTTTCGCCTTCTTTTAGATATATTGTGTTGAGTATTTTTCTTGCCTGAATCGTTTCTGGATCGTGCTCATTTTCATGTTCAACTTTCTCGCCAACTATCCTTACTGCTCCACCTCTGTCATCGTCATCACACTGTATAACCAGTATGTTATCAGTTATATGATCGGTGAGGCTTTCTGGATGATCCCCAGGCCTGATGTCTGGGAACTCAAATACTCCGGTAGTCATCTCGACCTTTATCTCTAGTGGCATAATCAATAAACTTTAGAGTGGCGGACAGTATTTGTCAAATTATGCTTTTACAGAAACATACGGATTATTTTTGATATAGAACCGCCATGGCAGGTCTTTGCCCCGACTTATACCGATACGAGTAGTTTGAATAACCTGAGATTTCTCAATTGGAGATGCAGGCACGAGCTTTAGAGGTGGTTTTCGAAGGTCGTGACCATTGAGGGCTTTATCAATCATAAGGGCCTGGCACAGTTTGGCTGGCCCGTTGGTTATTTCTCTGCCGGTTTTGTTGTTTCTGTTTTGAGACAGTATATCTTCTCCGAGTAGTGGTTCAACGGCTCGAATGAGCACGGCTGCACCCTCACCTTCTTTGCCTACAACTATATTGCAGCAATAGTGCATGCCGTAGGTAAAGTAAACGTATAAATAGCCTGCCGGGCCGAACATGACTTTTGTTCGAGGCGTTTCGCCTCTGTAGCTATGGCTAGCAACATCGTTCTGGTCGTAAGCTTCTGTTTCTACAATCTGTGCTCGCAGTTTTTTGCCGTTAATTTCACGTTCCAACACACAACCTAGCAACAGAGGCGCCACCACAGGTGCAGGTTGGTTCAGGAACGAGAGATCACTCACCTCTTTATTTTTTGATATTTTAAGCAAACTTGGATCAGAAGACTTCATAGCGTACCTCCAGATTTTCTGTTGGCAAGTATAACACTTTAGGTAGAAAGAAGATTCGACACTAGTAATTACGTACAAAATATGATATAAATGCATTATTATGGAGTACACCCCACCACACGAGAGAATTCGTTCTGAAAATGAGGCTCAAAAGATTCGAGCTAAGGAAGATAGCCAAAGATTAGCCGAAGAACAAGAAGTGCAGGTTCAGCGAATCTTTTCTGCTATTGATGTTCTTGGGGAAAATCAAATGACCTCAGTCATCGAAGTCTTAGAGGAAGTAAAGGTTGAAAAAAGAGGCAAGATTGCAAGCTTCTTTTTGTCTCGTCCATCCCCGTCAGCTACTTTTGATCTATCTGAGTATACCCGTGGTGTACCAGATAAACCGACCCCCCGCAAAACAACATATAACAAAGGTGGAGTAGGGTTTATCGAGGCTTATACACCCAAACAATACGAAGTTGCGGAAGTTATGGGTGGCCTTGTTGTGTCCAATTTTTTCTTTAAGAAAGATATTGGTGGGGACCTACCAGACTATACTGCACCACTTGTCGTGGCTAGCGACGGACGCTTGTGGAGTGGTGGTGTCTTCAAGTCCTTCGGCGCTGAGGATATTTACGGTATTACTGGAGCTCCGTTTTTGACACGAGGCGGTCTAAGCCATATACCGAAAGGCGCAACCTTGAACAAAATAGTACAGGAACTAGAAAGTAGAGTATAGGAATTTTATATGACATACAAACCCCCGTCACACCGAATTGCAGAACAAAAAAGGATTGATAGCCAGCAGGCTGCTGCAGCCAGAGAGCGAGCAGCAGAAGTGAAGAAACAAGGTGTCCAAGAAATATCTTCTGCTGTTGAGAAGCTTGATTTTGGCAGCAAGGAACTATTTTTGGAAGTTTTAAAACCTGCAAAATACAATCCAAGAAAGAAGTTTTTTAGAGAATTTATTCCGTCCAATTCTATGACTCTGCATGAATATTCAACTGGTAACGACAGCGATAGATACAGATCGTACGGTATATATGAAAATAATGGGACCCCTGCAGAAAGATACAAAGTCGCAGAAGTTATAGGGGGAATAATTGTACCGGGTGTTTTTACAAGAACCAGTGGTGGCCGAGACTTCTCAAAGACGTATTATGTGAATTTGGCGGTGTCTCAGGACGGTCGTTTATGGGATGACCCCAAGGCATCTTATGGGCAAGGAGCCGTGTATGGAGTTATCGGCGAGCCCTTTTTATCTCAAAGAGGCTTAACAAATATGCCCGGCGGCAGCCCCTCGCTAATTGAAATTGCAAAGAAGATTAGCGATTTCGCTAGCCGACAGGCTTAGTTCTAGCCCCGAAAGTTTTTGAGTTTTTTACCGCCAATTAGCAGTATGGCTGCTAGGATCGGTGCGGCAAGTGCAGCTGGAGCCGCAATCTTGCTAAGTAAAACAATTAGGATCACTGTAAGAGTTATCCAGCTCAGGCCACCTTTTCGGGAAACTTTAGAGCGAAGGAATTCACTCGCAAGATAGTAGTACGGGAAGATCACGATGACTAAGAAGGTGCTTGAAAGCAGCCCGCCAATGAGCACTACTGCCAAACCTTCCCAGAATGGGCTGGTTATAGCTAGCGGGATCAATGAGAACACTGCTGTCAGGCTGGTTGCAATCAATGGACGAAACCTCTCCGCTAAAGCCTCGTGGGCAGCATCTACCGGGCCCATTCCAGCTTTTCTAGCTTGGTTGGCATAGTCGGTTAGCAGGATGGTGTTCTTAATGGAGAGACCAATGAGTGCAAAGAAACCAAGCATCGCAAAGAAGCTGAATGGGTTGTCTGTAATGAATAGCCCAAGCGTGATGCCGAATAAGCTAAATGGAATTGCCATAAAGATGAGCAGTGGCTGTAGTAAGCTACCGAACTGGAATGCGAGTAGTACGAAGATCACACAGAGCAAAATTGGGAACGCCATTGCTAGTGTCTTAAAGCTGTCTTGATTTTCATCTTCTTGGCCAAAGTTAAAGCTAAGTGCATTTTTGTCGAGACCGTAACTTGCAATCTTGTCTTTTGGATAGTCTTTTTCGATTGACTGTTGAGCCAATGTAACAAGCGTAGTCGTGTCTGTGTCCACAAACGTTGCCGTTACTTCAATGTATGGCTTGTTATTTTCTCGAGTGTGGATGCTTGGGTTGGTTACGCTTACACTCTTTATCTTTACGGTTGACCCGTCAATTCGCTTTATCTGTGCCTTGTTAAGGCTGGCTGCCATATCGTTGGCGAGCTTAATTGCGGCATCTCGATTTTGGGATGAATCAATTCGTGCAGAGAATGCAGCTGCTGGTGGTCCAACGTCTGCTTGGTTGGCATCAACCTTGGCGCCCTGGAATCCGCTGAATGCACTGTTGATGTTCTCGACAATCTGCGGGGCACGGATATCACGTTCGGTGTATTTGGTGATGTCGATGTATGCAATAGCGCTCTCGACAGTACCCTGCCCGTAGTAGGCTGTTTGCACAAAGTTAGAGCCAATAGTGTCACCAAGAATCTGGTTAGCTTTATCTGTAGTAGATTCAGCTTGTTCGATAGTGGTGTCTGGCGCAAACTTGAGTGTTACCATCAATTGGTTTGAGTCTTTGCTTGGTGGGAAGATGTTAAAGGTCACTTTTTGCATGATGAATCCACTGGCTGCGATAAATCCAATACCGATAAATACGGCCACTACCCCAACACTAATGAGTTTCTTACTAGAACCTTTTGCCCACATCATTGGTGCAGATACAAATCGGGCTACTGCAGCTTCGAAGCCGGCAGAAAACTCTTTAACGTTCTTTTCGCCCAACTGCCCTTTTCGGAGCAGAATAAACTTAGCAAAGAACGGAATGAAAATCAGGGCTACGAACAAGCTCGTAATAAGCGCCGAGATAATAGTAATTGGGATCGAACGGATAAAGCTACCCAAGATACCACTTACAAATAGTAGTGGCGCAAAGCTTAGTGCTGCAGTTGACGTTGCAGCAACCATGGCTCGGCTAATTTTGCGAGTGGCCACGGACACCACTTGTCTCGGCGTCTTTTGTTTTTTCCTCTGGGCATCGATTGCTTCAACCATAATAATGGTGTCGTCTACAATCAGTGATAAGCCAAGGATGAGAGCGAACAAAGTAATGGTGTTTAGTGAGTAGCCGGTAATGAACAAGATGGCATTGACGATAGCAATCACAGTGATCATGGCGATAACCGTGATCAGTGAAGCCCGGATGGCAATTACGATTGAACCAACGATGAGCACTGCTATTAGACCTTCAAGCAATGACTTTTGAAGCTCATTAATCTGATCGTTAATTTGCGGCGCAAAGCTAGCACTCACCACAGCGTGGTACTCTTTGAACTCTGATTTTTCGTGTAGTTTATCCAGGGCTGCCCGAACTTGCTTATCAAGCTCTAAGTTGTCTGCACCCTTCTTAGCGACTACGCCAATACTTACAGAATTATGAAATTGATTCTGGCTGTTTTCTCGTTTGCCGTAGCTGTCGAAGCTCTTTTGTGTTGTCTCGCTCTGTCCGGTTATAGGGTTTGTGGCTGTCTCGAACGGATCAATAACAGATACATCTTGCACCAAGCTAAGGTTTTGAGATTTTAGAAACTCTGCAGCTTCACGGGCTTTCGGTGTTAGCTCGGCTGTGGTTTGGTTTTCATGGCCGTAGAAAGCCACCACCATGCTGTCACCACGAGGGGTAAAACCAAATTTATAGGCTTCTACTTTGGTTTGAGCGTTTTCAGGTAGGATCTTTTTATCTGTAATTTCCTGTTTTAGGGCCACGCTCTTTGTTTCGGCATTTACGCCTTCTTCATAGGATATAACTACGGTGTAAAAGTTATCGAAGCTTTGAGATTGAACGAGTTTTACACCGTCTTGTTTGAGCAAAAAGTCACTGAGGGGTTTAGAAACTTCATTGTCTACTCGGGTGGCATCGTTGACTAGGTAGGTGCCTTGGGCAAAGGCATATGGTGTCTGTACGCTTGGGAAGCCTTCTCTTTTAAGGAAGGTAGTGTAGCTTAGGGCTCCAAATAGGATCAACGCTACCCATAAAAGGGCTGTAAATCGAGTTCTGTCAAAGAAAAATAGGCTGAGCCGCTGCGCCGCCGGCTTCCCCTCTTTATTGGTTTTCTTTTTTCTAAATTTTGCAAATACAGATTTTGCCATAAAACGAGTACCCTCTAGTAATTAATATTTGCCTATTACTATATCAGCCAGGTACAGGGGTTGTATAGGGCTAGCGGTACTCAGGGTTTTCAAAATCAAAACGAGCGCCAGCGTCCCATTTGCTTCGTTGGTTGCCCTGTGCAGGAAAGCCGCCTTGGTCTTTAAGCAGTTTGGCCAAATGCATAACGTTCCAAGTCATAAATGTCGTATTGCGATTGGTAAAATCGTTGTCGAAGCCAATAACAGAGCCGTCTTCTTGTTTTTCGCCGTAGCTGGGTCCTGGACCAGCCTCTCCTACCCAACCAGCGTCGGCTTGCGGGGGAATGCTGTAGCCGAGGTGTTGCAAGCTATAAAGAATGTTCATAGCGCAGTGTTTAATGCCATCTTCGTTGCCAGTGATTAAGCACCCACCCACCTTGCCGTAGTAGGCATACTGTCCTTCGGAGTTAAGATTGCTAGAGTTGGCATACAGACGTTCGATAACCTTTTTCATTTCACTACTGTTATCGCCTAGCCAGATTGGCCCTGCTAATATCAAAATATCAGCATCCATGACCTTTTGCTGGAGAGCTGGCCATTCATCGCTTTTAAATCCATGCTGTGTCATATCCGGATAAACCCCAGGCGCAATGTCGTGATCTACAGCTCGGATAAGCTCAGTAGCTACCCCATGCTTTTCCATAATCTTTCGACTAATGTCGATCAATTTGTCGGTGTTGCTGGTCTGCGGAGAGGGTTTTAGTGTTGCATTGATATAGATGGCTTTAAGCCCATCAAAATTCCATTTTTCATCTGCCATAATACTATCCTTGCTTATGCTCTTAGCATAGCACTCCTATGCGGCAACAGCTAAGCGAGCGAGCTCATCAATACGAGGGCGATCTTCTGGCTGTTCTGCAATTGCTGCGTATACAGTATCGACTACATCTTTTGGTACGAAAGCTGGCACGTGATCTGGGCTGATTGGTTTGCCTGCACCAAAATATGGCAACATGCCGATAGTATTTTCGGTTTTGTGCTTAAAAGCAGATTGGTTTGCTAGTTCTTGAAACGCACTGGCTCCCCAAGCAAATACGTCATCTTCTGGCGTAGCGGCTTCTCCTTGTGCACGCTGTGGAGACATGTATGCGGGCGTACCAATAAGCACGCCTACTCTAGTGTTCTGTTGCATTTGGTCTACTCTGCTAACCTCTTCCGATAGAGGAGTATGAATAAGTGGCTCGGTATCATTTTGCAAGTGAATTACGTCTGCAGTGCCAAAATCACCAAGGTAAGCGTGTTCTTTATCGTGTACGATGTTTGCTGGTTTTACGTCTCGATGTACTATGCCGTTTTTGTGCAGATAGTCGAGTGCCAGAGCGGCTTCTCCCATAAACTGAATAACTCGGTATGCACTTTCTTCGTTAACAACCCGTTCTCGTCGAAGGTCACCCTCCGGAGCGTATCTGGTTGCAATGTAAGGACTTTCTTGCCCATCTTCAAAGATGTGCACTCCTGTAGCCACCATAGGGATAATATTGGCGTGTACAAGTTTTTGGGCCATTACCCTCTCTCTGTTTTGGCGAGCCAGGGAGAGCTCGTCGTTGTTATGGTGTAGCTTCACTGCTACATCGTCTTGGGTTCTTATGTCTTGAGCTAGGTATACATGAGAAAGCCCCGTCATGGCTATGGGCACACTATACTCTTTTGATTCTCGTTCTCGATGCGTAATAAGATGTTGTGGTTTGGGTAAGACAGCAAAGCGTCCGTCTATCAGGTCGTTTATTCTAAGTTCGGGCGAGGTGTTTATTTGGTGTGGTAGGGTTTCTTGTATTGATATTTTTTCGCTCATAATTTTTTGATTAAGCGATACCTTTATACTACGCCTGCCAGTACTTATTTACAACAAAAGAGCGTTCTCCTAGTCGAAAACGCTCTTGTTTATATCATGTGAGGTATTTTGTTAGTGTGATTTACTCATCACCCATAATGCGTATGACAGAATTTGCATCTGCTGGTTGCATATGGATCTTGTGCCTTTTGTATGGCCGCTGATTGTATGCGTAATACATGCGTTTACCCTCCTATTAGTTAACGTCCGTACCTCTTTCGAAGAGGTTGATAACAGCAATTAGTAAGATAGAACCAGCCATAGCAATAGCAAAGCTGGAGAAGTTAAATCCACTGACTCCTTCGAGCCCAATCATACCTGCAATTGCGCCGCCGACTATAGCTCCTACAATCCCAATCGCTACGTTAGCGAGTAGCCCCATAGTGTGGTTCTTGCCAGTTACGATGGAGGCCAGCCAGCCTACAAGCGCACCAAAAACTATCCAAGTAATTAGCGACATATAGCTATACCCTACACTGCAGAGTGATTAGCTTGCGTAAACCATCCGTGCGTATCGAATTCCTTTAGTTCGCCAGGGTCATCAATATCTATGCCGTCGGCTTCAAGTTCTTCAAGTCGTTTAGTCTTTCTTGCCATAAAGTTGTCTATTCGATTATTTAGTTCGTTTGATGTCATGTGCTTGTACATGGACCCTCCTTGCGTTAGCTCTTTCATAGTAGCCCGGGTACCTGAGGATTGTCTGCGAAGTTTATTACAAGAGTCATGTAATAAAAATTACACCCGCTTCAGTTAAATCAGATACAATGTACTTACAGCTCAAGGAAGGCTATTCATGCTAGATGCATTAAACCCACTGCTTAAAAAAGGCCAAGTTCGTACTTACAATCCTGGTTCAACTATTTTGTACCAAGGCGAAGTTCCCCGGTCTGTTTTTATTCTAAAAAGTGGAGTAGCTAAATCCTTCAACATCTCTCATCAAGGCGAAGAACAGATAGTCAATTTTCATTTACCTGGTGATATCTTGGCCCCATCATGGGTGTTCGAAAAAACGGTCGGAGCAGTATTTTTTTATGAAGCCGTAAGCGAATGCGAACTGGTATTAGTTCGCCGCACAGATATGAAAAACTTTCTAGAAAGTGATCATAACGCTATGAGCAAGCTCCTTGATAGATATGTGACAGACTATACAGCCTCTCTTATCCGTGTAAGTGCTCTTGAACAGGCCAAGGCGGCCGACAAGGTACTGTATACGCTCTATTATTTGTGTCGCTTATATGGCGACTCTAAAAAAGAATGGACCGATATTGAGATTAAACTAACACACCAAGACATTGCGAGCCTAGTAGGCCTTACCCGTGAGACGGTCGCCGTAGAGATTAACAAGCTTCGCAAAAAGAAAATTATAAACTATTCGAATCAACAATATAGTGTGCGTGTTGATGGATTATTAGAAATGATGGGCGAAGACAGCTTTAAGGGTGTGAAGTTGCGGTATTCTGACTAAGAATTTCGTCGACTAGTCGGACAAGCTCTTTGGGCGAGGCCCAGGCTTTTAGAATGTATTTATGGGCACCCAGGTCATAGGCCTGGTCGATCTCTCGTTCCATATCTAGATTACTGAAAATAATAACTTTTACGTCCGGATGATTTTTGGCAGGGTCGTATTTCTTCAAAAACTCTATGCCTCCAAGCCGGGGCATTCTAAGGTCTAATAAGATTAATTCTGGGGGGTGTTTAGCGGCGATTTTGAGGGCCTCTAACCCATCGTATGCTGGGTACACTTCGTGACCTTGCTTCTTCAAGATCATTTGATACGCTTCGTTTAGTGTGTGTTCATCCTCTGCTATGAGTATCTTCGCCACGTGTCCTCCCTGTGATGTTAATCTTTACAGTCTACGGTTATGAAGGTGCTGATTCTGTAAGAATTCTTACGGCTGTTTTTTAGGTATGGTAATTGTGACTACCGATCCTTTTTCTTGGTGGGCCTCTAAGGTGATCTCGCCTGCATGTGATTCTACGACATTTTTTGCCAGGTATAAACCAAGGCCACTGCCTGATACTTTTTTGGTTAGCTTGTTTGGTATACGGACGAATTTTTTAAAGAGCAACGGCAAATCATCTCTGGTGATCCCTACTCCTGTATCTCGAACAACAATAGTTAAGCTATCACCTGCGTCAGTCAGAGACACCCAAATCTTTCCCTTATTTGGCGTGTATTTAGAAGCATTGTTGATGACGTTTTCGAGCACCATGCGGAAATTATGACGATCAATCTCGGCATGAACATTGCGTGCAATATGGCGGGTTATCTTTTGTCTTTTTTCGTCAATTGTTTTCTTCTGTTCTGCGATTACATCACTCAGCATAGTAGAGACATTTGTATCAATCGGTTCTAGATGCAAGCGGTCAGTATCTATGCGAGCAACTGAAAGCATCTGGCTAACAGTTTTAAGTTGCCTTTCGTTGCTTTCATATGCTCTGTTGAGCAATTCTTTTTGTTCTTTAGATACTGGTCCAGCAAACCCATCACGTAGCATGCCAACGTATTGCTTTACCCCTGTTGCTGGTGTTCGAAGTTGATGTGACGCCAACGCAAGCAACTCGTCCTTGGCGCCCTGAATTTTTGCCTCTTCGTCGTAAGCTAGCACCTTGGTTCTAGAAGCGAGGACGGCATATAAGCAAAGAGCAATGATAAAACTAAAAGTAAACCCAGAGATCAAAATAGCAGTTGGCCGTTGCCTAAGTTCGGGGGTTCCTATGTCGGGCCTAGCAACGTAGTCGATATGCCATTTTTGGTTATAAAGCTCGATAGTTCGACTTGCGGAATGTTTGTTTGGCTGTTTATCAATCTCTGCAAAGTTGGCGGTTTCATACATTTTTTGATTTGCGTTGTTCTCGCCAGTAGAAACTCTATAGGCAAACGAGGTATCGTCCTTGTTCTGCAGACCTTCAAAGAAAGGGATTACCCGGAAAGGAGCAAAAACAAATCCAGCAATATTATTTTCTCGTCCTTGTTCTGTAGTTGGGCTAGAATCTTTGGTGTAGATTGGGTAGTACATAAAAAAGCTAGGAAGACTTTTTGAGTAGTCGTTTACAGGATAGACTAGCGGAGTAAGGCTCACCTGCCCTGTCTTTTCTGCAAAGTCCATAGCACCGGCCCTATTAGATTCAGTGTGCTGGTCATAGCCGAATACTGTAGTTGGGCTGGATGGTTCATAGTACACGATACTTGTATATCTGTCCCTATTTCCTTCTGGAGTTATGGTGTAGTCAGGCCGAAAAGTACGCACGGCTTCTAGGTGGCCAGCAAGCTGACCTGGTCTAATAACTTCTACGTAGCCAAGACCTAAGATGCCTTGGTATCGGTCTCTTAGGTCGAATATATTGACATAGTTTTTCCACTCTTCAAGACCAACTTGGTCTGATGCCATGAAAAGACCAGAGCCTGCTCGCAAAATCTCTTCGTAAGCTCGCATTCGCTCCTCGATAGTTGAAGCAGACTCTTCCACTCGAGTGTTAAGAGATCTGTTTATGTCTTCACGGGACCGCTGTTTTGCTGTGTTCCATGACCAAAGAGTAACAACCATAAAAGCGGCAAAAATAATAATTGCTGGTAGTATATGCACCAACGTGACTTCTGGCCTTTTGCGTATTTTGGGAAGTTCTACATAAAACATATTAAAAACTTTGCCTTATCATACGGTAAAGTTGTCTCACAATTCGTAATAATTCTTACAGTTCACGGATATCTCAACAAAAAGCTAAAGCACCTTTTCGGTTCGAATCGTTCACGTTTGAGCTGGGTCTATAATAATTCCAGCTTCGAACCTACACGGGTGCTCGCTACCCAGTTTGGCCGTATTGATGCCCCAATCACATTCAATTCACCAATACGCTCTCATCGTACAAAGTTATAAGCACATGGACTATAAAGTTTCTTACACGATTCGTGTAATCTTTTTCACACTATTGCTTTGGGATTTCTTGGGGGGTGTTTTCTTCTAAAACAGAAGGCTGTTGTTTTGGAGTATTTCTTCGTTCTGCGGCACGTTCTTTTTCTAGCTCTTGTCGGCATTCTCCGAAGCCATTTTTGACCAACCCTGCTATTATCCGTGCTTCGTTCTTTGCAAATTGTGCACCTATGCTTGGTTCGATTTCAGAGTTCATTGTGTCAAGGAAAGTAATATAGTTCTAGCTACATCGTAATTAGCTCGGTCATTAGCGTGCCCTGCGGTGGTCCAGATTAGCTCTGAGTTGGGGAGTCGTTTGTTTAGTTCGTACGCTGTAATTGGTGGGCAGACTGAGTCGTAGCGACCTTGCACTAGCCAGATCGGCATGGTTAGTTTGTGAGCATTTTTCATAATGTAGCCCTCCGGCAAAAAACAGTTGTTGCCGGTATAATGCATCTCAATTTTCATAGCTTCAGGATCAAACTCTTCAAAGTTGCACGGTGCATGACGGTCATCAAGCGACAGCAGTGCATGCTCTACCTCGCCCATTGCGTAGATAGACTTTTTTGCTGCTTTTTTATCTTTGCCAGAGGCGGTCATGTAATGATATTTTGCAGGATTTTTGTGGTGTTCTTTTGGCGTCCGGGAAAGAAAGGTTTCCCATACGTCCGGGAAAAAATCTTTGTATCCCCCATTAAATAGAAAGTCATTCTCTGCTTGGGTGCTGGTGTAGATACCACCAAGCACCATGGTGTGAATACGATCTGGATATTTAATTGCGTACACTAGGGCAAGACAAGAACCCCAGGAGCCGCCAGTAATAATAAATTTTTCTAACTTCAAGAAGTTGGCAATTTTCTCTATATCTTCAACCAACTCTTTGGTGGTGTTATTTTGTATTGAACCTTTAGGCGTACTCTGTCCGCTGCCTCGCTGACTAAAAAATATCACACGCTGTTTAGTCGGCTCGTAGCGTTGCTTATACTTGTCATTTATCTCTACGCCTGGGCCGCCATGCAAAAAAATAATTGGTAGTTTTGCTTCTTTAGCTCCCCAGTCATAAACATGCAGTTTATGGCCATCGCCAACAGGTAGCATATGCTCTCCAAGGGTAAATTTGTCTGGCGTCATAAACCCCAGTATATCCGATTAGCCCAGCGGGAGCGAAATGATGAAGGTGCTGCCCTTGCCGAGTGTGCTCTTTACGGAGATGTCTCCCCCGTGCAACTCAGCGATGTTCTGGGCGATAGCCAGACCAAGACCGTAGCCGTTAGAGCCTGACTTGGTGCGTGAACTGTCCGCTCTGTAGAACCGATCAAATATGTGTGGAATGTCGCTTGCTCGAATTCCCTTCCCTTGGTCGGTAATTGCAATCTTTGCCTGTTGTTTATTAGTAGTGACACCAACAGTAACTTCTGATTTATTTGGGCTGTATTTGATAGCGTTATCCAGAAGAGTGATTAGCATCTCAGTAAGTAGTTGTTGGTCTCCCTCTAGCTTTATGTTTTCAGGAGTACTCGGGCTAATCAAAATTTTCTTAGCTTCTGCGAGTGGCAAGACTTTGCTAATGCTGTCGTGCACAAGAGAATCTAAATTAACCGACTTTATATCGCCACCGTTATTATCAAGCCGAGCTAGCCTGAGGAGACCGTCTGTAAGGGCGGTTAATTTGTCTAGCTCCTCTACATTGCTTGCAAGTTGTTTTCTGGCTTGAGTAGCCGTGAGCTTTGGGTCACTCAGGGCAACTTCTGACTCAGCTTTCATGGCAGTGATCGGTGTGCGTAGCTCATGACTAGCATCAGCTACGAAGCGGCTCTGTGCTTCGTGGGCTTCCTCTATTGGCCGCAAGGTTCGCCGAGCAAGAGCATAGCTAAGAAGCCCACCACCCGCCAAGATAAATAGATTTATCATAAACAGGCGAAAAATTAGTCTATCATTAGCATCGTCAATAATCGTATCTCGTTGCGATCGCAAATCATCTCGGATTGCATCTATGAGTGGGTCTACGGGTCGCCTATCAAAAGCTTGCGTCTGCTTTGTGACCGTACGTCGAATTTCATTACTCGAGACACTATACAAATTAAGGCTAAAAAATAGGCTGATGGCCATTATGATAGCGAGGTAGAAAGCCGTTAGACGAACAACGGTTTTATGAAACACTCGGCGGTTCTCCAAAGTAGTAGCCAAAGCCTCGCTTAGTATTTATCAGCGTTGCTTTGCTCTTAAATGGCCGGTCGATTTTATTACGTAGATATCCTACGTATACCTCGACCGTGTTAGGCAGTACGTCTGCATCATAGTCCCAGACGCTTTGGATTATCTGGTCTTTGCTCAGCGTTCTTTCGCTATTTCGCATAAAGAATTCTAGGAGTGCAAACTCAAGATGAGTTAGCTCAATTATTGTGCCACTTCGTTCTACGGCAAAGTTTTCTGTATCGATCGACAGGTCTTTATACTTTAAGACGTTGTCCAAGGTTTCTTTTGGGCGTCGTAACAAGGCTCGAACTCGAGCGATCAGCTCTACAAAAGCGAAGGGCTTTATCAAATAATCATCTGCCCCGCTGTTGAGCCCCGCAGCTCGTTCTAGTACGCCGTCTTTTGCGGTCAAAAGCAGTACTGGTGTATGCACCTTCTTTTCTCGCATGGTTTTTACGATCTCAATGCCATCAAACGAGCCGGGTAGCATACGGTCTAATATAACGAGGTCATAAGGTTCGTCGACTGCCATGTCCATCCCGCTGTCGCCGTCATAGCAGACATCAACAGCGTAAGACTGTCGCTCTAGTCCTCTTTTTATAGCTCCGGCTATCTTGTGATCATCTTCTACAACTAATATTCTCATAACAAGTACACTATATACTGTAGCTGAGAAAATACTGAAGCGCTGTGAGTTAACTTACAAAAAACCGGCTGGGTGATAGCCGGTTCTTGTATCTCGTGGAGGGTGAGAATTCTAGTGTTGGTGTGGTCCTCCCATGCCACGACCGCCACCAGGGTGTAGGTATTCTATAGGGACATTATTATCCTTGGCCCACTTTTCTAGCTCGGTCTTCTTAGCTTCCATAGCAGCTTTACGTTCTGCCTCGGTCTTGTTTTTGATCGCTTCCTTGTTTGCATCTCGCTCGGCTTTCAGTTCTTTCTGCTTAGCGATGATTTTATCTTCTTGTTCTTGAGTTATTTTGCCGTCTTTTACTGCTTGGTCCAGCCGAGATTTGTTGTCAGCCTCATGCTTGGCTTCCATTTCAGAACGGTTCTCATCAAAAACCTTCTGGACATCGTCCTTTTTTTGACCGAGTTATGGACACCACTAACTGGACTACCCAGAAGTACGACCCGCTAACTGACAGCTACATTGACTACTCAGCATACGTAACTATCACAAATCAAGAAATTGGTTATCTTCGAACAGTGGTAGAATGGTCAATATACGACGGCGGTCTTGGTGACTCAGACGGTGAACAAAACGGCTACATTAGCGACCCAATTGGTCCAAGTGTGCCTGTTGCAGAAAAAGGTTCTGACCCAGAAATCGTGCCTGCTAGCTCAACAAAGACACTCGCTAACACAGGTGTAGATAGCTCAATCATCGTATTGTTTGGCTTCGCACTAATCGCTGGTGGCGCAGTACTCTTGCCAAAGCAAAACTAAAACTTACGATTACGGCTGTTGGCCGTTAACGTACGCAATTGCTAGCCCTCCCAAAATCAGGAGGGCTATTAAAATTATGGTGCGAATCCATTCTCTCATTGCTGCATCTCCGCCGTGATTACCATTCGTTTGTTTGCAATATACAAAGGATAGCAAGTATACAGAGTCAAGCGTGGCTTATCTGTTGGATCTTCTATGTGTGTGTCGGTTGGACTAACGATATTCTTGCTAACGATCTTATAGGTATGTTGTGTGTTGTCCCAGTTAAGCACGATTCTTTCGCCGACGTTTACTCTATCGAGTGCATAAAATGGCGGTGTTGGGTTTTTGTATGTAAAATTGTGCCCCACAATTACCATGTTGCTTTTAGCGGGGTCGTTGCTTGAGTTTGGTCTGCGCCACACGCCGCCATTATCGATTACCGCTATAGAGCTACCTTCGAGTATGGGAGCATCAGTTTTGGCGGATGCAATTACTATACTGTTGACAGATGTTTGCGTACTGGCAGCCGCAGCGCTTGGCGTATCTTTTAGTTGATAGCTAATTTTTGGAATAACGGGGGTAAAAACAAGATATACTCCCATCAAAATCACTCCCACCGATAGTATTCGATTGATCTTTACGTGCATATTTTAGTAAGAAGTTTTAAAGCCATCTGGCTTTAGTGTTGGGAATAGGACGATGTCTCTGATTGAAGCCGAATTAGTAGCTAACATAACGAGTCTATCAATCCCAATTCCTAGGCCTGCTGTAGGAGGAAGTCCGTATTGCAAGGCTCGTATATAATCATAATCCATTGGCATCGCTTCGTCATCTATGTCTTTTGTCTTCTCTTGCTCAAGGAATCTTTGATACTGTTCTTTTGGATCGTTAAGCTCGGAGAACCCGTTACAGAGCTCCATGCCAGCCACAATGCCCTCAAATCTTTCGGTGTACCCAGGTCGGGCCCGGTGTTCTCGGGCAAGTGGTGAAACTTCTTTTGGATGTTCAGTAACAAAAATTGGTCCCCATAGCTTGCTCTCGACAGTTTTTTCGTATAATTCCAGCAGTAATTTACCAGTTCCGTAGCTCTTATGAACTGGAATCTGATGCTGTTCGCATAGATTTCGCAGCTTCTTAATGTCTGTATCAACAGACACTTCTTCCCCGATTTCTTCGCTTACAAGTTGATCCATTGGAGCTCGCCTCCATGGAGTACTTAGATCAACTTCCTTGCCCTGGTACTCTATGGTTGTTGACCCGCTGACCTCATTGGCTGCACTTGAGATTAAGTTTTCTGCAAGTTCCATCTGGTTTTCGTGGTCCCAGTAGGCTGCGTATACTTCCATCATTGTAAATTCAGGATTATGTTTTGTAGAAATACCCTCATTTCTAAATACTTTCCCAATTTCAAAAACTCTCGCTAGACCTCCTACAACAAGTCTCTTTAGGTATAGCTCAGGCGCAATACGCAGGTAGAGCTCCATGTCTAGGGCATTGTGATGTGTTTCAAACGGTCGTGCAGAAGCACCCCCGTGTATTGGCTGCAAAGAAGGAGTTTCGACTTCTATAAAGTCCTGGGATTCCAACTCTCTCCTTATTGAGGAGACAATCGTGCTACGATCTATAAATTTCTTTCTCGATTCTGGATTGACTGCTAGGTCCAAGTATCTTTGGCGGTGGATTGTTTCACCATCTTTTAGGCCTTGTTTCCCAGGGAAGGATATTTCTGTCTCGGCGAGTTTAGCCCAGTCATTGACGAATACGCTTGTCTCGCCTCTCCTGGTTGCTCCGATCTCTCCTGTAATGCCAAACCAATCCCCGATGTTACTTTCCTTGAAGGCGTCAAATTCCGGGATTTTTCCTTCCTCGGCCACTATTTGTATTGACCCATCAAGATCATGAATATCACCAAAAACAATACTCCCTTGGTCTCTTTTTGAAAGCATACGCCCTGCTACTGAAACAGGTGTGCCTTCTGTGATCTCCTGAAGCTCCACAAGCTCCTGTAGCTCGGCAGCACCGTGGGTTACCTCAAAAGAATATTGATCTTGCGGGTTAGCTCTCTCCATAGTGCTCATTCTACCTTAGAAGATTATAAACTTGCAATATTTTCAAAATAGGGTGTATTAACATAAGAAGAACAGATTGATACACTTTACTCAAGGTTAGTATATGTGGTAATATTTCGAAAAGATCTGAATACTTATGAATTATTTGAAAAAGACCACAAAGACTCGCCCGTAGCGCACTCCATTCCTTCAGCAGTAGGCCAAGCGTTACGGTGCAGGGCTATGCTTTTCAAAAGTTAATAAGAATGGACTTACAATGATTGAACAAAGATTAGACCAAACAAGCTCGATTGGGGCTGCTTGGCCTCCAACCGAAGCAACACACGAACGTATTCGAGGATTCTACGAAAGAGCTCTTGTAGCAGATCAAGTTACAGAATCGTTCATAGAACAGTTTGAAGGATATAAAGAAGAAACAAGGATTAAAGATGGTTTTAGCCGGCTTAGTATACGAGCTATAGCTAACTCAGAAGCAATCCAGAAGTTAGCTCACTCAGGTGTTTCGCTCGAGGGAGCGTTACCGATAAGTGGTCACGACGATATGCATGTTGTCTATGCATTTTGGAACGACAGCGAAAGATCTATCTCGGATGTTGATGCTCTAGGGCACGGGCAGACACTACTAAATGTTACAGGTACTCCCCATCCTCGTGAAGACCATACCTGGGTCGACCAAATGGATTTTCTTTCTAGTCATATAGTTGATAAGAACACTCCTGTTGAGGAGAAGAGGCTTTTGATAGCAGAATTTACAAGCCTATACGATACCTTTGGATATGATGCCAATGATGTGGAGCATATGTTAATGAATCCAGACAATACCTTTGCCTATATTGAGAACGAAGAAGGAATTATATCAACTGCACTTGCCGAGCGTGGCACTGTTGATAATCAAGATATAGGGCCGATTAACCTCGTAGAGATAACAGAAGCTATTACAAAAGAAGACCAAAGAGGCAGAGGCTACTATACTGCAATATCCGGGATCTTAACTGAAAGATTACGCAAGGATCCAGAAGTTGACATTCTCTATGGTGAAAGTAATTTAGCCATGATTGGTGTCTTAAAAGCGGCTCACGCTAATGGTCGAAGATTTAGCCACTTTGACGCACCCTTGTATGGTCTTGCTCAAGGTACGTTTGGTATTTTGCAACAGAACTTCAAAGTAGAAGATGGCGCAGAGCAACGTCCGTATAACGATTTTGCGCTTTCTTACGTGCCTCTCCCAGCAAAAGGATAAAACTGAAATGACTGAATTACTGCAAGGGATGTTTTCGCATAGTCACAGGATCATCTTAGACTTTAGTTCCATTGCGTCAGATTTGCCGGAGAAACTGAACATACAAAAATATTTTGATGAGTGTGAAAAAAGTAATATAGATCCCAGATCTCCAGATAGTCGGCAGGCTTTCAACGATGAAGCTATAGAGTATACGAAAGCGAAGTTTTTGATTGGGGGTTACGCCGAGGATAGATCAGCAATGCTAACTGATTCTGCAATTGCAAAAGAAGGCCGAACAATTCACCTGGGTGTTGACGTGTTCAGTAAAGAGCTCGAGCTTGTATATGCACCGTGTGATGGTGTGGTAGTCAAAAGAGGCTATGAAGAAGGGCCAAATAGTTATGGGTACTATTTGATATTTAAGCCAGCCGACAATTCTTTGCCGTATCTATTTTTGGGTCATTTAGGTAAACCTACGGACGATTCAATAGAAATTAAGGCTGGAGACGTAGTAGCCACACTCGGGGATTTCCCTAACGGCGAGAATGGTGGATGGTCACGCCACCTACATCTTCAGATGATGTACCATCTTGAACAAGGCGATCAGACACCGATAGGTTATAGCTCAAAACAAGACCTAGCTGAGAACATGGCTAAATATCCAGACCCTCTAAAATATTTTCCTGAGTGGCGTGTAGCTTAAAGAGTAATTAAGTTATTTATCGCTCTGAGCCCAAATGCCGATACCTTCAGCATAGTATGTGTCACCAAGGAAGTAGGGTCCAATAAAAGAGCCTGGGTTTTCTATGAGTGACATCTCGGTATCAGTATCAACCGCAAGGAGTGTTTTTATATCAGTAATTTCTTCCTTTTCGAGAGGTAATATACCTGCAATTGTTGAAAGGCCTTGTGCTTTAAAGTGTCCTAGAATAGCTAGCTGAGAAAGTGCATCAAGACTAGGTAATTCTTTCTCTGGGCTATAGAGATCTAGGATCTCCTGAATCTCTTGGTTTTGTGTTGTCATATCGATACTCCTCTTATATTCGTTTACGGACGACGTAGTCGTCTATCATTGCGTTTGCCGTGGGGCTGACGCCTGCGCCAGGGCCAGTTAAGCTATATATCCCGTCAGTTTCGTTAGGGCCCAAACCAATAACAAAACCTGCGAGTGGGCCAGAAGCATCTGCAAGATTAGAGAAAAGCGGGTTACGGTTTACATTGCGAAATCCGCCGACAATCTGCCAATCTTCATGCTGGTAGTCAAAGCCACCTATGATATCTCCCTCGGGGTACTTTGCTCCAGGCGCTACAAGCTTATCAGAAGTGGAATAAATAGAGACGATGAAGCGTCGGGCTTTTGCCTCTTCGACGGCTTGTGCAATCTCCTCATCGTCAAGTTCAAACTTTAAGTCTTTCCAGTCGAGCACTTCTTCCCCAAGACCTAAGCTATTAAAGAAAATGGATGTTTTCTTTGGAATATCTCCTTCAGCTTCAGCCTTGATAACTTTATAGGGGCTTTCTGCTCCTGGTTCAGCATAGTCTAACTTGGTGGCAAGAGTAACTGCCTGGCCTAAAGAGTTGCCGGAGCCCTGTAGGGGCCCTACTTGGCTAAAGATTGCAGAAAGTGTTCCGTTTAGCGCCAGGTGAATTTGAGTTACATTGCTCTTGTCTTGTGTGTATTGCTTGCCTGCTTCAATCATGTGTGTTCCACCGCCAACCGAGGCATTGTATCCAAGGCGCTTAAAGCCATCCGATGTTTCTTTTAGCTCTTCAAAGTAATTTGCAAGTGCACCCTTTTCTGCGGTTACGGCCAATTTGCCTCTTGAGAGGATTTCTTCAAGATACCCATGTGCTATTGCTCCGTCGTCTGTGGTTGGCATGGCCAAGAATGTTACATCAGGAAAATCATCTACTTCTTCAAGTCTTTGGTGTACTGCATTTTCTGAATCAGGGTAATATATTCCAGAAGAACGCATCACAAAACGAGGAGACATCTCAAGTCCAAGACGCTCAGCGACGTGTTCCTGATTAATTTGCCTAGTTATTTCACCCCCAACGTGACCTGGACCAATGATTCCCCAGCTTGATACTTCGCTCATTTTAGACCCTCCTTACAGATTAGGCTCATTTTATCCTTTATTGCAGAATAAGCAAGCACTAGTGTTTTGCTGAGGCAGATAACTCCTGCAAAAATTCTTTTTGCTCGGTTAAGGTATTTTCAGGGATTTCTTTAAAAAAGGCATATTCTGAGGCTTGGGCATCGAGTGTAAAGTTGGTGTGAGCAGGCTCGCATAAAAACCCAAGACTTACAGGATGGTCGTACCCGCCTAGCTTGTCTACGTTCAGAAACTCCATGAATCCTAGGAATTTCCCAACTTTGATGTCTACGCCTAGTTCTGCTTTGGCGACTCTCTGCAGGGCATCTTCCAGGGTCTCTTTGTATAAAACTGTGCCACCAGGCAAGTGCCACTGCCCCTTGCACGGAGGTATAGCTCGTTTGGTTAGCAAATAGCCTTCCTCTGTTTTTATAACTACTTCAACACATAGACGAGGAACTTTTGAATAGATCATTCGGAACTCTTCCGAGCTCATGGGTTTATCTGACATTGCCTATTACTATAGCAAACTAACCTATTTGTTGAACCACGAGCATTTTAGGCAAAATTTTTGACCATTTGTCGTAGGTAGTATGGTACAATCGTTGGAAACAAACGGAGGGTAGAATGGTTAATCCAGAACAAGTAAATCCAGTGAAAGATGCACGATTTGAACTGTGGGAGACCTTTGGACTAGGTCTTGCCTATACTAGCGTGCGCTTAAATCCGGCGCCTAGTGAGATCGATCGCACTGAGGCAGAAATCGCTGGAAACTTCTCAAGGAATATTCGACTAGAGACACCAATTGTAAGCTCTCCTATGGATACGGTGACAGAATCAAGAATGGCAATCGCTATGGCAAAGGCGGGTGGCTTAGGAGTTATTCATCATGGTAGGGATATGGATCCCGAGGCACAACGTGCAGAAGTTCGTAAGGTCAAGCTGCACCTTAATGGTCTAATTGAAAGCCCAATTACTTTTACAGATGATAGAACGCTCGAAAGTGTTTTAAACGAAGCGGATGATAAAGGCTGGCATTTTAGGACGTTTCTTGTAGAGGACAGCGATAAAAAATTTGTAGGAATTATTACGAACAGTCATTTTAAGTACGCCAACGACAAGCAAATGACCGTAGGCCAAATTATGAAGCCTGCCGAAAAAGTCACTAGTGCGCCAGAAGGCACCACAATCGAACAAGCATACGAAAAGTTAAAAGAGATGGATGGAGGGATGCTGCCTCTTTTAACAGAAGAAAACCAGATAGCTGGGTTGTATCTTCTCTCTGATGTAGCAAGAATTCTAAATGACGATGCAGCACATCATAGTGTTGATGCTGCAGGAAGGCTTTTGACTGCAGCGTCTGTTTCTACAAAAGGTACCGATGCGATGGATCGATTATCTGTCATGGAAAAATATCTAGATGTCGTAGTAGTTGATACTTCCAAGGGTAACTTGAAGTGGGCTCGAAAAACAGTCAAAGACATAAAAGAAAACTATCCGGAGATTGATGTTGTGGCCGGTAATGTATCGGACGGAGAGTCAACCAAGTTGTTGGTTAAAGCAGGAGCAGACGGCATTCGTGTTGGCCAAGGTCCTGGCGCTGCTTGTGAGACGATTGATGTCACCGGAGTTGGGGTTCCGCAGGTAACGGCAGTGTATAACTGCGCAAAAGCAATTCGTGGTGAAGGAGTGCCTGTGTGCGCAGACGGTGGGATTACGAAATTAAGAGACTTTTCGACTGCCGTTGCAGCTGGCGCTGATACCATTATGCTAGGCTCAAAATTGGCTGCTACAGCTGAATCCCCTAGTGAAATTAAGATTATCAATGGGCAACAGTATAAACCCTACAGAGGGATGGGCTCAGAAGGAGCAATGAAGGATAGCGCTGGTGCTCGTGACAGATACGACGGTTCAACGCTAGCAGAAGGAGTAGAGGGATATGTGCCATATGTGGGTTCTGTGTCTGAAGTAGTCAATCTTTATGCGAGTGCTCTAAAAAATAGTATGTCTACCACTGGCTCCGCAACCTTACAAGAACATCAGGAAAAGACCACCTTTATACTAGAAGCACCCGGGGCTGGCCAAGAAGGTAGCCCTCACGACATGTTGATCCAGTAGAGACTTAAAGGCTTACGACTTGGTTTCGTTCTGGGCCAACGCCTAGCATGGTTACGTCAACATCTAGTTCTTCTTCGGTGAATTCTATAAAGTCTTGCGTCTCTACAGGCAGATCATTCTTGTTTCGGATGCCCGAAATGTTCCCCCAGGTCTTCATCTCGACATAGATAGGTGAACATTCTGCTAAGTCTTTGCCCGAGCTAGGTGCTGTGTCTTTTATGTTGCCATTGTGATCATATTGCGTAGCGATAAGGATCTTTTTGCCGAACTTATGAATGCAGTCCATCTTTGACAGAACAAGACTATCTACGCCGTTACCATCAAGTGCGTTCCGAAGCTCTACAAAATCAGGATAGCCAACTTCCCTTTCTCTGTTGGTCGTTGCCCCATACTCACCATCCACATCACCCTTCTCTCCTCGCAGTGCTTTTGCAAGTGTGGGATCAGTAATTTTGGTTACAAATGGTCCGCCACCAACATGAGATCGCACCATTTTGGCAACTCCAGTTACCTCGCCGATATCTTTGTGTGATAAGCCGAGTCCATCCATGAGCCCATTTACGGTTGTAGATGAGGAGGTTACATATGGATACATTCCATGATTTATATCTAGCCAGTATGCTTGTGCACCTTCTGCTAGTACTTTTTTGCCATCTGCCAAGAACTCTCCGAGTGCATTAACCGTGTCTGCCAGGTATGGCTTGAGTTCTTCGCAGGCATCTGCCCAGTCTTCTGCTTCCTGCTTAAATTCTTCAGGTGTATTTTCGGTATGTGGTATGCGATTAAAAACCCCGATGAGTCCGTAAAGAGCGAGGTTGCGGAGTTGTTTTCTGCTTGCCCCAAATATATCTTCTGCACGGATGCCCTCTCGCAAGTATTTATCGGCAGCAACGTATGCAATGCCTGCTTTGGTGCTACCTTGTTTGCCTTGTCCGCCTTCTCGGGCGCAATCAAGTCGAATATGGTGTGGCAATACCAAGTGGGCTATATCGCTTACTAATAAATTTTTCGGACCTACGGAAATGCCGGCAGCTCTTGCTTCGGCAATCTCCCCTTGTAGACGACGAGGGTCAACATAGACACCGTTCCCAATAACATTAACCTTGTCAGAGTATGCAATACCGGATGGAAGCTGGTGCAAGGCAATTGCCTCTGCGCCTTCCGGAACTACGGTATGGCCAGCATTAGCTCCGCCATTTCCACGAGCTATTACTTCATAATTTTTTGCCGCAAGGTCGACAAATCGGCCTTTGCCTTCGTCGCCTCGCTGCAAACCTACTATTACATCTACAGACATTACTGAGGTAAAGCATAATCTACCTCTGTTAAATATGCAAGCGTAAGCGGCTAAAAAACTTTGCTATAATAGCGGGATGACAAAACATATTGCAGATCTCGTGGTGCCTTTTGATGATCTGCACGAAGAAGAACACAAATCACATCGATCTCAATGGCTCCGTGCCGCAGTGCTTGGCGTAAACGATGGCGTAGTCTCGACCGCCGGTATTATGGTGGGTGTTGCCACAGCGACTGCCACGCAAAGTACGATTTTAACTGCTGGTATTGCAGGTTTGGTGGCTGGTGCTCTATCGATGGCCGCCGGCGAATATGTATCGGTAAGCTCTCAGCGTGACAGTGAAGAGGCAGATATTGCTATCGAAAAGAAATCGATTGCAAAAAATCCAGAAGCCGAAAAGGCAGAACTTGCTTCGATTTATGTAGAAAGAGGGCTCACACCTAGTCTGGCTACAAAGGTTGCACAGCAGTTACATGAGCATGATGCTGTGGCTGCCCACGCTCGAGACGAGCTAGGCATCGACGAAGATGGCATGGCAAACCCATGGCAAGCAGCTATTGCTTCGGCTACGGCATTTACGTTTGGCGCTATTTGGCCAATTATAGCTTCCCTTGCCTGGCACAATCCTTGGGGTATTGTCATCGCAGCTATGGTAACTCTCGCTATTTCAGGCGCCATTGGCGCATTTATTGGTGGAGGCAACAGATGGTGGGCTGCTATTCGGGTGTTGATTGGCGGCGGTTTAGCAATGCTAATCACAGCCGTTATTGGGCACTTTGTCGGCACAGCCCTCTAGCAGATCTGGCTAGGTTTCCCGCTTATGATATGATTTAGGCATGACAATAAACCTATACGAAGACAAAGCAAAACTATACACATTTCTGTCAAAGCACAATATTGGTGTTCTATCTACAGCCACCAAAGATGGCCAGCCCCATGCAGCCACGATTTATTTTATAATCGACCCAGACTTAAATGTTTACTTTATAACCAAAGAAAAGACCGCAAAGTCTAGAAATCTAGCCGAGAATCCTCAAGCAGCATTGGCGGTATTCGAGGCCCAAACCCAAACCACTGCACAGATTAGCGGAGATGTCATAGAGGTTAAAAGTGTTTCTCGCCTAGACGAAGTCTTCCGTAAAATACTTGCTATTACAGCAAAAACCAGCGAGAGTACCATACCACCTGTTTCAAAGCTCCAAAGCGGAGGTTACAGATGCTTTAGCTTGCAGCCAAAGGTCGTACGCTTAGCCGAGTATCTCAAGCCCGAGCATCACGAGCTCGATGGTTTATTCGAAACAGTTGTTCGTCCAGATAGCGAGCTTTAGGCTATGAGCATGAATAAAGATATCCAGTCATACAACAATACTCAAGCACCAGAAGATAAAGAAATCTGCGAACTTCTTGCTAGTGAGATCATGAAGGAGCTACCAGACGCAGAAAATAAAGTGTGGCATGCTCATCCAGTATGGTTTATAGACGGTAATCCGATCGTTGGCTACAGTAAGCTCAAAGACGGTGTGCGCTTGATGTTTTGGAGCGGCGCAAGCTTTTCAGTGACTGGATTAACGCCAGGGACTGGCAAGTTCAAGGATGCTTCTGCTACCTACACTGCAGCTAGCCAAATTGATACAGACCAGCTAAGCAAATGGCTAAAAGAATCGGTTTCCGTGCAATGGGACTACAAAAACATTGTTAAACGTAAGGGTAAACTCGAACGGATAAAATAGGATGAAAGTACAAGACAAGGTTTTTGTAGTTACAGGCGCAGGCGGTGGTATCGGTAGCGAGTTGGTTCTTGAGCTTGTATCTCGTGGGGCAAAAGTGGCTGCTGTTGACCTAAAGCCAGAGGGTCTGCAGACACTCAAAGAAAAAGCTGGTGGGCATGCAGACAGTATTACAATTCATACTCTAGATATAACCGACAAAGATGCAGTCCTCGACTTCCCTGCATCTGTTATAAAAGCCCATGATACAGTCGACGGTGTTATCAACTGCGCTGGCATCATCCAGCCCTTTGTACGAGTTAACGATCTCGATTACGCCGCTATCGACCGAGTTATGAATGTCAATTTTTACGGCACTCTCTATATGACCAAAGCCTTCCTGCCTCATTTGCTAGAGCGGCCAGTGGCGTATATTGCGAACGTATCAAGCATGGGCGGCTTTTTGCCAGTGCCTGGGCAGAGTGTATACGGAGCATCAAAAGCGGCGGTAAAGCTTTTTACCGAGGGGCTGTATGCTGAGCTACTGGATACTTCTGTTCGTGTAAGTATTGTCTTCCCTGGCGCCACCAACACAAATATTACTAAAAATTCAAATGTAGACATGCCAAAAACCAATAGTGCTGATGCAGCAAAATTAGCTTCAAAAATGCTGTCTGGCGGCAAAGCAGCGCAGATTATTGTTAACGGTATCGAGAAGAACAAGCCCCAGATCTTTACTGGCAGCGACTCCAAGCTTATGAACCGGCTCTACCGCACAAACCCAGTATTTGCCATTAAATTTATTGCCAAACAGATGAAAGGATTACTCGGTTAGTTCTTGGGTGACAGGTGCGCTATTTTTGGCTATTCGAGGCCTTCTTCTTCGTGAAGGGCTTCTTCGACTCTTTTAGCTTCGGCAGGAGTTAGTGTTTTGTCTCTTAGCAGTGCTGCTACGACAAGAGCCAAGATAAAGGAAACGAGTATTCCTAGCAATAAGAATAGTGCAAAGCTGTATCCTTTACGCTGTGCGATAAAAGCTGGCCACAATGCAAAGGATACCCATGCAATGACTCCCAAGATTATAAAAAACATAAGCACTCCCATTAATTAAGCTTAATTGTAGTTCTCTGGTGCCAAAAAAGCCAGCTTGCGGTACTATAAAACTATGAACAAAGCAGAAATTTCCGAAGGCGTAGTACACAAACTACCAGATGATCTAAAGAAAGCACTTGTTGCTAATCCAAAAGCACTAGCTGCCTGGGAGGCTATTACTCCCCTAGCTCGTAACGAGTGGATATGTTGGACGGTTACTGTCAAACAAGAAGCTACCAGAAAAGATCACGTCAAACGCACCGTCAAAGAGCTTACAGAGGGAAAGCGCCGTCCTTGTTGCTGGATGGGCTGCATCCACCGCACGGACAAGCCCATGAGCGCTACCCAAAAGTGGGTCCTCGAGAAGCAAAAATCCAAGACCAAGTAAACAGATGGCCTTTAACCACTATGCAAAGATAAAACGCATTCTAGATGAGCAGCCAGGGGGCTGGGTGATCAAACGGATCGACGAGCCAACCAGCGCCAAAAACTTTAAGGGCGAAACAATAGAGTTCCCCCACTACTACCGTATCTACGATGCAAATGGTGCGCCTATAAAATACTGTAAGTTCCAGCAGATCGAACGCCTAGCTCAGGCTTTGAAGTTGCCTGTTGAAGCACTGCCTGTAGTCTGATCTACAGACGGAGCACCTGGTATAATTGGGTTTATTATGAAGACAACAAAGGAACGGTTTAAGCTAATCCCGGCGGTATACCTGGTGTTGCGGCAAGATAATAAGGTGCTGCTACTCCGACGAGCGAATACCGGCTATCAAGATGGTAAGTATGGACTAGTTGCTGGGCACCTTGATGGGGATGAGCTTGGTACTGTAGCTATGGTTCGTGAGGCAAAAGAGGAAGCTGGCATAGATGTTGACCCAACCAAGTTGAAATTTGTTCATGTTGCTCACCGATTAAGTCGTGATCAGATTGGCCAGGAGAGGATTGACCTATTTTATGAATTAAGGGAGTGGCAGGGCCAAATACAAAATGCTGAACCTGAAAAATGTGATGACCTAACCTGGTTTGACATTAACGATCTTCCAAGCAATACATTGCCTTTTGTGAGACACGTGTTGGAAGATATAGCCAACAACATAAGTTACTCTGAGTATCTAATCGAACCTAAGCTCTAAATAAAACAGAGCGCTACTATTAACGCTCTGCTCTGTTATTGCTGGTTGCTCTAGATCTGAGCAATAATCCATACTGCGCCGGCTACAGCGAGTATGAAAAGACCGAGCCCAACGGGTGAACCCCAGCTGAACCATGATCCCCACGAACGCCAGTGTTTATGGGTCCGCTCGTACCAGTCCGTTTCATCTTGTTTTGTCAGTTTTGACATAGATGACTCCTTATTTAGCTAATAGTGAGCCTCTTCGGTATGTCTGCCAGTAAATAGTTGTTCTCGGTGAGGCCAAGAGCTATTCGTGCGTCTGGACTTATTAACGGAGTAATTATAGCAAAACAAAAACACCCCACAAAAGTGGAGTGCCTTTGTATGGCTCCGGGGAGAGGGTAAACGCACGTTAATCTGTGCGCCGAGAAAACTCGGGCAACAGACTATCGATCGAACCTCCGACTATCGTCAGCTAAAGCTGTCGAGTCGGAGAACCAGAACCCTCCCAAAAAGAAATAGGTCGGGTGACAACTAAAGTTATCTTCCGACCTATGGCTCCGGGGAGAGGGTTCGAACCTCCGACCTGGTGATTAACAGTCACTCGCTCTACCACTGAGCTACCCCGGATTATATGAGACAAACCTACGGTTTTTCTCATCGTGCCAGGCGCAAAATAAATTTGACGCTTGGACTGCTCTTTTCCCTTTCTTTCTAGTGCCAGGAAGAGAGTCGACCACAGTATTCTAAACGATTGCCCCTGTATCTGTAAATACTAGCGGTTCTTCAGCTCTCGCTGGTTAGCCCTGTCTTGGTCACGTTTTTGTATCACATCTCGCTTGTCGTAGCGCTTTTTGCCTGTTCCAACTGCCAAACGGAGCTTTATATATCGGCTGCCTGTCAAAAGCTCTACTGGCACCAGGCTTTTACCCTGTTTTTTAGCTTCAATGAGACTAGCCAGCTCTCGCTTTTTAACCAGCAGTTTACGGTCTTGCACCTGCTCTGCCTCAGTAAGGGTCACGCCGTTAAAGCCGGTAATGGTGGCATTCACTAGCCACAGTTCATCATTGCGGATAATTACATATGAACCACGCAAGTGCCCATGGCCAAGCCGTAACGCCTTGGTTTCACGACCATTCAAAGAAATTCCAGCCACGAGGTCATCACCCAGCTGGTAGTCAAAACTAGCTCGGCGATTGGTGATCTTTTTGGTAGTCGGCTTTTGCTTCTTTGCCATAAGGGTTAATTATGTAGTATATTGCCAAAAATTACAATATGTTACGAAATATGTTTATTGAGAATGTGAACTCTTTGCAACTTCTTCTCTGGCTACGTTCCAGAGGCTTGGGTCGTTGGCTTTGACTTTACGCCAATACCACCACTCGACACCCCAGGTGTCCATGGTGCGAAGGCCAGTCTCTCGTCCGTATTCAAAGCGTTCTTTTAGGCGTTCGGCATTCATAGATTTATTTTGCTCAGGAATGTCAGAAATTTTATTAATCTCATATCCTTCTGGCATCCAAGGCTCCATCTGAAGCTCGTGAATGATCAGCGGCTTGCCCTGTGCCAACTCACCTGCTCCGGCCAATGTGGAGTAGAACCAAGGCGGATACGGGTATTCAAAATAGCGATGCGTTACCGAATAGTCGTAGACTCTTTTGTACACAGCAACGCCATACACATCGGGGGTTGGTTTGCCGACTGGCCACCCGCCCCAGTTATTGCTACGAGTAACAACGATTGGTTTACTTGGGTCGAGTTTGCGCACTAGCTCAGTTTCCTCAACCAAACGTTCTCGGTCAAAGTCTGTGCACTTGCCAAACACTTTCATAAAGAATTCGTTTTCTACCTGATAGCTCACAAGAGCTGGGCTGTCTTTGTACCGCTCAACCACAGCAGTCATGAACTTCTTAAGCTGAGGGTACCACACATCTTTAGGCTCTTTTTGAGCCCAAGCTGGTTCGTGGCACTCTGGCCAGCGAGGTTGGCGAAGACCTACGGCCAAGTTCACTGTTGCTCCCGCTTCCTCGGCCATCTTAAATTGCCAGTCTAGGTCGCTAAAATCATACGTGCCTGGCGTTGCTTCTATTTCTTTCCAGTAGCTCACTAGGCGCAAACGCTTAATCTGTAAGTCGTACAAGGTAGCGTGCAGCGTGTCTTTGGGATCTAGGCCAAAGTAGCGAGCATACCTAGGAATAAAAGTGGTGCCAACCTGATGAGGTTCGCTGGCGTGTTTTTGCTGATACCAATAGGCAAGGCCGTAGCTGCCACTAAAGACACAAGTAACTAACAAAATAACGAAGATCACTATTCGTTCGTACCAGTCTCGCTTTTTCCAAAGCACGCCGGTTATCTTGGATATTGGGCCAGATTTTGCCTTTGGCCGCTTTCTTAGAGCTGTTTTTTTCTTCTTTGGCATTCTGTTATGATTTAGGGAACTTATCTTATGGGAAAACTGCTTACGCTTTCGATTATCATACCAGCTTACAACGAAGAAAACCATCTTAGAGCATGCCTCGACGCCATAGCCGTACAAACAGAAAAACCCCTAGAAGTTATTGTGGTAGACAACAATTCTACCGACAAAACAGTAGAAATTGCCAAAAGCTATAAGTTTGTAACCTTGATCCACGAAAAAAACCAAGGGTTAATCCCCTCTCGCAACAGAGGTTTTGATGCTGCGAAGGGTGATCTGCTAGCTCGGCTCGATGCCGACTCGGTAATTGCACCCAACTGGGTCGAAGAGGCCTTAAGCCAAATGTCTCAGCCAGATGTAGTGGCCATAACCGGCCCTGGCAAAACCTATGTGTTGAGCAATCTTATCCCTTGGCACTCTGCCTTTTGGTCTCGGCTGTATTTTTGGCACATGTACTCCGTACTAGGCTTTCAGGTGCTTTGGGGCCCAAACATGGTCATCGCTAAGGATATGTGGCAAAAAGTTAAGGGGCAGGCCTCTACGGACGACACAGAGGTGCATGAGGACCAAGATCTTTCTATTCTCATCCGAGCAGCTGGCCATTCGGTTAAATACGATAAAAATCTGGTTATTACCACAGATGGCGAGCGCTTGGCTTATTTGCCCAAGGCAATTGAGTACGAAGGCCGCAAACACAAAACTATTCGGCGCCACAAAGAGCTCGGCACACTAGAACTAGCCAAAGCAGGCTCACTAAACTCTGCTGTTGGCTGGCTGTTATTCATGGTCCTACTGCCGTTTGGTTTTTTGTATTTTGTGGTGGCCGCTATCTATAGCCTAGAGAAGCTCATCGGCCTCAAGCCGATCGAATAGCTTAACTACTGAGCATCGTTGCTGGTGTAGCCACCAAATTCATTTTCTGCAGGGGTGCAGCTGTTCCACAGTCCCCTATTTTGCTCACGAGCTTCGACTTGAAGTGCCCGAAATTCATCGAGCTTTTGGAATGGAAAGCTGACATAGGCAAAGCCATAGCCATTTTTGATAATCTCGGCATTCACCAGTCTGCCATCTGGCAGATATACATAGCGCAGCAAGCGGTTGTATCTGTCTCGGTTTTGGTTGGTTGGGTCAGCATCTAGGCGGAGCTCTTGGTTGCCTATCAAGTCTTTTGTGTACTGTGCCGCTGCTTGGCCAAAACACTGGATGGCTTTACGAGGATCATGTGTTTCGGGTGTATCAACACCGATAAACCGTACTTTTTCAGTGGTACCGTTCATGTTTACGGACACGGTATCGCCATCGCTAAACTCAACCACTCGATATAGACCCGGGTTTTGAGTCTGTGCCAGCTTTGGAGGCTCTTCTTGTTTTACAACCGCAAAGCTAATCGCTGTTAGTAGCAGCGCAAATATAAGTCCAGATAATGTCTTCGGTCGTCGTTTTAGATAGCGGAAGCTACTTTTGGTACCCATACCGAAGTATTATACTCGGCTGGTTTTGGCAGTTCGGCCACAAGCTCGGTAAGCTCTTCCTGCGAAGGCAGGTTTTTCTTGAGTTCTTCAAGGGGCTCTGTAGGGCTAACATGCTGTTCGGTATACTCTGTCCCGGCACTGTTGTACAAGTCAGTGTGCGTAGCAGCCGGTAGTTGTTCTGCTGCTGGGAGTGCGTACAGCGCCGAGCGAATTGGAGCTATAGAAGTAACATCTTCTAGCGAGTGGATGAATGTCTTGGGAGCTATCTTTTTCCCATAGCCGTATGGAGTTTTGTCGATGTTAAACAATGTCCCTGCTGGGTATGAAATGCCATTTAGAGACAAAGGCGCAAATGATAAAGCAGTGGGTTCACGGTAGCCCTTCTTAAAAAATACAAGCTGGCCTTCGTCGTCTACAAACATGCGGTTTTTATTGCTACCGTATTCGTCGTCTGACAGATCACTGCGCTCAATCGCTGCCTTAAAGTAATATTCAGCCGAAAGACAATTATCTGCTCCCTCTTTTGCCTCGTTATGGTGAAGCTCTATCTTCTCTTCGGCATCTCGAAAAGACGAATCATTAACAATGTTTAGCAGATAGCCGCCCATAGTACTTAGTCCATCCATTTGAGGAATGTATTCGTTGGATAGCTCTCGGTCCGGCTTTTCTCGCAGAACAGTACACGCCCGAGTGTAGGCATTAAAGGTATTAGAGCCGGTCAAGGTTGTGATTGACGGGTGTTTGGAATTGCCTTTGAGCGCATCAAGAATAAAGGGTTCTACAACCCCCTCCATAGCCTCAACAAGCTGTTCGTGATCTTGAATAAATTCTGACATAAAGTATATATTATACTAAAAAACACTAAAAAAGTCAATGAGCGTGGTTACGCTGCTTTGGTTTGGGCTTCTGCCTCACGTTGCCAGGCTCTGCCCATAACACCAGCCAACCTTGGGCGCTCTTGAAGCACTTGTTTTAGCACACCAGCAGAAGGCATAAATGCAGATACGTCACGTACATCTAGATGTCTGAGGGCAGAATCAACATGGTAGTAGTCGAAGCCTTTTATAGTTTGCCTTCTGTCTTTATCTCTCTCACTCAAAGCAAGATAGCTCAGCCTCATCGGGCGAAGTGCAGCAATATGGCCCAGTGGATATACTTCGCTTTCGAAGAATTGGCCACTGACTGGTTCTCCAAAAGCGTCCTCGGTTTGCCATACGCTAAAAATAGTCCCTGGTGCATAATCTATGCCAGCGACAGAGATTGGCTTAAAGGACATTGCGCTTTCTTCTCCAAATGATTTTTGAAACAGCACTGTTTCGCCCTCGTCATCAACGTATAGATTATTGATATAGTCATGGCCAGCATTTCGTATGGAGCGAATATAATTTACCTCTGCGGACTTACAGGTTCCTATTAGTTTGTCAGTCCAATGAAACGGATACTTAGTGTTTTTTGGCCCTTCCACAGAGCTGTTTATAAGATCGATAACCATCTTGCCGGCTTGCCCTATTTTCTTTGGCTGTTCAATCTTTCTTTCGGTCAATGGCTCCGCTTCGGCAGTCTGCTTGCAAGCCTGAGCATAGGCGTTAAATGCATTACTTCCTTCGATGTAGATCATCCCAGAGCTAGGCACTCTATATCCTGCTAAGGCCTCGACAATTGGCGCAGCAACTCCAGCCTCGTCAAAGGCTTCCAGCAAATGCGCAGTATCTCGTTCAATTTTATTCATAAATTTTCTAAAACTCTTGCTTTCGTCCTTTTGGACTCATCAGTATGACCGCACAGTCATAAAGCAAATAACAAAGTGAAAACAGACCAAAAAGGATGGTGTGGGTAAAGGACGGATGTCCACCAATGCGTTTTCTTTGCATTGTCCCTCTTTTGCATCTCCTTCAGAGACCTTTCTTTTCTCGGTACACAATCACAGGTATGACCAAGATTGTGAGAGTGAAGACGCTGGCCAGGAAAAGGCCCTCTATTTCGTCACTCTTGATCATGATCAGCTTGTTCTCCAAGTCCTTCTTGTTGAAGAAGGAGTAGCTGATGACCAGGTCATGTAGCAGCACCAAAAGTGCTACCGCAAGCCAGGCTGCAGCGATGTACTCGAAAAAGCCGAGATCTTGGAACAGTCCATTGTTCCCGGTGAGCTGGCTGTATAGCCAAGAACTACCTACCAGCTGAGTTATAAAGCTCAGTCCGGCTGCGAGGAGTAGAACGATAGTACGTTCAGCTGTATCTTTATCAAAGAAGTTCACTGTTGTATCCTTCGGTCGAGGTTTCCACTTTGTTAAGGTGTTAAGGAGAAAATGTTTTCTCAACAAAACTAATATATTATACTAAAAAACACCAAAAAAGTCAATAATGCTCGATGAGCGAATGTACTTTCGCAGCGAGTAAAGGGAGCCCACGGAGTAAAGACTAACTAACCATGCCCTGCACCAGCAGGTTGAAACGATCGCTGTTGTATATTCGCAGCTCTAACCAGTTTGATATATGCTCGAATTGGATGGCGTTTAGTCGATGGATCATGCGCTTGTCGCTGAATACATTTACGTATGTGCCACAATCTGTGAATATAATTTGGGTACCTGTGACCATATACATATTATATCAAAGCACCCCCTTACCCCAGTTAATTCTAGGCTACAAAATAATTAAGCGCACTAAGTGAAACCCGAGTAGGTGTACAATGAAAGCATGTCGAATATGTTCAAAAACCTACGTAAATCTATACGAAGTTGGGCTCAGCTTAAAGACCCTGCCCCCGGACTTAGTATGGGTATCCCCACAACAGAAGTAGAGAGGCATTCTGAAAATAGAAATATAGAGTTAGCTAAGCTCAGGCTACAAAAAGAGCATTACGAAAAGAATTTAAGAATAATGATCGTCACTACAGCAGTTGGTATTTTGGGTATCATCGTATCCCTAATGCTGGGGGTGGTTGCCATAACTTCACGACAAGAGATAAAAGTAGAAGTTCATGATCAGAAAACAGTTCAAAAGAGTGATTAAGAAGGTTTACTGAGGCACCTAATAATCGATGCCGGGGTTGGCGAGGAATTTGTCGTCGAAGTGGTGCCGCAGCTTTGTCATGTTGGTAGCGATGTCTACTTGGTCGAGTAGTTCTTTTGGAAAGTTACGGCCAGTTAGGCACAGACTAGTCTTTTGCGAGCGCTTTGCAAGTAACTCCTTCATATCTTTTATACTTAATAATCCGTCGTGGACGGCATTGTTGATCTCATCGCAGATCACTAGGTCGTACTTGCCGCTGCTGACAGCTTTTAAAGCTTCCTGATACGTCTCTTGGGCGGCTTGTTTGTGTTGCTCTGGAGTGATCTCGTCTGCACTTAGCTCGCCAGCGTTATAAAACCCTTTGCCGCCTTTATAAAAATACAGCTGGTCCTTATACAGGTCACTGATATCCCGCAGGAAAACATGCTCCCCCACTCCCCAGTATTTGATGAACTGTATAAATGCTACGTTCCAGCGGCTACCCAGCGCACGGGCAACGAGGCCCAGACTAGCGCTGGTTTTGCCCTTGCCGTCGCCGGTGTAGACAAGTACCACTGACTCTTTGGTCTTAAAATCGTCCAAACTCATATGTATATAGTGTAGCGTACTTAGCTGACTAGCTTGATGGCAATTGGCACAATAGCGTGTGGGTTGTTTACGACTTCGTCTGCTCCAGCCACGATAAGGCTGCTAGCAATGGCGTGAGAGTTGTCGTGGTCGATGCCTACAGCGTAAGTTTGGGCGCTCTTGGCAGCTTGCATGTCTACAATCTGATCGCCGATCATAATGGCTTGCTCTGGGTGTACCTCTAGCTTTTCGAGCGCTAGCAGTAGCGGCTCTGGATGCGGCTTATGGTTTTCGACGTCATCGGCGCAGATGACGACATCGATGTGTTCCTCGAGGCCAGAGCGTTTAATAATTTCGTGAGTGCCGGCTGCGCCACGGCCCACGGTGCCACGGCTAGTGACGATGGCGTGCTTAAAGCCCTGGCGAGAAAGTTCCTCAATAACCTCGATAATTCCTTCGAAAAGCATGATTTCTGCGTAGTGCGCTTGCTGTGCTTCTTTGAAGCGTCGGGTAATCTCTGGATGCTCTGGGTGGTCGTTGCTGTGATGGCGCAAAAATTCTTCTAGAGTGCCGCTAAAGTTCTTTTGCAATTGCTTTCTGGTAGGTGGAGTCAGGCCAAAATCTGGGAAAAGATCTTCCAAGACTTTCTGGGTAATGCGGGAGCTTGGAATAAGTGTGTTGTCTAGGTCCCAAAGTATAGCTGCTTGTTTTTTCATAATTGCTTCTTGAAAGTATAGCATTAGCCTATTCGTCTACTAGATTGACGATCTGTAAACACAGTGGTAGAGTAATCTCAAAAGAAGGAGACGCTAACATGGCCGTTGGAGAGATAACAAAACTAGAAGTACCAGAGATTTTACCGGTCAATATTAGTGTTAAAGAAACCTACAGGAAGGCTCGGCGTATTATGGAGCTTTTCTGCGAAGAAGATGAAGTAACTCAAAAAACACGGGAGCAACATATAAGTGTACTTAGCTCCAGAGCAATTATTTTAAGCGAACAAGATGAAAGTGAAGCACCGGACTCTTTAATGCGCTATGAGTATGTAAAGTTTCGTCAAGTCAAATATGAACGGCAAAAAAGAAAGTTTATCCCACAGAGCCTTGGCGAGCTAGCCATGAGGGGTGGTGCTGATACCGCCGATGGAGTGTCTGTGACTGCGATGGTAGGGTTTTCCAATATAAGAGGTACCGTGACAGAGCAAAAACAAACATATAACTTAACCGACAGTAACGGTTTCCAGGCAGTAGACCGAGGTTTTATAGAGGCAGTAGCAGCGGTTCGTGTAAAAATTGCTGAAGATAAGAGCCTTCAGGAACTCCTGCATAGCCAACCTAAGTCATAAGATATAGCACGGCTCTTGTGTGACTCGGGGTGGGTCTGTTAAAATGCTAAGAGTAATGACTAAAGCCGCCGACACTTCGACGACTGAACGAGATCGAGACCGGGCAAACAAAGCTCGACGATTGTTTTTTACAAACCTGTTTGACTTGAGCTGGCGCATGATGAGCGCAATGCTTTTGCCAATACTTATAGGTCTTTATATCGATTCAGTTGTCGGACGAGGGCAAGCATTTGCACTCACTGGGTTCGTGGTTGGCATGATCCTAGGGGCATTAGTCTTACGAAGCGTAGTAATTAAGCTATCGAAGGGACAATAAGTTTGAGATTTCTGTTTGCAGACGATGGTCCGCATATTGTAATCGCCCCAGAAAAGTTGTTTGAAGTTGGGGGCTACCCCATCACGAACTCAATGATCTATGGCTGGCTTTGTGCCACCCTGATAATTGTTGGCTTTTACCTTGCACGCCGAGCGATCAAGCTGGGTGGTAACAAGGGTATTTCGCAACTGCTCGACGTAGGCACCGAATTTATCGTAGGACTACTCGAAAACACCTTGGGCAGCCGTAAGATGGCCGTAAAATATGCGCCAATCTTTGCCAGCATGTTCTTCTTTATCATGTTTAGCAATTGGCTCGGGCTACTGCCTGGTGTGGGCCCAGCGATTGAATATAACGGCAGTGCACTCTTTAGAGCCTTTACCGCAGACCTGAACGCTACCATAGCTATGGCATTGTTTGGCATGGTGCTGGTGCAAGTCTTGGCAATTAAAGAAAACGGGCCAAAAGGGCATGTAAAACACTACTTCCCCCTAAAAGCTACCAACCCCCTTACCTACTTGATCGGAAGTTTTGAAATATTTACCGAGTTTACTCGTTTGCTAAGCCTTGGGCTTCGACTTTTCCTAAACGTAGCGATTGGTGAAGTGTTGATATCTGTTGCCAGCTACCTGGGCGGAACTGTTGCAGCGCCTATTGCGGCCCTACCGTTTACCTTACTTGAGATTTTTGTTGGCGCCCTTCAGGCGTATATTTTTGTCGTACTTTGTGCAGCGTACTTAGCAGCAACCACTGCTGGGCACGGTGATGATCATCAGGAAGCGAAAGCATAACTGGTATGAATAAAGTAATTAATAATAAGAAGTAAAACATAAGGAGTTACTATGGATTTACTAGCAGAAACAGTTAACACAGCGGTACTTGCCAAGGGTATTATCATCGGTTTTGGTGGTTTGGGCCCAGCAATCGCTTTAGGAATTATGGGTGCAGCTTACATGAACGCTGTGAGCCGTAACCCTGAGAGTGCAAAGTTCTTGAGCACCCTGTTCATCTTTGTTGGTATGGCTGAATTCTTTGGAATCGTAGCCATCGGTGCATTCTTTATCGTTAAATAACAAGGAAATACATGATTAACGTTTTACTAACACAATTTGCGAGCGAAACAGCCGAAGAATCTTCGGGCTTTGCTGCATTGGGCTTTGACCCTAAAGCGTTCTTGATCCAGCTGATCACGTTCCTTTTTGTCTTCTATATATTGAAGCGCTACGTGTTTGGTCGTGTAGTGGACTTGCTGGAAAAGCGTCGCATGACCATCGAAGATGGCGTGCGTCTGACTACCGAGATTCGAGAGCAAAAGGAAAAGCTCGACAAAGAAGTCGAGAAGATCCAAAAAGACGCCCGCAAGCACGCAGACGAGGTAATTAGCGAGGCGCAGGCGCAGTCTGGCGTAATCTTGAAGGAAGCTGAAGAATCAGCCCAAGCCAAGATTGAGATCTTGCTAACCGAAGCTGGTAAGAAGATTGAGCAAGAGACACAACGTGCTCGAGCAGCTGTCGAAAAAGAAGCGGTTGAGCTCGTAATTAAAGCGACTGAAGTGATTGCTCGTGAGAAGATTGATACCAAGAAAGACCAGAGCTTGATAGCTAACGCTCTAAAGGAGCAAGCATAAGATGAGTACTTATTCTCGTACTGCCCTAGCCGATTTTGTAGCAAGCAAGATGAACGGCTCTCCAAAGAAGGTTGCCCAGCAAGTTGCTGCCTATTTGGTAGAAACTGGCCACACCAGCGACCTGAGCTCACTCGAACGAGATGTGCTGACTATTTTGGACGAGCAAAAAGGGATTGTTGAATTGACCGTAACCAGTGCGCATGCACTTACGGCAGTCGAGAAGAAACAGATTGAAAAGCTTGTAAAGAGTATTCACCAAGACGTGAAGAAAATTGTAATAAATGAGCAAATTGACACAGATGTAATTGGTGGAATCCGTTTGGAATTCCCCCACCAAAGTCTGGATTTGACCGTAAGAAGTAAATTGAACCAGCTAAGGTCACTGACCAGTTAAGGAAAGGAAATAATGAGCGACGTATCCGTAAAAGAACTATCGGCTGACATCAAAAAAGCCATTGATCAGCTAAAAACCCGTCCAGAGGTTGAAAATGTAGGCATTGTAACTCGTGCCGCAGATGGTATCGCTTGGATATATGGTCTTCGTGGCTGTGGATCCAACGAAGTGCTAGAGATTGAAGGAGTAAATGGCGAAACTGTATCAGCTTTTGCTCTAAACCTAAGTGAAAACGAAATTGGTGCCGTGCTGCTTGGTAGCGACCAATTAGTACAAGCAGGTGGCAAGGTAAAACTAACTGGACGATCTTTGGACGTGCCAGTTGGCCCAGAACTTGTTGGCCGTGTGGTTGACCCACTTGGTCGCCCACTCGACGGTAAAGGCCCGATTAAGGCTAAAGAACGTGGCCCGATTGAGCAGAATGCTCCAGGTGTGCTTGCCCGAAAGAGTGTGCACGAGCCACTTATGACTGGTTTGACCGCTATTGACGCTATGGTACCTATCGGGCGTGGTCAGCGTGAGCTGATTATTGGTGACCGACAAACTGGTAAAACAGCGGTTGCAATTGACACGATGATTAACCAGCACCGACAAAAAACCGGTGTGGTAAACATCTATGTTGCGATTGGCCAAAAAGCTAGTAAGGTTGCCCGACTCGTAGAGCGATTGCAGCGTGAAGGCGTGATGGATCAGACAATTATTGTTGCTACGTCAGCTGCCGACCCTGCAAGTTTGCAGTATCTTGCACCGTACGCAGGAACTGCCATGGGTGAGTATTTCCGAGATTACAAACAGCACGCTTTGATCATCTATGATGACCTTTCAAAGCACGCAGCTGCATACCGACAGATGAGTTTGTTGCTTCGACGTCCACCAGGACGAGAGGCTTTCCCTGGTGATGTGTTTTATCTTCACTCACGACTTTTGGAACGATCTGCAAAACTATCTGACGAAATGGGCGGTGGTAGCTTAACTGCCTTGCCGATCATCGAAACTCAGGCTGGTGACATTAGCGCATATATCCCAACCAACGTGATTTCTATCACAGATGGTCAGATTTTCCTCGAAACAGACTTGTTCTACCAAGGTATTCGACCAGCTATTTCGGTTGGTACATCTGTATCTCGTGTAGGTGGCTCTGCTCAGACCAAAGCGGTTAAGAGTGTGGCCGGAAGTCTTCGACTTAACTTGGCGCAGTTCCGTGAACTTGCTGCCTTTGCGCAGTTTGGTAGCGACCTTGATGCCGAAACCAAACACCGAATTGACCGTGGTCAACGACTTACCGAACTTTTGAAGCAACCTCAGTACAGCCCGTACTCTGTCTGGGAACAGACTGCAATGTTGATGGCAGCTACCGAAGGTGCTTTTGACAAAGTGAGCGTCAATGACGTCCAGAAGTGTAAAGAAGCGTTCTTGAGCGATCTAAAACGAAAGCACAAGAAAGAAATGGAAACACTGAACAAGGGTGACAAGCCAGATGACAAGCTTAAAAAAGCTATCTTGGCAGTTGCCGAAACTGTAAGCAAAGACTACAAGGAACAGAAGTAGACAAATGTCCAACATTACCTCGTTAAAACGCCGAATCGGCAGTGTCAAAAACACCAAGCAGCTTACCAAAGCTATGCAATTGGTGGCTGCTAGTAAGATGCGCCGGGCTCAGACCAGCGCTCTTGCCTCTCGACCGTATCGAGAAAATGCATTTAATATTTTTGGTCGCATGAGTGAGATTAGTGATGTTGCGACGCATCCATTGTTTTCTCGCCGAACTGTTAAGAACAAGCTGAGCATTGTGATTACGAGTGACCGGGGTTTGGCTGGGGCATACGACAGTAATGTCCTAAAAGTTTTGGCAGCTAGTCTAGCAGACAGCAAGAAGAACCACGCTAATGCCCAGGTGATTACTATTGGCCGGCAAGCTGGCCGATTTGTGTCACGCTTGCAAGGCGTAAAAGTAGTTGGTGCTTACCCAATGTTTGGCAAAGAGCCGACTCCTGCAGATATTCGCCCAATTTTGACCACGGCACTTGAGCTGTTTGAGAGCGGCGAAGTAGATGCAGTTGAGGTGATCTATACCGAATTTATTTCGAACATTACCCAGACACCAAAATCTATCCAGGTACTCCCTGCCCCGCATTCGGAGGACGATAAAATTTCTGAGCTGGAGACAGCTATTTTTGAGCCGTCAATCGAAGCGATTGTAGAAGACGCTACGCTTCGCTTGATCGAGGCACAACTGTGGCAGGCACTTCTTGAGAGTCTGGCCAGTGAGCATTCTATGCGTATGATCGCTATGAAGAATGCAACCGACAATGCATCAGACATAATTGATGATCTAACACTAGAATTTAACACCGCACGGCAAGCAGCTATCACGCAGGAAATTGCCGAAATTGCCGGTGGTGCAGCGGCGGTAGGAGCATAATGAGTCACGAACAGCTACCAGAAGATTTCTCGATGGAAAAACAGCTTGAGGACGCAGCTGCTTTGGCAGCAGCGAGGCTCGTCATAAAAGGTGTAGTTGAAGATAAGGATTTATCTCAAGCAGACTTTACATGGGGACTTGCTCGTGAGGATATAATTCTTGCGAGAACTAAAATTGCCGGTATGGCTCTTGGGCTTGACGACTTACATCATATATCTCCCGAAGTGGTCGACATGACTATGAATGTTATCTTTGATGACCTTGCCGACAAAGATCTTCCAAGGGACGTTTTAGATGTTAAGCCAGACGAAAAACTTGATCCAAGAGAACGAGAAATCCCAATTTTGCCGGACAACTTTGAAAAACTCTTGGCCGAGGATTTTAAGCGTTTTCAAAGTTGGTGGGATAAACCAGATGCATTTGATATAGAGTTGTTGTAAAGAAAGGACACGATAATGGCACAAGTAACAAAAGATAAGAAAATAGGAAGCGTCAACCAGGTGGTTGGTGTGGTTGTAGATGTTGAGTTCTCTGCAGGCAACTTGCCAGCAGTGTACGATGCATTGAAATTGAAAGTAAAAGGCCGAGACTTGCTTCTCGAGGTTGCAGGACACCTAAGCGAAACTAGTGTGCGAGCAATTGCACTTGGTTCTACCGAAGGACTAAAGCGTGGCGATGAAGCTACAAACACCGGTGCCCCGATTAAGGTGCCGATTGGTAAAGCGACTTTGGGACGAATGTTTAACGTAGTTGGTGCGCCGATTGACGGCAAAGGCGGCGAATTTAAGAGCTTTGCTCCAATCCACCGTGAACCGCCAACATTGAGCGAACAAAGTGGCCAAGTAGAAATTTTGGAAACTGGTATTAAGGTTATTGACCTTATTGCGCCGATTGCTAAGGGTGGTAAGGTCGGTTTGTTCGGTGGTGCTGGTGTTGGTAAGACCGTGCTTATTCAGGAGCTGATTAACAACATTGCCAAGTTCCACAGTGGTAACTCTGTGTTTGCTGGTGTTGGTGAGCGTACTCGTGAAGGAAACGACTTGTACTATGAAATGGCAGAATCTGGCGTGCTAGACAAGACTTCCCTAGTGTTTGGTCAGATGAATGAACCACCAGGAGCTCGTCTTCGTGTAGCACTTTCTGGTCTAACTATTGCCGAAGGTTTCCGTGACGAGGGTAAAGACGTGCTGCTTTTTGTGGACAATATTTTCCGATTTACTCAGGCCGGCGCAGAGGTATCTGCCCTACTTGGTCGTTTGCCGAGCGCTGTAGGTTATCAGCCAAACTTGGCCCAGGAAATGGGTGCCTTGCAGGAGCGAATTACTAGTACCAAGAAAGGTTCTGTAACTTCTGTGCAGGCCGTATACGTACCTGCCGATGACCTTACTGACCCTGCTCCAGCGACAACGTTTGCCCACCTTGACTCTACGATTGTGTTAACTCGTGCATTGACCGAGCTTGGTTTGTACCCTGCAGTTGACCCACTCGATAGCTCCTCTACCCTACTCGACCCAGAAGTTGTTGGTGAAGAGCACTACCGAGTAGCTCGTGAAATCCAAAGAGTATTGCAGCGGTACAAAGACTTGCAAGATATTATTGCAATTCTTGGTATGGAAGAGCTTTCCGACGAAGACAAGAAGACTGTATCTCGAGCTCGCCGTATCCAGCGGTTCTTTACGCAGCCGTTTAACGTGGCCGTAAACTTTACTGGTAACGAAGGTAAGTACGTACCACTGAAAGACACTATTAAAGGATTTGCAGAAATTCTTGATGGTAAGCACGATGATAAGCCAGAGAGTGCATTTTACATGAAGGGCTCGATTACGGACGTAAAATAATGATACGACTTCGACTCATTACTCTCAGCGGCGTGCACTTTGACGAAGATGTGCATGAAGCAATGATCCCAACCCAGGCCGGAGATATTGCTATCTATGGAGGTCACGCTTCCCTGCTCAGCGTAGCTGCACCTGGAGTGGTGGCTATTCGAAAAGACCGAAAAGTCAAAGACGCTGACCGAGAATTTGTGGCTATCTATGGTGGAACAGTAGAAGTTCTAGACAATGTCATCACGGTTCTTGTAGATGAAGTTGACGACACGAGTGAAGTAAATGAAGCTGAAGCCCAAAAGGCGCACCAGCGAGCGCTAGAAATGAAAGATAAAGCCAAAGATGCTCTGTCGCTTCAGGAGGCTCAGAAGCTCATCGACCGCTCAAGTGTTCGCTTGAAACTAGCTGGTCTCAAAAAACACAGCCATCGGCGCTAGATATAGTGTCCAGGCAGAAACACGACACTACATGTGGTAGTGTTGCCACATATTTGACTGAGTGCTAAAATGAGGGCTTCGTTTAAAAAATATGTTAGATAAATTCGAAAAAGGACCAGAAATAATTATGTCAGGAGCAGAGTCTACGCCCATGCAAGCCGAACAAGAATTAGAAAATATAAAAATTGAACGGATTGCCCCAGAAGGATTGGGCTTTGGCCATGGCAGCATATCGGTACAAGATCGACTTGATTCAGGTGACCTTGACCAGGCAACCCTAGACGTAGTTGAGGGTATTGCGCACTCTGACTCGGCAATGGTTGTTGTAGATGCAGATGACGATGGATGTCCTGATGGACGAAAAGCGGCAGCTATGATCATGGGACGTGATCGTCACACTGCGCCAAGTCATAAACACCGACCAAAGGTGTTTGGCGGTGGAGCGACTATGGCAACAGCAGCCTTGATCGGTAATGGAGCCGTTGACCCGAGCACAGAAACAATCTCGGAAGCGTTTGAATACGGTATTCACCGTCTTGAAAACGTTGGTCTTAACTTTGGAGGCCACTCTGCGGTAAAGACAGCAGATGGCAAGTCAGGCTGCGGTGCAATTGATGAAGCGCCAAATATTATCAAAAACATTGTACGTTATAGAGAAGAAATAAAAGGTGTCATTGAGACTCTTATAGACCCAGAAGCAGACAAAGCAGAGCTAGACGGGATAATGGAGACAGCAATAGACAATTTTGCAGCTGTGAGCGAGACAGAGTCATCGCAAGAACCTACAGAAGGTCAACAGCTAAGCGAGTACAAAGGTGGCTCTATCCTCTCCAAATTCCATCACAGAGAAAAGAAAATTGCCGAACTTGAAGGCGAGCACAAAGAAGTTGCGATTGTTATGAATATTGATGTTGCTGGTATGACCTTTGACCAAGATCGTGTGCGAGAAGAAACCAACGACGAGGCACAGGTTTTTGCAGTAGATGTGCCACGCATGAAGGATATTGCCGATGGAATGTTTGAGTACGATCATGACAAAAAGCAAGCACTTGTTTCTATGCTTATGTACTCACTCGGTACAGCTGCTACGCTTACCAAGGGTGACTTGCCGGTAGACGTTGTCTATCAAGGCCAAGACCGCTACATAACTCTTTAGATCTTTCCGTCTAGTAAATCTTTTTCAAATTGTTTGGTGCCAGCAATGTCTGGCGAATAGCTTGTTGTATTTGGAAAATCTACTGCTTTTACCTTTGCCCAAACGGCTTCTATAAGTTTTTCTAGACGGTCAATCTCTTCCTGAGAAGGTTTGTAGGTTCGGACAAGCTCTTTGTCTGACTTCGCTTCAACGTATACAATCTGTCCTTTGATGTCCTTGAACTTACTAAAACGGGGATGATTTTGCGCCAGGAGTGCGTAAAAGATAAGCTGCGTTTTTTGGCGCCAGGCTTTTACGCTTAGTGTCTTGCTGGTTGTGTCAAAGCTGGGCAATATGGAGCCAGTCTTGTAGTCGACGATCGTCAATGTATTATCGTCTATATCAATACGATCAAGTTTGCCGTCGATCACTGCGCTGGACAAGCGAACATCGGTTAGGCGTTGCTCGGGCTTGCTGCCTTTAGGCAGCGTGTATATTTCAAATAGCTGCGAGAGCATTTGCTGGCCATGCGCTTTGTATCGTTTAAATTCGTTACTTGGTAGATGTTCTTTTTCGAGAGTATCCACATACTCATCAATGATATCGGACAGCTTAAACTTGTCGGCATTTACATCTTTTTGAGCTAACTCCAGAGCTGCATGGGCAGCCGTACCATGAGCAAGCGTGGCAGTCTTGGCTTCGGGCAAGTACAGTACATTTCGCTCAAAGAAATATTGTGGCCCCCCTCGGGTAACATCTAAGAAGTTAAGCAAGTTCGTAACGTTGATGGAAAACCTTTCGAGCCGGGCTTCGAGTAGAACTTTTTCTTTTGCTTCTGATAAATGAGGCCACCGAAGCCCCTCTTCTAAGATATGAACAGCTTCTTTTTCGGTTGGTTTGTCTATCGTACTCGTTTTTGGAATCGCAGCATGCAATAGTGGCGTGGCCAGCACCTCGTTATTGGCATGGTCAAAGCTGTAGCTTGTCGTAATGAGAGTGTGCTTTGCTCGAGTAGCAGCTACATAGAGCAAGCGGATATAGTCATCATCGGTTTCGAGTGGCGGCTGCAAGGGCAAGTTGGCTGGCGGTTTGCGGCCACCACTTTTCGGTTTCCAGTTGTCTTCGACCGCATCAATAATGTACACGTTATCAAACTCCAGCCCTTTGGCTTTGTGGATACTATAGAGCTCTACCGCATGTTCGTCGCTGACAAATGGAGATTCGTCGGTGATCCCCTTTTCGTTTTCTTGGTTGAGCTGGATAAAGTGCAATAGATCTTTGAGACTTGGGTGAATGTCGACAGAGAAATCGTTCACAAGGTGTCGAAGCAATTGAAGTGCAGAAAGCGTCTGGAGATATTCTCCGCTAATACGCTGTTCGCTGACAAAGTATTTTTGGATAGGGCTGGTTATTGGTTCTCCCGGGCGCAAGCCGAGTACGTACTCGATCGTAAGCGCCAATGGCTGGTGAGAAGATTTGCCAGACAGCCAAAGTAACCAGTCAGCAATGTCTTTGGTCTCTGAGTTTTGTTTGATCGCAAGCAGCCAATCCTTTGTCTTGTAAGCGTCTATAGCAATGCTCCAAAGTGTTTCGGCAGACAATTCCCACATTGGGTGTCGAAGCAAAGATGCGAGATGGGCATTGACCTGATCTTTGTTGCCCTCATGGATACCAGAAAGAATCTTACATAGTAGAATTGCCTGCTGAATAGCTTCGTATTCTAAGATGTTATTTCGCTTTTCGTAGCGAACAGGCACATCACTGCGTAGCAATAACGCTGCAAGGGCTTGCAAGCTATCATGACTACGTGCCAGCACGGCAATTGATTCTCCGGGCTTTGCACTTCGCTGTCTTTTGATCTGTTCTACGACACCGTGCAATTGCTGCTCTCTTGTTGCGTATTGCATATGGCTAATATCCCCGGCACGTTTTTCTCGTGCCACAACAAGCCTTTTGCTCAAGGTCGTGTCTCTGGTTACAAGGCGATCTATAGCTTGTTCGATGATCTTACCAGAGGCATCTAAGATTGCTTGATTGGAGCGATAATTTTCCTCCAAAACTATTTTGGTTGTTTTGCCATAGGTTCGGTCAAAAAAGAGCATGTTATTGAGCTCTGCTCCATTAAACCCAAAGATCGATTGGTCGTCGTCACCCACGGCCATAATGTTTGGCTGGCCGCTGGCGCTTTCGTGGTCTGCGACCAAATGAGCCAAGCGAAGTTGTGCAGCGTTGCTGTCTTGAAACTCATCAATTAATACAAACTGATATTGCTCCTGTACGTCCGCCCGAAGCTCGGGGTTCTGCTCGAGCTGAGACAAAACCTCTACCAACATGTCCGAATAGTCGTAGTAGCCCTGGCTATGCATGGTTTCTCGATAGCTTTGGTACACATCTGCGAGTTCTAGCCACCATTTGTTGCGAGACCGCTCGTCCCACATGCCTTTTTTGCCATCGACTGCTTTTATCCACTTGCCTTTCCATTTGCTAGTATTCGCTGCTTTGCCTGTATCTAGATCCTTGTTTACTGCAAAAGCGAGGCTTTCTTGCAGCACTGTTTTGAGTGAAATTAGCGGAGCGATGGTAGCATCGATTGGTTGGTCGGGTAAGTTGTCTATCTCTGCCTGAAGATCACTTAGGCGTTTATGGCTTATGGTCTTGCTAAGGATATCCACGATCTGTGGCTCGACAGCTTCGATATATGCCATGTTTGCAGCAATGATGGCCCGAAGTTTTTCTGGAGTTAATCCGGCGTCTTTTGTTAGTTTGAGAGCTTTAACCACAGCACCTGTAGATGTGTATTTTCCAGCAAAACGAAGGGCCAGTGGATTGTCGAATGGCAATTTTTTAAGGATAGTTTCGATAATTTCTAATTGGGTAGTCTCGGGGATTGTGCTCAGGCGTGCACCGTTCCAGAAGTAGTCTGGGTATTGGTTCATAATTTCTGCGGCAAAGCTGTGAAAAGTCTTAACCTGTACTTTTCGTCCTTCCGAACCGATAAGTCGCACAAGACGCTCTCGCATGTTGGTAGCGGCCTTGTTGGTGAAAGTAAGACATAAAATATTCTCTGGGGCAGCATCTGTCTCTCGTAAAATCTGGGCAACTCGCATACCGAGCAACTGTGTTTTACCAGTCCCTGGCCCAGCGATTACCAGCACTGGACCGCTGATGGCCTGCACTGCTTCTCGTTGCTTATCATTGAGAAGTGCGTATTGTTTCTGAAAATCTTCCATATCTCTGTATGTATTGTACCAATTTTGGCCGCCCCAGGTTATCCACAGATAGCCTGTTGTTCATATTGCAATAACACCGAAGAAAACGTATGCTTGTTCTAGATATTGAACTAAGGAGTTTTAAAGACTATGTACCAAAAAAAAGTTGAAGATAAGATGGACGAGTATCTCGTCAAAAAAGCGCCATTTCAGATTCCTGAAGGTGGCCGAAAAGCTATTGTAGAATGGCTTCCGTGGATTTCGTTGATTATCGGTGTTCTCTCACTACTCGCTGCACTCAGCCTATGGCGATCTGCTCACCGAGTAAATGAACTCATCAGCACGACAAATGATTTTCTTAGAGCGTATGGCGGCGAAAGCGTTGCTACTGCCCCTGAGCTTGGAGTGTTCTTCTATGTAGCATTGGCAGTTATAGTAGTCCAGGGTGCGTTGGCTTTGTATGCGTTCCCAGGTCTTAAGGCTCGAAATAAAGCCACTGGTTGGAGCATCTTACTTCTTAGCAGTGTTTTGAACTTCTTCTACGGAGTGTTTGTTGCCTTTACCGACTACGGATCATTCGGTGATCTCTTCGGTGCACTACTTGGCACACTAATTGGTCTATACATCTTGGCACAAATTCGTGGCCACTATGGTGCTAAGAAATCCAAAAAAGCTTAAGGCAGAATTTTCTTATTTAAGATCTTTTTAACCTTACGGATTATCCGTTTGGCAGGTGATGGTTTGGTGTCGAGGCTCTCATGCCAGCGTTGCCCAGCAGGTGTATACTTGATTGCAAAATCGGCGTAGACGGCATTGCTCCAGCCAAAGCCTATCTGTGGTGGGTACAACCCTGCCTCTGGAGTTTCTCCTGGGTTGATAACATTGTAGGCTTCTCTAAAGATACCGTGCCGCTCAAAATAATTAGTGTTGGTGCCGAGCCATTGCTTGGCAATATTCTCTGCTAGGTCATGGTATCCGTATCGTTCTAGCCCCTTTACTACAATCCAATGCAACGGCGCCCATCCGTTTGGGTATGCCCATTGATGGTGGAACTTTTCGTGATGAGTGCTTGACCTTACCGTGGTAGATAGTCCGCCTTTGCAAATAAACTTCTCAAGCTGACGAACCAGCTCTGCTGCTTGCTCGTCTGTGGCAAGCCCTGCCCACATTGGATAATAAGCGGCTAAAGACCAGACTTGCGAATGCTTACCGTTGGTATAGTTGTAATCAAAGTAAAAGCCTTTTTTCTTGTCCCACAGATATTGATTGATCGTATCTGCTCGCTCACTAGCTTTGTCTCTCCATGAGTCAGCGCTGGCTTGGTCTCCAGAGAGTTCTGCTGCTTCTGCAAAGTCAGTTTCGTATTTATAGAGGAGCGAATTGAGGTCGATCGGGATATACGACAAACAGTGGTCGTCAAAGCGAGTAGTCATATCCCAGCCACTTTCTGCCTCTGCAAGTCCGTCGATAAGATTGATATCGTAGTAACGGCTGAGCCCATGAAAAACATTACGCCAGTTTGGTTGCTCGTTAGCGGTCCAAACCTTGGTGTACTCGTACTCTGCAATAGTCATGCTGTCCTGCAGCCATGAAAGATCATCATTGTGCTTGTAGACGTCCATAATGTAGCTAGTGAGCAAGGGTGGTTGAGATCGCCCCGTAAAGTAATACCGGTTGCCGTTTGGGATAATGTCGAATCGCTTAGCCATGTACAGCAAGTTTTCGAGCATACCGCTAGCTAACTCTTCCCTCCCGGTTTTAAGCAATGCCTGAGCGATAAAATAACTGTCCCAATAGTACATTTCGTCAAACATAAAGCCAGAGCCACTTTTGGCGCTCGGCACAACATAAGAATATGGCAATCCAATCAATGTTCCTTTGTCGTCTGGTTCATAACGCTCCAGGCTTTGCCAGCGACCATCGACATAATTTAATGCTTTGGTCAGTGCTTCGTCGTTGAGCTTTGGGTTATAAAATTTTGTTTTTTGGTCGGCCATATCCAACATACTATAAGGATAAGCTTTCGTGGCTGCAACGTATTATCTGCAAAAAGTTCGGATTATCCCATGTGGGGCATGTCTTCTATGTCGAGAGCCTCGATGTGACCCAAAATTTCGTCGGCCTGGTCTGAATGATGTCCCGCTGTAATTTCTAATGGCTGCATGCCATGCTTTGTGTATTCCCTGCAAAGACCCAAGAGATTCATGCCAACCCCAGAGAAGCTATCCTTACCGGCTGGTTCGATTGTAAACACAGCCCTTGAGCATATAGCTATGGCGTCTAGTGAGAACTCGGGGTTGTAGATATGTTCATACTTTTCATCAATGACAGAACGATCAAAGAAAACAGGTGCGAACTCTGTTACTAAAGAGTCTTCGCCGAGGACAATTTTGTTGTACTCCCCTGCTGAAACTGTTCTGTATTGTCGCTCTTTTAGTTCTTCGATAACGCCTGCAACAGCCTCAGAATCGGTGGAGGTAATAATGTGCCAGTTTTGGGGAGTCCTATGAATTTCGGCCATAGTAGGCATATCATACACGTATCTGGCCAAAAACTAAACCATTAGCTTTTATTTATTCTGAGAAGGGATAAGCGTGTTAATGAGCCCTGCCAAAATGAGCATAGCAATAGAGTAAAAGCCTATTTCTCCGTATAGCTCTATCTTGTAGCCTTCGTTAAAATTCAACACAAAATAACTGATCGCAGTAGTAGTGTAGGCAGCAATACACAGGATAGCTGTGGCGTATACAGCTGTTCGCTTTAATACAATTGCCGAAATAACGATAGGTATGGCATACAGGGCTACTGCTCGGCTGGCCATGCCACGAGAGCCATAAATAATGTATGAAACGGCAGCAATATCGGCGAGAACCAAGCAAGATAGCAGCACTTTATCGTAGGCAACAGAGGTGCTTTTGTTTTTGGCAAAGTACCAGATAATAGCGGTAATAGCTAAAAGTCCAGCACTCACCATCCAACGCTTCAAAACAGTTTCGGGTGGGATAAGCTTTGAGGCATCATAAATAATTATTTGGGCAATTAGAGCAGCTACAAAAACAAAATGAATCTTTGTAGTTCGAATTAGCCGTTCTCTCAGAGTATTTTTGGTCGCCATATACTCCGCCCATTCAAGCATAAGCGTGTAACTTCTGTCAATTTTAAGGAGTCGTGGTTAAAATGTATGCATGATGTCTTTTCGATCAGCTAGATACAAATTGCACCGAACCTTGCGCTGGCCCTATAAATTGGCTGTCTATACGTATGGTTCAAAAGATAAGCCAACAGTAGTGCTGCTGCACGGCATCAATAACAGTAGTAAAAGCTGGCTGCCTGTTATTTCACAGCTCAAAAAGAATGCCTACGTCGTCTCTGTCGATTTGCTTGGTTTTGGTGATTCGCCAAAGCCCGATGATATTGACTACACTCCAGAAGAGCACTTGCGTAGCCTACGTTTCACGCTTCGAAATCTTAAAATCAAAGAACCCTTTATTTTGGTCGGTCACTCTATGGGCGCAATCTTAGCGGTGCACTACGCAGCAGCTGAGCCAAAGAAGATCAAGGATATAGTGCTTTGTAGTTTTCCCTATTATCGCCCTTCAGATCTTACTGCTGGATTGGCTGCCAAATGGGCGCTAACAGCCGATAAAGCCTTGTACGCTCTTTATGCGTGGTTGCGAGCACATCCTGAAACGACCATCAAGGGTGCATCGTTTGCTAAGCGAGTTAAACGAGGAGAAGTTGCGTTTGAGTTAAGCCAGGATAAGTGGTTACCATTTCACCAGAGTCTACTGAATACTATTGAGGCACAAGATCTCACGCCACTCTTATCGAAGCTTTCCATGCCAATATACATTGTGTCAGGACGGTTAGACCCACTACTGAATACAGTTAATGTAAAGCGTCTCGCTACTACTAAGCCGAATATCGTACTTCATACTGCGCCCAGCGGCCATGACCTTACAAAAAACCTTTCAAAAAAAGTGGCCACGGTGGTTGACGAGCTTATTTAAGGTAAAAAAGAATCGATCGATAACATGGCCGAGAAAACTAGGAGCACTATAAGTGAGCGCCCAAACACTGCTCTCCCCCACTCGGCGTTGTTTTTGGTTTGATGCTTAGTAACCTGAAACCACCAGAAAGTAACGAGTGCCATAACGATTAAGAATGTATAGCCGGCTTCCCCGTATAAAGTTAGGGCTATAACAGACAAGAGATATAAAAGCATCCAAACAATAATTTGATGTTTGGTTTTCTCCTCACCCTTTACAAGGGGAAATACTGGTATTTTGGCTCTTTTGTAGTCTTCACTACGAAATAGAGCGATTGAGTAAAAGTGAGCCATTTGCCAACAAGCCATTATCAAGAATAAGATGAGCGCAGTTAGGTCTACGCTATTGGTTGCAGCTAAATATCCTGCCACCAGCGACATGCTGCCAGGAATAGTGCCCACGAGCGTACCAAAATATGATTTTCTTTTAGCGTAGGCATAGATCACGACGTAAGAAACATAAGCGATCGTGCCGCTAATAACTACATATATGTTGGTGAATAGTCCTAACGTAACAAATCCGAGTAAGCCTAAGACAAATGCAAAAACTATAGCATTCTCTGGAGTAATTTTCTTCGTTACCAGTTCCCGCTTTTTTGTTCGCTGCATTTTTTTATCAATTTCTTGGTCGGTGTAGTTATTTGCCACGCAAGCAGAGCCAATAACTAGCGCCGTGCCAACTACGACTGCTATAAAAACTACAACATCTACGTCACCTGCTGCTCCAAATAAAAATCCACCAACAACTGTCAAAAGATTGCCATAAATGATGCCAGGCTTGGTTAGGTTATAGTATGCCAGTAGCATTATTGAGAATATTTTATGCCCTCATCTTTAATGATGTAATCGCTGACTTCTTGGTTGGTAGCATTATTGCCGTGGTTATAGGCAAGGTTGTCCATAATCCATAACGAGCCAAACACTATGATCACCACTGTAAGCAGCATGAAGTAAAAGGCCATCAGGTTTAGCTTTGGCTTGGATTCTTTACCAAGGTGCAAAAAGAACACCAGCTGCACCAGTAGTTGTGCAGTGGCAAGGCCTGCAAGTGTTAGCGTCAGCCCGCTATGGCTAAAAGCGGTGTGCTCGGAGTTCACGTGTTCAGACACTAGCGCAAACGCCAACAAGGTCAGTACGATCGACAGAATAAATCCGATGATATATGCCTTAACAGCGGCTCGTGGTAGTTTATTCATCCCGTTGGAAACTCTTGACTGTTGAGCTGCATTATCAGTCTGAGTTGATTTTGCTTTTGAGATGTTTCTAACGGGATCCATCTAAATAGCCCCTTTCAAGTACACGATAGTAAAGATTAGTATCCAGATAATGTCCAGAAAATGCCAGAACATTGCAAACAGACCAAACCGACGAATCGTTGGACGAGTAAAACCTCGTGTTTTAAGTTGGACCAGCAATGCAGCCAGCCATATCAGACCAGCTGTTATGTGAAGTCCATGCGTACCAACGAGCGTAAAGAATGAAGATAAGAAAGCACTTCTCTGCCAGTCGTTCCCTTCCTCAACAAGTTTGCGAAACTCGAATAATTCTAGGCCCAGGAATGCCAAACCAAGTAAGGCCGTAATACCAAACAGTTTATAGACAAGCTGAGTATTTCGAGTCTTTACGGCTAACAGCGCCAAACCACAGGTAAAGCTACTGGTTAGCAATATTAACGTTCCTGCTAACACAAATGGTAGACTAAATAGTTCTCGCCCTGGAGGACCTCCAGCCGTGTTGGCTTGAAGCACGGCAAATGTAGCAAAGAGCGCCGCAAACAGCACGCAGTCGGTCATTAAGTATAACCAAAAGCCAAAGTTAGCCTTGGAGTCGTCGAGTGGTGATGGTTTAGTTATCTTCTCGCTCACTGGGCTACTCCTTCCTCGATCTTCTTGATCGCTGCGACCGAGATTATTCGCTCAGTATTGGTGTCGAGCGAGCGGATAATCAGACAAACAACTATGCCGACAACTCCAGCCAGGGCAGCTAGCGGTACATGCCAGATAATCGCAAAACCAGCCAGAAACGCAAAACCAGCAATATATATACCAAGTGGTGTGTTTCGAGGTAGCCTAATAGGCTTGTAAGCCGGTAATGTCTGTTTTGGCCCAGGGTTGATCTTTTCTTCCCAGAATGCGTCACGCTTTGAGCCATCTGGGATGCGTGCAAAGTTATATTCTGGCGCAGGTGACGCAGTAGACCATTCCAGTGTTCGGCCATCCCACGGATCGCCTGTAACGTCTAAGTTATCTTTTCGCTTCCAAATACTGACCGCTAGCTGTAAAATCTGCAGAGCTATGCCAGCAGCAATGATCATGCTTCCAAAAGCAGCTACTACAAACAATCCTTGCCATCCAAGTGACGCATCGTAGTGGTCAAGCCGCCGAGTAGCGCCCATTAGGCCAAGTGCGTAGAGTGGCAAAAACGCTACCAAGAAGCCGATAATCCAACAGTAGGCTGCTAGTTTGCCTAGTTTCTCGTGCAAAGTAAATCCAAAAATCTTAGGGAACCAATATGTAATACCCGCAAAGTATCCAAACACCACTCCACCAATAATCATGTTGTGGAAGTGCGCTACCAAAAACAGGCTATTGTGTACCTGAAAATCAATAGCAGGAACAGACAGAAGTACTCCGGTAACTCCACCGACGGTAAAGGTCACAATAAAGCCCAAAAACCAGATCATCGGGCTCGTAAAGCTTATGCGCCCCCGATACATAGTAAAAAGCCAGTTAAAGACTTTCACGCCTGTTGGCACTGCAATAACCATAGTCATAATACCAAAGAATGCATTTACATTGGCGCCTGCTCCCATGGTAAAGAAGTGGTGTAGCCAAACAATAAATGCCAAGAATGCGATCGCTGCAATTGCCCAAACCATAGAGGTGTATCCGAAAAGTCGTTTTTTCGAGAAAGTCGCCACAACTTCAGAAAAGATACCAAATGCTGGCAAGATCAGAATATATACCTCAGGGTGGCCCCATGCCCAAATGAGGTTTACATACATCATGGCATTGCCGCCTGCATCGGTGGTAAAGAAATGCATACCCATAGTTCGATCAAGTGCTAGAAGTGCCAAAGTGACTGTTAAGATTGGAAATGCAAACGCTACCAGCGCCATGCTGCCCAGTACACTCCAAACAAACATTGGCATCTTGCTAAGACTCATTGTCGGTGCACGCATTTTTAGAATGGTCGCAATAAAGTTAATGCCAGATAACAGACTACCAATACCAGCAATCTGGATACTCCATATCCAGTAGTCTACTCCTGGTCCAGGACTAAACTGTAACTCGCTCAAAGGGGGATATGCCAGCCAGCCAGTGGCCGCAAATTCCCCACCCACAAGGAGTGATACATTCATGAGGACTGCACCAGCCACAAATAGCCAGAAACTGACTGAATTTAGAAACGGAAAAGCAACATCTCTGGCTCCAATTTGGAGAGGCAGTACCAGATTGATTAGTCCAAACATCAACCCCATAGCCACAAAGAAAATCATAATGGTACCGTGGGCAGTAAAAATTTGCTGAAAATGATCAGAAGACAAGAACCCGTTATTACCTGAAGCTAGCGCTTGTTGAGCTCGCATCATGCCGGCGTCTGCTGCCCCCCGGAGGAGCATGATTAACGCCACTAACAGATACATTACTCCGATTTTCTTTGGGTCTAGCGAGGTAAGCCATTCGCTCCACAGCCACTTCCATTTTTTAAAGTATGTCAGGCCTGTTGCTACAGTTAGCACTCCTATAATCATGCTAATCTGCCCGCCAAACAAGATGGGGTCTGCCATATTCAAAAAGCTAGAGGCAAAAGATAACATTAGTGGTGTCCCCCGGAATAGTTCTGGTCTGCACGGTCATTCTCTTTTTCTGGCTGTTTGCTCCCTGTCTCCAGAGTCGGTAGATTGAATTTCATAACGATCGTTTGGTAGAAGTCATTCTCTACGTTTGAGTAAAAGCTAGCCGGTACTTTTTTGCTTGGTACTGATAGTTTAGCGTATTCGGTGCTGTTCAACTTTGTTGGAGAAGTTTTGACTGTAGTGACCCATTTGTCAAAGTCTGCTTCAGAACTAGACTTTGCTATAAAGCGCATGTCAGCAAAGCCGTCACCGCTTATGTTGGCAGATACACCGTTATACTCTCCCTCTTCGTTGGCCATCAAATGTAGTTTAGTCGACATGCCTGTCATTGCATAGATTTGTCCGCCTAGTTGCGGAATCCAAAACGAGTTCATCGGGGCATCAGACGTGATTTCAAATTTTACCGGTGTTTGCTTAGGAAATTCTACGTAATTAACAGTTGCAATCTTCTGTTCAGGATAAATAAACAACCACTTCCATTCCATAGCCACAACCTGGATAGTGATTGGCCTCTTTTCTGCTGTAAGCGATTTTGATGGGGCAAGCTCATGACTAGTACGCCAGGTTACCACAGACAAGACCAGTATTAGCAGTAATGGCACACCCCACCAGATTGTTTCTAGATATCGGTTATGATCCCAGTCGGGAGAGTATTTAGCCTTATGATTACTAGCTCGGTATCTCCAAGCAATAAAGAATGTCAGGGCAAATACAGGGATTACTACAATAAGAGAGAGTAAAGATGCGAATATAATCAGATCAAGCTGCTTCTCGGCAATCTGGCCTTTTGGCTGCAGTACATCAAAGTTTCGAGTGCTCAAAAACCAGCTAATGCTTGCAACAAGCCCTAGCAATACAATTCCAAGCCCAATTTTTCGCTTTATTTTCATGGCTAATCGGTAAGCCCTGGACCCTCCATTTGTTCCCCTACACTATACCATTACCGCTATACCAAGCGATAGATAAATGTATGGTTAGGCTGGGTTAATTTGTTTATCGAGGTCTTTTTTATTGAGAGCCCACTTATTAACAGTATTGTCGATAGCGAAGCTAGCAAGCTCGATAACCTTATCTGTCTCAGATACGATTAGCAGACTATTAATCTCTTTATCGTGAGCTTCCCAGGTTGCAATGTAGGATGGCGGCGTTCGATGTGGGTATTGGTCAAAGTCAAAAGATTCAATGCTTAACCCTATTCGGGTTGCTCGGCCACGTTCGTCACGATAAATCGATAGCTCAGTCCGCTCATCTCGTTGGATTTTTAGATTTTCTTTACGGTGTAGATCGACTACTTCTATAGTCCCTTCTCTACTTACAAATCCCCACCGTTCATCCTTGCTCATCTCTGTAGAAGGAGGATTTCCTTTCATGAATTGGGTAGATAGTATCTTTTTGCCTCCCACACACTGTCCATCGTTGTTAAAGAAAAGGATTCTGTCATAGATCGGCCCCGAGTACCATACGTCTGCATACAGCCGAGGCAGCGAATCAATTCTTGCAGATCCGCTACTTGTTAATGACGTTTCTTCTAGCGTATATGGTAATTCTTCTACGATTGGCGCTAGATCAATATAGGCAATCTTCTTATCATGTTCTGCCTGCCTCTTTTCGTCTTGTATCGCCAAAAACCGCATATTCTCCAATGACTGTTCTATAATTTGCGGATCTAATTCAGACATGACTACATTTAACTCCCCCACAGCTCAGGCTGCAAGCATAAGCACTATTTGCCTTCGAGTTTGTGGATCTGTTCGTGGTTAAGGCCGTAGTAATGGCCTATTTCATGCCAAAGAGTGTTTCTGACATTGTTTTTTAAGTCGTTTATGTCTCTGGAGTTGTGTGTAATTGGGTTTTTAAAGATGGTGATTTTGTCTGGCATAGAGATAACTGTTCCAGATGATTTAAGAGGTCGTGGAACACCTTCAAAAAGGCCAAAAAGCGTTTGGTCGCAGCGGAGCTTTAGTTTCATGCGCTGCTCGGGGCTTGGCTCGTCTTCCACTACGATAGCTAGGTTGTCTAGGTTATCCATGTGCAGTTTTGAAACAACTTTGAATCCGTCGTTTACTAGGTCGCCAAATTCTTCATCCGAGATATTCATTATTCTGTTACCGCATCGGTGCCGACCCAAACGTATTCCCATGACTCTGGGTCTGGTCCCTGTTGTCCTGCTCCGTCTGGGTAGCTGGGGATCCAGCCGTATTTCTTGGCGTTTTCGTAGTTATTGGCGGACAGCCAGGTGAAGCATTTTGACCTTTCAAATACCGGATATGGGTCGTTCTCGCAAGAGATGTCTATTGTGTAGCCAGTATGGTGCCGTGAGTAGCCTGGCAAGGCCGTAGAGCGCAGCACTTGGTTGATCTGTGCATCATACGCTCCAGAAGCTATAACAGCAGGTGCAACGCCTGCTAAGCGGTTAAGAAATATCATCTTTTGGTCCTCGGCAGATCTGTAGCCTGCAGTCAGGCCAAGATTAATGCCCTGCGCTTTGGCCGCTGCTTTCATGTCTAGCCAAGGCTGTGCAGCTCTTTCTTGTAGAGTGTAGCCTTTGCCAACGTCACGAAAGGTGTTGGTAACGGGTGCGCTGCGAGGCAGATATCCTTTAGCAAGAGCTAGCTTACGGATATGAGCATCAGCCTCAGGGGTGCCTGTTATTGGCGTTTCTTCGCTAATTTCCTGAGTGTTTGGGTATGCGATGGAGTTATAGAGGGTTTTAAACTGCTCTCCAGTAAAGGTTTTTAATATTCCCTTCTTTGCCGGTTCGTTTATTGTGGCAGCCTGTTGAGCCTGGTTGTTGGAAGAGTCATTAGAGCTCTTTTGGGTGAAATAATACCCTGCTCCTGCAATCGCCAAGATTACAACAAGCAATAATACAAGCTTCCCTCGCTTCTTGGGCCTCTTCTTTGGTTTTGCCTTATGAGGCTCTATAACTTGCATGTTCCACCATCGCCTTTATACCCTCAGTATAGCTCAAAAGGACGGCTTTTATGCAGACTTCTTCCAGCGTTCTAGGTGCGGCAGTTGTTTTTTGGCCATCCATCGCATTATCCTGCCCGAACCATTCTCGATCAGAGCTTTGTCTACAATTTCTTCCATTTCTTCAAGAGTGCAGTCCGGGCCAATAAACTTTCCATCTACATAACAAAGTTCGCACCATTTTTCGCTTTTAGAGCCATCTGCCTCAGTGCCACGGCAATCTTTACCCTTGTTATCTAGTGGCATCCCACAACTTTGGCATTGTTTCTTCATGGCTATATTATATCAACCCCTACAACTCTACTGTGTATCCTATTTTACAATCGCTTCAAATATAGCCTAAAAAATAAAAAGCCAGACCGAAGCCTAGCAATATGGCTGAGCATGTCGGTCTAGAACCCTTTTAAGGAGTAAAATGGAACAAATGAGACGCGGAACACCTTAAAAGGGACCGTCTCATTTTTGGCTAGACTACACTTACAATTATATGCCATACCTATCGTATAACCGAACAAATCCCGCACTAATATTGCTTATGGTATGATATCAGCGGAATAGCCCCTGCAATCCTTGCGAGAGAGGGGCTATTTTTTATAATCTTAAGACTGGTGTCTTTGTTGATAGCAAACAATGCGATAAACTATATGCGTGAGCGCGCATAAAGATATTAAACTTAACAGCGACCAAATTAGTGCAGCCGCTGATGTCCTCACAAAGGGCGTTGCTTGTTAACTACTACCCAAAAGCTTCGTGCGTCTGTTGTTGAAAACCCGTGGGTAGAAGTTGAATATGATTGCTTGCTCTTCTCAGGGTCAGGTTTATCATGCCATGCGTTAAACCCTACTAGACTGATGATAGCGATTAATATCAGCGCTGCTAATTTACCCATAGTTTAATATATTATTTTCATTTTTGTTTGTCAGTGTATCTGTAATTTGATTTTATCACGTATTAAGCTGGAACTAACGAATTTGACATATACCCTATGCTGGTATAATTAAAGTTATGCTAATAAGTGGAACTCTTCGATTTGCCAGGATGTTACTGATTAGCTTGTTTTGTCTATTCGGAGTCAGCCTAAGCCATACAGCCGCTATCGGTTCGTCCTCGATGCCCGATATGAAGGGCAATAATTTCTCTCATACTGCTCAGCGCGGCCGTGATATTTATTTATATCTGGCAATCTACGCCGAATTTCAATAATCGCCTTTATTCTAACATCGAATCCAAGTAGTCCGTGGGTTGTAGTCAACAAGCAACACCCTTTGCAGTCTGTTGACGATAAATCACTTAACCTACAGCTATCTAGTAACGGTCAGCTTATGCAGGCCGAGGCGGTGAGGGCTTTAAAAAAGATGGTGGCACAGGCTAAAGCAGAGGGTCTTACTATTAGCATTGAGAGTGGTTATCGATCATACGACGTCCAGGTGAAAGCCTATAACAGTATCTTGAAGGGGTATGGCCAAGCAGCCGCTGATAATGAAAGTGCGCGGGCTGGTTACAGCGAGCATCAAACTGGCTTAGCTGTGGATTTTGGAAGCGAAAGTTGCATTATCCAAGATTGCTTTGCAAACACCTTTGCCGCTAAATGGCTAGCCCAGAACAGCTACAAATACGGTTTTATCCTGCGCTATCCCGCAGGCAAATCGGCAATTACTGGCTATAAATTCGAGCCTTGGCATTACAGGTATGTAAGGTACCGACTTGCTTCCGAACTTAAAAGAACCAAAGTGGTTACTCTAGAGGAGTTCTTCGGTATTAGTGGGAGTGTCCGATATAAGTAGGTCAGCCCACTTCTCAAGGGTTACTTTTAGCCAGTACATCATGCCCGTTGTTGCCAGATCTTAACAGAATTTTCGCATCCTTCATGGCGGTTGAGAGATTATTAGCGCCAAGAACTGCGACGACAGACATACGATCTTTGTCACCGCCTCTCACATCGGCCGCCAAAAAAGTGTTTCCAGCCGCTTCCGTATAGCCGATTTTTAAGCCCACTAGTCCATCTTTGTTAATAGCCGCATTATTGTTATATATTACTCCAGCAAAAGGTATCGTAGCCTTTGGCTGCGCGGCAATCTCTTGCAAAACAGGGTTCTGCATATACAGTAGTCCGATCTTAACCATTTCATCAGCCGTGCTCTTTGTGTCGGGAGAATAGCCACTGGCGTCAGCGATGATAGTTTTAGAAAAGCCCAGCTCTTTGAGCATTTCGTTAGCGTAGACGTTATATGCATCAACCGAGCCGAACGCCCAACGAGCAAGCGTATCCGACATGTTATTTGCCGATGGCATGAGCATAGCCTGAAGCGCCTGGTACTGACTTATCTTTTCGCCAACCTCAACTTGTACCACCGTACCGCTTTTGGCCACGTATTCCCGATATGAGGCAATGTCTTCCTCGGTAAGCGTAATGATTGGGCCTTGCTCCCCAGGTGCCAAAGGTTTTTGCTTTAGGACTGCCAAGGCAGTTATAACTTTAGCTAGGCTGGCTATCGGTACTGCTTCCACGGCGTCTTTTGACTGAGCCAGCACACCGTCATCTGCTACGCCGTACGCTGCCTGTCCATAACTTGGCCATGGTAATGGCGCAGTAATCTTGGGCTGCTCTATAGGCAGCGCAACTGCCGGTTTACTTAGTTGCTGGGCTACTTGTTGCGGTTGAAGCTGGCTTTTTCCGTAAGGACTACCTAGCGCATAAGACGTGGTGACTATCACAAGTAAAACAACAAAAGAAACTAGCGGCCAACGCCTGTTTTTGCGGTAGCCGTGTTCAATCGTATATATGCCCATGAATTAATAATTATACTTCGTTTAGCTTACGTTTAAAAATGTAAAATTGAAGTAATCTCAGTGAAAATTAAGCATCTAAAAGCTGACTGTACGTTTACTGTTGTATTTGTAATATTACGGCTGCGACTGCTGCGATTCTTTGGCGTGCTGCTCGGCGGTTTCGCCTGCTGAAGGCCCCGCTCCGCTTGGTGCAGGCGCACCTTGCTGCGAGGAGGTTGGTTGCGGTTGGGCAACTGGTTTCGGGTTAAGGAATAGCTGAGCGTAGGTAATGCCGAACCATACAACCGCTCCTATACTTGCAGTAAATATCAGCTGCTGAAGAATGCGGGTACTTTTCAATAGCTTTGCTACCAGCATTTTTCTCTTTTGCTTTCCTGTAGCTTCTTTACTGTCACTTGACTTGGCTAGCGTGGCAAGATAGTACTCATGAACTGTATGCGCAAGCGCGTAGAGTACAAGGCTCGCGCCGAGTAGACTAATTGCCACGTATAGTGGCCCAGAGAAGCCTTTGACAGAGTTCTGTGCACCGACTACTAAAAGGAATGTCAACAACACCAGTAGCGCCGCTAATAACGTAGAGGTAATTCGGGCTACATTTTCAAAATATGGAGTTGCCCGGTTTTCCTGTTGAAGTTGCTGCTGCTCTTGATTAGCCGTATAGGCCTTTGGAATATTTTTTTTCATCTAGCTAACTATACTTGACGCAACATATGTTTGCAAACACTCTCAATAATATTGTCGCAATTGTCGAACCTTTGCTGGGAGTACGACAGTTGATATATCAGTCAAACAGTTCACCCAAGAACGAACCGCGCTTCTTACGTGGGTAGCCGTTGTTTTGGTCGTAGCCTCCACCATGTTTTCCGCCATGCTTGTCGCTTTGTTGTGGGTAGTTCGGCTCTTGGTAAGATTGTTGCGGCTGCGAGGGTGTCGGCTGAACTTGCTCGGAACGCTCAATGATTTTATCCAGCTCGCCGCGGTCTAGCCAGACTCCTCGGCATTTTGGGCAATAGTCAATTTCTATTCCCTGGCGTTCGCTCATTACTAAATCTGTTTTATCTGTTGGGCATTGCATATAAATTCTCCTTCTTATTACTTATTTAGTATAGCAATCTCTTCACCGCCTGCGTTAAATAGCCGTAAACCGTTTAGTACTACCAGCACGGCCATGGCCGCGTCGGCGGCGACGGCCACACTTAAGCTGGCCAAGCCTAGCACACCGGCGATCAGGATTACTCCTTTGACAATCAGCGAGCCGTAAACGTTCTGGCGCACCACGCCAAAGGTTTGTTGGCCAACCTCCATTAAGTACGGAATCGTGCCAATTTTATCATTCATCAGTGTGATATCGGCTGTTTCGATTGCCAGATCAGATCCGCCCCCACCCATAGCTATGCCGACATCGGCTCGGGCAAGCGATGGCGCATCGTTGACGCCGTCACCAACCATTGCTACGCGCCCATGCTTGGCTTGCAGCGTGTCTATCAGCTTAGCTTTTTCTTCCGGCAAAAGAGCGCCGTAAACCTCCGTTATCCCAACTTGTGATGCCACGTACTCAGCTGCTAGCTTGTTGTCACCGGTCAGCATCACCGATGTTACATTAAGCTTCTTGAGGGTATCTATGACGCTCTTTGACTCAGGCCGCAGCGTATCCGTAATGCCGATCACACCTATGACCGTTTTGCCCTCGCTAACTAGAACGGCTGTCATCCCTTTGGATTCCATGCGTTCTACTTCTCGTAAAACGTCTTTGCAGGCTTTGGCATTGGCGCCAATGTGCTGCAAATTACCTATAGCATGGGCCTTGGTGTCACAGACCATACAAGCTGCGTTACCGCCACGTCCAGCGGTATTTTTAAACTTATCCATCTTGTGTGGTTTAACACCTTTACTTTTAGCGTAGTCTTCAATAGCTGCCGCTAGGGGGTGGGACGAGAATTTTTCTAACCCCGCAGCATCGGCCAATACATCCTGCTCGGAAGCGCCATGCAAGGTGACTACTTCGGCAACTATTGGAGAGCCCTCGGTGAGAGTCTTAGTTTTATCGAAGGCAATGGCACGGGTTTTGCTTAAGACTTCCAAGAAACGCCCACCCTTGATGAGGACCCCTCTTTTGGAAGCGCCGCCTATAGCAGCCGCTACAGCTACTGGTGCTGATACCACCAGCGCGTCTGGACAGGCCAATACAAGTAAGATTAAGGCCTTCGTAAACCATTCGCTAAACGGTTGGCCGAAGAATAACGTCGGCACAATCGCCACAAGCAGCGCTAACCCTATGGCCACCGGTATGTAGTAGCTGGCAAACTTATCAAGGAACTCTTGCATTTCCGGTCGGGATTTTTGAGCTTGTTCAATCAAACTAATGATTTTATTGAGCGTACTGTTAGCGGCGGTTTTAGTGACACGGACTTCCAAGTAGCCGCTTTGGTTAAGTGTTCCTGCATACACAAGCTGACCTTTATATTTCTCCTTAGGAATGCTTTCGCCAGTGATAGTTGCCTCGTCGACTGACGATTCACCCTCGACCACCACGCCGTCCAGCGGTACCATGTCGCCTGGCCGGACTTTGACAATATCGTCCTCTTTGACCGATTCAACTGGCACTTCGCGCCCGTCTTTTAGGCGGGCTACTTTAGGCGAACTGTCGAGCAGGGCCGCGACGGCCTTTTGCGAGCGGGCTTCGCCAAATTCCTCGAAGGCTTCGGCCAAGGCAAAAAAGAACATCACTGCTGCCGCCTCGGCAATCTGTCCGAGATAAAGAGCACCGAGGGCTGCAATTGTAACCAGCAGATTGATACTAATCTTACGCTTCAGGATATTACGGAGAGCTCCTGTGGCCACTGGAATGCCGCCTGCGGCTAGTGATAGACCGAATAGCAGGTCTGCACCTGGTAGCTTAAAGATAGCGAATACAAGGCCACCGACAAAGCTAATGGCAGCAACCAGCGTCAATACTTTATTCCAGCGGTTTTGACCACCCCCCTCGTGGTGTTCGCTCATCTTCGTTTCCTGCTATTACGCTTTTCCTGACTTTTCTTGCCAGCATGCTCATGTCCGTTGTGTTGTGCTTCACTGACATGCTCCATGGTGCGGTCAATCAAAAAGAAACTGACGTCGTCTATGGTAGCGCCCTCGGCCTGAAACGGCTGACTGACCGTTCGGATAAGGATCAGGATGTAGGTAAAGATCAGGATAGTTACTCCGGTTATAACCGTGCCGGTTAGCACAGGGTCAATTTGCGTAAACAGTAGGATCGCGCTTATAGCCGCAACTACCAGCTGAGCCAGCACATGGGCAGAGGGCAAGAATTTGATAGTCTGAATGTAGTTGATGCGAAACAGGCTTTTGACTAGCAGGGCTTGCTCCTGCTTCAGCTTGGCCAGGTAGTTAGGTGGTACGCCTTTTTGCTCCATGTCCGCCAATTGGGCGCTTAGCTCGAAGACTTTATGATGTGTCTTACGATTGCCCGTCACCACATCTTCGCGTATTAAAGTCAGTATTTCACAGAGGGTGGCTTGGATTTCTTTCAGGTTGACCTTAGGGTGGGCGATACTGATGCCCTTAATGTCTTCATACATGCTCTCTATGGTCGCGGCGAACTCGGCTGGTAACTTCTCGCTCTCTTTATAATCGGCAATCACCGCCGACAGCACGAAGCTCATCACGAAAATGCCGCCAGAAATCACGGCTGTATGCAGTGGCGTCAAGCTCATAAACTCCCAGCCCAGAAAATGCAAAATAGTCTTTAGAACTAAGGCCAGGCCGGTAAAGCCAAGTGCCGAGAGGAGGATTTTATAGTGTTTCTTGAATTTCATTGTGTTCATATCCCTTCGTCCGTCCGCTCGCCGTCATGTGGACCCTTAGTTAGTTCGATTTCAATCGTGGCGTGTTCGATGTGGAATGAGTCGGCCAGCATCTTTTTGACCTTGTCTTTCAGTATGATGCTGTCTTTCAGGCTAGATTCGTTTACTACAAGATGGCAGCTCAGGGCAGCGCTGGTAGTTGATAGCGCCCAGATATGCAGATCGTCCATGCCCTTGACGCCGGGGGTCGCCAGAATCGCTTTTTGAATGTCCGGAATGTCGGTGCCTTCGGGCACACCGTCGAATAGCAAATGAATTGCCGATTTTATGACGCTCCAACCGCTGTAGAGCAGCATGCAACCGATGAGTACGCTGATGAGCGGATCGACGAAAGTTTTGCCCGTCAGCACTATGATGATACCAGCCACTAAAGCTCCTACCGACGCCAAAGCGTCCAGCGCCATATTGAGGAAGGCGCTACGAATATTCAGGTCACCGCGGCTTTTGAAGAATAGGTAGGCGATCGAGCCGTTAATGGCAATGCCGACGAGCGCCACGACTACTACTAGGCCGCCTTCGACTGGCTGGGGGTCTTGGAATCTCTGGTAAGCCTCGCTAAAAATGTAAACAGCCAAGCTAAGCAATATAAGCGAGTTAATGAGTGCCGCCAGCACGGTCGCCCGGCCGTAGCCGTAGGTTTTATCAACATTAGCACCTTTTTTCGCTACTTTGGTCGCAAAGAAAGATACCAGCAGGCTCAGTGAATCGGTCAGGTTGTGCGCGGCGTCGGAAATCAATGCCAGACTGCCCGATAAAAAGCCAATAAAGAATTCAAAGATCGTGAAGCTGGTATTTAGTAGAAAACCTACTTTAAGCTTATTGTCGAGATTTGGTGGTACGTCGTGTGATCCGCTCATACTTATTCAACGACCGTGACGCTGCCTTTCATGAAGGGATGCGGCGAACAATGGTAGGGATTGGCTGTAACTTCATTGAAGGTGAAGCTGTAACTTTCGCCTTTAGCCAGCAGTGGCCCGGCAAGTTCGTTGGGGTCAACCTCTTCTTTAGTAGGAGCGTCATGAGCCTTATCCGATCCTTCATGCTCAAGCATGACGTTATGCTTAATAGTGTCCTGGTTTGTCCAAGTTACTTTAGTGCCTTTTTTGATCTTGATATTTGGCTTGGAATATTTAAAATCCTTAATATCCATTGTGACTTCTGACTGAGTGGTCAAGTCAACCATAGCGCCGATATTTTGATCTGGCTGGTTATTCATGTTGCTCTCGTTGTGGCTTTGCCCGCCGCTAGGCGATTCAGAATTATTTGTATTAACGGGTTTTTGGAATTTGTTGGAACTTGTAACTAAAATCAGTCCGGTGACCACCGTTGTGGCCACTACTACAAAAACAACTACTAAGGTATTCTTTTTCACTGCTGTCCTTGTTGGCTTTCTTGGTCGTGTTGCTCTTGAGACTCACCGGGATTTAGTCCGCTGCCACCACTTGTAGGTGTAGGCTGACTGTTCGTTGGTTGCATAGAAGCTGGCTTGGGAGTAATGCCTGCTTTCTTCAAGGCATCTTCTATCATTTTTGAAAGTGCCTGTGCTGTTGGACCAGGGTTTTCCACCTTTTTACCATTTATCGCAAACGTTGGCGTACCATCACCACCGAGCGCTTTTACATCTTGTAGGTCTTTATTAATGACGCTATTTACGTCAGAACTAGTACGGTCAGCTTCAAACTTGGTCATATCCAAGCCAATTGTTTTGGCGTAGCCATTGAATGTTGATTGGGGATCCTGCATTTGTTCCCATTGCTTTTGCCCCTCAAATATCTTGTCGTGCATTTCCCAGAACTTGCCCTGCCGGGCAGCTGCTTCTGCTGAACGGGCTGCCTGACGGGCAAATTTGTGATCGCCACCCTCAATTGGGAAATACCGTATCTGAAATCTTACTTGGTCTTTGTATTGTTCCTTGACCTGTTTTACGTACGGGTAGTAGGCATAGCAAGCCTCACACTGAAAGTCCACAAATTCTGTAATGGTTACAGGACTATCCTCTTTGCCATAGTAGTTGCTTGAGCCTTTGACGCTAGCTGCTGAGCCGCCTTCAGCCGCCTTATCCTTATTGTTAAACATAACAAATCCGAAAAAGCCGACTATTATAACCGCTACTACAATCCAAAACTTTTTAGAATCCACTTTGTCCTCCTTTAAACATTTTACCGCCTAGCCGCCGCATGTGCTATCCGATAGCGGTTCAAGGTCATTGAACCTGTCTTTAATTTGTTGGTTGCTCGGCTTATCTTTTTGAACGAATATAACGACATTGCCAATCATATTGTTAATACGGGTTAGCTTCTGTTTCTCGGTTTCTTCGCCTGGCTCGCCGTCGTTTCCATCAGCCTCGCCTCCATGCGCGCTGGCTTTCGGGAACAGTCCATCAAGTAAGCTGGTCTTTTGATTGTTCAGCTCGTGAGCCGGGGAGTTACTGGTTGCGCCAAAGAATTGCTCTAGGTCTTGGGTTTTCCAATCTTCAAAAGACTTTTCTTTGTAACCGTTCTCGTCGCCTGTGTAAATGTAGAACTTAGCGTCATCCGGTACAGCTGGTAAGAAGTTACCGTGCGTATTCACTTTCTGTATATCTTTCAAATTGTCTAACTTGTAGCCGAGAGCGTTGTCTATACCTCCTATAAAGTTCCAGCCGTAGTATTTCATTACCATGCCGCCGGTCATGCCTTCCCAATGGATGTGTGTAAACTGATCTTTATTGTCATGGAAGTGAATGGGTTGTTCTGGCAAACTGGCATTGCACTGGTCTTTGACATAGCCCTTTTGATACTTTTGCTCTGCAAAGTTCTCGGCTTTACCGTTTACCAATATTTGCGTACGGAAGTGGTAGTGTTCAAACTTAGGTTGTCGGATTACTTCTGGCGAAGCAGCGTAAATGTATCCTGCGTAGCTTACCGACAATAGCATCAGAACAGCTACTAAGATAGCTATAATTTTTATATATCTACGTTTGTACCATGACTTGGCTACAAAAGTAGTAGATTCATTATCAGCAGAGGCACTGCTGTCTTGAGTTTGCTTCATAATGTTTTTAATTATAGCGTACCTTAGCCTGAATCAGACCATTTGTGAAATTGATTTAACTGCTTGGAAACTGAAGGATTTTGCGCCTATTGTAATGTGATTAGTAGCTTTCTTGCCTTTACGGCGTCGTGCCTTGCGGTTGATACCGCGCTTAAACAGTGGCCCGAATAATCTCTCTAGGTCTTTCTTAGTACTTATTTTCATAGTGCTCCCCGATTTGTTCTTAATTACATCTGATGTTGCGAGAATACGTAAACAGCCCGGTACCTATCTCAATAGATAATGCAAGGCTACCTAGGGATGCTAGTTTCGCAAACAGCTGTAACGGATAATCAAATCAGGCGGCCGACGTCTGAGCCATAGTACTGCCAACGAACTGAGGGCGACCGCATAAAGGATAGCTATCGATGGCAGGTTATAAGCCGCTGACCAGAACGGGTCAGGGTCGGGATCCTTGTCCTGAATCATTGGCTCTTTGGCTTTTGATTCTGTACCCGACAGACAGATCGGGTGACAATGATTGCTGGGTTCTTGCACAGATGCCCTGTGTGCGGCCGACTGATTGGTTAGCACTGAATCACCAATATCAGCCCCTAAAACCAAAGCCAAGCTAACAAAGACAACAACGAGCAAACTTGCAATGCGAATATGTTTCATGAGCACTTTCTATTATACAAAATAAAATCTACCTAAAAACACTAAGCTCACACCTCCTATAGTTGTATAATTAAGCATAAGATGAGTAAAAAATACAAATTGATACTGGCTACTTTAATTTCTGTCATTGTCGCCGAGCTGGTATTGTTACTGGTCATCTACCTGCAAGACACCAACTTCGCAGTGCTAAATCCTAAAGGCACAATTGCATTGCAGCAGCGAAACCTGATAATCTTCGCAACTCTTCTGAGTCTGGTCGTTGTGATTCCAGTCTTTGCCCTGACATTTTTTATCGTTTGGAAGTACCGTGCCTCTAACACAAAAGCCAGGTACACTCCTGACTGGGACCACAGTAAAAAGATTGAGGCTGTTTGGTGGGGCGTGCCGATCATTCTCATCCTTGTTCTAGGAGTTATAACCTGGACAAGCTCTCATAAGCTTGATCCGCGCCAGCCGATTGCTTCAAACAAACAACCGGTTACCATCCAGGTTGTGGCACTGGAATGGAAATGGCTATTTATCTATCCTGAGCACAATATCTCGAGCGTCAACTTCATACAATTTCCCGAAGATACGCCAGTTAACTTTGAAATAACGGCTGACGCGCCAATGAACTCATTCTGGATTCCACAGCTTGGCGGCCAGATTTATGCTATGAACGGCATGAAGACCAAGCTGCATCTGATGGCCAGTGAGCAAGGCAACTATAATGGTTCGTCGGCCAATCTAAGCGGCGAAGGGTTCGCAGACATGAAGTTTATCGCCCGAGCCAGTTCACAGGCCGAGTTTGACCAGTGGATTCAAGCCACTAAGCAGTCGCCCAGCCGTCTTGATATGAATAGCTACGATAAGCTTGCCCGGCCAAGCAAGAATAATCCACCAGCCTATTACGCTAGCCAAAGCGGTTTGTTTGATATGATTATGATGAAATACATGGCTCCTGCTCCGGCAAATCAAACGGAGCAGCAACCGGCCATGCCAGGAATGAGACATGAAACAAGTTATAACTAGGAATAATGTATTATGCTTGGAAAATTAAGTTTTGACGCCCTACCAAAAGACCCCGTGACAATCGGTGGAGTTGTCGGGATGTTGCTAGGCGTTTTGGTCGTGGTGAGTCTTTTAACATACTTCAAACGCTGGCGCTGGCTGTGGCGCGAATGGCTGACCTCGCTTGACCCTAAGAAAATCGGCGTTATGTACCTCATTGTTGCTGGCCTGATGGGGCTGCGCGGGGTAGCTGACGCCGCCATGCTGCGCTTGCAGCAAGCCACGGCGGCCGGTGGTGACGGTGTACTCCAGGTTGATACTTTCCAGCAAGTCTTCTCGGCACATGGTTCGATCATGATTTTCTTTGTGGCCATGGGTCTAATGTTTGGCCTCATTAACCTCATTTTACCATTGCAGATCGGTGCTCGAGATGTCGCGTTTCCGTTCCTTAACTCAGTCAGTTTCTGGCTGTTTGCGGCTGCTGCCATACTTATTAACACGTCACTGGTGCTCGGTGAATTCTCCGCGGCTGGTTGGCTGGCCTATCCGCCGTTATCCGGACTTAAATACAGTCCAGGCGTCGGCGTGGACTATTGGATATGGGCATTGCAGATTGGAGGTGTTGGCAGCTTGCTGTCGGGCATAAACTTTATGACCACCATTCTGCGCATGCGGGCAAAAGGCATGAGCCTCATGAAGATGCCAATTTTCGTTCATAGTGTGCTAGGGAGTATGTTCCTGGTCGCCTTTGCCTTTCCTATCTTAACGGCTACGTTATTGATGTCATCACTGGATCGGACACTTGGTATGCACTTCTTTACGTCAGACTTTGGCGGCAATCCGATGATGTACGTGAACTTGATTTGGGCGTGGGGTCATCCGGAAGTCTACATTTTAATCCTTCCGGCTTTTGGTGTCTTTTCGGAAGTCGTGGCTACCTTCTCGCGTAAACGGTTATTCGGCTACACTTCCATGGTGGTTGCGCTGGTGGCTATTACATTTTTGTCCTTTACGGTCTGGTTACACCATTTCTTTACGATGGGAGCGGGCGCAAACGTCAATGCCTTCTTCGGCATTATGACCATGGTGATTGCCATCCCCACGGGCGTCAAGGTCTTTAACTGGCTATTTACCATGTACCGCGGGCGGATCGAGCTCACAACACCGATGTTATGGTTTTTGGGGTTTGTAGTGACCTTCACAATCGGTGGTGTGGCGGGGGTGCTGATGGCAGTACCGGCCATTAACTTCCAAGTGCATAATAGTCTGTTCCTGGTGGCGCATTTCCACACCATGATTATTGGCGGCGTATTGTTTGGTTACTTTGCTGGATTTACCTATTGGTTCCCTAAGATCTTTGGCTTTAAGCTTAACGAACGGTTGGGTCGCTACGCCTTCTGGTGCTGGCTAGTCGGTTTCACGCTTGCGTTCGTGCCGCTGTATATCCTGGGGCTGATGGGCGCAACTCGGCGGCTTAATACCTATGACGCTTCACTTGGCTGGCAAGGGTTGTTTATTGTGGCTGGGGTTGGCGTCATGTTCATCATTGCCGGAATTGCTTTCCAGATTTTGCAGCTGGTCGTCAGTGTGAAGCAGCGAAAAAATAACCTGGACACAACCGGCGACCCATGGAACGGCCGGACGCTGGAGTGGTCGGTGCCGTCTCCAGCACCACTTTATAACTTTGCAATTGAGCCGGTGGTACGTGAGCGTGATCCATTCTGGGAGCAGAAACAAAAAGAGACAACTCATCCGGAGAGTCCTCATTATGAAGATATTCATTTGCCCAAAAATACCGGTATGGGAATAGTGATTGCTGGTTTCGCGTTTGTCTTTGGCTTCGCAGTGATTTGGCACATCTGGTGGCTGGCGGTTCTAGGGCTTCTGGCAATCATCGCCTGCCTGATCAACCGGGCTAATAATGAAGATACCGAGTACACCATACCAGCCGCAGAAGTCGAACGGATTGAGCTTGCTAGAAAAGAGCGTACGGCATGATAGAGTCACCCACTCACGAGGAGGTTAGCAGGAAGAATCGCCAGCATGACGATACTGCCAAAGTCGGGTTTGGCTTTTGGATCTATCTAATGACCGACTGCGTGCTGTTTGCTAGCCTATTTGCAACCTTCGCGGTACTAAGAAACGGTACATGGGGCGGGCCGGACGGTGCTGAGCTGTTCAGCCTGCCGTACGTCTGGACCCAGACCATGCTGCTGTTAGCTAGCAGCTTTACCTGCGGATTGGCTATTATAGCTGCCCGTGCCCATGACAAAGCTAAAGTTCTGCGCTGGCTCAGCCTGACGTTCTTGCTCGGCCTTGGATTCTTGGGTATGGAAATGAATGAGTTCGTAAAATTGGTTCAAGAGGGTAACAGTTGGCAGCGCAGCGGCTTTTTGTCAGCCTTCTTTACGCTGGTTGGCACGCATGGACTGCACATAACCGTCGGACTTATCTGGCTGGCAGACCTGTTCGTGCGGATTACTCGTCGTGGTATAACAGCCATAACCATGAAGCGATTGACGTTGTTCAGCTTGTTCTGGCATTTCTTAGACATTATCTGGATTTTCATCTTTACAATCGTCTACCTGTTAGGAGTTGCTAAGTTATGAGTCACGAAACCCAAACAGTTGTCGCCCGCCATGAGGCTAGCCACAGCTCAAGCCGTTCATATGGGACGGGTTTTGTCCTAGCAATTCTGCTAACCAACGTGGCCTTTCTGCTCGTGGCCAGTAAAGCTCTGACCGGCTGGGGATTGGCAGTCGCCCTGTCGGCTTTAGCCATTGCTCAGCTGTGGGTACAGCTTAGGTTTTTCCTGCACCTTGGTAAAGAGTCAAAGCCTAGGTGGAATCTACTGATGTTCCTGTTCGCCGTTATGGTGGTCGTAATTGTGGTGTTCGGAAGTCTATGGATTATGCAAAACCTCAACTACCACGGAATGACGCCTCAGGACACGGATAAATCCATAATTGAAGATGAGGGCATTAAGCGCTAAGTTCAGGCAAGTTTTAAAACAAAAAGTGCCACGAAAGCAATGCCGTTCTTGATAGCGTGCAGACCGATCGAAGCCCATAGCCCGCCACTTTTAACGCGCAAGTACACCAGTACCATTGACAAGATAAAGGTGTCTATAAACGCTACCCACAAGAGCGGCTGGCCGCTGCCGATTTGCAGGTGGGGTGCTGCAAATAGCAGACTGGTCAATAATGCTGCGGCCAGAACCGACAGTTTCGTTCTCAGCCCGCTAAACAAAAAACCACGGGCCAGCATTTCTTCTATCAGTGGCGGCAAAACCACTAGGGCGATAAAAACCAATAGTAACTCCGGGCCAGTACTCGCTCCCTGAAAACCAATCTGCTGCGGCTGATCAACATTCAAACTGGGGATGAGTTTGGTTAGCACAATAGTCGTTAGGATGTAGGCGGGAAGATACGTCGCAAAACCGGCCAGTGCGTAGCCAGCGTCTCGAAGCCGAGGCTTAACCAAGCCGATTGCCTCTAGAGAAGACCTCCGGTGCCGGATGAACCAGTACAATAGTAAAAAGGTGGCTAACTCAACACTTGCAATCAGGAGGAACTGGCCAAACGTGGAGGCAGAAAACCAGTCTGAAATTTTGGAGCTACTCCACCCAAGGATCATTGGTAAAACAGAGATAAGCAGACTGCCCAGTAATTGCCCGCCAAAGAAGACGCCAATTGTTACCAATAGAGCCGATATGGGGCTCCAGGTAACTGACGTTGATGTTTTAATGTTTTCTGGTTCGTTCACTCAGGACATATTAAACCTTACGCAGAGGGGTTTGAGCAATAAATATAATCTGAAACTGTCTTCATTCGGGGTCAATGATCGTGCTATTATAGCGGGAGTAACTTTGCAGTAAAACTGATACGAGTTACCCATGAGGCTGGGTTTTGAGAGTTGTTGATGACTAACTAGTAGGGCGATCAAGCTGTTGTTTACTAAAACAACAGCGGCTATAGCTTAATAGTTGATGCAACTTCACGCGTCTCAATAGACAAAGGTTATGCTACAATAACTCTCTATGGAAACAGAACAAACAACCAAAAAGCCAATCAACAATCATACAAATTTCAGTCAAAAAGCCCGGGGCATAAAAAGAAAACTAGCCGACAATCAGAAACTGGCTATGGCCAGCTTGATGCTACTTGCGAGTGTTGGTGCCGGGTTCGCGGGCGGCTATCTGGAAAGTAGCAGTAGCGGCGATGAAGCTACTAAGAGCCAGCAAGCCCAGCGACAAATCATTAGCAGCGAAAGCGAGCTAGTGTCCTTATTAGCTGATCAAGTTGGCGCGGGCGTAGTGTCGGTTAATGTGACGGGACAAAGTACCCGACAGACCTTTTTTGGTGATCAAGCAGTCGATAGCAGAAGTGCCGGTACAGGCTTTATTATTAACGCCGAGGGAATTGTAGTTACTAACCGCCATGTTGTGCCGGAGGGTACAACCAGTGTCAGCATAACCTTATCCGACGGCACCGAACTAGATAACGTGGAGGTTATTGGCCGAACCAATGAAAATGATTCGCTAGATGTTGCCTTCCTTAAAATTACCGATAAAAAAGGCAACGAGCTGAAGCCAGTTAAGCTAGGCGATTCTTCTAAGATGAAAGTTGGCGACAAAGCGATTGCGATTGGCAATGCCCTCGGCCAGTTCCAGAACACCGTTACTACAGGCGTCATTTCCGGCTATGGCCGTAGTATTGAAGCTGGCGATCAAAGCAGTAGTGAAACCTTACAAAATCTGTTCCAGACCGACGCGGCAATCAACCAGGGTAATTCCGGTGGGCCGTTAGTCAATATTAACGGCGAGGTTATTGGCGTCAACACGGCAGTGGCGGGCGGAAGCGCTCAGAACATTGGTTTTGCGATTCCAATCAATGATATCCAAGGTTTGATCAAGAGCGTACTGAAAAGCGGCAAACTAGAGCGGCCTTACCTAGGTGTCCGCTACGTCACACTGACTGACGACTACGCCTATCAGTTTAATCTTGACACTAAGCGCGGAGCCTACATTGCACCGACCCAAGGCCAACCATCAATTTTGCCAAATAGCCCAGCCGAAAAAGCCGGTCTCAAAGAAAAAGACATCATTTCCAAAGTTAACAACGATACGATTGACGAGAAAAACAGCCTTGTCTCAGTCCTAGGACGCTACCCAGTGGGCGAAAAGGTAAAACTGACTGTTATTCGGGATGGCAAAGAAGTGCAAGTTGATGTCACGCTCGAGGCTGCTCCTGCTTCATAGCTCTGGTATTGTGATGTAAATAGCGCTGGACTTCTTACCCCTTCGCGGTACCTTGTACTTGTATGGAACAGCAACCAGTCAAGTACTGCTTATATGCTCGCAAATCAAGCGAATCAGACGAGCGTCAAGCGATGTCCATTGACTCCCAGATCAAAGAAATGCAAGCCATGGCGGATCGTGAAGGCATGAATGTGGTTGCAATCAAGGAAGAAAGCTTCTCGGCTAAACAATCGGGATGTAGGCCGGTCTTTAACCAACTGCTGCACGACCTGCGAAGTGGTAAATATGATGGCATACTAACGTGGGCACCAGATAGATTAAGCAGAAACGCTGGCGATCTGGGCTCATTAGTCGACCTTATGGATCTTAATCGGCTAAAACAGATCCGAACTTTCTCCCAGAGCTTTAGCAATACACCCAACGAGAAGTTTCTACTCATGATTCTATGTTCGCAAGCTAAACTTGAGAACGACAACAGGGGTATAAATGTAAAACGAGGCATCAGAGCCAAATGCGAGATGGGTTGGCGGCCAGGTGCGGCACCCATCGGTTACATTAACCGAGCCTTTGGTGGCGTGAGGGATATAGTTCTAGATTCTGACAGAGCTCCGATCATCAAAGAGATGTTCGAACGCTCGGGCTTGCTTCACCAGAGCGGCAGAACGATCAAGGACTGGCTGGATGGCATAGATTTCCGCACAAAAGCCGATTGTCCACTATCACTTAGCCAAATCTATCGGATACTGACCAATCCGTTTTATTACGGCTACTTTGAGTATCCGGCCGGTGGACCGCTCTATCAAGGTAAACATCAGCCAATCATTACCAAAGAATTGTTTGATAAAGTGAGGCTTCGCATGGAGCAGCTTGTGCCAGCCGATAAACCAGCCTGGGGATCGAAGCAATTCCCGTTCAAGCATCTGTTCTATTGCGGCGCGTGCGGTAGCCGGTTGACCGCCGAGGAAAAGTTTAAGTCGCTTAAAGATGGTAGCAAACGGCGACACGTCTACTATCACTGCACAAGATCAACCAAAGATCATGACTGCCCCGAACGATCCATTACCGCAGATATGATTACCTCCGAGGTACTACGCTTGATTGAGGACGGCCAGCTGGACGATATTGAACCAGCAGAACAGTTGTTTAAGCGAATAGAACAGCATAAGCGTATTACCAGCCAGCTAATCAAAGATCATGGCTTAAAGCTGACGGAGCGTGAACACTTCAGAAATTACGCAAGTTATGTTCTCAAGCAAGGTACCCTGCCCGAACAAGACGGATTTATAAGAGGCTTGAACTTGCCGCTCTTTGTACAAAATCGACAAATCAAGCGCCGAATTGAGGCATAATAGTAGTCGTGGAGTTTTTCTCTGTAGTTTGAGTACCGTTTATGACAAAAATCGCTTACAATAAAGAGCAAATATGACCAGTTTAAAACAGTTAGCAATGTACTGCCGTGATTATATTGACTTGGTGTCGCCAAGTCTGCTTTCGCGTCAAGCAAAACAAGTTGTTATTCCCCAGGATATTCTGGACGCAACACCCCTGTACAAACGTGATTCAGAACTTGATTACGAGTCTCTACTGCTAACACTGAATCTAGAGCCCAAGCTTGACCACTTAGAGGCTGAAGAAGAAACAGAGTCGGAAGAAACGACTGAGCTTGACGAAGACGAACAGAGGAAACTAGAGATAGCCAAAGTCTTAGATGATATTTACCGCAAATATGAAACAAGCTCGTATACCAAGCAAGTTTCGCTTCGTTTTGGCAGGGTCAGTTTCTCAGCCCAGCCAATTATTGATAATGTCGATGATGAATCTGGCGAGGACGGATCGTATAAAAAGGTTGAGCAGCACCTCTTTTCGGTGCCGGTCACAATTAACTACCGGGACTATGGCGGTGCTAGGCACTACAGTTTAGCCATTGACGACACGCTCATTACTACCAACATTGGATTTCTTAATGAATTTCTAGAACAGGATCAGCGTGATGAACTGTTTCGCTTTATTGCCCAAAGCGAAGCGGCTGAGAACACAGCTATTCCCCTAAGTCCCGAGTACATTGACGAACTTTGGACCAAGGTAATGCACTTTCTAGGTCAGGCTGACGCTAGGGATGTGACTCATGAGCCAGACATGGAAAATGTATTGGTTATTTTGCTTCCAAAAGTTAACTATTTCCTCTCACAAGATCTTCTCGGTATCATTGATGCCGCTGAAGATGATGAAATGCTCGACACGTCACTGAGTGCTTGGGTAGATGAACAAGATATGTCTGTGAATGAACCAACGGATGATAGCGGAGGCCAAGAGCTATTCTTCCCATTCCCTTACGATAATTCGCAGTTACAAGTATTGGGCAAACTTGGCAATCGGGCGGCAGTCGTTGAAGGGCCACCAGGTACGGGTAAATCACAGACCATTGCCAATATTCTCTGTCACCTAGCGGCGACTGGCCAAAAAGTATTGTTTGTAAGTCAAAAAGACCAAGCGGTTAGAGGCGTAAAAGATAAGCTGAAAACTTTGGATATTCCATATTTATTTGGCTATTTGCCGGATAGGTCATCGCGACTACATTCTGAAGACGACGAAAAAGACAGCGCTGCTAATGCACTGAAAGGCATTGCCCAAGCATTGTACAACCCCACCCAATCTAGTGATCCGAAACAAGCACTTGCGAAACTGCATGAGTATAAGCCCCAGTTTGACCACTCACTGGATGACGAACGAAAGTATTTTGAATTGCACAATCAGTGGAGTGAACTGGATGCATTCGACTTCGGCGATAACGCCACACGTGTCACCAAAGAATGGCATACTGAAGTCAAGCAGACACACGCAGATATCCAGAAGGCGCAAAAGCTAGCCGGTGACCTGGAGCAAAAGCAAGAAAGCCTTCGAGCCAGCAAGGAAGGCTTTGAAGCTGACGCAAAACGTACTGAAGCAAAGAGCCAAGAACTCTCAAAAACGTTCCTGGCTAAATCTAAATATCAATGGTTGCGTAACGAGCAAGAGTTGCTAAGAGGCCTAGAGTTTGCAGACGTTGCCAGCATGATGAAGCGTTTGTTAGATAGTTTTGAGGCACATGCCCAGGATCGTAAAAGCAATATATTCAAGAGCACCTTAAACAATATGAAGCTCAATAAAGAGTTAAATGCTAGTCTCGAGGCCTTACCAAGAGAAATGTACGAATCAGTAAAGGCCATTGTCTTTAGCGATGAAAGTAAGACACAGCGCTTTGTGAAACTGAAAGAGATATATGCCTATTTTGCAGCCAAGGACAAGCTTCAAACGCAAGTAAAAGAGCTAAATGCCCAAGCCTATAAAGCATTGCAAGAGTCCAACGCAAACGGCAAAGATCATCAAGCGGCACAGGACTCGCTTAAACAGCTTGGTAATAAACTGGATGACTTACGCCTAGATGATGAGTCAATGAAGCGCATAGAACAACTGGTAGCCCAACACGGATCAAGTGCGTTTGGCAAAGTTAAAGAGCGTTATGAACTTGGTCAGCAAATTCAAGCCTACAAGATACTCAACCCAAATCTCATAAACGAAGAAATCATCCGTGAAAAGAAAGTGTATAAGTCGATGATTCGGGATTATCTGAAGAATCGCTTGGCCGGTAGAGTTGAAGATTATAGGAGCGAAAAACAATACAGAGCGGCACTGGAAAGTATTGGCAGAAAGCTCAGTAAAACAAAGAGGGCTTATAAGACATTTGATTCGCTTAAGTCTAATCCTTTCAACTTTGAAGCTATGTCGGGGATAATACCGATTTGGATGATGGGGCTAGAAGATGCCTCTCGAGTGTTGCCTTTAGTGCAAAACATCTTTGACTATGTGATTATTGATGAAGCCTCCCAGTGTAATATATCTTATGCGCTACCGGTTATGTATCGTTCCAAACACACAATCCTGTTCGGTGACACACTTCAGATGCGTGATACAACGACCGCTTTCAAATCAAACGACCGACTGGAAGCGCTTGCCAACAAACATAAAATCCCTGAGGACTTACAGATTAAGGCCAGTGAAGATTCGGTGAAGTCTGTCATGGATATTGCTAAATTGGCTGGTTTCCAAACTACGGTACTGCGTAATCATTATCGATCACCCGTTGAACTTATAGGCTTCTCTAACGACTGGTTCTATGAACCACGAGGTAGGCGTTTACAAGTCGTTAACGATGACATCCTAGCAATGGACGATGGTCGAGTGCTAAAAAATCATGTAGTAGTCGCTAATCCGTCAATTGAACTATCAGAAAAGACAAACGTGAGCGAAGCTTTTTATATCAAGCAACTGATAGCTGACATTAAAACCAACGAACAGACGAAGGATAAATCTATAGCCGTCTTGACGTTCTTCAACGAACAGGCGGAACTACTACGACGGGTGATCGTAGATGATGATGTGAAAATATCAGTCATAGAAGGTATTCAAGGTGATGAACGTGATATTGTTATCTACTCTTTCGTCATAAAATCTCCTCAAGAAAAGAAACGTTATGTTGCCTTGACAGGTGAAAGTGGTGAGATTCGTAAGGAAGTCAACGAAGGCCGAGTTAACGTAGCTTTCAGCCGCGCCCGCTTGCAAGTTCATACAGTAACTTCAATTCCGCCTAATTTATGGCCAGAAGGTATTTGGATCAAGCGTTATCTAGAATATGTCGAGACAAAAGGTCGCGTGAATAGATTGGTTAAAACTGAGCAGCATTTTGACTCTAAATTTGAGGAAAACGTCTATGATTACTTGTTTAATAAGCTTGATTCGTCAAAATACACGCTTACTACACAAGTAGAAAGTTGTGGCTTCAAGATTGACCTGGTTATTCGTAATATCGAGTCTGGCAAAAAGCTGGCCATCGAATGTGATGGCCCGACTCACTTTGAGTCTGGTGATGGTCAAGTTAGGGTAGCGAACGACTATGAACGACAGTTTGTACTAGAAACGGCCGGTTGGCGCTTCTACCGCATTATCTACTCGGAGTGGCTTGAAGAAGAATCTAAACAGAAACAAGAATTGCTTGATTATGTGACCAAATACATGAAGCAAGCCAAGCCTATAACGGAGGAGAACACAGTAACAAATGAGCCTGTATATGTCCCACTTAACGTGGAAGTACCGGCTGACTTTGTAGAGTCTCTTAAGGCAACCATGGAGGCGCAACCAAAGCGAGCTTTTGGTAGGCAGTCAAAGCCAGTTGAAAAGCCAGAGCCTCTAGGCTCGAGTAATGCCGAACCAGCTAAGCAAACGAGTCTGGATGTGGCACAGCCACCGAAAGAAAGCCCTAAGCCGCCAGTTGTGTCCGAAAAGCCAAAACCAGCGAAGAAGCTGCCTACAAAGAAAACAGCCGGTGATTTTGCCGAAATCGCAGAACTGGTACTCAGTGCACGACGAGCTATCATGGTTTCGGCTAAGCCAGACGGCTCCATATGGGTAAATGAGAAACTGACTACCCACAACTTTACAGGCTTTACATCCAAAGGCTTCGGGGTTGCCAAACAAGATCTCCCGAAATTTATTGATGCGCTAAGCCAAGCCATTGACGGAAGTAATTACGAAAAAGATTTTGTCATATCAGATTCACTCAAGCTAGTAGTACACAATCCTGATGCAGATACTGTCGACATTCGCTATTACAAGACTTCAGAGGGCTACACTGGGTATCTCAAGAAGGGTATCCGTGTGGTGAAGCCGTCGGCTGAGAAGCTCAGAGATGCCCTTCAAAGCGTGGTATGAACCTTTCTTTAGACATTGACAACCTCCTGCTTGTATTAATGTTTGCATTTATAGCCGTACTCGCCGTAACAGCGATATCAGACGGCTTCTTATTCCGATATAAACAGACACCGGGTCGCGGCTACGCTCAGATTCCCAAAAGGGGTAGGCCAGGCTGGTTAACGACTTTACACAGTAACCTTGAGCTAATCGCATTTCTAGGTTTCATTGCTTGCTTATTGGCCATCGCTTGGCGCTCTAAATAAAGAAGTAAAAAGAGCGAACCTTCAGTAATAGCAGATGCAAAAGCTCAAAATAGGGACATGGGTCTGATTTTGAGCTGTCGCATCTGGCTGGGATGGAGGGATTCGAACCCCCGAATGCCAGGACCAAAACCTGGTGCCTTACCACTTGGCCACATCCCATTAACAGAGTAAATAACCTGTCTATACTACCAATTTTTGGAAGAATAATAAAGAAGAGAGCGATTCTTAGGACTCATCTGTTAAAAACACTTCAAAAACGGTATACTGTAGGAATTCGAAATTATGAGAACTCTGACAAATAAATTACCAGAACATATTGGCAAGAACGTTACGATTGAAGGTTGGCTTCACAAAAAACGTCTTCTTGGCGGCCTGACATTTATTAACTTGCGGGACCGAAGCGGTCTAGCGCAGATTTTGATCAAGGACAAAGACGAAGTCGAAAAGCTTCGTGGTCTTCAGATTGGCACCGTACTTCGCATAAAAGGCAGTGTGACCAAAGACGAGCGAGCTCCAGGTGGCGTAGAAGTGCATGATCCTGAGCTTGAAGTAATTGTGCCAGTTACAGACGAACCACCAATTGAGATCGACAAGCCGCTTAACCACAAACCAGACAACTTAGACACACTGTTTGAATACCGAGTAATAGGCCTTCGCAACGTGCTGGAAACCAACATCTTTAAAGTGCAAGCAGGCATAAAAGAAGCGGCACGCCAATATTTTAAGGCTGAAGGTTTTACCGAATTTAACTCTCCAAAACTATTGCCAGAAGCCACTGAAGGCGGCAGCGAAGTATTTAAGCTCGATTATTTTGGCAAAGAAGCAACACTTGCTCAGAGCGCACAATTTTATAAGCAGATTATGGTTGGTGTGTTTGAACGTGCTTATGAGATTAACCCAACATATCGAGCAGAGCTGAGTGCTACAACTCGGCACATGACCGAGTTTATACATATCGATGCCGAGATTGGCTTTGTCGACTTTGATGGCCTGCTAGACGTTGTAGATGGTCTTTTGCACGGCATCATCGAAGATGTGTCAAAGAATTATGAAAATGAGCTAAAGAGCCTGCGAGCAGAACCAGTAAAGCTGGCTAGTAAGATCCCCCGCATTAGCTTAGAAGAAGTACACGAACTCTACACCAAAGAGACTGGCACCAAAACACTGGGCGAAAAGGACTTGCGACCAGACGAAGAGCGATTTATCAGCGAATACAGCAAGGAAAAGTTTGATAGCGAAGCGATCTTTATTGTAGATTGGCCTGCGAGCGAGATGAAGTTTTACCACAAAAAGTCAGAGAAAAACCCTGAATTTGCAGAACGAGCAGACCTGATCTTCCGAGGAGTTGAGATTGCTACGATTAGCATGCGTGAACACCGGTACAAAGAATTGCTTGATCAGCTCAAGACCATTGCAAAGGGCGATCCAGAAGCTGATGGATTTAAGTACTACTTGCAAGCATTTAAGTATGGTCTACCGCCGCACGGTGGCTTTGGCATGGGACTCGAGCGACTAACTCAGAAAATTGTAGGGCTCAACAACGTGAAAGAGGCCACCCTCTTCCCTCGTGATATAAACCGACTAACTCCATGAGACAACCCTCTTTCAGTAGACCAGAAGACATCCCAGACGTAATCCCAAGTGAGCTATTGTTCTCTGTAGGTAGATCAGATCTGCACGTACCGAAAGAAGCAGACCATGCACCCCACACTACGACGCCGATTGAGGTGTCTTATTGTGTGCGTGAGTTAGGCGCAGGTGATTTTGGAATAGAAATGGAGCTGCTAGAAAATATGCAAAGATTTGAAATCGTAGCAGATGAATTTTTGGATGATGACTGGGGCAATCACATAGGACGAGCTATCGTTCGTACTATTTTAGATCCAGATAGGCTTGCACCCATATCGATGGTTAAAGTTTATGAGAATGAACTTAAAAGTGCTCGCTTTCCAGCACCAAATGAAGTTAGATTTTTTGAAGAGTTTGTCGACAATTTTGGTGTTTTAGATAGAGAAATCTCGAACACTACTTCGTAGCGGCTGCGTTGGCGCAGAGTATGCAGCTGTCTTCACTGTCCTCTTCGGCTAGAGATAGCTCTACGGCTTTCCACCACGGGGTAACATCTTTGTAGCTCATCCAGTCAGCTGCCCGACGTAGCGCCCAGCCGAGCCAGCCATACAAATGCACATTTCCCCAGACTACAGCTGCCCAGTGTGGCCCAGCTGGTGTTATATATACAGGCTTCTTTGGCTTATAGTCTTTTGGCTCCTCAGAGCGTAGATTGCTTCTTTTAATGTTTTCTGCCACAAAATCTGCGTTGTGCAGAGCCGTTTGGGCCATCCCTGTGTATTGTGTGTCGGCGTTATCCCCAATCACGAACACACTTGGCCAAGCCTGAAGATGTTTATCTACCTTTACCCTCCCATTTGGGCTACATATAAAGTTGTTCTCTGTAAAAAACGGATGATTGGCAATACCGGCTGTCCAAATAACCGTGTGTGAACGAATCGGTTTGCCATCTACCATAAGGCTATCGGCAGATTCTGCCTGAACAGGCTTGCCGAGGTATAACCTCACACCTAGGCTTCGTAGGCGTCGTGCAATAGCTCGAGATACAGAATGCGGCATTCGGGGCATTAAACGTGGTGCACCCTCGACTAGATCTACATGAATTTTGCGGGGTTTAAGGCCATGCTTCTTGATAATTTGCTCTAGATACTTCGGTAAAGCCCCGGCAAGCTCAATGCCCGTCGGCCCACCGCCCACAACAATATAGTTAAGATCTGGCTTTTTCTCATCAATCAGTTGCCTATGCAGGTGGTTCTTTAGCTCCTCGGCATCCTGGAGGCTCTTTATGCCGAACGAATACTCCTGTAGGCCCTTGATGCCGAAATAGTTAGTAACCACGCCCAAAGCTAAGATAACGACGTCAAAATGCAACTTATCGCCACTAGCGGTAGCTATAGTCTTTTTCTCACGATCCAACTTCTTGGCGGTGCCGTATCGCAGCTCTATATCTTTATCGGCAAAGATTTCTTTGAGTGGAATGCTAGAAATAGACCGACGACCACCAGTTGCAGTACGGTACAGTGTTGGGTGGTGCTCGAAATTTCTACTATTAGATAATAGCGTAACGTCAAAAGATGGTACGTCGCACAATTCTAAAGCGCTCTTAATTCCCGCAAACCCTCCACCAACAATTAAGATTTTCGTTTTTTTCATAACTTTTCTGATTACGCATTATACAGAGAAATGCTCTCAAGCGTAAGCACCTTGCCAGATGCACCAAATCCGTCTAAGATTAACAGATAATGCAAGAGATAGTTGCTACCCTTAAAACTGCTGGGTTTTCTGGCGATATAGATAATTCTACGGAGTCTCGTGATTTTTACAGCCACGATGCTTCGCTATTTGAGATTCGACCAGAGGTGATCGTCTTCCCTAAAACCAGTGAAGATGTGCAGATTTTGACAAAGATTGTAGCTGATAATAAGAAGTTGCATCCAAAACTGAGTCTTACTGCTCGCAGCGCTGGCACCGACATGTCTGGTGGAGCCATAAACGACTCGATCATCGTTGATTTTAATAAATACTTTAGAAGCATCAAAAAAGTAACCTCTGACGAAGCACAGGTAGAACCTGGGGTGTTTTATCGTGATTTTGAGAAGGAAACCCTAAAACACCAAGCACTTTTGCCTCCCTACCCTGCTAGCCGAGAACTCTGCACTGTTGGTGGCATGGTCAACAACAACTCTGGTGGCGAAAAATCACTGGAGTTTGGCAAGACAGAGCGTTTTGTAAAAGAGTTAAAAGTCGTCCTAGGCGATGGCAAGGAATACACCATAAAGCCCCTCACAAAGGCTGAGCTTGATAAAAAGATGGCCAAAAACACCTACGAAGGCCGCTTGTACAAGAACGTGTTTGAACTGGTTGACAAGAATTACACCAAGATCAAAGCTGCCAAGCCAAACGTTACAAAGAACTCCACTGGGTACAACCTATGGAACGTCTGGGACCGTAAAACTGGCATTTTTGATATGACACAACTAATCATTGGCGGGCAGGGTACGCTTGGCCTGACCACAGACATAAAGTTTCGGCTTGTTGAAGCCCCAAAACACTCTGGCACGCTGGTTATTTTCCTTAGAAACATAGACAACCTTGGTACTCTTATTAATAAAGTTCTTACTCACAAGCCAGCTACCTTTGAAGGATTTGATAATTACACGCTCCTTCTTAGCTTTAAGCTGTTCTTTTACTTCCATAAGACTCTTGGCTGGATGGGCATGCTTAAACTTGCCTTGCAGCTCGTGCCAGACGCATTCCTCCTGATGCGAGGGATACCAAAGATGGTGCTGCTCGCAGAATTTACAGGTGATACTCCCGAAGATGTCGCTGCTAAGGTGCACAAACTACGTGTGGACATGAAAGAGTTTGGACACGATGCCTTGTTTGAGGAGGACGAAACAGAGGCTAAGGCGAAAAAGTTCTGGATTATGCGCCGAGAAAGCTTTCAGCTACTTCGAAAGAAAGTAAAAGACAAGCACACAGCACCATATATTGATGATTTGGTAGTAAACCCCGAACATTTACCAGAATTTTTGCCTGAACTACGAGCAATACTTAAAAAGTATAAGCTTCTTGCGACTATTGCTGGGCATATGGGCGACGGCAACTTCCATATTATTCCACTCATGAAACTAGAAGATCCAAAGGAACGAGCAAAGTTGGAGCCATCTATGAGAGAAGTCGATAACTTGATATTGAAATATGGCGGCTCCCTCTCGGGCGAGCACAACGATGGCTTGGTGCGAGGCCCATGGCTGGAACAGATGTATGGGAAAGAAATCCTGGAGCTCTTTAAACAAACCAAAGATATATTTGATCCAGACCACATCTTTAATCCTCACAAAAAGGCTAATGCATCGTGGGATTACAGCTTTAGCCACGTCCGTGACCACTTTTAAACTGCTTGTGCCAGCTGTCTTGGTCTGTGGTACAGTAATGACCCTATGGTAATTACTCAGCAATCACACGAATTTAAAACAAGCAACGGGAACATACTAAAGACTGCGCTGACAGAAGTAAGTACTGCAGAGCGTCTTGTAATGGTTGTTCCTGGTGCGCAAGCTAGTGTTAGCGGTGAAAATGCGGACGATAGTCGATACGCCACGCTAGCCCGAAAAGTATCCAATGAATTAGGACGCTCTGTTATACGTTTTTCTAATATTTTCCGACCCGAATATGGATACTTTGATGAAGAAGTTAACATACTGGCAATGTTGACGAAGACCGCAGACATAGTAGGAGATAAAGCCGTAACAGGCTTTGGATTCTCAGCGGGTGCCCGTATGCTTGCACAACATGCACATGAGCTTGAGAGTATTGATAAATTAATTTTAGTAAACCCGGATCCAGGGTTTGAGCCAGAAAAAGCTGTAGAAGGTTTGGGTGAGTTTACAGGTAGCGTGCGAATCATAACAGGCAGCGATGACGAAAAAGAACGCCTTGCATTTGCAGCTGAGTTGTTCCAGGTTGCTGCATCTAGCCCAAAAGTTTATCAGCATCTTCCAGGTGTTGACCATATGTTCACTGATTCAATCGAAGCGTTTACTGCTCTGAGTAAGTGCACAGGCAAATAAAAGCAATAGCAATTAACTTTTCGGCTGTTTGGTACTACAATGTTGCTTCTTAAGTGATGGAATTACCTATACAACGCATGAATATAACAACCCAAGACAAAAGACAGTTACGTGTCGAAACATATCCAGCATTTAACTCAGATAAAACTGCGCTGATTTTTCCAGATAGTGAATACGGAAACCGAGTAGTTTCTCGACCTTACAGAGAAACGGCTTTATTTATGGCAAAGTACGGCCTCACGACAGTTCTGGTTAGTAATGAGGTTAGCAATTTGACCAAACAATCGGCCCGCAGCGCAGAAGAGGACTTTAATCTTGAACGCACAATGGAATTTTTTCACAACACCGTTCTAACAGAGGGTAAGCATGTAAGCGTCCTGGCTTTTATGTCAGGAGCATCGACGGTTGCTCGCAATCTCGATAAATATGGTAACCTCATCGACAATCTTGTCTTGATAAACCCGCAAGATGATGAAAAGGCCTTAGAACAGATTCGTGATTACAAAGGTGAAAACTTTACTGCTGTCACCTCTCCTGATGGCTCAGATACTGCCCTGGAGATGTATGTAGAAGCAGGAGCCAAGAGAACAACCTTTGATGTCCTTTGTGATAGCAACCCTCGTCTGCCAGACTTAGCAAGATGTCCTCAGGAATTTGCTGAGCTCGGTAAATACGTACTTATTCCAGCACTAAAGACATAGAGCTTCTTTGAAAGCTTCACCAAGAGCTTCTGCGTCTGTGTCTGATCCTCCTGCGATGCGGACAGTACCAGAACGATCATCGTATAGGATGCGTGTTTTATCAAATCCAAAACTTTGACCTAACTCAGCGTGCTCGTGGACTTTTGGGTTGCTCCATAGTTTAGTTGCTAGTTCTACATGCATGCCAAGCATAGTTGGTTGCAGGAAAAGAACCGGTGACCCGCCATCAGGAAGATTTAGTTCCTTCGATAACTCATAGTTGTCATGGCTCTCAAGAGCAGGGTTTGATACGACAAAATCCTTAGTTTCGTTGGCGATTTCGTCAAGGAAATGCGCAAGGATAGACGTATTTTTAAACAAATCTTTGTTGCGAGCATCAAAGGATCTTTTCGACTCGGGCAAAAGAAGCTTTATACGTTCTGTGCTGCCTACACCAGGGATAGTGCCCTTGTCACGCCGTAAAGTTTTTAGCGCCAATAAGAGTTCAGGGTGTTTTGTATACGCAATTCCAGAAATCTCAGCATTTTGTGTGTATGATTTTGTTCCACTTTCAACGACGATTACTTTGTCATCTTCGTTAAGCTGCTCTGCGAGGGGCAATCCAGTGCTTAAAGGTAGCGTGTTGTCGAGGATGATTACTGGCGAACACTCCTCGTCTCGAGTTGCCTCCAGCAGCAAGCGATGGTCGAGCACGGGTGTGCCTGGTCCATTCCCTACTGTTTCTGCGAATACTACAGCTGGCCCTTTATCAAGTATCTGCTGGGTGTTTGAGGCGCATCCGCTGTCAAACTTTGCAACATCAATGCCAAGTCGACCATAATTTTGCAGACGTACGCCGGATTGAGCATACAAAATTGCTGAAACGGCAATTACTGACTCCCCCTCCATACCTTCGTGGTATAAAGCTGCTTCAACTGCAGTGTCTATGGCGGCCATGCCATTGTTGAAGATAAGTGTTTGATCTGGTGTGGTGCCAATCAGGCGAGAGGCCGTTTCTTCTGCTTCTCCAAGGACTTCTTGCCCATCTCTAGGATAAAGATCGCATTGTTCGAACCTGTCCTTTTGCGCTAGACCCCGCTGCAATGCCTCCATGGACTCAAAGCTTGGTACTGTTTCATGTTTTGGCATTAAAAAACCCTTTCTATTGTTAACGAACAAGAAAGGGCATCTGCAGATAAACATCTGTCCCTACTTGTTGCCAAGTGGGCTCGACGAGAGCACCTAACTTAAATAGGTTGCTGTACGGATCACGGACTACTATGCTCGAAGTACTTTTGCACGAATATCACCTGTCTTTGTCTGCAAAACGTAACTTTTCCTTCAATGTATTGATGAATACCTTTCAGTCAAAGTTATCGTTTTTCGTCAAAAGACAGATAATCCCGTTAGCAAATACTGCAAGCACAGTAGCCCATCAAGCGAGCTCTCTCCCCGTACTCTTTATATTTTTAAATTGTTAATGTAGTTAATGGTAGCATGCCGATGCATGACCCTCAAACGTTATCCACACTAAGCGAATACAATTCGACGACACGCTACGATTGACGTAAGCGCAAAATGAGAGTATAGAATTAGGAGAATCAATACACAAGGAGGGTTCATGAATTCAAATCTAAAAGACTTGTGGGGGGTGTTGGCACTTCGAGGAGTGTTAGCAATTTTGTTCGGCTTGGCAGCTGTATTTTGGCCAGGTCTGACTTTAGTAACATTGGTGTACATTTTTAGTGCATTTATTGTTGCTAGTGGTCTAGTGACACTTGTCATGGGACTTGTAAGCGTCTTTAGCGAAAATGGTTCGCTACTAGGACGACTATTAACTGTAGTAATCGGTGCGGTTGAGCTAGGAGTTGGTATTTATCTTCTTCGACATCCTACCGTAGCATTTACAACCATTATCCTAATTATTGGATTGGTTTTGATAGCTCGTGGAGTTATTGAACTTTTCCTTGGGATTTTCGAAGAGGAATCAGCTACATACAAGACTGTATTCATAATCCTTGGATTATTGACTGCAGCAGTTGGTGCTATCATCTTGCTTCAGCCAGTGGCTGGTGGCGTTGCCTTTGTATGGCTTCTCGGTGTATACGCACTAATCACTGGCCCAATGCTTCTAGCTTTGGCCTATGATGTTAAAAAACTAAACTAAGGAAAAATATGGCTAAAACAGTAACAGTTACACGTTTTAAGGTGGGATCTCTAGCAAAAGTTGTCGGTATTGCACAGGCAGTTATTGCTTTCATTATCGGTCTAATTGCAACTCTAGCAGCTGCAGCTGGACAGATTACCGACAGTAGTCGAATCGTAGAATCACTAGGCATCACTGCTGCATATTTTGCGGTCGGTGTAGTGATCTACCCACTCGTTGCATTCTTGATCGGTTGGGTTCAGGGTGCGGTTGCAGCTATCATCTTAAACTTCGTGTTTAAAGAAAGCGGTGGCCTAGAACTAGAAACTGAATAGTTACAGTTCTTACTTTGTAAAAACGGCCAGTATACAGCGGGCCGTTTTTATTTTGATTATGGTTGCTTTGTGATCTGTTTTAGACTACATTTTTATGTACACTATGGCATCTGCAAAAATAAATAAACACATAATCCCTCTCCACATCAACGGACTCGATGGGCGAGTTTTGCAATTACCTGCCCCGAAAGGCAAGAACAAGCAGATACTCCTCTTATACGGCCACCATGCTAGTCTAGAACGTATCTCTGGTACAGCTGAGGTGCTAAATCGTTACGGAGCAGTTACTACACCTGATATTCCAGGTTTTGGGGGCATGGATAGCTTTTATAAGATAGGTAAGTCTCCCACCATAGATAACTATGCAGACTATCTGGCTGCCTTTGTAAAAATGAAGTATAAGCATCGCAGAGTATCTGTTATGGCTATGTCCTTTTCTTTCCTAATCGTCACTAGAATGCTGCAAAAATACCCGGAACTAGCCAAAAAAGTAGATCTGTTGGTTAGTTTTGCAGGATTTGTCCATAAAGACGACTTTCGATTTAGCTTTTGGCAATACTGGGGACTTCGTAGTCTAGCCTGGACGTTTAAATGGCGCCCGACCGCATTCCTGTTTCGATATATAGCGCTCAATCGGTGGACGATAAGTCTTTCCTACAAACTTGTCGCTAATCGTCATTCAAAGATGCGAGATGCCAATGAGCAAGAACTGAACAAGCGCATAGCTTTTGAGACGAACCTTTGGCAAATTAATGATGTCCGAACCCGCATGAAAACGATGACCGAGATGTTCACGGCTGACCTCTGTAATGCTCAGGTTAAGCTAGACGTTAAGCACATCCTAGTTCCAGGAGACAGATATTTCAATAATGAGTTTGTGGAACAGCACATGCGGATTATTTATAAGGATTTTGAAGCAATTGAATCTAAGATTGTCGGGCATATGCCAACGGTAATTGCGACCGCCAAAGAGGCTGCGCCACTGGTTCCACCACGTTTAAGAAGGCTTCTTCGGTCATAGTTTGCTATAATAAGCACTAAATTTATTATGAAAATTGGACTAGTTTGCCCATACAATATGTTTCTTGGCGGCGGTGTGCAGGAATGCGTGCTGGCTCTTCGAGACGGCTTGGTCGCCAAAGGACACAAAGCATATATCATAACTCCCCAACCCCGTAATTACACAGGGCCTAAACATCCTGGGATCATAATGGTTGGCGGTGCAGCAAAATGGAAGTCATACGGTACGACTACTCAGGTTTCTGCTAGCGTCGATCTGGATAGCCTTAGTGAGATGCTAGATAGAGAGAAATTTGATGTTTTGCACTTTCACGAACCTTGGGCACCGATGTTATCACGACAAATCCTTACTCGATCCGATGCTATCAATATTGGCACTTTCCACGCTGCTCTACCAGATAAGGTAATGAGTCGTACGATTGAAAAGGTCATTACTCCATACACCAAATCTATCTTGAAGTATCTCGATGTTCTAACTGCTGTATCGCCAGCAGCTGCGAAGTATGCGAGTAGCTTAACTGATAGAAAAATAAATATTGTAGCAAATGGGATAGACCTTGGACGTTTTACATACACACACGTAGACGATAAGCCGCACAACAAAAAGACAATTTTTTACGTTGGGAGACTCGAGAAGCGAAAGGGTCTAAAGTACTTGTTGCTGGCATTTGCAGAACTCCAAAAACGGCGCCCAGAATTTGAACTTATTATAGGTGGCGACGGCCCAGACCGAGAAAAACTGGAAGATCTGGTTGCCGATAAAGCAATACCAAACGTGAGCTTTCCTGGTTACTTGGAAGAAAAAGACAAAATTGAGCTATTTGCGACAGCTGACCTCTTTTGCTCCCCTGCTATTTATGGAGAAAGCTTCGGTATAGTTCTGCTTGAAGCAATGGCTAGCGGCTGCGTACTAATTGCTGGCAACAACCCTGGATACGAGTCCGTACTTGATGGACGTGGCCAGCTCTCAATTGTGAATCCAAAAGATACCAGCGAGTTTGCACGCAGACTAGAGCTATTAGCTACAGACCATGACTTGCGCAAAGCATGGAGGAATTGGGCGCTCGAGCGGGTCAAAGAAAACGACTATAGCCGCATAATCGACCAGTACGAATCACTCTATAAGGCTGCCTATGCCAAAAAACACGCTTAAAATCGGGCTTGTTGTCGACGACGGTATTGATCGACTTGATGGTGTGCAAAAATATACCGTAACGATTGGTAACTATTTCGCTTCTTTGGGACACGAAGTCCACTATTTGTGTGGGCAGACTACCCGCACAGACATCCCAAATATTCACTCGTTGAGTCGCAACGTATCTATCCGCTCTAATGGGGGGAATCAGCTCACCATCCCTTTGCCAGCCTCCAAAATGAAAATCAAAAAATTGTTGGATAAGGAAAAATTCGATGTTTTGCACGTACAAACACCCTACAGCCCATTCTTGGCAGGCAGAATTATTAAGTATGCTCATGGTAAAACGCCAATTGTCGGAACATTCCATATTTTGCCATTTAGTATCTGGCAGATCGCTGGCAGCTATTTCCTTGGCTTATTGCAGACCTTTTCTATAAAAAAAGTTGATACTTTTTGGAGCGTATCTGCTCCAGCTCAGACCTTTGCCAAGAGAACATTTCGGATAAACTCCTCTGTTTTACCAAACCCAGTAGTAATAAAGGACTTTAAGCCCAAGACTCCAAAAAAGCAAAACAGCAAAACAGCTAGATTGGTTTATCTGAACCGCTTAGTAAAGCGCAAAGGCTGTATGCAGCTTCTAGAAGCCTTGTCGTGGGCGATTGATAATAATAAGGTTACCGGTGCTATTCACCTAGATATCTGCAGTGATGGCTACGACAGAAAGCGTCTGGAAGAGTATGTGGCAACTCATAATCTTGAACAAAATGTCACATTTCACGGCTATATCTCTGACGAAGAAAAGGCCACATTACTGCAGCAAGCAGATATTGCCGTCTTCCCTTCACTTGGAGGCGAAAGCTTTGGCATTGTGCTTATCGAAGCTATTGCAGCAGGTGCAGGTGCCGTAATCGGCGGCAATAATCCAGGTTATGCAAGCGTTCTGCACAGAGAAGATACACTTTTTGACCCAAATAACACCGAAGAGTTTGGGGGTATGATCGCTGAGCTAGTTGCAAACGAATCAAAGCGTGCAGAGATTCATGAGTATCAGCAAAAAATAATTGATGATTATGATGTTGCAGTAGTCGGCGATAAACTGCTCGAAACCTACCAAAGCTTGCATAAGAAGCAATAGGTGTAGGATACTGAATCTAAGAGAGTCAAATGAGTAAGAAGCAGAACGAAATCACCATATCTATTGATACATCTACCATAATCAAGGGATTAGGTCTGGTAGTAGCTCTGATTATTATTCTTGGTTTGCTACATAGCTTGGCAAAACCCTTAATTATTTTATCTGTCTCCTTCTTTTTAGCTATTGCACTTAACCCAGCAGTAAGCTGGATAACAAAGAGACTAAAAAGCGGCAGCAGAATCCGAGCAACCGCTATTGCCTATATTTTTGTTATGACGGTGTTGATCGGCTTCTTTTCACTGATTATTCCACCCTTAGTCGGACAAACTATCGATTTCGTAAAAGATGTGCCTTCTACTATTGAAGACTTTAAAAAACAGGATTCTCCTGCAGCTCGCTTTGCATATCGATACAACCTAGATGAACAATTAGATGACTTCTCTTCTGACTTTAAAAATCGATCGAGTGATGTTAGTAAGCCAGCGCTTGCTACCGCTACAACTATTGGTACGACGCTGGTATCCGTCATAGCAGTGTTGGTACTTACCTTTATGATGCTCATAGAAGGCCCAAGCTGGCTCAAAAGGTTCTGGGCAATCCAGCCAGCATCTAAGCGAAAAGAGCGTCAGGAAACCGCTCAGAAGATGTATAAAGTGGTAACTGGGTTCGTGAATGGTCAGTTCTTGGTTGCGTTAATCGCTGGAGCTTTCGCATTCATAGCACTAGTTATCGCTAGCCAAGTATTCAATGCGACCATCAACGCTATCGCTCTAGCAGGAATCGTAACTGTTTTTGCGCTTATGCCGCTTATTGGTGCTGCGCTTGGTGCAGTAATTGTAGTCCTAGCCTGTCTTATTGTGTCATTCCCTCTGGCTATAACCATGGCTATATACTTTACAGTGTATCAACAGATTGAAAACACAACATTGCAGCCGTACATTCAGTCTAAGAGCAACAACCTAACGCCGCTTATTGTCTTTACTGCTGCTATCATTGGCGCAAGCTTAGGTGGTATTTTGGGAGCCTTATTCGCCATTCCTGTAGCTGGATGTATACGAATTCTTATCCAGACTCACTATAAAGAGCGACTAGAAAAAGCTAAACTGATCTAAATCCGATGCCAAATTGGCCCCTGATCAGTCTGCTGGATGCCAATTCCTTGCTTTCTAAGATTCTCTCGTATGTTGTCTGAGGCTTGGTAATCTTTTTGGGCTCGGGCAGCTTCGCTTTCTTGAATTAGCTGCTTTTGTTGTTCAGTGATGTCTTTGTGTATCAGTTGTATCCCAAAACTCTTTTCTATCGTGTCGAGCAATTGCTTGCTCGGCGCTCTGTCTGCAAATTCTGTAAACGTTTCGTCGATTAATGCAAGACTTTCCGGCGTAGCTATGTCCTCAGCCATAATAAGTTGTAGAGCTTTATCAATAACCTGGTCTCCTTGCTGGTCCATTTGCCACACACGATCAGCGTAACCTTGCCAGTTACGTAGTCTATTCTGTGCCGCAGCCAGACTGTCGAAGGTAAAGTTAATCTCACTGCGGTAATGTGCCTGTAAAACAAGAAGTCTAAAGGCTAACGGATCAAAACCTTTCTGAGTTATATCGTCTAGTGTGTAGAAGTTCTGGGCAGACTTAGCCATCTTTCGACCATCAACCAAGATATGGTTGTTGTGCACAAAATAGTTAGCCATCTTGTCTAGTTCGCTGCCAGCAGTGCTTTGGGCGATCTCATTTTCGTGATGCGGAAAGATTAGATCTATACCTCCTGTATGAATGTCAAAAGGTAGGCCAAGAGAAGACTCGCTCATGGCAGAACACTCTATGTGCCAACCAGGGCGACCTTTTAGGTTTTTCCCCTCTACTTCAAAATCCCAAGCGGGTTCACCCGGTTTCTGCACTTTCCATAACGCAAAGTCGTGCACCGACTCTTTGTCGTATTCGTCGTTGTCTATGCGAGCTTCGCTGGTGCTCTCTGATGAAATTTTAAGAAGTTGGCCATATGTTTTGCCGCTATCTTTATAAGCTTTGATCGAAAAATAGACTCCGTCGTCAGTAATATATGCAATCTTTTCCGAAACGAGCTTTGCAATAAGTTGTTGCATGGCAGAAATGTTGTCGACTGCACTAACAAACTGAATCTTGTGCGTGTCTACACCAATCTTTTTCATGTCGCTTAAGAAAAGTTCTTTGTACTCTTTGGTAAGTTTTGCCAATGCTTCTTTTGGCTCTAGATCCGGGTACTTTTCTTGACTTCGTCTAATAGTCTTATCATCAACATCTGTGTAGTTCATGACATGTTTGACGTTATAGCCTTCGAGCTCAAGTGACCTGCGAAGTGTGTCAGCAAAAATATAGGCACTCAGATTGCCAATGTGAGCTCGGTCATAAACCGTTGGGCCACAAGAGTATATTCGTACCTCTTCCTTATCAATCGGCGTAAACTCTTCTATCTGCTTGGTGAGAGCATTGTAGAGTTTCATAGCAGCTTACCTGCTTCTTCTATGAGCTTATTTTTGATCGTTTCGTAGGTTCGGCCATCTGTAACACGGAAGCCGCTGGCATAGACATGTCCACCGCCTCCAAATTTTTCAGCCAAAGTGGCTGCAATCTTAACTCCATAATTTGTTCGAACTTTACCCGTAATACGGCCATCTGGGTAAAGCTTGAATGCTACTGCTGCTTGCACGCCCTGAACTTGGCGCATCTCATCGAGCACCAACATAGAAGGATTGTATTCATGGCTGTACTTTTCTATTTCTTCCCAAGGAATCGTGATCAGTGCCAGCTTTCCGTCTAGAACATACTCAACTCTTTGAAGCAATTTGCCTTTGTATGTCAGGATTCCAGGACTCTTTTTTTGTAACTTCTTTCGCTCCGTATCAAGTTCTGCTAGGTTTGCCCCTGCTCTGACCATTTCTGACAATGCAAAGATGCTGTCTGCGGTTGTGGTCTCTGTAGTAAGGCCAAGACTGTCCGACAAGATGCCGATAGATATAAAGCCCGCTGCCTCTTTGTTAATGGGCCATTCTAGCACTTTGCATAAATCATAAATAACCTCTGTGGTTGATATGCCAGGCTTAATATACTGATCTTTGGTAAACTCGATTGTGCTGGCTGTCTGGTGGTGATCAATAACGACACAAGGCTTTGAGGTTATCCAAGATAGTTTAGAAGTCTTTTGTAGTGTCTCAAGCAAGTCTAGGCTAGTTGTATCAACAATAATAGATAGATCAAAGTTGGTTGGAAGCTCACTCACAACTCGATCCCAACCTTTCATGTATCTGAGGTACCCGGGCATATCAACGCCGCAGTACATCACGACATCTTTGTCAAGGTCGCCAAGTATGTGCTCAAGTGCTAGGGAGCTAGACAAGCTGTCACCATCGGGGTTATCCGCTTGGATAATTACTATTTTTTGAGCGGCATCAATCCTACTTTTGATCTGTTTTTCCATCTATATTGTTTGTCTTCCTTCTAGAGCTCTACTTAGAGTTATATGATCAGCATACTCAAGGTCTAAGCCAATAGGCAAGCCTCGGGCGAGTCTTGAGACAGTGACCTTGGTGTCTTTTAGCTGATCTGCTATGAATAAAGCGGTTGATTCCCCTTCTACGCTGGCACTCGTGGCTAGAATAAGTTCAGTGACCCTATCTTTGCCGATTCGCTCAATCAGTTCGTTTATATGCAGCTTTTCCGGAGTGATGCCGTCAATTGGTGATATCAGACCACCAAGCACATGATACGTGCCCTTAAACCCAGTCTTCTCCAAGGCAATGATGTCAAATGGATCAGCAACTACTGCGATTACCTGCTTGTCACGAGATGGGTCAGAATATAAAGGCGACACTTCCTGATCCGTGCTAATTAGCGCAAAAGTAACTGGACAGAAGGCAATATTTTTATGTAAATCTGTTAGTGCAGCCTCGAGCTTAGCCGACTTTTGCTCACTGCTTTTGAACAAATAATAGGCATACCGCTCAGCACTTCGGGGGCCAACGCCCGGCAATACCTCAAGGGCTTCAATTAAAGACTGGAGTGCTTTTGGGAGTATTGCCACTGTTTATGGTTCTTTCTAGAGGCCAAGGTTGCCGAGCATACCCATCATTGGTTGCATTTTTTCGGCTGCCACTTTTTGACTGGTAGATATAGCGTTCTTAACAGCTTCTTCAACCCATTTTTCAAGTTCACGAATATCATCAAGGTCAACTCGTTCTGGATCAATAGTAATTTTCTTTATCTTTTGTTCGCCGGTGATCTCTACTTTTACAGCATCATCGCCTGCAGATACAGTAATAACCTGCTTTTGCAGCTCTTTCTGCAACTTTTTAACTTTCATTAGCATTTTGGCTTGGTCAAATTTATTCACTTTACTGGTCTCCTTGTTCATCTATTGTAACAGATTGGGAAGACTATCTTTGAATAATTACTTTGAGGGTAGAATCTGCATGAGACCAGCCGATATAATAACGACTCGCATGAAAGTATGCGATCGCTCCCACCAGCACCGCAACACAGAGCACACCTACGGTACGAGCAAATGGATTTCTCGGGAATACAGAGAACCACTGCTGCAACAGTAGACCTATGCCAGCTGCGATAAATAGATATGAGAAAACTAACGCTATGCCGATAAATTCGAACCCGCCTAGGGTCATAAGAATGGCTGAGACAACTAAACCTCCCAGGATTGTTTTGTATCGAATTGGATGTAGCCCAGACTGATAGGAGTAAATACCAAGACCGAGCAATATGATTGATGTAATATCAAGTATTGGGGTGCCTATGAGCCAACGAAGAGGCTCATCGACGCCACTGATAAAAAAGCCTTGCCAGATATTAACAAAGTTATCACCGAATGCTCGTACAGAAAGAGCTTTTTCCCCACCAACTAAGCCTAGAACCTGCTGATATTGGTGCGGTTGCCTAAATAGACTAAATGCCAAAGGAACCAACGAACCTAGGAAAAGTAGCCCGCTGAGCAGCTTGGCTGAGGTTCTTGATTTGCTCCACATAAAACTGATCTCTGTTCGTCCAAAAAGGACTGAGAATAATACAAGCAGCCAAAAGCCCGGTACGTAGAGTGTAAGCCCGGTAAAAAGTGCGACTAACGGCAGCAGATCTGGTTTTTTTCTTTCGCTAGCCCATATACCAATACAAATGAGCGTGAGGGCAGCAAATATGTACGATATTCCGAATTCAGCTGATCTTGCTTGATGCAAAAACCAGCTGGAAGTACCGAATAAGATGGTACCGAATATGGCTACCCGAGCCGTGTACCAATGTCGCAAAATGTAATACATAGCTACTATGCAGCTTACGGCCATGGCCACCGACACTAGCCGCAGATACGCCGGGGTATCAAATCCGAACTTTAGCAGTGCGGCTTGTACTGTTCTTTGTGGCAAAAACGCTGCCGAGTCTATCAATTTTGATTTTTCAGTAATAGCCAACACTTTGGGGTCTTCCATTGGAGAGACAAATGCTCTGTATTCATGAAGGCCGGGCAAAATTATAGCCGCCGCTAAAGCAACAAGTATTGCCAGAGCGATAAGAGGACGCCAAATTATAGCCCACAAATCAGCTAATTTCTCTTTCATATGATGGTTCTATTGTATCAGCTTACGTGTCAAAAGGGGTAGCATGTTTGCTGTCTAAACTGCGCAAACGTTGCTTTTCTTTGTCAAAGTATAATTCGATAGCGCCAGTTGGGCCGTTACGATGCTTCTTGATGAACACGTCGGTAATGTTACGACGCTCTGTGTCTGGGTTGTAGTACTCTTCACGATACAGGAAGGCCACCACGTCGGCGTCTTGCTCAATTGATCCAGACTCACGAAGATCAGCAAGTTGAGGGATCTGCGGTGAACGGCTTTCTACTGAACGACTCAGCTGACTAAGAGCCACTACTGGTACATTCAATTCCCTGGCAATCCCCTTCAACCCTCGGGAAATCTCAGAAATTTCTTGTACTCGGTTGCCAAAATCTCCCCCGCCAAACTTTGCGCCTCCGCTCATTAGCTGCAAGTAGTCAACGATAACGAGGCCTATTGGTCGTTGATGCGCTTCACGACGAGCCTTGGTACGCAGGTCACTAACTGTTATGCCTGGTGAATCGTCTATATATATTTGTGCTTCACTGAGCGTGCCCATTGCCTGCCCAATTTTTTCAAAGTCAGTGTCATTTAGGTTACCTGTACGCAGGTTCCAGGCATCCACGCCAGCTTCAGCGGCAAGTAATCTGTCAACCAGCTGTTCTTTACTCATTTCCAAACTAAAGAGAAGCACTGGCTGACCAGCTTTAACAGCTACGTTGTGAGCCAAGTTAAGAGCAAGAGCTGTTTTACCCATACTCGGTCGAGCAGCCAGAATAAATAAGTCACTTCGTTGCAAACCAGCCAAGATGTTATCGAGATCTTTAAAGCCAGTTGGGATGCCTCTAATTGTCCCCTTGTCTTTGTGTAGCTCATCTAGACGCTCAAAGCTATCGCCCAAGATTTGCTCAAGGCTGACGATATCTTGTTTTGTGTGCTGTTGACTTACTTCGAACAAGCGAGATTCTGCAAGTTCGATAATATTCTGGAGTGGCTCCTCTTCGTTAAATCCTAGGTTTACGATGCCCTCACTGGCCTTGATAAGCCGACGACGCAAAGATTTGTCTGCGACAATTTCTGCATATCGCACTGCGTGAGCTGCAGTTGGCACAAAGTTGGTAAGCTCGCTTAAATATGCCGAGCCACCTACCATATCAAGCTCTTGGCTGCCTTTTAGCTCATCCGAAAGTGTTAGTACGTCCAGCGGGCTATGTTTTTCATATAGTCTTTTAGCTGCGGCATAGATACGTCCGTGCCGTTCGTCATAAAAATCTTCTGGTCTAATAATATCTGCTATTTTTACAATGGCATCGCTGTCAATAAGAATAGAGCCCAGCAAACTTGCTTCGGCGTCTGGATTTTGAGGGGGTACTTTAGCTTGTGGCTTTTGGTCCACTTTTTTTACGTCCTTATCTGCTGCAAATGAAGTAGTACTTACGATTCTAGCACTTCACTAGAGCCAAAAATATTGGTTATGTTATTAAGAGTCTCATTTTTCTTTACTGGAGTTTCAACCTTTGTTGGGATAACAGTATTCTGAGAAATGTTAATCTGTACAATCTTAGGATTAGTCTTCATGACAATTTCGCTCAAAATCGGCTTATTCTCGTTCATCTGACGTGCGTGGAAGGCAAAATTGAAAGATAGAGTAAGGCTATCCTTGTCTTCACGAACTTCTGCCATCCGAGCCACGCCGTAGAGGGTACGATTCTTGCCCTTTAGTGCTTCTAGGGTGCTCTCCCAGAGGTCCGTACTCTCTGGTGACATCTCTTCTGTAGGCTGAGGAATAACCTCTTCTATAACGACCTCTTCCGTAGGGGCTTTAATCTCTGAAATCCGTTTGGGCGCTGAAGGTTGTTTTACAGAAGCAGTTTTATTTTGAGCTAAAACTATCTCTAGAATCAATAGTTCCAGCTCTGCTTTCGGCTCTCGACTTGCCGGGACTCGCAGCAATCCTCTTAGTAGTTTGAAAGTCTCATCATGGTCAAAGGTACCTTGCCCAGCAACAAGTAGCTGTCTCAAATGGCTTGATAACTGAGAAGCAATTGTTTCTGGAGTAGCACCAAGCGTGTAGAGCGAGCTTAAAAGCTGGAGTGACTCGTTGGCATCACCTTCCTGCATCAAAGAAGTCAGTGAATCAATCGAGTCTCCACCGATATAGCCAAGTGCTTTTTCCACTGTATTTCTAGTTATCTTGTTCTCGCTATTTCTAATCTGGTCAAGTAACGAAATACTGTCTCTAAAGCTGCCCTTGCCATGTTCTGCGATAAGCTGGATAGCTTCGTCGTCCACTTTTATTCCTTCTTTTTTTGCGATCTCCTTTAGGTGACCTACTACGCTATCACTAGTGATTGGTCTGAACGTAAAGTGCAAGCAACGACTTACAATGGTCTCTGGCAACTTGTGAAATTCGGTTGTAGCGAGGATGAAAATAACGTGCGCAGGTGGCTCCTCGAGAGTTTTTAGAAGTGCATTAAAGGCTTCTTTGGTGAGCATATGCACCTCGTCGATAATGTACACCTTGTACTTTGCTCTTACCGGTGCAATATGAACTTTGTCACGAAGATCCCTTATTTCATCAATTCTTCTGTTCGAAGCTGCATCGATCTCAATAATATCTATATGGGCTTCGTTGATGTCGTATGGCAGCTTATTAACGTCATGGGCAAAGATACGAGCCACACTAGTTTTGCCAACGCCTCGTGGGCCAGTGAATAAATAAGCATGTGCCACAGAACCCTTCTTGATTGTATTCTGAAGAGTGGTCGTAATATGTTCTTGGCCTACTAGTTCGCTCAAAGTTTTTGAACGATAGACACGATATAGTGCTTTCCCCATCTACACTTCAGTATAGCTGGTTATGCCAAGCTTGTAGATTGTATTAATTACAAACTATGTTACAAAGCTCGAGAAGTAAATTTTATTGCCCCAGCAGCAACCATGCGTACTCCTGCCTCATGTGTCTGCAGGCTTGCCGGATTAGAGTCACGCTCAAAGCGATAGTTCGTTATAGCATCTGCCAAACCAGTGTGTATCATACTTCCTTCTGATTGCACAGAAGCTACATCCGAAAATAACGGTTTTTCTTTATGCGTTTCTTCTGGACGATTAAATTCGCCTTTGAATTTTTCCATTTAAGATATTTTATATTAAATGCTTGAATCTGTCAATGTCTATAGAGCGGCTTCGAGAGCTGCCCATTCGGCAGTATCGTTTTCTTCAGGCACGTTCACACTTACCTGATCACCAGGTTTTGCCTTAAAATACGTAACACTAGCGAGCAACACTCGGTATTTTCGTTCTGAAACCTTAACAAAGTAGTGACCATCTTCGAGTTCAAGAGAGCCTACAAGTTGTTTGCGTGGGATTGGGCCAATTTGCTTGTATAAAAATGTGCCGTCATCAGCGATAGTAAGCTTTAGTATGTCGCCTTGGACGAGTTTTGACTTGCTAGCGTAGTTCGCAGGCACAGGGTAGGTTTTGCTATCGCTACCAACCATATTTTGACCATCAAACACACCTTCGATAACTTTACCGATGTTTTCTTCTTTAGCAACCTTTGTTGCAACAGGGTCGTCACCAAGAAGGCTTAGAATAAGTTCTTTGGCAGCAGCAAGACTCGTCTCGGCCTCTGCAATTAGTGAACGTAGTCTTTTTATTTGCTTATCTGGTATATCTGCCATTTTGTTTCCTCTTGTTGTCTCCGTGTTTGTTCGTCTCGCTTTTTGTATACGTTACTTGCGTAAAATACCACGTTTGACAGAATGAGTCAAAGTGTTCCTGTGGAAAAATAAGAGCACACACACTATATCTAGCGTGTGTGCTCTTTGCCACTGTCCTAAAGATTAAGACAGTTCAGCGGTTGCGCCTGCGTCTTCAAGCGTCTTCTTTGCAGCTTCGGCTTCGTCCTTAGCTACTTTTTCTTTGATGACCTTAGGAGCGCCATCTACAAGTGCTTTCGCTTCACCAAGACCAAGACCAGTAATGTCTTTTACAGCCTTAATAACAGCTACTTTTTGTGCACCTGCATCTTTAAGAGTAATGTCGTATTCACTCTTTGCTTCTGCCGCTGGGGCATCGTCGCCACCAGCTGGAGCAGCTGCTACTGCAACAGCAGGAGCTGCCGCACTAACACCCCAGTATTCTTCGAGGAATTTTACAAACTTACTAATTTCTAGAGCGCTAAGCTTATCAAGCTCTGCGACGAGTTTCTCAAACTCTTTTGGTACTTCAACTTTTTCGTTGTCTGCCATATGATTATCTCCTTATTATTGTATTGCTTCTGCTCGAGCACTAAGGACGTTCAAAACGCCTCGTACATTACCTGAAACTACATTTACAAATCCACTAAGTGGAGCTGCGATAGTGCCAACCAACTGTGCTCGTAATTGTTCTTTGCTAGGCAAGCTTGCAAGAGCACTTACATCTTCTGGAGCCATAAAGACACCTTCTGGAGTAATTGCACCAACAAACTGCATTTTGCCACTAGTCTTGCCAAACTTAGCAAGCACCTGCGCTGGAGCTACTTCGTCTTCGCTGTTAAAAGCGTAGAGAAGCTGGCTGGTAAGTTGCGACGTATCAACGCCCTTCAACTTTTCAGTACCAGATAGAGCCTGGATAACTAACCGGTTCTTTACAACTTTCACCTTGGTGTTGTTGTCTTTTGCGGCTTGTCGTAGGCCCTGAAGCTCTTTTACAGTAGTGCCTTGATAGTTAGCAACTACCGTCAACTTTGAATCACTCAAAAGCTGACTTAGCTCAGAAACAATCTGTTCTTTTTCTAATTTTGTTAAAGCCACGTATAAATCCTTTCTACTATAGCTTTCTTGTTGTCGACCAAAAGTACTTCTTAAAAACAAAAAATCTTTGGATAATTCCAAAGACATATGTTCGCAAGGTGTTATATTTGCCTCGGTAGCATTCTTAATCTCTTTGGAGACGCTACTGTCTTCGGTACTTCAGAGGTAATTATAGCAAAAAGGGGTTGTTAATACAACAGCCTAGATCATTGACTGAGAGACAGCGAGCTTACCCGTTAGGGCAGCCGTGGATGACTTAGGTCGAGTCATAATCTCCTCATAGATTTCTGCTGCTCGTTTAGCAAATTCACTCTTACCACTTATCTTTGATATTGCACGCAAGCAATCTGCCTTATACTCACCAACTCGAGTGTCGTTACTGGGCTCGAAACTATCAAAAAAGGCTTCGGTAACTTCAAGGGCCTTCTGCACTTCATCCTTTTTACTCAATTCTTTTACAATTCTCCTCACAAACGCTGGGTTATCTGTTCGAATATCAATATCTGGGAATACGCCCGCCATGTCTAAAATAGCCTGCGAAGCCTGAGCTGTATCAAGGATTATCTTATTGGTTCGATCAATCGACTGACTATAGTCTGAGTACCCCCTAATTATTTCTCTACCCTGCTCCGGCCTAAAGAGCGTGAGGATAAGGCGCTTACTTAACCCGTTAGAGTATCCGACGTCAGGTGCGCTAAATGTAGGCTTCTCTAGTGTAAGCCAGGGATATTTATCGGCAGGATGCAAGCCTGAATCAAGGTGGTCAGTTTTCACTCGCTCAGGAAAAACAAATGCAAAATCTCGGTCATCCTCTGTAACGGACATAGGACTAAAAGCCGCATCGATATTTTGATTGAGCTTTGGAGATAATGAATCAAACATCCATTGCTGGTGTCTCGTCCCGTCATCTAATAGCGCAATAATCGTAGCATGTCCGTTCACAAAGCCTATTTTGTGCCGAATTGAGCGTTCTTCTAAGAGTTCTGAGGTGAGAGCAGTAAAACCAACGCAGTTAGCGGGTTGCCTGTTATCAAATTCATCCCAAGGCTCCTTGTCTTCATACCGAAGAATCGATCGGACTTCTGTCTGCACGTCTGTGAACGCCGTTATCGCATCTTCAATATTAGCCACCTCTACTGGCTCTATAGGGTTTAGATCTCTGCGTATTTCTATCGACATATCTTAAAAATTAAAAATACCGGGATTTACCCGGTTCGCTTTCTTCTTTGATCTGTAATTATTTTGTGAAGCAGCGAACCAGACCTAGCAGGTCTTGATGTCCACGAGCACAATAATTTCAAATCTTTTAATCACGTTTAAAATATTACCACTCTCGTGTATTTTGTCAAACTCTACTTATCGAGTTGTTTGAGTTTAAAAGCTGTGTAGCGTTCTGCGGCTAAGCGAGTTAGCTCCGGGTCCTCGTCCTTGTTTACAAACTTAATCCCTGCAGCTACAAGAGGATGCGTCTCAACAATCTTCTGGTACATCTCGTGAGCTAGCTTTCGATAACCTGGATGCCCCTGTGGTGCTGTTCGTAATTCTATAAAATGGAAGGCCTCTCTTGCGTTAAAGGTAAGCTTCCAGCGCATCTTGTGACCCAGAAGTGTTGCATACTGAGCTTCATGCTCGTAGCCCTTGGACTGGAGAATGCTGTATAACTTGAGACTTTCGTCAAAACATTCTTCGTATTGCTCGACTAAACCTGCTTCTTCGATCAGTTTTGGAATTTCATATCCAAACCGAGGGGTCAGCGGCTGCCATGCAAGATCGTCTACCATGCGATGTCGCTGCAAATCTCGGAAAATACCGTAATCACACAGTAGGTCCCAACTATAGTGAATCTTCTCGAGTGCACGGCCTGGTTTGTGGCGCCGGTTTAATCTCTCTCCGACGTAAGCGTTAAAGACCTCTTCTTTCTTTTTGTAAGTCCACTTTTCAACTTCGTTTTGGATCTCTTCCAAAGAGCTACTACTGTGTTCGTATAGAATGTCGCCGACAACATCTAGCTCGTTGCGGGGCCAGACATGCGTGAGCGTTACGGCTTTCTGGTCATCACTATGTGTGCCCTTTAGGTATTTGTGAGCAAGCTGCTGAACATGCTTGGCAGTTTCAGCTCGATAAGCGATTAGTGCTCCGCCACGATCTGGTTTGTCGGCTCGCTCCAAAAACGCAGGAACGGTTTTGCGAGCTTCTCTGAGCAATGCCTCTCCAGTCTCCTTGGCCTCTGGCAGCGGATCACTAAGAAGATGCATAATTAGGCTCTCCAGCGCTTGCCCTGAAGCAAAGATACCTACGGTAGATTTAGTGGCAACAGGAAGCACCGGGCGAACCGCATCACAGGCTTGTGCACGAGTAGCACTCCGCCATGCACCGTCTTGGTCCTTTTTTGGTACCTTAGAGTTGCCCCTAACATACTCTGTGAGCTTGTGAACCATTTCTGAGTATAGGTCAAAGACGTGGTCGAGTGACGCTACATAAGTTTTCTTTGTCTTGGCATCCAAATAATCTGGCGTGTAGTACTTGTACTTGCCGGCATCGTCCTTTTTGTCATAAAAAATATACCGAGTAGATTGCTCTAAATAGGCTGCTAGCCGACCCCATTCAAGCCTTTTGGTGAGCAAGTTGCTAGCGTTCTCAACAACCATGTGCTGCCCGACAAGCTGCTGTACAGAGTCGTCCCCATAGGCAGTAATGACACGCTTTAGAAGATCCTCGTCTTTACCAGCAGCAGAAGCAAACTCATCCAAAATAGTTATTCTCATATCGTCACCTCGGCGGCTCAATCGAGCCATGGCCGCAGCAATAGTCAGAGGAGTAAGCTTGTCACTAAACCCATATACGTTGCCGGTAGTATCCGTAACTGATTCATCAAGAAAAGCTTTCCCAGCGGCGGTCACCTCGTAGTTCCCGTTTTTATTAATGTGAACATACGGGTTCTTCGGAGCATCAACCTTTTCAAGAGTGCTACCACTTTTAATCTTTTTTGGCAGCAGTGGCTTAATCGTTTCAAAAACTAGCTTGTGCACGGCATCTTTGGTCAAGATCTTGCCGTTTCGAGTGCAATCAAGTGCCTTAAAGTCTTTTGGAAACAACTGGCAGAGATTGTCGTACACAGCGACTGACTTCTCTAAGTGGGTTATGTCTGCTTCGTGTAGGTCACGTTTTTTGTCGGTGTAGCTACGTGCTTCCTTTTGGTCTACAAGTTTCTGTGCTACCTCTGCAGGCACTCTGAGCACCAACGACAGGTCAGGGCGTGGGATCTTGAGCATTTCAAACTCAAGCTGGTCAAGCCACAGGAAGTAGCCCCGACGCTCCTGTGCGTTGTTAAATTTAGTACCCTGATGAGCCATATTGGAGCCTGTAAAGCGATTTGCGATCACAACTTTACCTTGCTCGAGGGCTTCCCGGATCTTTGGCGATGCCTCATATCGATCAAGCGCATAGAACAGTGATCCTGTGTATGGCCCAACATCTTTGGCAGAGCCATATTTGCCGTTTAGATACTGCTTTACAAAGTGACTCGAAGGATGCTCGTACTGAGGAAAGTCAAATTGAGCAACGTCGTAACCCTTCGCCACTAATTCTTCGACAAGCAAAGCTACCTGAGTTCCTTTGCCAGAACCGTCGGTACCCTCTACAACGACAAAGAGACCTTCGTTGTTTGCGTTCATATTCTCCCACCTCCTAATTTGGCAAGAGAACGGTCAATCATATTTCTTTAGACCTTCAACCTTCTTGGGTAGCGTCCGCTTATCTTTATATGCTCTCGGTAACATCATTTCGGGTTTCCAGGTCTTAATAACTTCACTCAAATCTTCACTCTGCTGATATTTACCGCTAAAACCACCGTCTCGGCCTTTGCCGTAACTGCCTTCAACTTCGCCTGTTTCCAAGAAAACTGCCTGTGCAATACGCTCGCCAACTGGGAGTAATACAGTTTCATGCTCATTCAAGTTATAGATTTCAAGTGTTAAGCGGTTAATATAGCCCGGATCAACCCAACCAGCATCAAAACAAACTGCTACACCGTTTCGCCCCCAACTAGAGCGAGCTTTTACCTGATATGCGCCGGGCGGCTTAATGCCGAAGAACTCGTGCGTGTGTGCCAGGATTCTCTCGCCAGGACGAAGTGGGATAACAGGGTGATTTTTTGGGATACCGTTTTGTAGGGCAACACCGTTTTTCTTTGCCCACTCTCCATGCGTAACGGCTTTTAGATAACCGTCAAAATATCTGTCTACATCCTCTGGGTCAAAGGGGTTATAGATTAGTTTTCCGCTCATCCGCTCCGTACGGTAGTAATAATAGCCAAGAGTTACATCTAAACTAGCGTGAGAGACATGCTTTGGGTTAAAAGGCGTACAGACAATATGACCTTCTTTCAAGGCGGCACGGATCTGTTTATTGCTATACACTCCCATAGTTACCAATCATTGTAGCTGTTAGGAAGAACGACTACAACAGAGATAGACTAAGCTACAACACTTTTTTGAGCTTTATGCTCGCTCGTGTAAGAAAAATTAGCATCAATTGCCTTCTGAACAGGCTCAGCATCCGTCAAGATATCATGAATAAAACCAATCGCCTCATTTTCACGCAAAAATTCAATGTGACGATTAGTCACATTGAAGGCAAGCGCACGCAGCCGATCTATACGATAATCTTGCTTTTCAGAGGCTTCTAGCGCTGCTAACGCTAACTTGCCAGCATTTTTGCCTGTTACGTAGTAACCTAGCCTTTCGGCTATCTCAAAAATTTGGGCAGGCTCTGAGGCTTTTTCCTCGTCCCCTAGAATGTCTTCCACTGCTTGTATCTGCTTATCATCTATAAAATCAAACACATCTCCGTAAATTTCATCACGAATTTTGGCTTCTTTCCGCTCATCACCTGGCAATTTTGTACCCCAAGACGGGTCTCCTACACGATTCTTTTTGAAGTCAGGATGCTTATTTTCGCCGAGATCATGGAAGTTGCCAGCAAGACGGAGAACATGCGCAATGTTCCCACTGTATTGCAGTTGGTCTCTCATTGACCGAAGAAGTGGAACCACTATCTGTTGTTCGGTGTATGGCATATGCAGTAGCGGATGAACATCATCCCCAAGGTCTTTGATCATTTGGTCTCGGCCATATTCATAGCGACCTGCGAATCTTGCAGGTTGAGATGCATGAAACTCGCCATACTCGTGAGCAAGATATATCCCTTGGATTAGCGCACTGTATTTCATTGGTTCAGCGCCAACGCTAGGCACAAAAAACTCTTGGTTTAAATTTAGTTCGTCTAAGTGCAGACGCTCTTTCATTTTATATCTCAGAGATGCTTACTGCTATTCCTGGCCCCATAGAGGTAGTGACTGAAATAGACTTTACGTATGTGCTCTTTAGGCTAGAAGGCTTGTTTTGCTTAATGCTCTCTTTAATGGCATCTACGTTTTGCTGCAGCTTTGCTGCACCAAAGCTAACTTTGCCAACTCCAAGGTGGATAATACCGGTGCTGTCGACACGGTACTCAACTCGGCCAGCTTTTGCAGCCGCTACGCCCTTTACAACGTCAGCTGTAACAGTACCGCTCTTTGGGTTAGGCATCAGGCCCTTTGGCCCAAGCAATCGAGCGTACTTTGCAAGTTTGACCATCAAGTTTGGAGGACAAATAAGTACGTCGAACTCAATCACACCCTTGTCGAGTAGTTTTGTGATCTCTTCTGTGCCAGCAATGTCTGCGCCAGCTTTTAGAGCAGCTTTGGCAACATCGTCTTCTGCGAATACTGCAATCTTAACTGTTTTACCAGTTCCTGCAGGCAGCACAACATTGTCACGAATGTTTTGGTCAGCCTGACGAGGGTCAACACCTAGTCGCACATGTAACTCCACAGTTGCATCGAACTTTGTAGTGCTTGTCTTGCAGGCTAGTTCTAGTGCTTCAGAAAATGAGTACGTCTTATCGGCGTCAATCTGCTTAGCAGCTTCTTTATACTTTTTGCTCCGTCGCTCTAGCTTTGAGCGAGTCTCTTTAATAGGCTGCTTTGGCTTTTCAGTCTTAGCTGGAGCTTCTTTTTTGCGTTCTTCCTTGGCTTCTTTTTCTTCAACCTCTGCAATAGCCTTGGCGCTTCGCTTACCAGCTTTGGCTGTGCTTTTCACTTCGCTAGCCTCTACAATTTCTTTGGCTTCAGTTTCTACCACAGCTTCATCTGTTTTTTTAATAGATTCTAACGCAGCCTTTTCCTCGGCCTTAGTTTTTTTAGTTATCTTCTTGGCTTCTGCCATTTCTTTCTCCTCTCGTGGTCAAACGGCTTTCTCGGCCTCCCACAAATTATTAATTAAACTCTATCCCTAAACGTAATTGTACTGATCACACCCACTTGACTCGGAAGTCTCGTATAGTCGTACTCGACACATTCTTTCACAGGAAACCCTGTCTCTACTTCCAGCTGACTCCAGGCACGGTCGATCATCTCAACTTCAGTAGAACTTAGTTTACCTTGTTCTGCAAATGACAACAATGCCCTACCAGCTTCAGGGTTTAGCCCTTTTGCACGTGCATCCTTTGCCTGCTCTACCGTAGGATCTATCAATATCTCACCTGTTGGATAGTTTGGGTCTCTGTTAAGAAGAATTACATCCACTTCTATACCTCAACTTCCTGATCTGCTTTTTCCAGATACTCCAACACTGCCTCTCCTAGCTGACCAATTCTAGAATTCTCTGGCATGTTGCCATGAACATGTTCGATCAAAATCGTTCGTATCTTCTCTTTTGTTTCAGGCTTTAACTGGTCTAAGTATTCTTTGGGTGCCTCTTCAGGATCCTCGGTATCTCTAAACCCATGATTGTGCTTTATCAGTACGTGCAGGAACAACGTTGCACCTTCTTGCTTTTCAATATCATTCAATGATTTTGGGTTAATCCCCAAAAACATATCATCTATGAACCTTGGGTGGATATTCTGTTCACTCTCAGCCGTAGTCATTACTGAACCTCTCCGGCAACATTAGAGTTATTGTGAATAGCTAAATTGCCAATTCCCTTGCGTATTGCCTCTAGCGCTGTTCGCCCTTCATCTGTGTTAAGGTCACTTTCTGGGTTTTCTGCTAGTTCAAGAAGCATCCTAACTCCAAGCCTTGCAGCCTCAGTATCGTTTAGGTGAGCCCCTTCTATCTCAGACGGGTCAAACAATTCTGTTCTTGGGCCTAAAGGAGACACCTTACTCTACCTCTACTCCCATGCTTCGGGCTGTGCCTGCAACCATTTTCATGACTGCTTCTACGTCGTCCGTGTTCATGTCCTTAGCTTTGGTTTCTGCGATTGAGCGTAAGTCTGTCTGAGATAACTTCTTAGTAACTTTCTCTGTGTTTGGTCGGCCAGATCCTTTGTCGATACCTAACTTGGCTCGAATCTGGTCATCTGTAGCCTGGCTTACAACTCGAAAGTCCATGCTCCGGTCGTCATAGATCGTAATGTGCGCAGTAACAACAACGTTCCCAAGTTCTTTGGTTGCGTCGTTAAACGGCTGGATAAAATCCATCATATTTACACCGTACTGACCAAGTGTACTACCTACAGGAGGCGCTGCGCTGGCTTTACCAGCAGGAATTTTCATCTTAAGATTTGCTTTAACTTTTTTGGCGTCTGCCATAGTTTTTTACTCCAAATTATGTATTTTGGATCGATGGTTGAAGCTTACCTATCCAAAACACAAGTTTGTTCATGTGCGTAACAGTAGTATTTTACAACAAAATACCCCTATTTGTCTACTACTTCGTCAATCCTATCAAAGGCAGCGTTTGACGCATGTCTCGCCTGCCCATTAAGAAACTTCACCATTACTTTCGCTAACCTCTCGGAGTCTTCGTATGTCTCCTCGATTGCCCTGACCCCAACATCAAGGGCGGCTCCACCTACAGATAACATACCCAACGCCAAATGCTCAGCAGTTTCTATAACTGGGGGTAATGCATCATGCTCTTTTGTAGCCTGCTGATTTACAGGATCTTGTTCTAAACTCACTGTATTATTGTGCCAAAATACTTAGTTCTAAAGCAGTAGGATATTTCACTTCTAGACTTTTTTAACCTGAAGACTATCGAGTTCTACGGGAGTTTCACGGCCAAACATGTTCACAAGCACTTTAAGCTTGCCCTTTGTTTGGTCGATCTCGCTAATACTGCCATCGAAGCCTTTAAATGGCCCATCCACGATACTTACAACTTCGCCTTCGGAGAGGTCAATCTTGTGCTTCGGTTGCTCAAGACCCATTCGCTTGTTGATCTTTTCCATCTCATCATCTTCGATTGGACTAGGGTCAATGCCAGTACCAACAAAGCCTGTCACGTTAGGAGTATTCCGAACGATGTACCAAGCATCTTCACTCAATTTCATCTGTACCAATACATAGCCTTGGAAAATTCGCTTTTCAACAACTTTTCGCTTACCATTCTTGATCTCGATCATCTTTTCCTTAGGAACAAGTACATCAAAGATTTTATCAGCCATATCAAGGGCATCAGCACGTTGCCGAATACTCTCGGCTACTTTTTCTTCATAACCACTGTACGTATGAATTGCATACCAGTGTTTGTTTGAGTCATATCGTTTACTCATCGATTTATAATCACCTCTTTAAATAGTTTACCTAGACCCATGTCGAGTAGTGCGACCAAAACACCAAACACGAGTGAGAAGATAAATACCGCTACTGTGAGTCGGTATGTTTCTCGCCGATTTGGCCAAGTTACGAGCTTAATCTCTGCCCAAGCTTCTTTAAAAAACTTAGGGACTAGTCGTCCTCTTTTGGAAAGCAACTTGCCTAATTTGTTGTCAGGAAGGGGTAGATGATATTCCTTTTGACCATACTTGTGTGCCTTTTTTAGTGGGTGTGCCACTTTGGCTGCGCTTTTTCGAATCCGACCTGCACCAGGTTTCCTCGATTTACTTGCACGCTCACGAACCGATGGTTTTTTAGAACTTTTCTTAACCGCCACTGCTTTCTCCAATTTAAAAAACCTACTCTAAATATAGATGTAGGTCACTGCTGTCAATACTAGCGTTTTTTACTCATTTCGTCAAGACAACTACTCAAGATTTGGGATAAATATACTAAATGTGCTGCCATGATCTATCTCACTCTCTAGGCTAATCTCTGCATGAATCAAGCGAGCAAGCTTCATGGTTACGTACAGTCCCAGCCCTGTGCCAGAGTTAGCTCTGGTGCGAAAATCTTCGCTGCGGAAAAACTTGTCAAAGACCTTTTCCTGATCTGTTTTACTGATTCCAATGCCAGTATCAGATACCTCAAACAAAACTCCTTTTTCTTCATACGAAGCCTTGATTGTTACCGATCCCTTTTCGGTGTATTTGATAGCATTGGTAATGAAATTCTGTAAAATTTCACGGACATACAGCTCGCTGGATTTTAAAAGATGCAACTTGGGATCAAGCTCGGTCTTGACCAATAACCCTTTGTCTTTTGCTTCAGATCGGTAGGCCTCTGCAAGTTCTAGCGTTAGATCATGGGCATTAATAGACTGAACCTCAACCTTTAGTACACCTCGATCTGCACGAGACAATGTAGATAAGTCGTTAATAAGACCGCCCAAGAAGAGAATTTGTTCGTGCGCCTGCTTTAAGGCTGCCGTAACCTCGCTATTACCGTGTATTTTTTCGACAATAAACTGTGCATTTCCTACATTACCCTCGGCAATAGCAATCGGGGTTCGAAGCTCGTGGCTCACCACACTAATAAATTCATCCCGTTCTTCTTCTAGTGATTTCTCTCTAGTGATGTCACGGAGAAGCACCACAAACCCATGTGCACCTTTTTTACCAAAACCTAGGCGCACAGGTGCCACACTTAGATAGAGGCTAATGCTGCCCCCATCTGGGTAGGTAAGCTTATAGTCTCTGCTAGTCTGCTGTGTCTTGGTAGACAAAATATACTTCTTGATATCAACCTTTTGATTGTTTTGATCAATCACATGCAAAACAGTTGAGATATTTTTGTTCAACAAACTACTATTTAGATCAAGAACATTCAAAGCGGCACCGTTATACACCACAATCTGTCCCTTTTCGTCCAATGCCAACACCCCATCTGCCATGCTGTTTATTAGGCTAACGAGACGCTCTCTCTCCAATACTGCCGATTCGTGAACCGAGGTATCGCCTTGAAGTGAGAAATCCTCTTGATTGTATGAGTCGTCTTGCGGTTTGGTTGGCTTTTTTTCTGACATGTTGTCCCATATTATGCCATAAGCACAATGCAAGTGCCGACTCTTCTACGTTATCGAGATGGTCGGTTGATAGTTTTTAAGCTCTTTTCTGTATTTTTTTGCATCTGGGCAAACAGATATTAACTCTTCCCAGAATCCCTGGCCGTGGTGCATATGATTGAGATGCGTAAGCTCATGCAAAATTACATATTCTTGCAAGTAATCTGGTAATTGCACTGCAAATGTATTGAGCGTGATCACTTTTTCGCTACTACAGCTCCCCCAACGAGATTTGAGCGTCTTAATCTGTATATCTTTAAAATTGTACCTGTAGGCCTTGGCCAACCTATACAAGAGCGGTCCCAGTGTCTCCTCGGCTTCTGCTTTAATGACTGTAATTATTTTTTTGCGGAGTTTACTTTGAGTTTCTTCAGCTTCAATATTGGTTTTTGCCGGAAGAGTGATGAGAATTGTGTGGCCTTGGAGTCGTGCCGTCATCCGGCTTGTGTCGGTCTTTCTTAGCTCAACTCTATACGTGTCATTAATTACGGAGCCGCTTCCAATTGTTGCCTGTAAGTTTTTTTGTTGAAGCTGCACCCACTCTTTGTGCTTTTCGGCGAAGGCCAATCCTAGAGCTTGTGGCACGAGCCAAGGCAGTGTAACATGCAGCGTCCCAGTGTGGTCTACTCGAAGGCGCATATTCTTTACTCCACGCTTACGGCGAACATGAACTGTGCCAAAATGGGCTGACTTTACTTTGTTAACAGGCACGATTAATGCCTAGCGAATTGAGATATTACGTCGGCCAAAATCTGAACGATTTGGAATAAGGTTTACCATGTGAGGTTTTGCAATTTTTTGGTTCATTTGGTCTGGCTTAACGTAGCCAAGGCTATAAAACTTCTTCAAAATAGCGCTCTTGTGTGAACGAAAGGTGTGTTTGCCGCTAATCACTACGTACTCTTCCTTTTCGCCAGGGTTCTGTTGAACTCCTAGAGCTTGTCTAAATTCATCCTCGCTATAGCTGTGGGCATACTTGTCGTCTGTTTTTCGTCGGTCTCTATGACTAACCCGGGCAAACGCAGTATCTGGGTCGATCTGGAACCAAATAGTTAAAATCGCAGCTTTGTGTTCTTTTGCGAGCGAAGCAAGGCGCTTTCTTTCGCTCGTCCGAGCTGATAGGGATGTGTCGTAGACCACGCTAATGCCGCTCTTAAGTAATTCTGTGGCTAGGTAGTTCATAACTTTTTGCTCATCACCCTTGCCGTTAAATACTTCTTTGGCAATCTTATCGGACTGCAAGTGTATAAATCCAAATTCTTCACAAAATTGGCGAGCAAACGTAGTTTTACCGGATCCAGGAAATCCGTATAGGACAATTAACAGAGGTTTGCTTGGTACTATCTTGTTTTGCATGTGTATCAATCTATAGCACATTTGCCTCTGTAAATAAAGCGCTCGCTATCTGTTATTTTGCAGTAACATCTGTTACAATCGTCCAGTATCCTCTTTGTACCTAAAGGGAAAAGAGCAGCCCGAGTGTCGAATTTATTTCGCACCCGGAGCGATGAGAAAAACCGTAGGTTTGTCTCATGCTGCGGTGAAGGGGCATAGTACAACGGCTAGTATGAGGGTCTCCAAAACCCTAGATCGTGGTTCGATTCCACGTGCCCCTGCCATAAAGAACTCTTAGCAAGTTGAAAGACTGTAGCGAAGGGTTCTTTTAGATTGAAACTAAGGTTTTTGTTCTCTAATTCGAGGTTCGAGCTTACTAAACCTACAATTTGACGTTTTTCGTCTACGTTCGCAACCTTGTAGATTTTTCCTGCGTTCTCAAAGAGCCTCAACAGATAAGAAGCGGTAATATAGAACTCTTTGTCGGCTGTATCTAAGCGGTCAATCTTTCTCTTAGTATCATTTAGCTCGTCCTCGTATCGCTGTCGATTTTCCTCATAAACTTCTGGGGTAATACTACCGTCAGCGAGCATATCGTAGGTTCGACGTATACGAGCAGTAAGTTGTGAGCGTTTTATATTAAGCTCAGTAAGAAGACTATCCTGGAACATATTTTTGGCATCGTGTGAGCTATTTAGCGTTGCCTTAAGACGTTCAATTTCGTCTTTGGGTATCTCTCCAAAAGTGTCAAAAAGCGATACGAAAAGCCCGTCTAATTCTTTCTCGCTAATATACTGAATTGGTGAAGTATGCTTGCGTTTCTTGTTGGTGCAATGGTAGTACATATACTCACGTTTAACACCGTTCTGCTGTGTCTTTCTCTTAATCTCAGATGTAATAGTACAACCGCAATGGCTACAACGCATTAAGCCCCTGTAGATTGACGGTATGCCAGCGTATTTACGAGGATTAACATTATGACCTTGTATGATTTGCTGATTTAGCTCAAACATATCAAAGCTAACGAGCCGTTCGTAGCTGTGAGGGTATTCTTTGCCAGTCTTTTTGTCGGTCATAATGCCGATATAAAACTTGTCGGTTAGTATGCGGTGCATAGAGCTTTTGTAAAACTTCGTACCATACTCTTTGTTCATAGCTCTACCGAGTGTTTCTAGCGAGTAAGAGCCAGTAGAGTAGAGCGTATGTACCTTTCGGACAATGCTAGCCTCAAAGTCTGTAGCAATGACGGTTTTGTTATTTTGGCTAATGGTGTGGTGTTTGTAGCCGTAAGGTGTACCCCAAGGCAATTCGCCTCGCTCTAACTTACGGTACTTTGTATTATTGCCGTCCTCTTTCACTCTGTTCAGAAACTGTTTTGCAAACAATACTTTCATATCCCATTGAGTGATATCGTTCGACAAACTATCCTCGTCAAGTATGAGGTGGTCGTCAATGCAGTGTACTGTTTTACCGTAGGCGGTTCGTAGATCGTCGATAGCGACAGCGTCCTTGAAATTACGAGTTATACGGTCGACACGAAAGGAAATAACATCAGTGATGTCCTTACGGCGTTTCACGAAAGCGACCATATCATTAAACTTTGCTCGTAGCTTATATTCGCTACCAGTCTCGCTAATAGCATACTCGGCTACGACCTCGATGTTATGTTTCTTGGCGTATTCGTAAGCCGACGGTAGTTGTATCTCTTTTAGCGACAAGCCCTCTTTTTCTTGTCGAGCAGTTGAAACACGAGCGAAAATAATCGCTTTTCGTGGTTTAGCTTCTTTATTTTTTACCATTGTCTTCATTATACTATTGCTCCTTATAGTTAGTTAATTTGACACGACGAAAAAGCTCGATACTTTGACGTATCGTTGCAATGTTGTCGCTTCCGTGGCGAGTAAAATCCAGAGTATTTGTTTTAGATATTAGACTCGACCATTGGCTAGCGTTAAAGTTTAGCTTAGACCTCGCCCCACGACTACCGTATTGCTCTAACGCCCATTTAACTCCTATAGCGTAGATAACGGTATTACCCTTGGTATTGTTATTAAGAAGTTCGTCTACCATATGCTCTATGTGGCTATCTGCTCGCATAACATCAGGCGTAGCCACTTCTAGTTGGTTTAACTCACAGAGCAGTAGTGTCTTGGCTGTTTGCTCTGAATACAAGTCAGTAAACGTAAGCAGGTCGCCAAATGCTACGCCAGCTTTCTTTAGGTTGGCTTTAATAGTTCTACTGTCGCTATAGCGAGCCTCAAGTCTTACAACCTCAAATGGAGTAGACGGCGTGTAGTCGTCAAACAGCGATAGCTGACAATAATAATCTTGCTCGAAAAGCCCTTTAGACGACAATCTAGAGCGTCGTAATTCGGCTAGCTTGTCATATGCGACAAATGCCCATTTGTTTGTATGAAAGTACATAGCCTCGCCATTATTGCTATAGGTCTTCGTCTTGGTTTGGCGACGTGTTGAGACGTTGGCTTTCGATAGTTCTCTTACTAGCATACGAGCCAAACGACCGTCAGTTAGTATTACGTTTTTGCTGTAGTGTATCGTGTGCACTTGAGCAGATTTTAGTACTTCCTGGGGTACTACTATACCGAGACGGCGTAGAGTTCTAGAGAGCTTTTTGCAGAGCGTACTAAAGTCGCTATCGCCTAGTTCATCAAAGTTGTTATTAAATACAATCTTTGGAGCTGAAAACTCAACGTATAAACGTGTAGAATAGCCACCAGTTCTGACTGACCTGATGAGTTTGAGGCGTGGCAGGTATACGCCAGCCAACTTGTCCTGCCTAGTAGGTGTTCGAGTGGCTACAGCGAACTTACGGCCACCCAGTTTTTGATAAGGCGGTTTGAGGTAGTGAGTTATATCGGGCGACCACCTTTCGTAATGGGTCGTCATAACCCTAAACTCTGATATGTCCAGTGATAGGATTACCGTATCTAGCATCTTTTGACCTCATTACATCGTCTAGTACGGCCGTAACCGTTTGTTCTATTTCTAAACCTAACTGTTTGTTTATAGGGTGGAAAATGTCCATTTCACGACCCATAACTTGCTTGGTTGGATAAGTGAGTCGATAACCGCCGTCTAGTCTTGTGTAGATGCCGACAGAGCTACAGTAAACAGCTCCATAAAGTACAAAACTAGCAAAACCTACGAGACCGTTACACGGCTTGATTGGCGTTATCTGTATCTCCGTTATCATCAACTTCGTCCTTGTCTTTAATTACGTTTTCTCGGCGGTCTATTTTTATCAGCAGTTCAGTCAAACGCAATAATGGGTCAGACGGGCTGGCTTTTTCTGCTACTTCTTTTGCTGATAACTTGCTCATAAGCTAACGGTACAGCTAAAAACGCCACAAAAAGGCGGTTAATTAGAGTTAATTAGTGCTTATTAGTAGGTTCTTGGTACTCGTAGCTTAGGGTCTTTACGGAGTAAATCAGCTAGCCAGTCGTTAGTGGCTTTGATATCGAGATTGTTCTTTAAGGCTAGTCGTTTTGTTACAACAGTTTGGACGTGGAGTGTTTTGCCACTGTCGGACGAGTTAAACATAATATTACGGAGAGGTTTAGGTATTTTTAAGTTGTTTATTACGACGTGTGCTTGGTTGGCTTTGACTTGAACATTGGTTTTGGTTACATAGTCGTGGTCAAACTTTGTCTTGTGCTTATTGGCATCTTTTAGCTTGGCAAAAACGTCTAAAAATACTTGTTCTACGTCAGAGTTCTTAATCTGAAAACTCTTTATTGCGATACGGTTTACGAGCAACTTGTTTATGTCCTCGTCGTAGGTTAGCGAGTACAGATTGTCGTCGTAATTGTATTTACTCTCGACAATGCCGTAGCTAGAGGCTATGCCGTTTTGACGAGGGCTTGGTGTTACAAACTCCAAGCCGTTCTCATCGTGCCACCGTTTACGGTCATCTTTCATTACATCGTCTTTCACTGTAGTTATTGTATAATAAGTATAGCTTCCAAGGGTAATAACTATGGCATTGAAATCAAATTACGATATAAAAATACCAGCTGACGGAAACGGCTACACGCACCGTCTCTGTCCTGACTGCACTATAAAGTTCGGTATTCGGTCGATAGACAAAGATTTTCCTAGTATTATCTACTGTCCTTATTGTGATATGAGCGGTGCTCTACCAGATTTTAACGTACCAGAACAGTTCGACTATGCCACGAACGAGGGCTTACGCCAGATAAAATACGATGTTATGAAAGAGTTGCAGACAAGTCTGGCTCGTGGTTTGCGAGGGTCAAAAAATGTCAAGTTCAAGCCAGCTACAATACGGCACGAACCAGAAGTAGTACTCAAACAGTCAGAGATACCCACTGATATGGTTTGCTCGGTTTGCGAGGGTTTGTATGAGATTTACGGCATTGCATCACGCTGTCCATTTTGTAGCAACGAGGATATTAAGATTTTAGACGCAAACATAGCCCTGATAGAAAAAGAGCTAGACACCCCTAGAGGATTACGCCTAGTGTACGGTGATATAGTCGTAGCATTTCAGAGCCTTTGTCGCTTTTATGCTGACAACAATAAAAAGACTAACTTCCAAAACATTAACTCATCAGAGAAGTATTTTAGGGATAGCTTAAATGTAGAGATACTCGAGAACTTGCATAGTCAAAACCTACAGGATATGAGGGTTGTCTTTGAGAAGAGACACGTTGAACAACACAATAGTGGCATTATCGACGAAAAATATGTTGCTAATCTTGGCTTAGACGATAGTTCGCTGGGTAATAAAGTTGCATACTCTAAAAGTGAGTTGCAATCTGCTCTCAAAGCTATGAAAGGCGTAAGTAGCAATCTAAGAGCAAAGATTAAGAAAGCTTAAAGCTAACTAGGCAACTAGTGGCTCTAACTTAAAACTTTCGTCTACTATCTCGACAGTATCTTGTTCTGGTTCTGGGGCTGTCTTAGGGCTTTCTACGGCCTTTAGAGCGGTAACGATGCTCTGAGTAACGTGCCACATAACTACAGGTGCTACAGCGTTTCCTAAAGCCTTGTAGTTTATTGTGCGAGAGCCTGGAAGTACGAACGTCTCAGGGAAAGACTGAATACGAGCGACCTCCCTTGGCGTAAACATACGATAGCGACCGTCGATACGTAGGACAGGGTCAGTGCTATTTAGGCTTACCTTGGCTAAGTGTGCACCGACCGTATTGCTTGGCTGGTTAATATCTTGTGCACGGCCTTTGTTCATAGTCTTTGCGTGCTTAGTGGCTTGCATACCTTGTACGGCTTTTTCACTAAAGTAGTGCTTATCTTCAATAGTGTGCTCGGGGTCAATTATCTCTTTAATAATACGTGGTTTATCTAGAGTTACTGGCTCTGGGAACTCAAAGGCATCGTATGCTTGCTTGTCTCTAAAACCAACGATAAAAACACGTTCACGTTTTTGCGGTACGCCGTAGTGAGAGGCGTTAAGGACTTTGTATTTAACGTGATAGCCTGCGTTCTCAAACTCTTGAATAACGAGAGGAAAAGCCTCGCCCTTATTAGCCGACAGTAAACCTTTTACGTTTTCAGCGACAAAGACAGCTGGTTTCTTTTCTTTGAGTATGCGACACATCTCAAAAAAGAGTTTACCCTTTTTATCATCGTCATAGCCTAGCCGTTTAGGGTTTTGTGCAATAACCGAAAAAGACTGGCAAGGAAAACCACCCGTTAGGATATCGTGGTCTGGTATCTCATCAGCAGACACAAGGTTAATGTCTTTATGCTGACACTGGATTCCGAAGTTTGCATTGTAGATGTCGCAAATTGGCTTATCGAAGTCCATTGCGTAGACAGTTTTCAACGGGTTTTTATGGTAGTGCTGTCCAAGGAAATCAAAGTCTCCCTCGCCACCCAAGTCCATACCACCAAGTCCCGTAAAGAAAGAGGCTACTTTGTAAACTTTGCTCATACTAGCAACTCCTCGTATACTCCTGATTTTTCTGTGTATCGTACATCTGCTCCGTCTCTAGGTATCATATCAACGAGACTTTGCTTATATTTTCCTACAGGGTCTTGGATTATAAACAGCGAAACACTCTCTGACGAAATGGCTAATCTGTATATAAAGTATGTTTGTCCAAGCGTATCTGAGGCACTCCACTCGCTAGGGGTCATATGGAAGTTCGTGGTGTGTATCTTTCCACGACTAACGGTAGTTTTTACTTCGATAAAGCGTCTGGTTGTACCTACGCCCTCGTATGAACCAATGTCATAGCCAACAGCGTATTGCTCTGGTATCTTTTGGATAAGGTGCAGTAAGTCATTGCGACTTAGTTTAATCAGGCGGTTCTTTTCGTGCTCGATAACCATAGTCTCGCCAACATCTCCAATTTCCTTAGTCCTGATACCTTGCTCGGACGCTCGTTTGGCTCTAATCCTCTCAAGTACCTCCATAATAAACTCTGATTGCTTCGGTGTTGTCGTGGTCTGCTCGTTAACACCCTCGATGATAGAGAGGATATTAGCCTCAAAGATAGTCGAGTCAAGTTTATTATTTACATACTTAAACCAGTCTTCTAGATATACGGATACGTCAGCAGGTGTAACGTCTTTTTCTCCATACAGAGCATCGTACGAGTTAAACCAGTTATCACTAGAAACAAACGCCTGTAATACGTCAAAGTTTGCCATATTAAGGTAGTACTTGTAGTTAGGGCGTTGGCGAGCAAGGTCGGCTAGCTCCATATAGTCCAAAATATCGCCTGCGTATCGGGTTACGTCTCCGTCGTTGTCATACTCAACACCTGTTTTCTGTCGTGCAATTATTTGCGATGCGGTAATTTTAGGGGACTGACCGTCTCTCGTAACTCGTAGGTCGTTAAAGATACAGTGAGTAGCCTCTGCTTTGGTGATACCGAACTTACCACCCTCGGCTAGCTTTTGACCCTCGAGGATTACCTCGATTAAGTACTTAGCAGGCTTAAACTTAATTCCAGCGTTTATCATCTTCAGAGCTTCTTGAGACTTTAAGTGTCCGCCTGGGTATTGGAAGTAGTAGAGGAAATACCTAAAAAACTCGACAAGGTCTTGATTTTCACTCAAGAGGAAAGCCATACGACCAGGCTTTTGTTGGTCGCCCTCACGTTCAATTAAACCGAACAAACTAGATATTTCTGTACGCCAGTTGTCTATGGTTTTCTCTGTCGACGCACCGTTACCTGGGTATAGACGAATAGCAGAGTTTAATTGTTCTCTGAAAGGTGTGCGAGGGGCAGACTCGAGTCGTGATATTTCGCCAGCCATAAACAATAAAACACTTTCAACGTCACTCTTAAAGCGTGGACGAGCGTGGTGAAGTCTGTAGTAAAACTCCTCTGGTATTTTGTACTCTGCCATTATGCCTCTCCTCTTGCAGAATCTAGTGTTTTCTTTAGTTCAATCCCGATAGCCTCTGCAAGTATCGGCGGTACTGCGTTACCAACTTGTTTGTATTGACTTGTCTTTGAGCCATAAAATATAAAATCGTCAGGAAATGACTGTAGCCGTGCCGACTCTCTAACGGTTGGTATGCGATTAAACTTGTAGTGGAAATGGTGGCGATGTCCTGTGTCTATTGTGTTGCTTGGCTTAAAGCTACCGTATCGAGTCCACGCTATGTTTCGCTTACGGATATTCTTAAGATGCTCTGGCAAATCTTTGTAGTTGCCACCGTCTGGTACTAGAGCAATAGTAGAGATTGTTTGCTCGCTGTGTTCGCTTATTTCGTGATTAAAGACCCTGTCAGTATTTTTACGCATAATTTTTTGATACTCAGTCAAAGCAGAGTTTTTGTTTGTAGCACCGTCATCGAGACTGTCCTCGGTTAAGTCTGAAATTGCATCAGATGTAGTTCGTTTCGCATCTGCAAAAGTTGCCGTAGGGTAGTTAAACTCTAAGTCGTCTCTCACGCCTACAAAAACAACCCTTTTTCGGTTTTGCGGTACACCGTAGTCAGAAGCAAGGAGTACTTTGTACTGTACGTTATATCCAAGAGCCGTAAACTCTTTGATAATCTCGTCTTTAACTTTACCACCACCCATTGAGATTAAATTGGGTACATTTTCTAGAATAAAAGCCTTAGGCTTGTAGTGAGCAACTACTTCAACAAAACCAATATAGAGCTTATTTCGGGGGTCTTCTGGATTACGCTTACCAGAGATAGAAAAACCTTGGCAAGGCGGGCCACCTACCACTACGTCTATATCTGTACCTGCTATTTTCTCTATATCATTAGAGGTAAAATTGCCTAAATCTACAAGAGCCGACTTTGCTCCTGGGTGATTACGCTCAAATGTTACGAGCGAGTCAGACCAGTTGTCTACACCAGCTACGATATCAAATCCAGCCTTTGCTAGACCGTAGGAAAGTCCACCGCAACCAGAGAACAGGTCGAGCACTCTCGGACGATAAGTATCAGTTGGCTTGTTAATAAACTTCGATAGGTCATCTCTTGAATATCGCCTTACGCCCTTTGTACCTATCTTTTTTGCCTTTAATACACCTTGATTATCCCAGTTTCTAAGCGTGTTGGGGTGCACTTTTAAGATGTCGCAAGCCTCACCGATAGTTAATAGGTCGTCCACTTCGTTTTGTATCCCTCGTTTTGTCTGACTTAACATTACGTACTATTATAGTACATAAAAGCTCAAGCATAACAATAATAGTTCGTTAAAATCAGTTATAATAAAGTTAATGAAAAAGCTCAACATCAAGCTAGAAAACACTTACGGTATTCGGAGGCTCGACCACACCCTCGACTTTGGCAAAACAAAAACGTATTCAATCTACGCCACAAATGGTTCGATGAAAACATCATTTACAAAAACCTTTAATGACGTAGTGAACGGTGTCGACTCTGTTGATATTATCTTTCCTGAAAGAGTGACTAAGCGTGATATTAAGGACGACGGCGTTGATATTTCGCCAGGCAAAGTTTTTGTTGTCGAGCCGTATAACCCTGACTATCAGTCCGACAAAACCTCCACACTACTTGTGAATCAAGAACTCAAAAAGCAGTATGACACTATCTGGACTGGCATTAAAAACCTTGAGGGAGAGCTAATAAAAAATCTTATTAAGTCCTCTGGTCGTAAAGATACTGAAGACGAAGTTTCAGAAGTGTTCATCAGTACAAAAGGTAAGTTTTTAGACGCCGTGCAAAGAGTTAACGCTGAAGTTAATGACGGTAAAGCACCTATATACCACGGAGTTTCATACAAGATACTCTTTGACGATAAAGTAACCAAAGTACTGGCTGATATACAACCTGAACTTGCTGACTACGTTAGCCGTTATAACGAACTAGTAGACCAGTCTAAGTATTTCAAGCGAGGTGTCTTTAACCATACAAATGCTACGGTGATTACAGATGCACTAGTTAAAAATGGTTTCTTTGACGCATCTCACACGGTGACGTTATCTGACGGCACAGGTAAAAGTGAGATTGGCTCAAAAGATGAGTTGAAAAAAGTCATAGAAGCAGAGCTACAAGAGATACTCAAAGATGAAAAGCTACGCAAAGCATTTGATAAAATCGACAAAAAGTTAACTGGCAATCAGCAAGTTAAAGACTTCAGAGATTATATAACTGAACATCAAGAGCTTATTTCCGAGCTTGCAAATGTAAACTACTTCAAGCAAAAGATTTGGATAGACTACTTTAAGACTTGTTTGACGGAGTATACCAACCTTGTTACTGCACACAATGACGCAAAAACGGAGCTAGACACCATAAGAGAGCAAGCTAATGCAGAGCGTACACGCTGGGCTACTGTAGTAGAACTATTCAATGAGAGGTTTAGCGTCCCATTTACTCTTTCAGTAGAAAACCAGGGGGACGTTATACTTGATGATGTTTTGCCGTCTCTCAGCTTTACTTTCAACGACGGAGATAGCAAACCTGTAAAACGTGAGGAGTTACTTAAGATATTAAGTACAGGCGAGAAAAAAGCTCTCTACATCTTAAATCTTTTATTTGAGGTAGAGGCTCGGGTAGACCAAAAACAAGAAACCCTAATGATAATTGACGATATTGCGGACTCGTTTGACTATAAAAATAAGTACGCAATCATCGAGTACCTCAAGGATATAGCGGAAAAGGACGGCTTTTACCAAATAATCCTCACTCATAATTTCGACTTCTTTAGGACAATACAATCTCGATACCCTGTATCCCGAGATTGTTGCTTTATGGTTAACAGAACCTCTGACGGTATAGAGCTTGTAAAAGCCGAGTATGTAGAAAATCCCTTTAAGTACTTCATTGAAAATACAAAGGACAACTCAAAACTACTCGCTTTAGTACCCTTTGTGCGAAACATCGTGGAATATAACGATGATACAACCGATTTCGACAAACTAACCTCCACACTCCACATAAAAAGCGACACCGACACGATTACCATTAAAGACGTGAAAGATATCGTTAAAAAAACTTTTGGAAAAGATATTCAAGTAAACGACGTTACTAAAAAAGTTGCCGACTTGTTCATTGAAGAAGCCGATGCACTTGGAGCTACAGATAGCTTAGGACTGGAGAGCAAAATTGTCCTATCCGTTGCAATCAGATTAAGAGCCGAGAAGTTTATGATTAAAGAGATTAACGATGACGCTTTTGTACTAGCAATAGTAGGCAATCAGACTAGAGCTTTGGCAGACAAATATGTAGCCGACAACTCAACTAAAGAAAAAGAAGTTAGCTTGATTAAAAAAGTTAATTTAATTACGCCTCAAAACATACACATCAACTCGTTTATGTACGAACCGATACTCGATATGTCAGACGTCGAACTAAAAGAGCTATATAAAAAAGTTATTGCCCTCTAGCGTTTTAATAATACTAAAAACTATTCCGTTCGTATTTTGCTATAATAACAGGGTCTAAACTGTTAAAAACGCAATAGGAAGCCGTCGGCTTTATTCCGTCTGGTATTTCACCTTAGAAAGAGGCATCGCCCGAAACTTTAGGTGAAAGCCTATTGCGGAAAAAACAGTTTAGACACCGTTGGCGGTGTCTCTTTTTATTGAAGACACTCTGACGGCTATATAAACCTAGTAGCAAGGAGTGCTTAAAAGTGAAAAACCGCAAAACCTACAAAACATTAACCTACTGTAGTTTCATACTACCGCTAAATCGTTACTACCTCGGAAACTCTAATGGTGTAGTCGGAAGAAGTATCACCTGTAACTACCTCTTTATGGGTTGGTTCGGCGATATGCTTTATATGGACAAGACCTTTGATGAGGCTATGGCAAAGCGTGGATTTGCTAATACAGATATTCGTAATGTCCAAGGCAAATAATCCCAACAATTAAGTATTTTTGCTAACAAATAAAAGTAGCCCACCTCTGTTTTGGGTTTAATTGTATGTTGGGCGATATTTTTGCGTCCACCCCTGTGAGCGATTGTTGGGTGAAACCACCAAAACAAACCGATTTTTGAGAGCCACAATATTTTAGGTAGTTAGTGCGTTTACGCTTGTTTCTAAATCAAGCTACATTGCAGGTAGGGGGGTGTACGGAGCGGTATAATAGTTGATATGAAACCAATACTGTATATGGACATAGACGGCGTCATACTTGCTAATGAGGAAAACTTGGCTGTTGGTGCGATAGAGTTTATTAGGTACGCTACTGATAACTTCGAGGTATATTGGCTCACTACGCACTGTATGGACGGCAACCCCTCTCACGCCATAGAATATGTCCAGCGAGCAACCAAGGACGACATACGCCCTTACTTAGAGAAGCTTAGGCCAACAACGTGGAGCTTGGCTAAGACAGAGGCTATAGACTTTAGTAAACCTTTTATGTGGTATGACGACGACTGTTACAGTGGTGAGCGTATAGCACTTAATGAACATAATACTTTTAATTCTTGGATTGAAGTAGACTTGGCTAAATATCCTGACCAGCTAGTCCACGAACTAAAACTATTACACTCACTAGTTGGAGAGCCTGTCTAAATCGTAAGTCAAAGCGTGTCGTTCGAGGATATCTCCAACGAGTGGCAAGTTTAAGTCTAGGACTGGTAATGTGCGGTTGCGAAACAAGTCCTGTAAGTCCTGCCATGAAAAGGGAGTCTGCACTTGCAGGCTCTTTTTTCATATGAGGAACGTTGAGTTGAATCACGGGCGTGGCTGCTGAAAGCAGACACAAGATCGTGGTGCGATAGCAAGGAGCAAGCCAGAAAAGCTACCTCTTAGCTTTTCTGAATGCGACGCAGATATACAGAGTAGACCACGTGCCCCTGCCAATTGATTTTTTTGACCATTTCTGCTATAATATAATAATGGAAAACACTTCGGAGTTTGACTCATTCCAGCACCTTATTCAGGAGAGTGCAGAGCAGCTTGACGCTGCAGTAAAAGACGCAAGCATTCCTGACATCGAACCCCTCAAATACACAGACAAACATTATCACTACATTGGTAAACGTGGCGACATGGAAGGTGGGTATTTTATTAGAACCCGCTCTACCTTTAATATTTACGATTACAAACTGTCAGACGTTAAGGATAACAAAGATATAGTAAGCCCTGTTATCTGCAGCCAAGTCTTTGGTGCAGAAAAGGATGGGCGTGAAGTGCCCATTGTTTCTGTTGATATAGACTTTGACAGTGAGCCAAGCGAAGACTTTGAAGCCGTATCAATTCATTTAAACCCTGAGTGGGCAAAGATTGTTAATCCTTCTTTGTTTAAATTTCATGATATGGAAGGTTACCAGGAATTGTTCTCAATTATCCACGATGTGCATAATTATGGGCTAACTCAAGATGAATTTGAAAAAGACTATGTGCGAATCAGCAACATACTGGATGAAGCTGGAAAGTTATCTCGTAATAATCTCGGGCAAGAGGTTGAATACTATCACTTATTTGCACGTAGGACTGGTTTCTGCGCCATTGAGTCTAAATATAGAGGCTCCTATGTGGACAGGCGAATACAAGCAGTCGACTTTACTGATGGCTCGGAAGCAGCCGCACAAATACTTACCTGGGATAGTGGCTCATCTCTAGAAGATATACCTAGTGTACAGCCTGTTATACCACCTGAAACATCTGCAAGTGAAGCACTACGATCGCTGCGCTACACTAAGCTAGCTATCGAGCTATTCTCAAATGGAGAGTAGTTATTTCTTGCGGGGTTTTACTTCGTTTCGACCGAGGTTTTTCTTGGTCTCAACATAAAGCACGTGCTTGCGTGCGATTGGGTCGTATTTGCGTAGCTCTAATTTGTCAGGGGTATTCTGAACATTCTTAACTGTATAGTAAGTTCGGTGTCCTGTTTCTTCGGAAATCATGCCTACAAGTTTTCGTTTGCCGCTATTTTTTGCCATAATCCAACTATTTTAACAGATTACTCTGGTATTTTCAATCCGTTTTCTTGGCGCATTCGTCTTTCTATCATCCCAATTTTGTATGTGCTTAATAATGTTCCACCAATCGTAGCGAAGAGACTGCCAGCAACTACATAGTTTGCGACCTCCATAAGAGATTCGCTACCTACGACGCTAATAGGTAGATGCGCAACTATTGCCGTTGCCCCTGTTGCAGCTGGAACACCTATTAGAACTTGTGATCTTTTAAGCCACCTCTGGTGCTCTACCTCTTGCGATTCTAGTTCTGGGTTTGTCATATATAAGTTTTGGAGCCATCTGAGGGATTTGAACCCTCGACCTCATCCTTACCATGGATGCGCTCTACCCCTGAGCTAAGATGGCGTAATCACGTAAATTAGGATGGCGAATTAACCTGTTTACTATACCAAAGATTACCTCTTTAAAAAAGTCTCTTAACAGATTAGGAAAAATTGATATTTTTTGATAGACTTGAATCTGTATTTGCCACCTTAGCTTAGTTGGCGCAGTTTACTGCAAATTCATATTTATACATGTTTGTGCTCTAACCAGTCAGCTAAGAATTGTTAACAAATCGTAATTTTATATTGATGCCACCTTAGCTCAGCTGGTTAGAGCACCTGTTTTGTAAACAGGGGGTCGTCGGTTCGAATCCGACAGGTGGCTCCAAATGCAGGGTTAGTGAAGCGGTCAAACACGATAGACTGTAAATCTATTGGCTTATGCCTTCGTAGGTTCGAATCCTACACCCTGCACCACAAGAAAGTATAAATACAAAGTGGAAATTGTTATTGAAATCATTGGTTGGGTTGGTACATTATTCGTTGTTCTTGCTTATTTTCTGGTTTCATACAAAAAGATTCAGCCAACATCTAAACGCTATCAGTTACTCAACTTATTTGGCGCTCTAGGTATAAGTGTTAATGTTTGGCACCATCAGGCATGGCCTTCTTTTGCCCTACAAATTGTATGGGGTGCGATTGCACTAGTTGCTCTCGCCAAAATGGCTCAGCCTAGCAAAAAGTAGTCCCAGCCCAGCAATAATGCTGCACTAAATAAGCCGCTGAAAGCTGTGTTACAATCGTATCTACAATGCCTGAAATTCAAACTGAATTCTTACTTATCACCACAGGCTTTATTTCTGTTGCTGCTGCTTTACCCCAACTAATCAAAATAATACGCTTAAAAAGCGCTCGTGAATTTAATTTATTCAGTTGGAGTGTATGGTTAACATACCAAGCTATTTCTGTTGTCTACTCAATCCAGATTAATGCAATAGCCTATGCAGTCATTAATGCTGCATGGACCGCTTTCTATATAGCAATGGTCGTTGCAATTTTACGCTACAGAAACGCTTCTTAGACTATAAAACGACTCGTTTTGGGCGGCGGACACGAAGACGCCTGCGGCTAGCTGTTGGAGTAACTAGCTTTTTAAGCTTATCTTCGATAAGATCTGCTTTGTCTTCAATCCCTTGCTGGCGGTAACCCTTTGCGAGAAGCGTCAGACTCTCTTTGGTGGGCTCCATCTCGGCAGCACGCTCTAGGTGATCTATCATTAACTTTTCGTTGCCAGTGTGCTCAAGCGCCTTAGCAAGCGCAATGTGGCGAGCGGCCATGCTGTCATCCATATCAAGGGCATGCTCAAAGGCCGTAACTGCTTTTTCATAATTTTCTGTCTCGTAATAAATAAGCCCTAGGTTGTGAAGACTCGACGGACTAGGCTCAATACCACTGGCAATCTCAAAACAGTCAATGGCGTCTTTATATTCCTTTTGCTTGGCGTACAAAATACCCAAGCGGTTATAAGCCGCTGCATTTTTCTTATCGATTTTTAGAATGGTCAAAAGGGCTTTTTCTGCCCGGAGGAAACGATTGTCCCGCATACCCTGGTGAACAATATCCCAAAGTCGCCCTACCCGATCGGTAATTTTTTGAGGAATGTCTTCTAATTCTTTTTCGTGATGTGTGAATGCCCGGATGGTAAACCAGCCAAATCCACCTAGTATCAAAAGTTCGTACATGTTTAGTAATTATATCCTAAAGTGAGTAAAATAGCTCGGTTAAAACTAGTTTTGGTTGCACGTTTTTTTGCACATGTTCTTTAGCTTGCAAGGTGTTCTTTATCTGCGTTGCAAGCATTTGGGCTTGGCGCTTATCACCTTTTGCTGCAGCAGAACTGAGAGCCGCTCGTAGCAAGCGATGCGTGGCATCAAGAAACAGCTGCAAATTAAACTCTTTGCTCTTAAGGAAAGGGTCTAAACTAGTTAGCCTTTCAAAGGCTGATTGCTTAAGAGTCCCCTTAGCTTGCTCTATTGCGGCTACCAACGGATGAGTTTCATTGTCTTGCAAGATGTTAATTAGGAGCCCTATTGCTCCTTCACTAATGTGCCAGGCCTTTGTGACTTCGTTCTTAGGATATGTATCTTGGAGCTTAGCCAATGCTTCTTCTTGGGAGAGCGGATGTACTTTTAGCCAACTCAAGCGTGATTTTACGGTGTCGAGAAGCTTGTTTTCATCCGAGACAGTTACGATAATCACTGTATCTTCTGGCGGCTCCTCAAGCGTTTTTAGAAGTGCATTTTGTGCTTCGTGCCCAAGATTATCAGCATCTGCGATAATAATACACCGACGGAAAACTGCCTTGCCAGGCACAGTAAGCTGTAAGAACTCCTGTGCATCTCGAACGGTCGCAATGGCATCTTTGCCAGTCGCTGATATTACTTTGATGTATGGGCTTGTAGCTACCTTGTCTTCGCTGACATCAAAGACCTCAGAAGCTATGTGCTGTGCAACTTGGTATTTTCCAGATCCGCTGACACCGGTAATCGCTAAAGCATTGCTTGGGTGTTTGATGAAATTATCAACTTTTTCTCTTGTGTGCTTGCTGAAAATGGTCATAATTTTGGTTCTTTAAAGTCATCTGGCAGCGGTGAGGTAAATACTTTTCGTTCTTTACTTGGGAGTGTTAGTTCAAGCTCGTGTGCATGCAAGTAAAGCCTTTGCGCTTTTAGCCCATTATAAAAGTTATCTCCGACAATAGTGTGCTTGAGATGCTTGAGGTGAACTCGCAGCTGGTGGGTTCTGCCTGTAGTCGGTTTTAGCTCCAACAAGCTAAATACATGGTGTTTTTGCTCAAATGTCTCGAGCACTTTGTAGTGTGTGGTGGCTGACTTTCCGTTTATACCAACTCTAAATCTTTGGGGTTGCTTCGGGTTGCGCTCTATAGCCATGTCTATGATAGCCTCCTCTGGGTGCACCCCTCCTTCTACGATCGCCATGTAGGTTTTCTTGACCTTGCGGGCGGAAAACTGCTTTTGCAAGAACTTAAGCGCCTCAGAAGTCTTAGCACAAATCATTAGACCACTTGTACCTCTATCTAGACGGTGTACGATGCCTTCCCTCCCTGAAGCAGTATCTAGGCCATATTTTTCAGCCAACCACGTCGCAACGGTTGGTTCTGGATTGAAGGCCCCTTTACTGTGCGTAAGCAAACCAACTGGCTTATTTATAACTACGCAGTCGTTATCTTCGTACAAAATTGGGATATCAATACTCGGTATCACGGGTTCGCTCGGTACATCTGGGATCGTTACTACATCGGCCTCCCGTAAATGGTAGCTAGCCTTTTGCGGTTTTCCATTAACCAGCACCTTGTCTTCGTCTATCAGCTTGCGAGCGTAGGTGCGTGGCTTATCAACAAGTTGCTTGGCAACATATACGTCTAGACGTATCGCTTCCTCCACGCTCAACCCCTTAAACCAACGGCTTTTTGAACTTTATGTAGTGTTTGGTTAGCCGCTAGGTTCATGGCTTTTTCAGAGGCCTCGAGTTTTGCTCTGAGCTGGTCGTCATTAACGCTTACCAAATTGTTTTGGAAGTCCGTCAGAAATGTTTCGACAACTTCGGCAACTGCCGCTTTGAATTCCCCATATTGAGTTTGTCCTGCGAACTCTTTGGCAGACTCATCGATAGATTGACCTTTTAGAAGTGCGTGAATCTGCAGCAAGCTAGCGATACCAGGCTGGTTTTCTGGATCGTAAGCTACATTTGCGAGACTATCGGTGGCGGCGCTCATAATCTTTTTCTTAGCTTCCTCTGGAGAATCGTTCATAAAGATAATGCCTTTGGCAGATTCGTCGCTCTTGCTCATCTTCTTAGTTGGATCCTGCAAGTCCTTGATACGTAGACCTTGTTCTTTACCAAAGAAAGAATGCTGCTCTTTGACAGCATTTGGCACGACAAATAGCTCACCAAACTTGTTGTTCATGCGCTCTGCGATGTCTCGAGTAAACTCTAGGTGTTGTGTTTGATCATCCCCGACTGGTACATAAGCTGCGTTGTAAAGAAGGATGTCGGCAGCCATTAAGACTGGATAATCGAATAAACCAGCAGTGACATTCTCTAACTTCTCGCTTTTATCTTTGAACTGTGTCATTCGTGACAATTCGCCCATATAAGCAAAACTATTCAGAATTACCGTTAGTTCACTGTGGGCTGGTATATAACTTTGGCGATAAATATGTACATTATCGTTATCAAGAGGTAAACCAGCAGCTACAAACACCCTAAGGTTCTGGACGATCTGCTCTTGCAGCTTACTATGGTCAATCGGCGTCGTAAAACTGTGCAGATCGGGCACAAAGATATTTACTTGATATTCGCTAGATTTTGTCTTGGCCATGTCGACCAAAGGAAGCAAAGCCCCCAAATAGTTGCCAATATGAAGATCATTATTAGCCCTCAAGCCAGTTAAAATTACTTGTTTACTCATAGTTTATCCTTATTATAGCGCATCGCCTTCTATATACCTGTACACGTTTTGGCCCCAGGCCACAGGGAGCACGACCAGCCCTTCTTTTGCCATTCTATCCTCGTCTTCTGGGCCAAAGGTATTCATTGTTTCTGTAGCAACTAATTCAAACCTTCCCCCGTTTTCGACATAAATCGTACTTTGGTCGTACTCATCGCTTAGTTCGGGTTCTCTGTCATCAAATTTTTCAAAATTACTTTCCATCGTTTTCTTTCCTTTTAATTAAAAAACCGCCCTGTCCTGGGCGGCTTGCTTGTCTCGTTTATAATTCAATTAATTATCGCAAATACATAGCAGACCGCTCAGGGTTTATCATGCGGCACCACTTGAAGTGTAGATATTGAATTTTACTTAACATAATCCACGAATATACCTTAAATACGGACGGCAGTCAACGTGCTATGTTAATTACTTATGCTTGCGTCACCTTGGAATTGGTAAGAAAATACACATATGGAAGTTCTTCATAACAAAGAAATCGGGCCAAATACACCTGCACACAATACATTTGTTGGGAGAGAAAATGAACGCATTCTTGAGAATATTGAAATATTTAAAGAAATTGGAGAACCAGTTAGCCTATGGTCACACCAGTTCCTAATGAGTGATGGTAGAGGAGTAAGGTTGACGCAGGATGAACTAAATAAGCAGGTCTACTCTGTGCTTCACATGTGCGGTGTCGAAGACGATTATATGAGATACCTCAAGCTCATCAAGGTTGATAGTGACAAACCTGAGTCGCCTCCTGAAGCGTTTGCTGCAAACGGCATGGGGCCAACGTATATATTTGAATGGCTTGCTGACAAAAAAGCACTCTGGAAAGAATTTGCAAATGACTACAAAACTGCAGCACTGTTTGATACGCCCACGGGCTTAGTGATGTTCAAGTGCACTGCTGAAGAGGAAGGGATATTGTGTGGAGACTGTGACTCTCTTAGCCGTGATATAGAGTCAGATTTTTATATTGAGCCAGGTCATTCATGTGACCATTTTGAAGGTGAATTAGATGTTGAGTTTCAATACCAGATTTCTCTATTTCCAAAAGACTCAGACTTAATGGGAATTAACTACACAGTCTGGGGGCGATACGATAACGTCCCGTAGCCAGGTTTTGTCTAACGCTTAGTAAATTGTCGTTGCTTACGAGCACCCTTAAGACCGAACTTCTTACGTTCTTTCTCACGTGGGTCACGTCCGAGCAGATCAGCTCGTTTAAGTGTGTTCTTGAAGTCACCGTTCATTTCGACTAACGCTTTAGCGATACCGAGTCGAATGGCTTGGATTTGCCCTGCGTGGCCACCACCACTAACCTTTACACTGATGTCGAAGGTGTTTTCCTGCTCTAGAGCCATAAATGGCTTTTCAAGTTCGTGGAGCAAACTCTGACTGTCAGCGAAGTATTCTGTAGCTGGCTTATCATTGACTACAATGTTGCCTTTGCCCTTTTGTAAACGAACACGTGCGGTTGAGCTTTTGCGTCGTCCTAGTGCGTAGAAATATGCCATTATTTGTTACCTTTCTTTAGATCAAGAGTTTCTGGAGACTGAGCAGCATGATTGTGGTCACTACCTGCATAGATCTTGAGGCGAGCCAAACGGCCATCTCGAAGTTTGTTTACTGGCAACATGCCTCGAACGCTCAAACGGATCACTTCTGTAGAGTCTTTATCGAGCTTGTTCTGCAAAGTAGCTTCTTTAAGGCCACCTGGGTAGTGTGTGTGTCGATAGTACATCTTCTTTTCTAGCTTGTCGCCAGTTACTACCAAGTTATCGCTATTTATAATGATCACGTAATCTCCACCATCGATGTGTGGAGTATAGCTTGGTTTGTCTTTGCCAATAAGCAATTTAGCAACAGTGGTGCTTAGACGGCCAAGAGCAATGTCGCTGGCATCAACAACATACCACTTGCGGGTAACTTCGGTTGGTTTCTGTGAATAAGTTTTGCTCATTATTTCTTCTCCGCTTTCTTGGCTGCAGGTTTTTTAGCCACAGTCTTTTTTACTGCTGTAGGCTTCTTCGTTTCAGCTTTAGCTACTGGCTTTGGAGCAGCCTTAGTGAGATCGTCAACAAAGCTAACTCGTGCGAGCTGTGCGCTGTCGCCTCGTCGAACACTAGTGCGAACTACACGCAGGTATCCGCTGTTTCGATTGCCAAGTTTTGGTGCGAGTTCGTCTACTAGCTTGTGAGCTGAGTCCAGCGTCTGAAGCTTAGAAATAATCTGACGACGACTGTGTAGATCGCCTTTTTTAGCCTTTGTAATTAGCTTCTCTGCGTAGCTAGAAAGTTCCTTGGCTTTTGGTAGTGTAGTCTCGATAGATTCGTACTTGATCAGAGAATCTGCCAAACCCTTCATTAGAGCTCGACGTTGATCTCGTTCTCGTCCAAATTTTCGACCTTTATAACCGTGACGGTGCATGTTTAGAACTCCATCTCCGCCATTTTTTCTTTGACTTCGTCTAGGGCTTTGCTGCCAAAACCTTTGAGGTCACGAAGTTCTGCATCGCTAAGTGAGAACAAGTCTTTTAGCGTGTGAATGTCGTTGTTTACAAGAGCGTTGGTTGTTCGGGCTGACAAGTTAAGGTCTTCGATTGAAGTCATCAAAGCTGGTGAATCTTCTTCTTCGCTTGTTTCTGGAGCGTCACTGCCTGATGTGAATGGTGTAGCAGCTTCAACTTTTGTCTGACCAGCTAGCGCAGTGTATTGGTTTACCAAAATTGCTGCGGCCTCTTCAAATGCATCCTTTGGAGAGATAGAACCATCAGTATCAACAGTAATAACTAGTCGATCAAGGTCGGTCATTTGGCCAACACGAGTGTTTTCTACGTTGTATCGTACACGCTGCACTGGGCTGAAGATTGCGTCGACAGCGATAAGGTCAGAAACGGTCTTTTTACCTGTAACCTCAGTGACTGTTCGGTAGCCTCGGCCTTTTTCTACGGTGATATCCATAGCGATAGTAGCTTTGTCATTATCAAGAGTCGCAATTACGTGGTCTTTGTTCACAACTTCAACATCTGCATTTGTTTCGATGTCTTTAGCTTTTACAGGACCTTTGCCCTTCTTAACCAAACGAACAGTTTGTGGCTCGTCGCTAAATACTCGGAATCGTACTCCTTTAAGAGCAAGTATGATGTCAACGACATCTTCTTTTACTCCTGCAAGAGTGGTGAATTCGTGACTTGCGCCGTCTACCTTGAAGCCAGTTACTGCTGCACCAGCGATAGAAGACAAAAGAACTCTCCGAATACTGTTACCAAGAGTCATACCGTAACCACTGTGTAGTGGTTCGATAGAGAAAGTTGCTGACACATCACTGTGTTCGTCAACTTTTACAATTCCTGGGGTGTGAATGTTTTTTGACATGTGTTGTCTCCTTAATTATTAGCGTGAGTAGTACTCAACGATTAGTTGCTCATTAATATCTGGTTCGGCGTCTTCTCGAGACGGAGTACCAGTGACGGTAATTTCAAACTTCTTACGATTGACTTTAATCCAAGATGGAACATCGTTACCAGCAGGACTTACTTCATCAATTTGCTTAAAGTATTCATTCTTCTGACTCTTTGCTCGAAGAGTAAGCACATCACCTTCTTTCATACGAATTGACGGGATGTCTACTCGTCGACCGTTAAGCTCAAAATGACCGTGTGTCATAAGTTGTCGAGAAGCTCTTCGGCTAATAGCTAGCCCTGATCGGTATACAACGTTGTCAGCTCGTTGCTCAAGCAAACGTAGCAATACTTGCCCGGATTGACCTGGGGTTCTTGATGCTTCCTTCATAAGGTTTCGGAACTGTCGCTCCAAAAGACCGTACAAACGCTTTACTTTTTGCTTTTCACGAAGCTGCAATGAATATTGGCTTGGCTTGTTTCGGAATGAAGAGCGTTGCTGTTGGCCGGGTGGATTTGGTCGTTTTACAAGCGCCTTGTGTGCCTTAGGGTGAAGAGCATAGCCTTCACGTCGGCTCATCTTTACAATACTTTGTGTATCTCGTGCCATAGTCTAGAGTCTCCGTGCCTTTCGTGGTCGACAGCCACCGTGTGGGATAGCAGTTATGTCGGTAATTGAATCAACACCAATGTTTGCGCTTGATAGAGCACGCACTGCTGCTTCTCTGCCCAAGCCAACACCTTTGATAATAACGTCAACTTTGGCTAGGTTGTATTGCTGTTTTGCAGCTGTAATAGCCTTTTCAGCAGCAACTTGTGCAGCATAGGCGGTACCTTTTTTGCTACCACGGAAGCCGCAGCCACCAGCGCTAGCGTGTGTAAGTACTCCACCTTTTGGATCGGTTACAGAAACAATCGTGTTGTTAAAGGTTGCGAGCACGTGCACTTGTCCAGCAGCAACGGTTCGCTTTACCTTTTTCTTACGAGGTGTGGTTGTAGTAGTTGTCTTTACTTCTTCTGTCATAATCCTATGTCTTTGCTGCTACCTTCTTAGCAGTTCCACCAACAGTGGTCTTTTTACCCCGGCGAGTTCGTGCGTTTGTCTTGGTCCGTTGGCCACGACTTGGCAAGTTACTCTTGTGGCGAAGGCCTCTGTAAGCATTGATGTCCTTCAAGCGCTTGATGTTGCCTGTAACCATTCTCTGTAGTTCACCTTCAACGGTGTATTCGTCGCCGATAATCTCTGAGATTTTACCAATTTCTGCGTCAGTAAGGTTCTTTACCCGAACTGTTGGGTCGACCTTGGCCTTGGCTAAGATTTTTGCAGAATAGTGTGGACCAATTCCATAAATATAAGTTAAAGCTATTTGAATTTGCTTCTCAGCAGGGATTGTTACACCAGATATACGAGCCATAGGTTAACCTTGCCTCTGCTTGTGTTTAGGTTTTAGCTTGTTAATAACATAAATCCTACCTTTTCGGCGGACAATGATATCATCGGGACTAATTTTTTTTACGCTTGCACGTACTTTCATACGGATCATGCCTCCTTAAAAATGCATGACTCACTGCTTATAATGAGTGTCTTTATGATTTGCGGTAGGTGATTCTGCCCTTAGAAAGATCGTAAGGGGTCAACTCGACCGTAACGCTGTCTCCGGGGACGATACGAATGTAATGTTTTCGCATCTTACCAGCTACATGAGCTATAATTTCATGTCCATTTTGGAGTTCTACCTTGAACTGTGTTCCCGGTAGGGTTTCTTTGATAACTCCTGAAAGTTCTATTACTTCCTTATTCTTGGCCATAAATATAACTGTTGTTGATTATAACAAATTACCACAGGGGTTGTAAAGAGTTATTTTTTCCGCCTAGGTAGCTTCGGCTTTAGTTTAGCAAATCGAGAGGACTTTTCTTCGTCTGGCATCTGGAAGAAGTCTGTTCCATCGTACTGGTTATAGGTAACCATGAGAGCTCGAGATTCGATTTTTCGGAGGGTTTCAAGAGATACTGCTACCAAGATCAAGATGCTGGTACCTGCTATGCCTAGGTTGTTTCCAAAAAATGCCTCCCCTGCAATCGGCACTACCGCCAGGGCGCCTAGTGCAAGTGCCCCGAACAGCGTTAGCCTATTAACTACTTTGGTTAGATACGTTTCCGTTTCTATGCCTGAACGTATGTTGGCTATGAAACCACCCTGCTTCTGTAAGTTTTCGGCAATATCTTTGGCGTTAAAGGCAATACTGGTATAGAAGAAGGTAAAGAGGAAAACTAACAAGAAATATACTACAGGATAGATATAGGCGTGCCAGTCACCATTTTGGAAGGTTTGGGCAGATGGAGTCTGGAACCAGGTAGATAAGTTTACACCGAGCTCCTGGAGTCGTGGATTAGAGCTGCTGGACATAATCTGTCCGGCAAAACTTGGGACACTTAAGAATGCTACCGCAAAGATAATCGGCACGACACCTGCCGTAATGAGCTTTACTGGCAGAACGGTAGTGACTCCACCATATGTTCTGTTGCCTTGCACACGTTTGGCATAGTTCACCGTCAGACGCCGCTGGGCTTCATTGAGCTTCACGACGAAGACAGTCATTACCAATACGGCAGCGGTTATGAATACAAAGTAGAGGAACGCTGTCTTGCTAATAGGCAAGTTTAGTCCTGCAATTACCCAAGGATTGTTATCGTCGAATATCGAACTTACAAGACCTGCAATTGTCTGAGGCAAGCTAGCTACAATTCCAACCGTAATAAGAAGCGATATACCATTACCAATACCTTGCTCAGTAATGAGCTCGCCAAGCCACATGAGCATCATCGAGCCACCAGTAAGTGCAGCGACCATCAGAACCCATTGCATCGGAGAGCTATTGGCTGTTATATCGCCAAGTCCTGCAATCTGAGATGCAGACTGCTTTACCAGATAGAGTGCTCCGACCGCTTGGATAATAGCCAGCGGCAGCGTAAGCATACGGGTCATCTGATTAATCTTCTTTCGGCCATATTCGCCTTCTTTGTTGAGGGCTTCAAGCTTCGGAATCGCCTTGGTCAAGAGCTGCATAATAATGCTGGCGTTAATGTATGGGCCTAGACCGACGAGCATGATAGAGAAGTTTGCCAGTGCCCCACCAGATAAAACGTTAATAAAACTCAAAAATTGCGGTGTATCAGCAGAAGTAAAGAGGGTCTCAAGAACTTGACGGAGGGTTTGCGGGTTACTGAGAGGAATCGGGATATGCGCCATGAACCGAAACACGATAATAATACCAATAACAGCAAAGATACGCTTTTGCATATCTTTATCCGACAATGATCTTAAAATTATCTTCCAGTTCACGTTTTGTTATTACCCCAATCGGCCGTGAGTACATTATTGCACGGCTTTAGTCTGTCTTCTAGCCCTAAGCGGCTATTTTACAACTTATTTTTCAGTTTTTGGCTTTTTAGCAGGTCGTTTGATCTGATCAATTGCCTCAAATGTGCCACCAGCTTTTTCAATAGCAGCCACTGATGAAGCACTTGCTCCAGTCAATTTAACAGTATATTTCTTAGAAACATCACTGTCCTTAATGAGCTTTACTTTTACGTATGGGCTCTCGATAAGACCAGCTTCTGCAAGGACTGTTGGATCGATAGAAGTCTTACCAAGTGTTTCAAGGTCAGAAGTATAGATATTTGCGGTTGGCTTTCGGTGCGAAGTAAACCCACGAAGTTTTGGAATTCGCATGTAAAGTGGCATCTGGCCACCTTCAAACCCTGGTCGTACTCCACCACTCTTTCGAGCGCCTTGGCCTTTTGTACCTCGGCCAGCAGTTTTACCTTTGCCAGCAGAAATACCACGACCAACTCGTGTTCGGTTCTTTTTACTCGTAAGTGTTAGTTCGTTAAATTTCATAGTTATTTACTCGCCTTTGGTTTTGCCGCAGGTTTCTTAGCAGCATTCTGAGTTGTTACCCAGTTATCAGCAGATTCAAGAGCGCTTAGTGCAGCAATGGTTGCATAGGCAATGTTTGTCTTGTTGGTTGAACCAAAAGACTTAGAAAGTGCATTACTCACGCCACCAACTTCCAAGATTGTCCGCACTACACCACCAGCGATAAGACCGGTACCAGCACTAGCTGGCTTGATGAGAATGTCTGCACCACCAACTTTTGCCTGTGTTTCGTGAGGCAATGTACCCTTGTAAAGCTTGAGCTCAAGCAAGTTTTTCTTGGCTGTTTCAACAGCTTTTGATACAGCTGCGGTCACATCTGCGCCTTTTGCGCTTCCTACGCCAACTCGGCCTTTTTTGTCGCCTACAACAACAAGTGCACGGAATCGGAATCGTCGTCCGCCTTTAACAACTCGAGCAACACGGTCGATATTAACCACTCGTTCTTCAAATTGTTTTTCTTCTTTTACTAGTTCTGGTTTTTGAATTGCCATATTAAAACTCCAATCCTTCGCTTCTTGCAGCATCAGCAAGCGCTTTAACTCGTCCGTGATACAAATTACTGCCTCGATCAAACGCTACTTGAGTAATCTTCTTAGCTTTGGCCTTTTTGCCGATCTCTTTACCAATGGCTTCGGCTTGCTCTGTAAGTGTTCCTGTTTGCTTCTTGCCAACTCCAGATGCAGCCACGAGAGTAACCTTTTTAACATCATCAATAATCTGAGCAGATACATATCGGTTACTGATTGTTACGCTAAGTCGTGGGCGCTCAGTAGTACCACGAACCACAGTTCGAACTCGGTGTGCTCGTCGCTCAATATTCTTTCGTTTTGAATCTAATCTATTCATAGTTTTTACTTATCTTTCCCTGACTTACCGCTTTTACGGATAATTCGCTCGTCTGCGTACTTAATACCTTTGCCTTTATATGGCTCCGGCTTTCGAAGCGCACGGATTTCGGCTGCAACTTGTCCAACTTGCTGCTTACTAATACCAGACACAGTAATCGTGTTTTGCTGTACATCTGCGTTCACACCAGCTGGCATCTTGTAGACAACTTCGTGCGAGTAACCCAAGTTCATCTTGAGATCACTGCCCGCTAGGTTGATACGAAAACCAACACCGTTTACTTCAAGCTTCTTTTCGAAGCCTTGGCTTACGCCAGTTATCATGTTCTGAATTAGAGCTCTCATAAGACCGTGCTTGGCTCGTGTCTTTGGCTCGTCATTCGCACGAGATACAATTATTTCTTCACCCTCTTGTGTTACCGTAATTCCGGGCATGGTAAATTGCTTCAAAGATCCTTTAGAACCATTTACGGTAATAAAATCTTTGTCGACAGTGATTGTCACACCAGACGGAATCTTGACCGGTAGTTTTCCTATTCGACTCATACGTTATCCTTTTAAAATTTCCTTAATATACCTGACAAATTAATTCGCCACCAACACGATTTTTCTTGGCGTCAGCGCCTGTCATCAAACCCTTTGAGGTTGAGACAATCACAATACCACGCCCACGCTTAACCGTTGGGATCTCATCGGCACTCACGTACCAACGTCGCCCTGGTCGGCTTAATCGCTTGATCTCAGTAATTCGAGCATTGGTCGACTCGCTGTTAATAGTAACTACGAGCTTTTTGTCGATGCCTTTGCCTTCGGTTTTAACACCTTGGATAAAACCAGTCTTTTTAAGTAAGTCAGCAACTTGCTGCTTGATGTTTGAGTGCGGCATACTCACTTCTGCCTTGTTAACGGCAATAGCGTTACGGATTCTGGTAAGCATGTCTGAAATTGGATCTGTTGAAACCATAATAACTCCTTACCAACTTGCCTTTGTTACGCCCGGGATTTCACCTTTTGAAGCGTGTTCACGGAAGCTAATTCTGCTAAGTCCAAACATTCGCATATATGCGTGAGGACGACCAGTCTCACTACAACGATTCTTGTATCGTGTTGGGGATGAATTGCGTGGCAAAAGGTGCAAACCTTCGAGGTCACCAGCAGCTTTTAGCTCAGCTCGCTTCGCAGCGTACTGTGTAATCATTTTCTTGCGCTTTTCGTCTCGTGCAATAATAGATTTTTTTGCCATATTTTACTTCCTTTCCTTTTCAAAAGGCATGCCTAGCTTTTCGAGGAGTGCTCGGGCGTGCTCTGGGTTATTACTTGTTGTTACAATTACGATCTGCATACCGTGTGGTGTAGTCGTTTCTTCAAAACTAAGTTCTGGGAAAATTGACTGCTCTGTTAAGCCAATACTGTAGTTACCTTGCTTGTCGAAAGCTTTTGCGCTCACACCGTGGAAGTCACGAAGTCGTGGCAATACAATGTTTATGAGACGGTCCAAGAATTCGTACATTCGATCACCACGAAGTGTTACCTTCATGCCAACTTTGTTACCTTCACGAAGCTTAAAGCTAGCGATGCTCATGCGAGCAAACGTATCGATTGGCTTTTGCCCAGTAACTCGGGTTAGTGTGTTAGTAGCGACTTCGAAAGCTTTCTTGTCGTCTTTTGAGCGACCAAGACCAACATTGATAACAATTTTCTCGAGGCCAGGTACTTCATGAACGTTAGCCAATTTTAGTTCCTTCTGTAGGTCTTTGACGTGGGTAGCACGATATGCGGTCTTCAATCGAGGAGTTGTAGCTGGTTTCTTTGTTTCAGTAGCCATTATTTGATCTCCTTGCCGGTTCGCTTGCTAATTCGCACCTTTTTACCGTCCTTGTCGACTTTGTAACCAATTTTCGTAGGCTTCTTGGTTGCTGCGTCATATAGAGCAACCTTGCTCACCCAGATAGGCTTTGTTATCTCAACAATTGCACCTTGTGGGTGCTTTTGGTTTGGCTTTACAGCCTTCTTAACAATGTTAATTCCTTTTACGGTGACCTTGTTTTCTCGTGGGTGCGTAGCTTCTACTTCGCCAGTTTGGCCTTTGTACTTGCCAGCCAACACGACAACAGTGTCGCCTTTCTTCAAACGGATTTTGTATACAGGTGATTGCTTAGTCATTACAGTACCTCCGGTGCTAGGCTGATTATCTTGGCGTAGCCTTGGTCACGCAGCTCACGTGGAACTGGGCCAAAAATACGAGTAGCCTTTGGTTGCTTTTCTTCATCAATGATCACTGCAGCATTGTCATCGAACTTAATGGTTGAACCATCTTTACGACGAATAGTGCTCTTTGTTCGAACGATCACAGCACGCACAACGCTCTTTTTCTTAACGTTACCACTTGGGTTAGCGTCTTTTACAGTCGCTACAATAACGTCACCAACTCGAGCATATCGACGGCGGGTACCACCAAGAACACGGATGCACAAAATTTCTTTGGCACCAGAGTTGTCGCAGACACCTAGTCGTGATTCTTGTTGTATCATTACTTCTCTTCCTCGTTCTCGTTTCGGTCGATTGCTGCAAGGTCTTCACTTGTAAGCGCTGCTTTCTCTAAAACTTTCTCAAGCTTGTATCGCTTACGTGCTGACAATGGTCGAGTCTCTACAATAGATACTCGGTCGCCAACCTTACATTCGTTCTTCTCGTCATGAGCCATAAATTTGCTCGTAACAGTATATTGCTTTTTGTATAGTGGGTGAGTTTTTCGGGTTTGCACGGTAATGACAATAGTCTTATCTGATGCATTTGAACTCACTGTTCCAATTAGGGTTTTTGCCATTATAGATTCTCCTTTGCGAGCTGTTCGCTCATAACAGTCAATACTCGTGCTAGATCTTTTCGCTTGTTTCGGATAGTTCGAACATTTGTAGTTTCGCCCATACGAAGTCGGCGCTTTAGCTCAGCAATTTCTTCACGAAGAGTAGTAGCATTGTTTGCTAGATCTTCTGTCTTCATTTTTCGGATTTCAACTACTTTCATGACTCGCCCTCGCTAGTAATGAACCGTGTCTTTACAGGTAGCTTGTGACTTGCAAGTCGCATAGCTTCACGGGCTACTTCTTCAGACACACCTTGCATCTCGAACAAGATAGTTCCTTTTCGAACTTTCGCAACAAAGTATTCTGGAGCACCTTTACCACCGCCCATCTTTAGGCCTACTGGTTTTTTGGTAACAGGAATGTGCGGGAATATACGGATCCAGATCTTACCACCACGCTTGATGTATCTGGTCATAGCTTGACGAGAAGCCTCGATCTGACGGCTAGTAATTCGTTCGCCTTCCATCGACTGAAGAGCGTACTGGCCAAAGGCAATAGTATTACCACTGGTAGCAGGACCTCGCACACGGCCCTTCATAACTCGCCGGTATTTAGTTTTCTTTGGGACTAACATGTTACAGTGCCTCTCCCTTGTAGATCCACACCTTTACACCAATGATTCCGGCAACAGTCTTTGCAGACACCTGAGCGTAATCGATATCAGCACGGATTGTGTGAAGTGGCACAGAGCCTGCAACTTCTTTTTCACGTCGGCTCATTTCTGCACCGTTCAGACGTCCCGCAACCTCGATACGAATACCTTTGGCGCCTGCTCGCATAGTAGCAGCAGAAGCTTGTTTGATTGCTCGACGGAATGACATTCGTCGTTCTAGCTGGTGAGCGATGTTTTCAGCAACTAATTTTGCGTACATCTCTGGCTTCTTGATTTCTTCAATGTTAACTCGTGCTGGTACACCGTAGATCTTTTCGATCTTTTTCTTAAGTTCAGTTGCGCCTACACCACCACGACCGATAACTACACCGGCTTTTGCAGTAGTAATGGTTACTGTTACCAAGTTTGGAGATCGTTCAATATCAACCTTGTTAATAGCGGCTCGGCTACCAAGGTGGGTGCTGATGTGTCGTCGCACTTCAAGATCCTGCGTTAAGTACTTTGCGTACTCTCGCTTGTTTGCGAACCACTTACTTCGCCAGTTCTTGTTAACCTGGAGTCGCATACTAATTGGATTTACTTTTTGTCCCATTACTTGGTCTCCTCTTTCCTGGCAGCAGTTTTAGTTGCTGGCTTTTTAGCGGCCCTTTTCTGACCAGATACTTCTACAAAAATGTGAGAGCTCTTTCGTTCAAACGGTAATGCACGACCATGCGCAGCAGGACGGTATCGCTTTAATCGAACACCAGGCGTAACACTAATGTGTGAAATTACTAAGGTATCTGGCTTGTAGTCGTGATTGTTCTCGGCGTTTGCTTTTGCGCTTTGAATAACTTTACGAACGGGGGTCGCAGCTCGACGTGGAACATGAGAAAGAATAGTTACAGCATCAGCAACACTGTGACCACGCACAAGAGCAGCTACCACGGCAACTTTGCGTGGGCTCATCCGGACGTTTCTAGCGCTGGCTTTTACTGTATCGCTCATTACTTCTTACCTTTCGCTAGCTTACCGCCGTGAGTTCGGAACTTACGAGTTGGGCTAAATTCACCAAGCTTGTGACCAACCATGTTTTCAGTAATAAATACAGGTACATGAACACGGCCGTTGTGAACAGCAATTGTGCGACCTACGAATTCTGGCGGAATAGCACTCGCTCGTGCCCAAGTCTTGATAATTGTTCGATCATCTTTGCCTAAAACTGAAACTTTCTTGGCCAGCTTAGGATCTACAAATGGTCCTTTTTTCAAACTTCTACTCATGGTTACTTCCTTTTCCCTGCATGACGGCTTTTAACAATGTACTTATTAGTGCTCTTACTTCGGCTACGAGTCTTGTAACCCAAAGTTTTCTGACCCCAAGGTGTACGTGGGTCTTTACCCATACCGTGACGTCCACCATCACCACCACCATGCGGGTGGTCTACAGCATTCATAACTACACCACGAACAGATGGGCGCTTACCCTTGTGTCGTGATCGGCCCGCTTTACCAACTTTGATGTTTTGGTGCTGTTCGTTGCCGACGACACCAATACTTGCGAAACATTCTACATTTACTAGACGTACTTCACCACTTGGCAAACGAAGTTGTGCATACTTTTCGTCTTTAGCAACAAGCTGGATGCTAGCTCCTGCGCTTCGGCCAAGCTGTGCACCTTTGCCAGCTATCAGTTCAACCGCATGAATAACACTACCCGTAGGGATATTCTTGAGTTGCAAACGGTTACCAGTTTCGATAGCAATCTCTTCGCCAGTCTTGATTGTCTGACCAACCTTCATACCATTTGCAGCTAAAATGTAGTGGTACTTGTCGTTTGTATCTTTGATTCGGGCAATACGAGCGCTTCGGTTCGGGTCGTATTCGATATGCTCAATAGTTGCTTCACCTTCAAACTTAAAGTTCATGACACGATAGAACTTACGAGCTCCACCACCTCGGTGACGAACCGTAATTCGGCCTTGGTTGTTTCGGCCGTTGGTTCGCTTTTTAACTCGAAGTAGTGACTTAACCGGCTTCTTGGTAGTAATACCGTCAAAGTCTTGTGAAGTCATGCCTCGTCGGCCAGGAGTAGTTGGCTTATAGCTTTGAATCGCCATTATTTCTTCTCCTCTTTCTTGGCCTTCTTAGCAGCTTTTTCTTCTGCCTTCTTTTCTGCAGCGTCAGCTTCTTCAATTGCTGCAAAAATAGGGATTGAATCACCTTCTTTTAATGAAACGTAGGCTTTCTTGTAGTCAGCTCGCTTGCCCATAACACCTCGTGCTCGCTTGCGAACAGATGCTTTGCGCTTACCTTTTACAATAATAATCCGTACGTTTTCTACAGTGACTTCAAATTGTGCTTGCACAGCTTCCTTCACCTGAACCTTGTTCACGGTCATTGGTACATCAAACACAAATACGTTATTAGCTTGGCTTAAGCCATAGGTCTTTTCGCTCATTCGTGGTCGGAGAACAGTAGCTTTACTCATTACTTTTCTCCTCCGAGCCAATCAGAAATAATTTCTAGAGACTTCTTGCTAAATATAATTGTGTCAGCGTTCAGAATGTCATAAACATTTAGATACATAGCGCCACTTATATTAACGTTAGGTATATTGTGTACCGCCTTCTCTTTTGAAGGATCTTTTACACTAACTACACATAGTGTCTTCCGTTTAGCACCTACCTTATCGAGGAACGCTACCATGTCTTTGGTCTTACCTTCCATAGCGGTATACGTTTCAACAACGATAATTTTGTTGCTATTTGATGCAAGGCTTAGCGCTTGGCGAATAGCTTTTCGCTTGGCCTTAACATTGAGCTTCTTAGAATAGTTTTCGTTACCAGTTGGGCCAAAAGTGATACCACCACCACGCCAAATAGGAACTCGAGAGCTACCAAAACGTGCTCGTCCGGTACCCTTTTGCTTCCAAGGCTTCTTACCACCACCGCTTACTTCACCACGAGTCTTGGTAACAGCGAGGTTTAAGCGACCGTTTGCAAGATACGTAGTATATGCCTGGTGCAACAAAACGTGATTTTCAACCTCTTCCCCAAAGACTTTTTTGTCTAGAGTTACAGCTGTAGTAGCTTTTGTGCCAGTTTTAGTGAATGTAGGAGTTGCCATTATTTAGCCTCCTTTAGAAGAACTATACCCTTGCGTGGGCCTGGGATAGATCCGTACACACCAATAAGTGACTTATCTGTGTCTATTAGAGCTACCTTTAGGTTTTTGGTTGTGACTTGCTCGGCACCCATTTGACCAGCCATTTTCTTACCCTTAAAGATCTTCTGCGGATACATTGAACCAATAGAACCAACTTTACGAGTATTTCCTTTACCACCATGGGTCTTTCGCTGACGGTGGAAGTTGTGCCGTTTAATGGTACCCGCCCAACCTTTACCTTTGCTAACGCCAGTAGCGTCAACGATATCGCCGGCATTAAAAAGGTCGGCGTTTAATGTGTCGCCGACCTTAAGTTCTTCCGAAAGCTCATTTACTCGAATTTCACGAATAATGCTCACGTTAGCCTTTGCACCCTTGAGGTGTCCAAGTTGTGGCTTGGTAAGAGATTTCTTTTCTTCCGAACCGATCTGGATAGCCTGATAGCCATCGATTTCGGTGTTCTTGATCTGGGTTACAACGTTTTTGTCGACAGAAAGCAAGGTAACAGCAGCAACAGTACCATCTTCTGTAATGGTGCTTGTCACGCCTAACTTACGGGTAATGAGTGCTTTCACGCTTTCGTGCTTTCTTTATTTAGGGTTAAACAATAAAATGATGACGCCTGGCGGTTTCTACCTCTGTTATTCGTTGGTAGACCTTCCGAATACGCCACTAAAAGTTTTTAGTTACCAAAACAGAGTAACACAAAAACTCTACCTCTGTCAATATGCTGTAAATTCTACAAATCATTTTTGACTAGTAAATGTATTGGAAGGCGCCTGCTGGGGCAACACGACTACTAGTTACATTGTAGCCTTTATAGTTCATCTCACTGATGAGAACGGTGCCGTTAGGGTTTACTGCCTCAACAAACACTACGTGATTACCTTGTTGACCAATCGCTCCCACTCTAGGTGCTGAACCGGTTGGGATGCCCTGCGCTCGTGCTTTAGAAACCCAAGTGATTGCGTTGCCTAGATTATTTGGCAAGTCTGGACGTCGTTGCTTTGCGTACCAAGTACAGTAACCCGGGGAGTAGGTGTTACCTCCGGAAGAACCTCGAGCTATCTGTGGTGCCGCTGTTGCAGCTGGTTTGGCTGCAGTTGTAACTGTTGGAGCTGGTGATTGATCCGGTTGAACTACAGGCATTGGTCTTTCTGCCAAAACTTCATCTTTGACAGGTATAACAACCTTATCGCCAACTTGGATAACGTTTGGATCAGCAATCTGCTGGTTCTTATAAAACAGTCTTTGCCAGGTCTCTCCGTTTTCTTGTGCAACCTTGACGAGAGTGTCACCACTCTTAACTACATATTCGATTGGCTGTGGTTTTGGCGGAGCAACTTCAACTTTCTTTTCGCTCACTACCTCTTCTAGCCCACTTTTAACACCTAATGAAGCTAGCTGTATATTGTCTTTATTTGTTTCGGCATGTGCCTGTTGACTGTCTACTCCCAAAATTAAGGCAAATAGAAACACACCCGCTATTGCTGCGGTAAATCGCATAAAACCCTCCTGGTTATTGCTTAATTTTCTTGTTCAAAACTCGTGCTTATAAGTCTCACTTTTGAAAAGCACGAATTCTCACCTTACAAAACGCTCATATTATTGTCAAGCCTAACACCTCTACATCTAGTGTTGTAAAGTTTTCGGGAAGCGCTATAGCTTATTATTTTATAACGTTATATAAATGCCAAAAGGAAGCCAAAATCCAAGCAATGCGGCCAAAAGCAGCACAACATATTCAATCTTTCGATCTACCTGAAAATGTTCATGTTTTACAAACATTAAGCCCAAAAGGAAGCCAATTGGGATTGGAAATTGCAAATCTTCACCAGAGGTGACTTTGAGCCACAATGAACCCATAATGAGATAAAATACGATTTTTAATAAAAAAACGCCGTCGGTTTCTTTAGTAGTTTTTCTTTTTTTCTTTGCCATAAGCGTAATTATACGCCTCTTTTGCCAAAATAATAGTGTAGCTTGTTAGGCTCGTCGTGGAGCTGAAGGAGTAAACCTAAACCCAGCAATTCTTGGGCCGTTGCCTGTGGGGATAAAGCCACCACCCCGGTTTTTCTCTATCATTTCTCGAAACTCTTTTTCGCTCTTCTCCGCTTCTGCACGGTTTCTTTCTGTAAGCTTCTTCTCGTCGCTGCTAACCTCAGAAAGACCTCTAGCAAACGCAACGCTGTCCGGGTCATCAGGTTTCTCCAGAAGTAATCTTAAAACTTGGGTCAATGAGTGACCTAACTCTACCGTAAAATCTTCGTGTTCTTGCTGCCAATGAGCGAATAGATTAAACCTTTGTGAGTGATGCGGGTTGAACTCGGTAACTCTCGATTTAAATATTTTTGATTCTTTATCTGAGTCTGGACTACTGCTAAATTTAATCCTCGACTCAAGACCGCCCTCTGGTTTTAGATTATCTATTACTACTTCAGGCATGCCTAACGAGCTCATCTTCTGCTTTTTGTTGTACGCAACTATAAGTACCGTGTCGTCTGAGATATCAAAATGTTTTGTTAGATAATTCGCACCAAACATGTAGCGATAATATTCGTCTTTAGCAATAGCATTTGGGTTAATAGCCCGAACGTGGCCTGTGCCTGCCGGAGCATAAGGGTCACGCACCGGTTCTGGGTCTACTCCATATGTTGCTAGCGCACCAAGCACCATCCTGTCGAGATCGTTCTCTGGGTCTCTTATTTCACCTGTGTATGGTGCTTCTGGGGTACAAAGTCTTTCTAGCTCTTTGATACTTTCTCGTACGCTTTTCTCGCCATCCATGGCTATTACTATACAACTTTTCTGCAAAAACAAAACCGCCATAAATTGTGACGGTTTTTAGAAAATTGATGTTTGTTGTTATCCTGGGAAGGTTTCTACCAGCTCATCAATAACTCGGACTACATGTTTTGATGTTTTCTTTTGCTGTATTGAGAAGCGGGTGTCCTTCGTAAGTTGATACGCACGAACTCTTAGCATGTCCTCAACTGTGTACGTTCTGTTCCGTGCATCATGTTCATTACCAGACAGTACTGAGTCAGCTGCAAGAGCTTCACCAATAATCCTAGGTGTCACGATACCTGAGGATACAAGTACCTGGTAGGTTACACCCTTGCTCTTTGAGGTATTGCTACCTAAGTGATCTTTAAATTGAGTGGCACACTTTGCAAGATCTTCTTTAATCTCATCAAATTTTTCACGAACAGCTTGTTTCTCTGTGTTACGACGCTCAGGCTGAGGGTTCTTACTTGCGTCTAAGTACACCTGCCCTTGTGGCTCTTCCTCTGGTAATGGGTTGATACCTAGCTGAGTAGTTGTATCTGGATCTAACTCTGGCTGCTCCTGTAAGGTACTCTCAACTTCTTCATCTTCTTCTGTTTCGGCACCTTTTAGGGATACCTCAAATTCGTCGCTCTCTGGTTCCTGAGATTTTACGACTACGGCGAAGTCATCATCGTCACTATGACCTTTCTTATTTGCGCCATATTCGCCACCAGCCTCGGCTGACAATGGCCACAGAACTTCTTTCGTCTCTTTATCAGAAAGATAGTACGTTGTTTCTGCAACCATGCCGTCTTTACCCGAGTCATACCTTGTCCTAATCTCTGAGGAAATAAGTCTTTGCATAAGGTCTTTATCGTCAACATTTTCTAAATCAACAAAGTATTCTATAAACCTATACTGTGGGGACACCTCTTCTGTTAGATCCATATATTCAAATATTTTTGCATCGTCATTTATAAGCTCTTTTAAGCTCAGCGCAGCCTTCTCACGTTTTTCTTCGATACCATAAGTATCTTTGGTAATGTCTTGGTGCATACTTTTTGCTGCCTCAATAAGTTCATCAACAAGATCTTCTTCTACTGCAGGGAAATCGTAATCCAGTAATGCTTTCTTGATTCTCCTAAGCCTGTGAGCAACAAGAGCAAGGTTATGCGTACTGATTAAATCTTCGTTGGCCGCTTTTTCTGCAGATTCAGATGGCTGATCTTGCATAGCCTCGCTTGCCTCAACTATGTCAGTTGCTGCTTCTGCTTCTACCGGTTTACTGTCCCTCTCTACGAGCGTAAGATCAAAGGATTCAGATGTATAGTATCTTGATCCCGCACCTCTTACACCGTTGTGAAGCACTATCTGTGAACGGCGATGAGTCAACTGCTCAAAGAAACTTCGTACACTTCTAAGTGTATCGTGTCGAAGACTTTCGTCTATCTCGACTTCTTTTTCTATCGCCTCTAAGACCTCATCGGGCTTAATCTGTTCACCTTGTCGGCTTATGACATACTTCAGCGCTGTACGTCTGGCATCTCTATATGTTTTATAGTTTTCTGGGTTCCCCCTAGTGGGCGCAAATGATACTTTTTTGCCGCTACGACCCACTGAAACCATTTTTTGTGACACTGTAAGCTGAACACATCGCTTAACAGCCTCAGCCTCTTCGGCAGCAGCGGGACTTGTTTCGGCTTTACCGCTAGCAGGAATCGTCTGCAAGGTTTCTGACAGGTCTACTTCTTGTTTTGTTGCCTCTTTACCAAGTAAGGGGGCAATAATTTCAACTCTTTCTTGGAACTCCTGCTTTAAGGGATTTTCTTCTCCGGTGATTTCCTCGAGTTGTTGTATTTGGTCCAGGCTAGTAGAAGCTTCGGCGTGAATACGAGTAAGTTCATCACGAACAGGCTCTTCTGCCGCAACAGTGTCCAGTTTTAGAGCAACATTTGCATGTGACTGTACGTATGCGTCTCGGATATCATCCGTTACAAATTCGCTTTTAGCAATCACTTGCTCAAGGGAATCCTTTTGGCTAATTAGCTTATTAAGCTCCTCAACTCGGGGATTATTTGAGAGTTTTGACAAATCTTCCATAATAGAAACACATTATACTACAGTGTTCCTATTTTGTCAAGTTTACATCTTGATTTCGGCGTCACAGCCTGCTGGAAGCGATAGGTTCATCAGGCTATCAATAGTCTTTGGAGTTGGCTCCAAAACGTCGATAAGTCGCTTGTGAACTCGCATTTCAAACTGTTCACGACCTTTTTTGTACACGTGAGGACTTTTTACCACGGTAAAAGTGCTCCGTCGTGTTGGCAATGGCACTGGACCAGCAATAGTTGCACCAGTTCGTAGTGCGGTGTCTACAATCTGCTTTGCAGACTGGTCGATCACTTTGTGGTCATATGCCTTCAAGCGAATACGGATTCGCTGAGCTGTTGCTGGAGCTTTTGGCTCAGCAGCTTTCTTTGTAGTAGGTTTTTTGGCTTCTGCCATAAGGTGTTATTCCTTCTCGAGCTGTTTGCTCGTTTGCTGTAACATTATTTTGTCTTTCAAAAATAACTTTTAGTCAGCAGTTTGTTTAATGATTAGCCTATTTTAACAGATAAGAAGATGTTCGTCTACTTATCTTGAGGCCATTCGAGGCCATGCTCTACAACTATTTTTGCCATTGAATTCACTAACCCTGCTCCCGACAGAGACTCCGGAGAGATTACGCAGCCATATGAAACACCCGGGGCAAGAAAATCGCCACTATCGGTCATCCCTACGAATGTTGAACTTCCCTCGTTCATGCCTCGAGCAGGCGTACCATAGCTAAAAAGTCCCCAGACTGGAACATTCGGGATGGGCTGACGTTTTGAGTCTAGGTCCCAATAAGGAGTGCGGTTGGGCGTGATGTCTGCAGTTTTAGTTATATTGGCAAATATCTCTAGGATTCTTACACTATCTTTGGATGTCTCTACTACACCGCTCTCTACCCCTAATGCTCTTTCCCATCCTTCTTCAATAGATTGCAACAGATGATTGGCGGATATAGTTTTAAAATTATGTCCTGGCCTGACAATATAGAGGTTTTTTTGATGTTCTTCGAATTTTTCAGCTGGTGAGCGAGCATCCCTCTCCGCTTCGGCATTACGGATGGCTTCATGTATATTATGCATGGCATTTTTATATCATATTTTTGCATAAAAGAAAAGAGCTCCGATTTTGGGAGCTCTTTTACGGCTTCTCGAAAGATCTATCTATTTGATGATCTTTGTAACAACACCAGCACCTACGGTTCGGCCACCTTCACGAATAGCGAAGCGAAGACCTTGTTCCATAGCGATTGGCGCAAGTAGTTTTACCTTAAAGGTGATTGTGTCACCAGGCATAACCATTTCTTTGTCAGCTGGAAGTTCTACTTCACCAGTTACGTCCGTGGTTCGGAAGTAAAACTGTGGCTTGTAGCCCTTGAAGAAAGGAGTGTGTCGTCCACCTTCTTCTTTTGTAAGGATATAAACTTCACTGTCAAACTCGGTGTGAGGAGTGATAGAACCTGGCTTAGCAATAACCTGACCACGTTCGATGTCGTCTCGCTCGATACCTCGAAGAAGAATACCAGCGTTGTCACCAGCTTGACCTTGGTCAAGGCTCTTCTTGAAAGCTTCGATGCCAGTTACAACAGACTTCTTAGGTTCTCGGATGCCAACGATTTCTACTTCGTCGTTAACCTTTACGATACCTTGTTCGATACGACCGGTAGCAACAGTACCACGACCCTTAATAGAGAATACATCTTCGATAGGCATTAGGAATGGCTTGTCGAGTTCTCGCTTTGGCTCTGGGATGTAGTCATCAAGAGCTTTAACAAGTTCCATAATCGCATCTTCGTTAGCTGAGTCACCTTCTAGAGCTTTAGTGGCAGAACCCTTGATGATTGGAGCATCTTCGTCAAAACCGTTCTTTTCAAGAAGTTCACGAATGTCCATCTCTACAAGTTCTACAAGCTCTGAATCTGCAAGGTCCATCTTGTTCATGAATACAACAATCTTTGGAACACCAACCTGTCGAGCAAGTAGTACGTGCTCTCGAGTTTGTGGCAATGGGCCGTCGTTAGCACCAACAACCAAGATAGCGCCGTCGATCTGTGCAGCACCGGTAATCATGTTCTTTACGTAGTCGGCGTGACCTGGCATATCAACGTGAGCGTAGTGTCGCTTTTCGCTTTCGTACTCCTGGTGAGAAGTAGCGATGGTAATACCACGAGCCTTTTCTTCTGGTGCGTTGTCAATTTCGTCGTAGTTCTTAGGTACGTTTACTGCACTTGGAAGCTTTTTCGCAAGTACGTGAGTAATTGCAGCTGTAAGAGTAGTTTTACCATGGTCAACGTGTCCCATAGTACCTACGTTTACGTGTGGTTTGCTTCGGTCAAAATCTGCCATATGATTAATATTCTCCTTGATTCTTATAAATATTTTGCATGAGTCTCAACGACTCACACGAGTTACCAATGTATATTAGCGGATTATAAGAGGATTGTAAAGAGTTATTGACCTGTTATTTGGCTGTTCTGTGGAACTCTTCCCACAAGCTTGATATAAGTGGCGAGTCATCTAGAGACTCGATGGATCCATCAGATAAAGTAGGCTCACCCTGAACAATGTTAAATAAAGCATAGCTAATTACAAATCTCGTAAATTCTTGGCTATAGGTCTCCATATTGTCTTCCGTGCTAAATCCGACCATAGTAGCTTCAAGCCCACCTTTTTTAGAACCAATACTACAAGACACCAGATAGCTAGGAGGAGCTTCTAGATGAAGCTCTTGCACACTTGCTACCTTCCCGAATCCTCGGTAGAGAGGGGTCTTTATCTTGCCTACAATAGTCTTATCTAGACTAAAGTAGCTTACTCCCGGAATCTCTATCTCGTCAGGAAAATGAGATGCAGGTGGATTGCCAAATTGCTCTCTCTCAAGTAGCGTTATATGTGGCTCAATTTCCTCAGGTGAACTTACTTTTATTGGTCTATGAAAGTTAATTCCAAACATTGTTTGTACTATGCTCTTTTCCGGCTACCCTTGCAAGCGCTAGCGTTGTAGTTGCTTTTGAACACGCTCCCAAACAGGAGTAGAGGACATACCTAGAACTCCTTTAAGACCAAGGCGACCTATAGAGTACTTACGATAAGTATGGTCATAGCTGTCTGTAATGCCATTCTCTTGTTTCACCACTTTCGCACTTCCGATCACGAACGGACCTACGAGCCTAAAATTTCCTTCGACAGATCTATATCTATCAGCATTCCCATTAGCATGCACAGAAACTTCGTGGTTATCTTTTAGCGCCCGCTCTATAACTTCTTTTATAACTTTCTGCTTTGTAGAATGAAATGCTGGTGTGGTATGAAAGTCGTTATAGTCTCCCCCATTACTAACTCTGAAGTCCCTTATCTCAACAGGCGGAGTAAGTTGTTGCCGCCTTGTCAGCAGAATCTGCGCAGAAGAACCGTCGATAGTGAGACCCCCACTATATATGGGGCCTTGTTCAATAATATGTGACATTGTGGTTAATATATATTCCACTCAAGCTCTATGCAAGCAGTAGCGTTATTTTTGAGAGTGCTTTTGCCAAGCAAGCAGTAGCCAAAGCGATGCAACAATAAGAGTCATTGCAAAAGAAAAGAATAACTCTAGCGAGAGATAGGTTACTGCAAATACCACTAGAATGCTGCCGTTCATAAGACTTGTTACAAGGTGTGGCTTGTCTTTACTGCGTACTGAAGGAATCAGGGCTGCGATAAACAACACCGTTCCGATGCTTAGGACTATATCTTGCCAGCTCATGATTATTTGCTGGTTTTGGCAATGATTGCTTCGGCGACATTTGGTGGTACGTCGGCGTAGTGGTCGAGCTCCATGCTTGAGCTAGCTCGGCCTTGGGTCATAGAACGAAGGTTGGTTGTGTAACCAAACATTTCACCAAGTGGCACAAACGAAGTAATCTGTTTTACGCCGTTAGCGAGATCTTCCATGGCTTCAATTCGGCCACGCTTTGAGTTAAGGTCACCAATAACATCACCCATGAATTCTTCTGGAGTTACTGCAACGATCTTCATGATAGGCTCCATAAGTACTGGACTTGCCTTTTTCACACCTTCTTGAAGCGCCATAGAGCCAGCGATCTTAAAGGCCATTTCACTAGAGTCAACATCGTGGTAGCTACCGTCGTATAGTTCTGCACGGATGTCTACAACAGGGTATCCAGCTAGAACACCGTTGTTCATAGCTTCTTTAATACCTTCGTGGACAGGCTTGATATATTCCTGGGGAACCACACCACCCTTGATAGAGTTGATGAACTCTAAGCCCTTACCAGATTCGTTCTGACTAAGTCGAAGCCATACGTCACCGTATTGACCACGTCCACCAGATTGTCGAACAAATTTACCTTGGATTTCGACATTGTCTTTTCGGATAGTTTCTCGGTATGCAACCTGTGGCTGGCCGATGTTGGCTTCTACCTTAAATTCTCGCTTCATTCGATCTACGATAATTTCTAGGTGGAGCTCACCCATACCACTGATGATGGTCTGGCCAGTTTCTTCGTCTACCTTGATTCGGAAAGTTGGGTCTTCTTCTGCAAGTCGTTGCAGGGCTATGCTCATTTTTTCTTGGTCAGCTTTGGTTTTTGGCTCGATAGCAATACTTACAGGTGGTTCTGGGAATGTAATGCTCTCTAGAACAATTGGGTTAGACTGATCTGCTAGGGTGTGTCCAGTTGTTGTGGCTTTGAGGCCTACAACTGCCGCAATATCTCCGGCAACAATCTCGGACACATCTTGACGTTGGTCGGCTTGCATCCGGACGATTCGGCCAATTCGCTCTTTTTCGCCATTGGAACTGTTTAATACATAGCTACCGGCTTGGAGTTTGCCTGAGTACACTCGCACAAAGCTAAGCTTTCCTACAAATGGGTCGGTTGCAATCTTGAAAGCAAGGCCTGCAAATGGCTCATTGTCGGCTGGCTTTCGCTCAACTTCGTCGCCAGTTTTGGCGTGCTTACCCCACACAGAACCTCGGTCGATTGGAGAAGGAAGAAGCTCTACAACAGAGTCTAGAACCTTTTCTACTATCACACCACGGCCGTCTCCGCCAGTTACAGCAAAGAAATTACCCGATAGTACGGCTGTCCGGACAGCTTGTTTGATTTCAGCAACACTTAGGCCGTCTTCGCCAACTTCAAAGTATTTTTCGAGCATAGCTTCGTCTTCGGCAACTGCATTTTCGATAAGAAGACTTCGGTATTTCTTGGCCTTGTCGAGCATGTCAGCTGGAACTTCACCCTCTACTAGCTGAGAGTCGGTAAAGTCTTTGTAGGTGTAAGCCTTCATTTCGATAAGGTCGACAACACCGTTGATCTCTTGTTCAAAACCAATTGGTAAGTGAATTGGGAAGGCAGCTTTGTTCAGACGAGCATGAATAGAGTCGAGGGACTTGTAGAAGTCACCACCAGTTTGGTTGATCTTATTGATAAAGCAAATACGAGGTACGCCGTACTTGTCGGCCTGTCGCCATACGGTTTCACTCTGACTCTCTACACCCATCTTGCCGTCAAATACAGTTACAGCACCATCAAGCACACGAAGTGATCGCTCTACCTCTACCGTAAAGTCAATGTGACCAGGTGTATCGATAATGTTGATCTGGTGATCTTTCCAATAACATGTAACAGCAGCAGACGTAATAGTAATACCACGCTCACGCTCTTGCTCCATCCAGTCAGTAGTTGTTTCACCTTCGTGAACAGCACCAATTTTGTGCTTTAGACCGGTTCGGAACAAAATACCTTCGGTAGTAGTTGTCTTACCCGCATCAATGTGGGCAATAATACCGATGTTACGTAGTTTTTCTAGTGGATATTTCTTGTCTGCCATTGTTTACTTTCTTAAAAAATTATTATCATTCCCACCCTAAAGTGATTAGTATCGTGCGAAGTGAGCGAATGCTCGGTTGGCTTCTGCCATTTTGTGCATGTCTTCTCGCTTTTTAACAGCGGCGCCGGATGTGTTGTAGGCATCCATAAGCTCTTGAGCGATTCGGTCTTCCATGCTCATACCTTTTCGTGCTCGGGCTGCAGCTACAAACCACATAGTAGTTAGGTGGTTTTGTCGTTGGCCTTTTACTTCAAAAGGAATCTGGTAGTTAGCACCACCAACACGTCGAGATCGAGTCTCAACAGATGGGCGAACGTTGGCCATAGCCTGATCGAACACCTCAAGTGGGTTTTGTACCTTTAGTTTGTCGGCTGCTTTTTGCATACCGTTATATACAAGCCGTTCGGCAATTTGCTTTTTGCCATCTTGCATTACTCGGTTGATGAGACGCTGTACAGCAACGCTGTCGTACACTCGGTCGCCGGGGATATCTCGAACTAAATCTTTGGTTTTCTTACGTGGCATTATTTACTGTCCTTTTTAGCACCGTACTTAGAGCGGCCTTGCTTTCGGTTTGCAACACCTTGGAGGTCCAAAGAACCTCGAACGATGTGGTATCGCACACCAGGAAGGTCCTTTACACGGCCACCACGTACTAATACTGCGGCGTGCTCCTGCAGGTTGTGTCCTTCACCACCAATGTAAGCCCACACTTCGTAGCCGTTGCTCAAGCGCACACGAGCTACTTTACGAAGTGCTGAGTTAGGCTTTTTAGGTGTTTTGGTTGTCACCTTGATACAGACACCACGCTTGAATGGTGCTGGCTTTTCATAGTTCTTTGTCTTTAAATTGTTTACCACACGTTGCATAGCTGGCGACTTACTCTTAGGAGTAGTTCGGGCTCGTGGTTTTCGTACTAACTGATTAATTGTAGGCATAGATATTAACGATCGCTTTTATTAACGAGCCAGCCTTTCGCTCTGGACATTAAAGTTACTAAACGTTCTTGTAGTGTATTTTACCATTTTTTAGGCTACTTCTTCAAGTTCCTTCTCTTCGTCGGGATCAAAACCGGTTCCTACCGGGATTCGTCGACCCAAGATCACGTTTTCTTTTAGACCAAACAAGTGGTCTACTTTACCACTGGTAGCAGCGGCAATTAGTACTCGAGTGGTGTCCTGGAATGATGCGGCACTTAGGAATGAATCTGTGCTTAGTGATGCTTTGGTAATACCAAGCAACAACTGGTTGTAAGCAGCAGGTTCTTTCTTTTCGGCAACAAGTTTTTCGTTTACAGATACCGCTGCAAGCTTGCTCACAATGTCGCCTGTTACGAATTCGCTATCTCCAGCGTCTTCGATCTGCACACGGCTAAACATCTGTCGCACGATGATCTCAAGGTGCTTCTCTGAAATGTTTTGACCTTGGCTTGCAAAGATTCGGAGCACTTCGTTCATGATGTATCGCTGTGTTGGCTCTACACCCTGGAGTGCAATGAGATCGTGCAGGTTAATCGAACCGTTGGTCAAACGCTGACCAGCAATTACTTCGTCACCATCTTTTACAGTCAACTGCTTGTAGCTTGGGATCTCGTACTTAATGACGCTCTGTCCTGCAGGAGTAATCTTGATTGCCTTCTTGTTTACAGTAGCTTTACCAGCAACAGGTGCAATCAGTGGGTTTTCACCCTTTTCACCAGCAGCGACTACGTCGCCTACGGCAACTTCGGTACCAGTAGCGATTGAAGCTACCCGGTCGCCAATCTTAAGTTCTGTCATCTGAGCTTTGTCATTTGTAACCTGAACAATGTACTGGTCACCCTCTTCCCATACGGCAACTTTGCCAGGGATGTCAGAGAGGAATGCACGTCCTTTTGGAATACGCACTTCAAACAACTCTTCAACACGAGGAAGACCTGTAGTGATGTCCTCACCAGCTACACCACCGGAGTGGAAAGTCTTAAGTGTTAGCTGCGTACCAGGCTCACCGATACTTTGTGCAGCGATAACGCCAATTGGGCTGTGGTCTGCAACAAGTTCGCCAGTAGCTGGGTCAACACCGTAACTCTTTCTGTTAACACCCTTTACAGCGCTACAGCTTAGTACGCTCATGATGCGTACGCCATCAAGTTCTTTATCGGCATCTATTGCAGCAGCGGCTTCTTTTGTAATTAAAGCGCCCTTCTTAACGTATGTACCAATCTTTTCAGCGGCAAATCGGCCCGCAAGTCGTGAAGAATAGTCTACGCCGATTTCTGCAGCATCAGATCGGAACATTGCAAAACCTGGGTCTGCAGCGTTATCTTCTGTTGTAAACACATCTTGTGCGACGTCTACCAAACGACGAGTTAGGTAACCTGAGTCGGCGGTCTTAAGGGCTGTATCAATCAGTCCCTTTCGTTGACCACGTGCAGAGGTAAAGTATTCAAGCGGGTTTAGACCGTCACGATAGTTACTCTTAATAGGAAGCTCCATGGCACGTCCAGTAGCATCACTTAGGATACCTACTGAGCCAATAACCTGCTTTACCTGAACAATAGAACCACGAGCACCAGAGGTAACTGCAAGTGACATAGCAGTGTCTTCGCCACTAAACTGCTCACTTAGCGCAGTCTGCACCTGTGCATCCGCATTTGTCCAAGTTTCGATAGTCAAACGGTATCGTTCGTCCTCGGTAATGAAACCTTGGTCGAACTGTTCGCTCACAGCAGTAGCTTTTTCTTCTGCTTTGTCTAGAATCACATCGAGCTTCTTAATGTCTACAAAGTCGCTCATACCCATAGATAGACCAGAACAAGTTGCATACTCAAAACCTAAGTCTTTCAACTTGTCAGCAATTTCTGCGCTCATATCTTGACCATACTGGTGGTACACGTCTGCCATTACACTTACGAGGTGCTTTTTAGTCATTGGCTCATCACGGAATGCAAAATCCTTAGGGAAAACTTCGTTAAATAGGAATCGTCCGAGTGTACTCGTTCGCTTTTCGCCTCGGAACTGGATAGTAATGAAGTCCTGCAATTTAACAGAACCGCCGTCGAATGCCATCAATACTTCGTTAAGATCTCTGAAATTCTTTGGTGTTTCATCGGTACCAGGTCGAACGTATGTTAGGTAGTAACAACCAAGCACGATATCTTGTTCGATGTGCAAAATTGGTGAACCGTCGGCTGGCTTAAGCAAGTTCTTGTTGGCTGCCATAATCTCTCGAGCTTCTTTTTGGGCTCGGTCTGATAGAGGCAAGTGAACAGCCATCTGGTCACCATCGAAGTCAGCGTTAAATCCTTTACATACTAGTGGGTGCAGCTGTATGGCTTTACCTTCGATTAGTACTGGCTGGAAAGCCTGGATAGAAAGTCGGTGAAGTGACGGCGCACGGTTAAGTAGTACATACTTTTCTTTGATCACTTCGTCCAAAGCGTCCCATACGGCAGTCTCGCCCATTTCGATCATACGAGTTGCGCTACGAATGTTGTGTGCAAGCTCTTCAGCGATCAACTGCCCGATGACAAATGGCTTGAAAAGTTCAAGAGCCATCATCTTTGGTAGACCACATTGGTGCATCTTAAGTTCTGGACCAGCAACAATTACTGAACGACCAGAGTAGTCTACACGCTTACCAAGTAGGTTTTGTCGGAAACGACCTTGCTTACCTTTAAGCATGTCGCTCAAAGATTTTAGTCGTCGTCGTTGACCAGTAGCAGCGACAGCTCGTCCGCTTCGGGCACTACTGTTGTCGATCAATGCGTCAACAGCTTCCTGAAGCATTCGCTGTTCGTTACGGCGAATTACTTCTGGGGCATTTAGGTCAATCAACTTCTTCAGACGATTGTTTCGGTTAATAACTCGACGGTACAAATCGTTTAGGTCTGAGGTTGCGAATCGGCCACCAGTTAGTTGCACCATTGGACGCAAGTCTGGAGGGATTACTGGAAGAACGCTTACGCACATGCTGGTTGGCTTGATCCCAGCCCGCTCCATGCTTTCGAGCAATCGAAGTCGTTTTAGAATTTTCTTCTTTCTTTGTCCCTTGGCGTCTTCGGCTTCCTTTGTAAGGTCAGCGATTAGCTGGCCAAGGTCTATGTTTTCAAGCAGTTCTCTTAGCGCAGAACCACCCATACCAACTTCGATGATGTCGCTAAGGTTGTCGGGTAATGCTCGGTAATCATTTTCACTAATAAGACGGTGCTTTTCGAGGCTTGTAATCTGTTCTTTTACGATTTCAAATTGCGCTCGAACTTCTTCAAGTTCTTTAGTTTGTGCTTCCGCCAAAGCTTTTACATTAGCGTCTTCTTTTTTGCTTTCTTCTTCGTATCGAGCCTTGATAGCTTCTTCTGCCGCAGCAAATTCTGCTTCTTTATCTGTCAAGATCTGGTCTCGCTTTTCGCTGTCTACATTCTTAACAATGTAGCTAGCAAAGTAAGCTACTCGCTCTAGATTTTTCACAGTCAAACCAAGGAGGAGCCCAACTGCACTTGGAGTACCTCGGAGGAACCAAATGTGTGCCACAGGGCTGGCAAGCTGGATGTGACCCATTCGCTCACGTCGAACGATTGATCGAGTTACAAGCTCTCCCTTTTTGTCGACAGCGGCTTCACGAGATCGTACACCTTTGTACTTAGCGTCGTGTGGGTTAATGTCTTTTACTGGTCCGAAAATTCTTTCACAAAACAGACCGTCTCGCTCTGGCTTTTGTGTTCGGTAGTTAATAGTCTCTGGCTTGGTAACTTCACCATGGCTCCATTCCAAAATATCTTCTGGGCTGGCAACAGCGAGCCGGACTGCGTCAAAATCTGCAATATTTGTTCCGCTTGTGTAACGTCGCATTATTTTTCCTCCTCTTTGTTGTCATCTGTTAGTACGGCTGTGGTCGCTGGTAAGTCATCTTCTAGCTCAATCACCATAAATTCGTCCGCTTGCATGTCTTCAGTAACATCTACATTGCTGGCTTCTGGCTGTGGCACAGCGACTTCTGCAGGTGCTGCAGCTTCATCTTTAATGCTTTCTGCCAAGATTGCTTCTGCATCTATAACTTCACTCTCGTTGATCAGGTCAACCTTAAGGCCAAGACCTTGCAGTTCCTTCACAAGGACGTTAAAGCTTTCTGGAACTTTTGGCCCAACAATATCAGTCTGTTTAATGATTGATTCGTACGCCTTGCTTCGTCCATAAACGTCGTCTGACTTGATGGTTAGCATTTCCTGCAATGTGTAGGATGCGCCATACGCTTCAAGAGCCCATACTTCCATCTCTCCAAATCGCTGACCACCGTTTTGCGCCTTACCACCAAGTGGCTGCTGAGTAACCATTGTGTATGGTCCGGTTGATCGAGCGTGAATCTTGTCGGTGACCATGTGCGTAAGTTTTAGCATGTACATGTTCCCAACCACGGTTCGTTCTTTAAAGGCTTCACCGGTTCGGCCATCATATAGTTGTCGTTTTCCGTCTTCAGGAAGTCCTGCTTCTTTCAAGAGTTCTTTGATCTTAGCGGTTGGCACACCATTAAACGATGGTGTTGCTACCTTAAAGCCAAGAGCCCGAGCGGCCATACCAAGGTGAGTCTCGAACAACTGTCCAAGGTTCATTCTCGATGGGACACCCATTGGGTTTAGCACGATGTCTACTGGGGTACCGTCTGAAGTAAACGGCATGTCTTCTGCTGGCAGGATTCGGGCAATAACACCCTTGTTACCGTGACGTCCAGCCAATTTGTCACCTACTTGTACTTTTCGCATTTGAGCCACAAAAACCTGGATCTGCATAATCACACCAGCCTTTAGTTCGTGGCCGTTGGCTCGGCTAAATACCTTAACGCCAACAACTTTACCGTGTTTACCGTTGCTCATACGCTGAGAAGTATCACGGACCTCTTTAGCTTTTTCGCCAAAGATAGCTCGGAGCAATCGCTCTTCGCTTGAAAGTTCTTGTTCACCCTTTGGTGTAATCTTACCAACAAGGATGTCGCCTGGGTGTACTTCGGCACCGATTCGTACAATGCCCTCTTCGTCTAGGTGTCGTAGAGCTTCTTCGCTCACATTTGGAATATCGCTCGTAATTACCTCTGGACCAAGCTTTGTCTCTCGAACTTCTGTCATGTAGTCAACAATGTGAATGCTGGTTAGGGTGTCGTCTTCAACAAGCTTTCGAGATACAACCATGGCATCTTCGAAGTTGTAACCGTCCCATGGCATAAATGCAACCATTAGGTCACGGCCAAGGGCTAGCTCACCGTTTTCAATAGACATACCTTCGATTAGTACGTCGCCTTTTTTAACTTTGTCGCCACTGTTAACAACTACACGTTGGTTAATGCTTGTACCTTCGTTACTTCGCACATAATGCAGAGGCTTGTAGGTAGCTTTTCGCTTTTCGTACGCAACCACTACTTCATCTGCTGAAGCGGCAACTACAGTACCTTTGTCTTCAGCGTAGGTGATCTGTCCACTGTTAGCTGCAACTGTAGCTTCAAGTCCTGTACCAACAATCGGTGATTTTGGATTAATAAGTGGCACAGCTTGCTTTTGCTGGTTAGAACCCACCAAAGCACGGTCCACACGGTCTCGTTCTACAAATGGCACAAGTCCTGCGATAGAACCAATGATCTGGTTATTGCTAGCATCCATGTGAGTTATGTCATTAGCATCTGTTTCTGCAACAGCCAACCGTACACGAGCACTTACACGCTCGTCTACAAAGTAGCCGTTTGCGTCAACTTTGTTACCAGCACCAGCAATAATTGAGTGGTCTTCGCCGTCAGCATCAAGATAAATAATTTCATCTGTTACTTTAGCTTTTACTGGCCAGGTTTTTCGTTCTTTTACGGCAGCAAGCTTCTTAGCGTCAGCTTCGGTAATCTTTGCACCAGCCTTAACGATTGTCTTGCCTTTTTCGTCTTCTAGATTTACTGCTGCGATGTGACCAGCTGCATCTTTAGAAGTCACAGCGTTTATCACTTTACGGTAAGGAGTTTCTACAAAACCGTAGTCGTTAATTCGAGCGTAGTTAGCCAGGTTAAGCACCAAACCGATGTTGGCACCTTCTGGAGTTTCTACTGCACAAATACGGCCATAGTGAGTAGCGTGCGCATCACGAACTTCAAAACCAGCTCGTTCACGGCTAAGTCCACCAGGACCCATAGAACTAAGACGTCGCTTGTGAGCTAGCTCACTTAGCGGGTTGATCTGGTCCATGAATTGACTAAGTTGTGAGCTTGCAAAGAACTCACGAACTGCAGCTACTACAGGTCGAGCGTTAATAAGCTGCCCTGGAGTTACTGTTTCGATTTCGCTCATGCTCATTCGGTCCTTAGTGTTTCGCTCCATTCGAAGCAAACCAATACGGAACTGTCGCTGCACAAGTTCACCAACCAATTTTACTCGTCGGTTTGCAAGTGAGTCGATGTCGTCGGCAGGTTCCTGTGTGTTGCTCAAGCGAATAAGCTCGCTAACGATAGCAATCAAGTCTTCGAGTCGCATTACACGGTTTTCAGCAGTGTTTGCTACTTTTAGATCAAGTCGTTTGTTGATCTTGTAACGGCCGACTCGAGAAAAGTCGAATCGCTTGTAGTTGTAGAACATGTTCTCAAGAAGAGATCGTGCGTTATCTACAGTAGCCAGGTCTCCCGGTCGAAGACGTCGATATACTTCAATCAAAGCTTCGCTAGACGTTTTGCTTGGGTCTTTATCAAGAGTTGAGTCGAGGTAGCTGCTTTGGCCTTGGTCAACGTGTTTAAATGCATCCCTCATCTGAGCTTCACTCATGCCAAGAGCTCGGAGCAGGGTTGTCACAGCAATCTTTCGTTTTCGGTCAATCTTTACAAACAATGCGCCGTTTGCAGCGGTTTCGAATTCTAGCCATGCGCCACGTCCAGGGATAACCTTTGCACCATACAAGTTACGCCCACCAGATTGGTCGGCCATAAAGAAAACACCAGCAGATCGGATCAACTGGCTTACTACAACACGTTCTGCGCCGTTGATAACAAATGTTCCACGGCTAGTCATCCATGGGAAGTCGCCTAGGTAGATCTCTTGTTCTTTAACTTCACCAGTGACTTTGTTGGTCAAAATTACGTTTGCCTTTAGAGGGGCTTCGTAACTGATGTTGTTTTCTCGGGCTTCAGCTTCGGTAGTCTTTGGATCTTCGAAGTGATAGTCTTTAAAACTTAATGATAATTTGTTTCCAGTATAGTCATCGATCGGGCTGATTTCGGCGAGTAATTCACCTAATCCCTCTTCGACAAACCATTGAAATGAGCGATTTTGGTGATCTACCAAATTCGGTAGGTCAATCACCGGATCGTTTTGTGTAAAAAATGTGCGAGCGGTTGTTCCGCTGGCAAGGGCATGAGCTTTGGCCATGTATGCTTGATACTCCTCGTTATTAGTGGACTTTTATATAAAGGGTTCTAAGCTCTAGACACTTGCGGGTCTAGAGATACTGGGTTTTGTTTTATCTGTTGGCGCCGAAGATTACTGCGTACGATTTTGTGCTATCAAATCCCATTTTTTGACAATACAAAAACGACGGCCACTACTTCTTATGACTTCAGTATATGGGTTTTACACCAGTACGTCAAGGAATCTCGTGATTATTTTTTAGGAGTTGTGGTGATGATTTTGTCGACAATGCCGTATTTTTTGGCTTCATCGGCAGTGAGCCACTTGTCTCTCTCCATGTCGGTATGGATTTTTTCTAGCTTTTGACCTGTGTTCTTAGCCATAATTTCCTCAAGAAGCTTCTTTACACGGAGTGATTCACGCAGGTCAATCTCTTGATCGGTCACTTTACCACGAGTTCCGCTGGAAGGCTGGTGGATCATGACTGTTGAATGTTCTAGGATTGATCGCTTTCCTTTGGCGCCACTACTAAGCAAGAATGCAGCTGCGCTAGCCTGCACGCCAATACCTACTGTCTGAATGTCTGGTGCCACGAATTGCATAGTGTCATAAATAGCCAAAGCATCGTATACGCTGCCACCAGGACTATTGATATACAGGCTAATATCTTTCTTTGGGTCTTCGTTTGCCAAGAACAATAATTGAGCTACTACCAAGTTGGCTGTGTGCTCATTTACATCTGTTCCTAGGAAGATAATGCGGTCTTTAAGCAAGCGACTGTAGATGTCATAAGCCCGCTCTACACGACCTTCTTGTTCGATAACGGTTGGTATAAGTACATTACTCGGTTTTGTCATATCTTAAATATACGCCGCTCGTTGGCACTCGTCAACCCAGAGTGCCAGTTCCTTATCTATATTTTACGCCAAAGCTGGTTGCCGTACGTAAGTATCTTGGAAGTAATCTTCTGCGTCTCTTATCTTAACTTCATCTAAGACCGTGAGGCCTATCATGTCTATAGGGACACTTATAGTGATACTCCCTCCGGCAAAACCACCTTCTGCTTTGCCATAATATGTCCCGTTACCGCTGTAAGCACCAAAAATTGTAGCTATGCTTCCATCAAAATACTCAGGATCCGCAAGGCTTTTGTAAGTGTCATCATCGTTATGTAATTCAGGAGATAGATCTGCGATATCACGAGTAAAAACTTTAGTCATTTCTCCATCTCTAACGTTAATGTCAATCCTCCATTGAGGGTATTCCTCAAAAAACTTTGCGGCACCTTCTGCAGTAAGCGGCGTGACACTTGCTAGGCCTCTCACGGCTGCTTCTGCAACATCAAGTGAACGGTTTAACGTTTCCTCTGTAGCTGAAAGTTGCTCCCTAAGCTCAGCGTTTTCTCTTTTAACTTGTCTTTTGGACATTCCGTACTCCTTAAAATAATTCTTTGAGGAAGATTATATAATGCCACCAAAGAAAAGAAAATTGCTTGCGCTAAAGACCGAGTTTGCGTTTGAAAGTTGCTACTATTTCTTGGCTGTAGCGAGAGTCTGGCATGGTGTGCAGTTCGTCGATAGGGACCCACTTATAGCTGGTGATCTCACCTGATGGAGTAGGCTCTCCCTCGGTAATTGAGCAGTGGAATACTGATAGGATAATGTCGTACTTTCGCTTGGGGTGTTTTGGTGCTAACGATAATGTAAGCAAATCATGAACCTCTGCCTCTACCTGCAATTCTTCTTGTAACTCCCGAGCGAGAGCTTTGCCTAGATCATCTTCGTCTTCGTCAACTCTTCCACCAGGCAAATCGTACCAGGTGTGTCCTGGTCTGCTAAGAGCCTCTTGTCCAACAACCAAAACCTCGTTTTTCTCGTTAACGACTAGTGCTTTTTGCCCAAGCTGGAATAATGCTTCTGCCACTAAACACTAGCCTCGGACCAAGTAGTTTCTATAAATGGATCTGCATAAAATGGGTGTCCCCGTTGTGGCACTTTGAGAGGCGATAATGGTTCGTATGCTACTCCCCACCAGTCGTGCGTGGTCCACCCAAAATCAGACTCGGCACCAACGACTGTCAATATACCCCTGTGCTCATGCACATGACTCATAGAAGCTACTTGAACTTCCATCATGACGTCCCAACCTGCATCTGGATCATTGTCCTCCGCAGCCTTTGACCAAACTAGCAAAGGCAGCTCTCCATCCGGAAGGCTTATAAGCTTACTGTCACCGATGCGATTTTCAGAATAAAGGAGTTTATCAAGATCAAAGCTATCGAGAAAAACATTATAATCTTTGCTGTTATACTCAATTGCAAAAATTGCGCCCTCGCCGTTTGGCTCGTTTGCAAATTCAAACTTTTGTTCCCGTGCAACACCTAAGTACTCTTTACTCATAACTTGAGCTTACATTCTTTTAATTACCATGCCAAGCACTAGTGCTATTTAGACAAAAGTTCGAGGACTTTTTCGGTTAGCATTCGGCTAGCGATGTCTTGGCGGTTTTCCGGCTTGTCTAGCTCTGCTTGCATCAGCTGATCCTGAGCATATTGTCCTTTGAGCAATTGGATACGAATTTCTAGCTCTTCTGGAGTGACACTAAGCTTTTCCTTCTCTGCAATTTCGCTCAGCATAATACTGGTTTTTAGCTGCTGCTCGGCTTGAGGGCGTAAGATTGTTGTTTTGTACTCTTCTTCGCTCATACCCTCGGCCTTCAAGAATTCTTCGTAGATTTGTCCTCGATAAGTCAGGTTACGACGTGTTTCATCGATGTTATAGACAACTTGCTGGTCTATAAGAGCTTCCGGCAGTGCAATAGTAGTCTTATCTGCAATCTTCTTTACCAGTTCATTCTGATGCGCTTTATTGGCTTCGGCTTCACGTTCGGCAGTTAATTGCTTTTTAATATCAGACTTTAGCTCGGCAACTGTCTTGAACGGACCAACTTTGGCTGCAAATTCATCATCTATTTTTGCCTCGATCATCTCGGAAACAGTCTTAACAGTTACGGCAAATGTTACATCTTTGCTTGCAAGGGCTGCTACACCGTAGTCTTTAGGAAACGTAACGGTAAATGTTTTTTGCTCGCCTGATTTTAGGCCAACGAGATTATCTTCGAAACCAGGAATAAATGCGTTACTGCCGAGCACTAGTGGATAATCTTTGCCATCTGCACCAGACACAGCCTCGCCTTTATCGTCTTTACCGGCGAAATCAATCACAACCTGGTCGCCGTTTTTGGCAGCTCGTTCAACTTCTTTTCGCTCAGCCATACGTGTTTGAAGTGACTTAACCACTTCCTCTACGTCTTTGGCAACAACTGAGATTTTTGCTTTTTCAACTTTAATAGTTTTGTAGTTCGGTAGCTTTACATCACCAACTACGCTGGTGGTTACATCAAATTCAAGTTCGGTAAATGGCACAAATTTCTTAATCTGCACGTCTGGTCGAGTAACTGGACGAAGTTTTTCCTCCTGTGCAGCAGTGCTATACAAGTGAGTCATTGCTTCATCCAAAAACTCTGTCTGCAGCAAGTTTTGGTCAATATTTTTCTCAACAAGAGCGAGCGGCGCAGTCCCTTTTCGGAAGCCTTGCATCTTTATTTCGCCAGCCAAGCGCTTTAATACATGTTGCTTGATAGAGTTTAGGTCTGTCTCGGTGGCAGTAATAGCCAAGGTGACTTCTGTCTCGGATTTATTGGTTCGTTTTACATTCATAAGTAGTGCACTATAGCAGATATCTCAAGGAGTTACTACTGCTTACGGTAATCTTTAATTGTGGTTACTAAACGTTCGGCGCTTAGTTTGCCTTCTTCGCCAGTTTTGAGGTTTTTCAAACCATATTGTTCGTTCTTTAAATCTTCTTCGCCTACAAAGATAACGTAATCTGCTCCGTGTTTGTCAGCGTGCTTGAGTTTGGTAGCAAGCTTTCTCTCTGTGGCATCAACAGCAATGTTGAGGCCCATTCCTCTTAGGTTACTTATAAATTTCTGGGCATCTTTATACGCATCACCAATTATAACCACGACTGCATCTACATCGCTTTTAAGGGTAGGGGCTAGTCGATGTGTCTCAAGGAAATTAGCCAAAGTTACATCGCCCAGGCCAAATCCTACGGTTGGGACTGGCTCTACACCAAACAGCCCAACAAGGCCGTCGTAGCGACCACCACCGAACATACTGCGGTTGTTTTCTTCGTCTGTATCAAAAACTTCAAAAATAATACCGGTATAATAATCAAAACCTCGGGTCAGATATGGGTCTGGCACAACTTCAATGCCTTGCTCTTTGAGCAAAGTTACCAATCTTACAATGCCTTGGCCCTCTTCTGATGCAACTGCAGCTTTTATAGCGTCACCATAGTCTTTAAACTTGGCCGTAAAGGCTGCTCGCTTATCTTCGCCGTATCCGCTTTTCTCGACACAGTTCAGTAAGTGTTGATGATTTACGCCTTCTGGAGCATCACTCTCCCACTTATCCATAATTCTAAGAGCCAACTTTTTATCGGCGTCGTCTAGTCCCATGTGCTCAAGCAGCCTATTCACAAATTCTCGGCTGTTGATACGAATCTCATACATGCTTGGTTTTGCACCAAACGCCTTCAGGATAGAATCTGCCAAAGAGATAATCTCGTGATCTGCCGCTACGCCTGCTTCTCCAAACAGATCTACATTAAGTTGCCAGTGCTCTCGCAGTCGCCCTCGTTGCGGTCGCTCATAGCGCCAGACATTCGGGATAGAAAACATGCGGAGTGGGTATGACAGTTCTTGTCGCTTCGCTGCTACCATTCGACTGATTGTAGGGGTCATCTCTGGACGAATGGCAACTTCTCGGCCGCCACGATCGGTAAAGCTGTAGACCTGCTCATTTACGATCTCGTCACTGGTTTTAGAGCGATACAGATCGAGCGGCTCGACAATAGGGGCGTCGTATTCTTCATAGCCATAAGACTTTACTACGTTTCGCATAACACCAAACATATAGTCCTGAAGGCGTTTGTCTTCGGGGTAAAAATCTCTGGTGCCCTTATAGGGCTGTGTGCTTAAGCTCATATTTCTCTCCGATTATACCCTAAATTCTGTCGCTTCTTAAGTAACCCTCCGTAATTGTATGGGGTATATGCATCATCTATGAAGATCGGGTAGACGACTTCTGAGAAACCAAATCTGTTTGCTAACATTTTTGGAAGAGGCTCAAAAGCACGTAAATTATATGAAGGCAGAGATAACTGCTCTTTCTCTTGCAGAGATATTCTGTGCACAAATTCGTAAAATTGCGGTTTAACGGCAGGTACGGTTGATCCTATTTTTGATAGCTCGTATATTTTCTCGTACCAATACCGACTATCCATATACTTACTCGTAAGACTAACTTCTATAGAGAGACAGTTACTCGCATACTTATTAAGACAGTCGTAATCTGCAACTATTATTCTTTTTAAGCCAAGGAAACAAGAAATATCAGCCAGAAAACCCGTTGACTTTTCGCCCACAAAGCTGCAGTCATTATCTGGACAGTGAGTGTTGTGAAAATCTAAAACAATATCATATTTTTTGCACTTGTTTAAAATAAACGCCGCACGTGCTTGCTCATAGATACTAGACGTCTTCTCCCCTGGAAAACTCCTATTAAGATCCTCCCCCGTGAATCTTTGTTGGGCAATAACCGCTCTCGGGTTGCCCACTAAGAAGTCGACGACGCCAATGGGCTTTCGCATGAGAAGACCAACTACTTCCATCCCCAAAGGTTCGTTACCATGCATACCCCCAATAACTAGCACTTTCATGATACACCTCCACTCAGGGCTACTTTTACTATTAAGCGTCTGTCGGGTGGCCGTAAAATTACTGATTCTTCAGGGAAGTCTCTTTCAACCGCTCGTATCATTTGTGGGGCAATAGTTCGATACATAAAACTGTCTACTCCTAAACTACTGAGCATTCGTGTGCAGTTACTGCGAAAGTCCCTCAGGTTACCCTCTGGTTTTAATTGTCTATCTGCGAATACTTCATCAAGCCACATAAACTCTGGCGGGGCATTGACCTGAAAGAAGGTGTCTATATCCTCAGACCCTTCATATCTCTCTGAGGCAATTTGATCGTTTCCTGCAACCCAGCCAAACATAGCCATAGTAGGAAGCCGCCCTTCTCTTTCTAGTATTAGCACGCAGTTCTTTGCTGTAATCATTTTTTCGAACTTAGCCGTTAACTCATCTGCTGGATACGCTTCCTGGTTAGGACATTGCTGACACTTTAAGCAAAACTGCCCTATCTCAATTGGGGATAGCCCTCCGGCGCAAAGTTCCAGATCAGGTCGAGGACATTTTGAGTTTTCATTCCACGGGTCACCCTTAAATGCCGTCTGGTATATAGGCACAATCTCTTCAATGACGTCATCAATTTGAGCGCCTTTATACATTTCAATATTCTTCATGTCTTAACATCCTTATTTTAAATTTAAAAAACAAACGCCCCGGAAAGCCGAGGCGTTAATTTTTTGAAAAAATTAGGAGACTACTCGACTCTTCGAGGCGGTAGATGTACATGAATTTTAGAAATGAAACTAATCATAATTTTAATATTATATAACTTATTGTTAACTAATACAAACTTGGTGCGGATGAAAGGACTTGAACCTTCACGCCTTGCGGCACTAGTTCCTAAGACTAGCGTGTCTACCAATTCCACCACATCCGCAGAATTTGGTCTTTAACAGAGATATTCTACCCGATTTTTTTGTAAAACACTAGCTGAGCATCGCCATAATCTTTGTTTTGGACAACTTCGAGTCCCTCAAGCTTTAGTGTTTCGTGCTTGCCAGGCAAAGATAATACAAATATTCCGCTTGGCGCCACATGACGAGCAAGCTTGCGGATGACCTTGTATTGGATGTCGTCGTAAGGTGGATCACAGAGCACGATGTTAAAAGTGGTGTTTGGATGACGATTTGACCAACCAGTAGCGTTAGCTTTTACTGCGTGGCATTGATCCTCGATGCCTAGCTTTACGATGTTTGCTGCAATAGTTTTATAGGCATTTATGTCGTGGTCGATAGCAATTACATTTGCAGCACCCCTGCTTGCAGCCTCAATAGCCAGAGCTCCACTGCCAGAAAAGCAATCGAGTACAGTCAGTTCTTCAATATCGCCCAGAGCAGAGAATAGAGCCCCTTTGGCTTTTTCGCTCATGGGGTGTGTTCTGTGACCTTTTGGTGCTTCAAAGATCTGGCCACCAAGTTTTCCTGCAATAACTCTCATAGCAAATATTGTAGCCTAGTTTAGGCTAGTCACCAGTTGGTTTTCTTTAACTTGGGCCGCTAGCTCTGGATATTTAGCCAGCTTTTCGCCCTTTTCTATAAAGTCGTGAGCAGCACTACGTGCCGCATTTATGAGTCTCACATCTGTTAAGTTGGCAACCCGCAGATCTAACTGCCCGTGTTGACTACGACCATAGATAGCGCCAGGCCCACGAATCTCAAGATCTAGCTCTGCCAGCTTAAAGCCGTCAGTGGACTGCTCGATTGCCCGCAAGCGACGAGTTGGCGCCGAACTATCTGTCATAAGTAGGTAACAATAACCTTGTTCAGTGCTTCGAGCCACACGTCCTCGCAGCTGGTGGATCTGGGCTAAACCAAAGCGCTCGGCGCCTTCGACTAGCATAATACTGGCGTTTGGCACATTCACACCGACTTCTATAACAGTGGTGGCCACCAAGATATCGAGCTTACCACTCGCAAACTCGCTCATAATCTTTTCTTTTTCGTCAGCTTTGAGCTTGCCATGCAGTAGCCCGACCTTACGATGCTTAAAGGTCTTTTCGGTAAAATCTTTATACACAACTTCTGCAGAAAGAGTTTTGAGAGTGTCGCTCTCAGTAATTAACGGGCAGACCACAAACATTTGTTTGCCTCGTTCCAGCTCTGTATCGATCTCTTTATACAATCGAGCTTTCTCATTTGGCGAAACAATCTTGGTCTTAACCGGCTTTCGCCCAGGAGGCATTTCGTCCAGCAAAGAAATATCGAGCTCGCCGTAAATAGTCAGTGCCAGCGTGCGAGGAATCGGTGTAGCTGTCATGCTGAGCATGTGCGGCATATGCCCCGCTTTTTTCTGAAGCTTTTGACGCTGTTCTACACCAAATCGATGCTGCTCATCGACAATAATGAGCGCTAGCTTATGCATATCAACTTTTTCGCTAATAACTGCATGTGTGCCGATTATTAACTTTGCTTCACCACTAGCAATACGCTCGTGAGCTCGCTTTTTCTCGGCTGGCTTGAGGCTACCAACCAACAAGACCACCTCCCTGTGCATTCCAACGCTTTCCAGCAGTTCGTACATACTCTCGGCGTGCTGACGAGCCAGCAGCTCCGTTGGAGCCATCAGGGCAGCCTGATAGCCCTCGGATATTGCCATCAGGGCAGCCATAGCCGCTACAACTGTCTTGCCGGAGCCAACATCACCCTCAACCATACGGTTCATGGGTTTATCTTTCTCTATATCTTTATAGATCTGCCAGATGACTTTGCGCTGCGCATCGGTTAGGTCAAAAGGAAGCTTCTTCACAAAGGATCGAGCCAAAACTTCCTGAAATGGCACAGGCAATGCTTTTTCTCGATCATTTTCTTTTTTGACCAGCAAAGCAGCTAGGCTTAGAGCAAAAATCTCCTCAAAACCTTGGCGATGCCGAGCAACTTCAATCTCATTAGTGCTCCCAGGAAAATGTAGCCCCAGCAAAGATTGGACATGCGACGATAGTTCATACTCTTTAACAATATTTGTAGGCAAATTCTCTGGAAGTTTATCTATATCTTCCGCAAGGTTGGCCATAACTTTGCGGATTGTGGCCGATTTTAGCCCTTTCGTTTCTCTATACACCGGTACGATCCGAGCAGTATTGATCGGGAACGAACTGGCCAGCTCCATATTTGGGTTCATAATGGCCTGCTTGCCCCGTCCCATCTCAAAGTTGCCAGAAATAAAATAGAGCGAATCTGTCTTGGTGGCTTTTGCCCGATAGGGTTGATTGAACCAAACCAGGCGCACACTTCCGGTTTTATCGCTCACTACAGCTTCGGTAATGTGTAAGCCCCGTCGAACATAACGACCTTTGATCTGTTTTACTTGAGCTTCGATTGTCACTGGGCCAGGAGTAATTTTGGCTACAGGAATCAACACCGAATAATCTTCGTATCTTCGGGGGAAATTATAAATAAGGTCACGAACAGTATAAATGCCCATGACCCCCAATTTTTTAGCTATGGTTTCACCAACGCCTTTTAGCGTCTCTATATCTCTATCCACTATCTCAGTATAACTGATGTCCTAAGCAGCTTGCGGAATCTTGGCATCACCCTCATAGAGACGTGTTATGGCTTGGTCAACATCTTCTGAAGATATTTCTAGAAGATACTTAGCCATCTGGAGAGTATCTATAAGTGGCTCTATTTCATCTTCGTGAATAAATAGTTTGGTAGTAAATTCACCGATAAGCGCAACTCTTGTTTCTAGACGTGCGTGTTGTGCTGCAGATGATTCGCCAACGTCTTTGCCTTCGTGCTTGGCTTTGTCTGCAATCTCGTCCGTAGAAAGCTCTCTCACCAAAGTCAAATGACTTGGTCGATCTTCCTCATCGAATAATTCGCCCCACTCAGGTAGTGATTCGGCCGTCGGTAACCCCATCTGTATTGCTTGTATGACTGCTGTGTCTGCCTCTTCTTGCCCATCAAGAAGAATCCCTTCGTGTGATGTTTCTGTTTGTATTGTCATGGCCTTTGCCCCTTTGTTTTCGCTTAGATTTAAGGTGTTCTAACCTCGACTATACTGCTAACTTTTGTAGCTGTCAACAAGATTATGCTTAGTTATTTTTTACCGCCCGCAACATACCAATAAACAACAGGACTTCCCCTAGCTCTGCACTAACTCCCAAGCTTATCTCAGATTCTCTAATAAGGTCAGCCCTGGCTATACTCTCTGAATCAAAGTCAAAACCTGGTTTGTGATAATTTATTGATTCAATTATGGCTGGTCTGATGTCTCTAATATCTTGTCTCCCTATAAAGACATCCTCTGTTGCACCATGGATAAACTTGAAAGTTCTCTCTGCAAGTGGAAGCCCATCAGCAAAGCTATCCAGATTATCTGGGTCCACTTCTGGAGATTTTTCTGCATAAAAGTTAATTGCTAGGGCAATTTCTCTGTCCTTTTCTATTTTCGAACTAAGAAAAACACCACTCGAAACAGTATCCATTTTATATATTATGCACTAATTATAGTTATTAAGCTATTTTTTTCGTAGGAGGAAGAAGACACTTGGACCGAAGTAAGTACGAGAGAATGTTGGCTGCATTATCTTCTCGACACCGAGCATGACTGACTTTGGTACTACTTTTTTGAGCCCAGGAGAACGCAAATTTGATACAGACAATACCTTTTCTACGGTAAAGCCAACTTTTTCTACCTGTTTTATCACGGTTTTGGGGTTGTGGTTCACAAATGCAATCTCTTCTTCTCTCTGGTTTTCTCGTGAGCGGATATCTACTGGTTCCGTCGGAAGTTTTTGCCTCTTTACGAAGTGTTTTACTCGATTGCGAGCATGTGCGTAGTTAGCAACTTCTAAGATAAAAATACCATCGTCGCTGAGTGCCCGATATACTTCTGCCAGTTCTGGAACAGGGTTTGGCAAGTGGTGCATTACCCTGATCATCGTAATAAGGTCAACGGAATCATCTTTAAATTTAAGGTCATCAGCTTGCATAAGCTTTTGGTCGATATTTGGGAAGTCCTTAAGAAATGTCTTGGCGATCTCAAGCTGTGCTTTTGAAGGCTCTGCTAGTGTTACATGATCGGAATAATTGTTAAGCAGTAAGCACAGTCGGCCATAGCCACCACCGATATCAACAGCAGTTTTAAAGTGTTTGCCCTTTAAGAAACGGCGGATCGCCATCTCTTCAGATGCGTGCTCATAATCTCGACCACTCCAATACTTTAGGTAATTGTAGTTGTCGTTATCGTACTGGTCAGCACGTTTTTTTGTGGTTGTAGTTTTCGGTTTTGACATACCTAGGCAACAGTATACCTAATTTGCAGTGACTATCGCAAAGCCGTTTTTGCCTTTGCGGAGGAGATTGTAGCCTTTTTTAAGGGTAATCTGTGCGTCTGGGCTTACTTTTTCTCCGTTAATCGAAACTCCACCTGCTTCAATAAGTCGAGTGGCTTCTCCGTTGGAGCTAGCAAGATTTGCGGCTACAAGTGTAGCTACAACGCCTTCCTGGGCCTCTACAACCGGTATTTCGGCCTTTAGCACCTCAATGTCGTCACTTGTGAGGGTTTCGGCCTCAACCCCGCCAAACAACACCTCCGTGGCTTTAACGGCCGATTTTGCTCGCTTTTCACCATGAACTAGCTTGGTTACTTCGTATGCCAGGGTTTTTTGAGCCAATCGAGCAGCTTTATTGGCACTAAATTCATGTAAAATGTTGCCAATTTCCTCTTTACTCAGCTCAGTAAATATTTTGAGATAATCTGAAGCGCTTTCATCGTCGACATTTAGCCAGAACTGATAGAAGCGAAATACGCTGGTCTTAGATGGATCAAGCCAGATGGCACCTTCTTCAGTCTTGCCAAACTTCTTGCCGGTAGACTTATTAATAATGAGCGGCATGGTAATCACATGCGCTTCGGCACCTTCAACTCGGCGGACTAGATCTACACCAGACAGCCCGTTACCCCATTGGTCACTTCCAGACAGTTGCAGTGTCACTTTGTGATCTCGATACAGCTTTAAGAAGTCGTATCCCTGCAAAAGTGTATAGCTAAACTCTGTATAGCTAATGCCCTCGCTGCCCTCGCCCATGCGCTTGGCAATGTAATCTCGCTGGACCAGCGGCGTCATACTAAAGTGTTTGCCTACATCTCTTAGAAAGTCGAGAAGTGGCATGGTTTTGTACCAGTCAAGGTTGTTGACTAATGTAAAGTCGAGTCCATCAAAGGTCTGTTTGAGCTGCGCTTCGGCCTTTTTAACATTTTCGGCAACGGTTTCTTCGCTCTGCAAAGGACGTTCTTTATCTTTGCCGCCCGGGTCGCCAATAAGGCTAGTGGCACCACCAGCTAGCAAAACCGCTTTGTAGCCGTGTCTTATAAAGAGTCGGTCGAGCATCATAGCAGCAAGGTTGCCAACTGTCTGCGAGTCAGCAGAGGCATCAAAGCCGTGATAAAACACTTTATTTTCTGCTGTATCCAGCTTGCCAATATCCATGAGTGTGGTTTGCTGGACAAAGCCTCGCCAGATGAGTTCTTCACTTAATTTCATACTTGCTTATTAGTATAGCTAAATGTTCTCACTTTTTGTAATTGCTCATGTATAATATTCATCGTGACCAAAAGCACGAAACTGTATGTAAGGAGTCAGTTGTAATTTCTCATGAAGAATTCTTTAAAGTTGCCAAAGCTTGGCAAACGCAGTAGCAACAAAAACCAGTACATCACGAAAAGCGGTAACAAGATAAAGCTCAATCGCAATATGCGAACAAAACGAGCTGTCAGCAAAGATGCCCGCAGCCGAGCCAAAGCAGCCTACCTAGCTACTCTGCCCCAGGGTCGAGTAAAACGAACTCTCTACCGAATGCACCCGAAACGAATGGCTAACTATTGGTTTAGTCGTGAGGGTGGCATCATGGCCCTCAAGATTACCGGTGTAGCTATTGCACTTGGTTTTGTATTCTTGGTCGGGTTATTTGCTTATTTCCGAAAAGATCTTCCGAACCTGCGAGATATCTCTGGCAACAACATCGGTGGATCAATTCGATATTATGACCGAACTGGACAGACGCTACTATGGGAAGATTATGATGCAGTAAAAAGAACTCCAGTTAAAGATGATGACATCTCTCAGAAGCTAAAAGATGCCACTGTTGCGGTTGAGGATAAGGATTTCTTTAATCACGGTGGCTTTGACGTCCGTGGCATTACTCGTGCTGGTGTCAATAACGCTCTTGGGCGAAGCAGCACCCAGGGTGGGTCTACTATTACCCAGCAGCTTGTAAAGCTAACTCAAAACTGGAGTAAGGACCGTACTTATACAAGAAAAGTGAAGGAAATTATCCTCTCAGTTGAGCTGGAGAGAACCTACACCAAGAAAGAAATTCTAGCTGGATACCTCAACACAGCTCCCTACGGAGATATAACTTACGGGGCAGAGGCAGCAACCCAAGACTATTTTGGCAAAGGCGCTAAAGACCTGACTCTTGATGAAGCGGCATTCTTAGCAGCCATTCCAAAATCACCAACATACTACTCGCCGTACGGTGCACGCTATGAAAAGGAAGCGCTCACAGGCCGGCAGCACTATGTTCTAGACCTAATGGCTCAACAAGGCAAGATTACCGATAAAGAACGTGACGAAGCTAAAAAAGTTGATACCGTCACCAAGATTAAACCTCGAAAACCAAAGTACCAGGGCATATCTGCTCCATGGTTTGTGTTGACTGCCAAGGAAGAGTTGCAGGCACGGTTTGGTGCAGAAACTGTAAAGCGAGGTGGTTGGAAAGTTACCACCACGATGGACAGCAACCTACAGAAGCTAGCTGAAGACCAGGTAAACAAAGGTATGACCCAAGTAAAACGCCAAGGCGGTGACACGGCAGCTTTTGCAGCCCAAGATGTAAAGACGGGACAAATGGTAGCTCTGGTGGGTGGATCTGACTTTAATAACGAAGTATACGGCCAGAACAATTACGCTCGCATAAAGTTACCTCCGGGTTCGAGCTTTAAGCCATACGACTATTTATCGGTCATAGAGAATACGTCTGATTTTGGAGCAGGAACAGTGCTCTACGATACTCAGGATGTAATCCCTGGATATCCTTGCACCAACAAAGCCCGTCCTCAACAAGGTGGCAACTGTCTTCAAAACTACGACTTCCGCTATCCTGGACCATTGACGCTTCGATATGCACTTGGTGGCTCACGTAACGTGCCTGCCGTAAAAGCCATGCTGACTACCAGCCCAGAGAAGACTATTGAAACAGCTGAAAAACTGGGTCTTAAAGACAAAGGTAACGATGTCGAAGGCCAAGGCTACAAATGCTACACCGACGACCAGCTCACCAAAGAAGGTCCTTGTTACGGCTCATCTGCCATCGGTGATGGTGCATATCTGAAACTTGATGAACACGTAAATGGCTTCGCCACAATTTCTAGAAATGGTCGCAATATTCCTATGACCTACATCCTAAAAATTGAGGATGCAAATAACAAAGTTGTGGATGAGTGGAAAGCAACCCCGGGCAAGCAAGCTGTACGTGATGAATCTGCCTATATTGTGGCCGATATGCTAGAAGATCCTAACGCAAGTTACTTGGGCAACAAGACGCATCGATATAAAGGTCATAAGTTTGGCTTCAAGACAGGTACCACCAACGACTCCAAAGATGGTTGGATGATGGGTGAATCTACTCAATATGCTGCAGGTGTATGGGTTGGCTACCATAACCGTCAAAAAGAGCTCTCTGGTTTTATGGAAAGCATGACCCAACCAATTGTTGCGGGCTGGATGCAGAAAGCTCATGATAATCTCAAGCCAGTTGAAAGAGTGAGACCAAAAGGCATCCAAACACTACCTGCCTTTGTAGTTCGTACGCACGTGGGAGTTGGTTCTCGAGAGCCAAGTCCATCTACAGAACTCTACCCTTCTTGGTACAAAAAACGAGCCGCAAACAGCAAGCAGACCATTGATATTGTCTCGAACAAACTTGCCACAGATTGTACTCCTGCTCGAGCCAAACAAAATACTGGTAATGCTGTAGCCAATGAATTTGCTAGTGATAAATTCCACGCAGGTGGAGGAGGTGGCAGCGGCACTTCCGAAAAGGACGATATCCATAAATGCGAGGATGCTAAACCAGCCATTACATTAAGTGGGCCTGATACGTGTACTCCTGGAGGTGTCTTTGTAGCCACTGCTTCACAAGGAACACACCCGATCTCTAGCGCAACCTACCGAGGAACAATTACCTTTAAACTTAACGGAAACACAATCCAAACCTTTAACATCGACAGCAGCCCATCGACCGTCCAACTGCCTTGTACATCTATCTCTGGAAACGGACAGATTACGGCCGAAGTAGTCGATAGCGTACTCTATGATGCAACTGACACAAAAACCGTTTCTGCTGCGGTAGCTGGTCCGGCTATCTCAAGCGCTAAACAGGGTGGTAATGCTATCTGGAGTGGTGGCTCTGGCCAAATATTTAGGTCAAGTGGTGGGCCGCAAGTATGTTCTGGAAATGGAAGCTGTGCTATTACTGGTGTTCTTAGCGGAACTGCAATATATGTTCTGACTTCAAGCGGTAGATCGCCTGACTACAATGTAACTAGTGGGCCTTAGTTTTCTAGATACGTATTGAGTGCTTCTCTCACCGAGCTAACACTCTGAAGTAATGCAGGCTTTTTAGAAGCCTGGTTCTTTGGACCTATTGCAGCTTTAAAACCAAGTTTCTTGGCTTCCGCTAGTCGTTTGTCGGCAAATGGCACATGCCTAACTTCTCCGCTCAAGCCAACCTCACCAAACACTACTGCATTTTCTTTGAGTTTTAAGCCTTTGCTAGCCGAACCAATTGCCATACACACAGCAAGGTCTGCGGCAGGCTCACTAATCGCTATACCGCCAACAATGTTTATATAAATATCTTGATCACTCAAGTTAAGCTTTGTGCGGCGCTCTAACATGGCAACAAGCAAGTTAAGCCTATTCAGGCTAATACCACTGGCTGTGCGCTTTGGATATCCATAAGAGGTCTTGTTGACCAATGCTTGTACTTCAACCAATAGCGCCCTGCTGCCTTCCATAGTCGCTAAAACTACCGAACCATCACTAATCTGTCTTTCTGCCAAAAGCGCAGCAGACGGATTCTCTACAGGCGTGAGACCAGCATCTTTCATTTCAAAGATTCCTGCTTCGTTAGTCGAGCCAAAACGGTTCTTTACACTACGAAGAATCTTGAAACCACCATATCGGTCGCCTTCTAGCTGCAAGACAACATCTACCACATGTTCGAGCACCTTTGGCCCAGCAATGCTTCCCTCTTTTGTAACGTGACCAACCATGACTACTGCCGTATTAGTTTGTTTGGCCGCTGCCATCAAAACGTGGGTTGAGTTGGTAATCTGGCTAACGGTGCCGGCAAGTGCACCAACAGATGCTACAGAAATTGCCTGAATAGAATCAACAACGACGACATCATAACTGCCGTCGCTCATAGCTCCAGCAATATCTTCTGCACTGGTACTTGTAGCTAGTTTGAGCTTTGCAGCGCTTGCGCCAATTCGTGAGGCTCTCAGGCCCACCTGGTGCACCGATTCTTCTCCGCTCACATATAAAACACTTGACCCCTTGGCAAGGAGCGCCGAGACCTGAAGCAATAATGTACTTTTACCAATCCCTGGCTGACCGGCAATCAAGACTACACTGCCTGGTACTAAGCCTCCACCGAGCACAGTATCTACTTCACTAATATCGGTTTTGATTCTTTTTTGATTATCTTTTTTACTAACTGAAGCGGGTGTGACAATATCAAGTTTCTTTGCCGCTGCAGTTTTGCCACCAATCTCAACAAGAGAGGCTTCTTCTTGCAACGTGTTCCACTCACCACAAACGCTACAACGACCCGCCCATGCGCTAGCAGCAGCCCCACAGTTGCTGCAGACAAACCGAACCCCAGATTTCTTTGCTACCATTACCTACTAGTTTACACTATTGTTTCGTTGTTACGCTGTTGCTGTCGATGGCTTTATACAATTCTTCTTGTTGCGTTACTACACTGTTGCGTTCTTCGACGAGCGCATTGTACTGAGCAATCTGGTCTTTAGTACGGGCTACTAGCCTATTGTAGCTTTGAACCATCTGGTTAAATCCTGACACTGCGTTGTTGTACGCTTCAACTTGTCGACTAGACAAAAGACTATCCATTCTCTTGCGCTCACTATCTATATCTTTGCCGTCTGCCTCCAGCTGATTTTGGTTTGCATCAATTGATTGCTTCAAGCTTTGTAGTTTGTTGTCGTCGTCTTCAACCTTTTTCTTTAGATCTTCAAAAGCCTTTTCGTATTGCTTTGAGTACTGCACAATCTGCGGCCGATTCTTAAAGTATTTGCTGTAATATGCCTCGAGTTCCCCTGGTAGATTTTCTAACTCTGTTCCTAAAATTGAATGCAGCTCATTTGGTACATCTGCCCCAGAAGATCTGTATGACTCAATTGTGGTCTTGATACGCTCATTTGTAACCTGTGCGTAGGCCTCCTCAAGCATCTTGTCTACACGAGATTTTTCATCCCTACCAAGCCGTTCGTACTGAGCATGTAGCACTTCGTGGGCAGCAGTAACCTGCAAGATACCACTCAACCGGGGATCATTTACATCAAGCAGATATATACCCTGGCGGTCGATGAAACAGCCAAGCACGATTGTTTTTTCGCTCGCTTGGCAATGTGCATTAAAGGTCTGTTTTTCGTCCAAGCTCGGTCTGTTGATATAAAAAATCTGCCGAGTCTTGTCCTGCATAGTTGTTTGGTCGGCAAGCTCTACTACACGAGCTGGTGGGGTGTAATTACGAAGCATGTACCAGTCAGAAATAGCCTGAAAATTATATAGACCAACCACTACGATGGCTAGGACAACTATAGAACCAATGCTTATTCTTTTAAAACGCATAGAGTAGATACTCTAGTATAGCAGTTTACTCTTTGTCAGAAGCAAAGATGAGTTCGCCTTTTCGGGCGGTAACCGTAATTATCGTACCCTTCTCGTATTGCTCTTCGAGAAGAGCGCTAGAGATCGGATCTTCCAGCTCATCTTGCAGCAGTCTTCGCATTGGGCGTACGCCGTTCTTTGTGTCATAGCCTTTATCTGTAAGGTATCGTTTTGCCTTTGTATCTAGCTTTAGCGCTAGCCCCGAGCGCAAAAGTCTCGCAGACAACTCCTCTAGTTGTAGCTCCAGAATGTGCCCAATCTCTTTTTTTGTAAGCGTTCGGAAAACAATGGTTTTATCGATTCGGTTTATGAGTTCTGGCCGCATCATTTTACGCAGTGCGTCATACACTTTTTCTTTGTTGCGAGCATGCAGTGCGTCCAGGTTGTCTTTATCTTTCTCTGTTTCGGCCACAAATCCAAGCTCTACTTCTTTCTGAAGCTTCTCGGCGCCAATATTGCTGGTCATAATAATGATAGTGTTGCTAAAGTCGATCGAGCGACCTTTGCCGTCTGTGAGTTTCCCGTCTTCAAGAATTTGTAACAGTATGTTAAAGACATCGGGGTGTGCTTTTTCGATCTCGTCAAAAAGCACAAGACTGTATGGCTGTCTTCGAATCTTATCAGTCAACTGGCCACCGTCATCATAGCCAACATAGCCAGCAGGAGCGCCCATGAGCCGTGAAACATTGTGGTGCTCACCAAATTCACTCATGTCAATCTTGATCATATTGTCTTCTGATCCAAAGAATTCTCTGGCTAGCACTCGAGCCAGTTCAGTCTTACCAACTCCAGTTGGCCCAAGAAATACAAATGACCCAATTGGTCGGCGATTATCAGAAATCCCACTGCGGTTTCGTCGAACCGCTCTGGCAATCGCTTCAATGGCTTCTTCTTGGCCAATAATATATTTGCTTAGTGTTTTTTCGAGATTTAGCAGATACTTCGCTTCGCTTCTGATAACTTTGTTAACTGGTACGCCGGTAATGCGGGCTACTACATTGGCCACGTCGTCGCTGGAAAGATTTAGCACTTTGCCGTCGTTGTATTTTGCCTGCAATTTTAAAATGTCTTTAGAAAGTTGACTGGCCTTTGTCTTGTACTTTGCAGCTAACTCATAATCTTCTGCCGTTGCAGCATCTTCAATTCTTACCTGCAAAAGCCTTAGCTCCTTTTGAGCTTTACGGAGTTCTGATGGTGTTTTTCCCTTGTTCACACGCAAGTGTGCAGATGCTTCATCGAGAAGATCGATTGCCTTGTCTGGCATAAAGCGGTCGCTTAGATACCTGCTCGCAAAACGAACCGTATCGTCAATGACCTCATCACTAATACGCACTTTATGAAATGACTCATAGTGCTTTCTTAGGCCTTTCAAAATATTTACCGTTTCGCTTGGCGTAGCTTCTGGCACCATTATTGGCTGGAAGCGTCGCTCTAGGGCGGCATCTTTTTCGACATATTTTGAGTATTCGTCGGTGGTTGTAGCACCAATTAGCTGAATCTTTCCTCTTGCTAGTGCTGGTTTTAGCATATTGCCAGCGTCCATAGCGCCTTCGGCAGCCCCCGCTCCAACAATTAGGTGCAGCTCGTCTACAAAAATAATCGTTTTTGTGTCGCCCTCGAGTTCTGCCATAACTTTTTTGAGTCGCTCTTCAAATTCTCCACGATATTTTGTGCCAGCAATCATGCCAGCAAGATCAAGCATAACGATTCTCTTACCCAACAAATTATCAGGAACTTCTTCTGCGACAATCCGTGAGGCTAATCCTTCTACAATTGCTGTTTTGCCAACGCCTGGCTCGCCAATCAATACCGGATTATTCTTGGTGCGACGGCTTAGAATCGTAATAATTCGAGCAATCTGTGCATCTCGGCCAATCACTGGATCTAGCTTTGCCTTTGCTGCTTTCTCCGTTAGGTCTGTACCAAAGAAATCGAGGGCAGTTTTTCGTCGTTTTTTAGAGCCAGAACCAACCTCGCTTGGACCTTGAGTTTGTTGTCGATTCAAAAATTGTTCTAGCTCTACCACTAAGCTGTTTACTTCGACTCCCATCGAGCGAAGCATTTCGGTAGCTCGAGCATTCTTTTGGCTTAATATACTGTGCAAAATGTGTTCTGTGCCACAGTATTCTTGGTTATAATCTTGGGCGATCTCATAAGCCATCTTAAGGGTAAGCTTGGCTACTTCGCTGAGGCCCTTTGCGCCTGCATCACCACCTCGATTTGGGGCGACATTCAGTGCTAGCTTCGCCTTTTGCAGCGTTACACCTGCACCGTCTAGCAGCTTTGCACCAATTGATGATTCCTGAGCCAGTACTCCCAACAAAAGATGTTCTGTACCAACATATGAGCTGCCATTGTTTCGGGCAATAGCATCAGCATTACGAAGGCTGGCCAACGCATTTTCTGTTAGATGGTTCAAAAAATCTTGAAAGTCTGATGATGGTAACATGCTATTTATACCCCCGTTTATACGGTTTTTGTGGTTATTCCACTATTTATATGATACCAATTAGCACTCGTGAGTCAAGAGTGCTAGAAATACCACCTAGGTAAGCCATAAAATCTGTCTACCAAGGGGTCGCCACTGGGGTTAGGGGTAAAGTTAAAGTCTTCTGGAAGGATGTGACCTTCATCAAGTAAGCCAACAAACCTGTTAACTTCTGTTGCCATATTTGCATAAGTAAGAACTCTTAGGTCTCGGACAAAATTGTCTGTTCTCCTGTCGAGCTTATCATCAAAATTTTGAATTAGCTCTTCGTCCATAACACCTGGACTTATTTCTTCACAATTTGGACAACGTAGAGTGACTCTCCATAAAGTCCCTTCTGCCTGTTCCCAGTCAATCGGATAGCGCATATCACAATTACAATTATCATGCGGACATGTAGCAGCCTGATCTATCCGAGTCATAGGCTCTCTTTGTTCCCCTCGTCTGTCTGATCTTTTTTCAGGATTATTCATACTGTCTATAGACAATACTCTTGTCTTATCGAGAAGTAAATTGCTTTACTTTGTTACTTTTCTTCAGCTGGAGCTTCGTCGCCGTGCTCTTCGATAGCTTCAAGAAGACTGCTCTCTAGTGCTTCCTTCTTCTTCAATCGTTGACCACCAAGTGGCTTGCTGGTCTTTATTTCAGCAGTGGCGGTGGCTTCAACTTCAGTTTCTTTTGCAGGCTCAACTTCTTCTGACTCTGGTGTGGTTTCAGAAACAATATCAATTTCGTAACCTGTCAGCTTGCTAGCAAGACGCACGTTTTGCCCGCTCTTGCCGATAGCAATACTCAGCTGATCTTCTGGGACAATCACTGTTGCACGCTTGTCTTTTTCGTCTAGTTTTACTTCTGTAACCTTGGTTGGGCTCAATGCATTTTTAAGAAATGCTACTGGCTCTTCGTCCCATACAACAATATCAATCTTTTCCTGGTCGCCAACTTCGCTCATGACAGCATTTACACGAGTTCCGTGACCACCGACAAATGTTCCAACTGGGTCAACGCCTGGGACAGTACTTGCAACTGCAATTTTGCTTCGCACCCCAGCTTCTCGGGCAATAGCCTTGATAGCTACAGCGCCACTTTCCATCTCTGGTACCTCAGCTCGAAAGAGCCATTCCATAAATTCGGTGCTAGCTCGAGACACTACAAGTTGTGGACCACGAAAGCCTCGTTCGACATCTTTCAGATATACTTTTACTCTTTGTCCTGGATAGTATCGTTCGTCCTGGATCTGCTCAGAGTTTGGCATAATTGCCTGCGCTTTACCAAGATCTACTCGGACAATTCGCCCCTCAACACGAGCTACGATTCCGTTGATAACGGTGCCTATCTTGTCTTGGTACTCGCTCATAATAATTTCTCGCTCGGCTTCACGCAGACGCTGCAAGATTACTTGCTTTGCAGTCTGGGCAGCTACACGACCAAATGTATCTGGCGCTTCTTTAATCTCTACAGTTTCATCTACTTTTGCATCTTTGTTGATCTTTTTTGCATCAGCAAGGCTAATTTCAAATCGATCATCGCCCACTTTTTCGACAATGTCTTTGGCAACAAATACGTCAATATTGCCGGTGTTAAAGTTCATGCTTACTCGTACTTCTTGCTCTCGATCGCCAAAATCTTTACGGTATGCAGCGGCCAATGCTTGCTCTACAACTTCTTGTACAGCTTCTTCTGGAAGGTTTTTTTCCTCAGAAATGGTTTTAATTACTAAGCCTAATTGTTTTACATCTAATGTGTCCACGATATTTCCTGTCGTTAGGTATTAAAAAAGCCGACCAGAGTGGCCGGATTCAATTGCTATTGTATGTCATTAAGGAAAAAATGACAAGCTAGATATGAAAGGGAGAGGGTGAGAAGGAAAGGTCCGCTGAAGCGGAGAAGAAGCGTGTGGGCATCCGTGCCGACATCGTTTCTCTCCGTTCATGGACTTCTCTGTCTGTACTTCTCGATCGTGTACGCAAGGGTCATCGGAACTCCGAAAGCGAGGAGGAACAATCCTGGAAGGATTCCATCTTCCTCGTAAAATGCGGAGATACCAATGAGCGTCATGCCCAAACCGCCAAACAGCGTTTCGATTGATCCCAATGCGAGATCCTTCCTTCTCTGTTCTGGCAGCACGGATGCGAACCAAAACAGAAAGAGAAAGAATCCTACAGCAAACAGGATCGTTTGTGGAAGCGACATATTGTCACCTGCTTTCTAGTTGTAGTTTTGCCGTTTGTCTATTTATTTCATCAAGTCCTGCGACCGGCCTTCTCCGAAGAGAAGAAACCAACACAGTGCCACGACGCCAATAAATAGTGCGATCATCCATCCCGACACTCCAAGAACGGCCATGACGATTGCGATGATTGCAATTACAAATGCAAAGCGAACTCCCCAGGACTTCACCACGCATGCAAATGCATAGATCGCCAAGCCGGCAATAGCTGCCGAAATGATCCAAGGAACGAGATCAAACATATCTGCAATACCCATCTTTTCACCTGTCTTTCAGTTGTTTGATGTTTCTAGCGTTCACTCAAAAAAGCCGGGAAAAGGCCAACCAAAACCACAGCTGCAGAAAGGACCGGAACCCAAATCGGCGACTCGAGAATGATCGTTCCTGCAACAAAAGGAATTGCGGCGATGAGCACAACGACTGCCCTGCTCTTGTTTGAAGGAGCCAGAAGACTGAAAAACGCAGTCAGATAGCCCGCCACCAGAAGAATCCAACCGACTGTTTCGGTCTTCATTTTTTCACCTATCTTTCAAAATCTAGCTTGTCAAAGAGCGCTTCGGTAAACGATGCGATTGGATCTCTTTGAAGAAACAAGCCTCGAGTTTACGTTAGCTTTATATATTATGGCACAGAAAATGATATTTGTCCATCGGTGGGCCTCTGTTCTATACTCTTACAAATGACTAGAACTCAACTCACCCCGTTTGTTACCCTTTTGCCAAAATTTATTGCAACCTACAGGTCTTTTGCTCCTCAATGTAGCTACGGCTACATATCGTCACAAAAAGACCTGTATTTCGCTAATAAATTAATACCAAAATATTCAACAAAAGGGGTAAGATGAGCTCTAAAAGCGTAAAACGACTCTTTCGGGATTTTCAGCCCGAGCATTATGAACTATCTTTAGAGCCAGATGCAGACAAAATGGCCTTTACAGGCACTGTGGTAATTACTGGCAAAAAGGCTGGTCGCCCAAGCCAGCGAATTACTCTTCACCAAAAAGATCTAAAAGTCACGAGTGCAAAAATAGAAAAGCTTGGTAAAGACAAAAAGACTATCCATGTTGATCGAATCAACACCCACAACAAATATCACGAAGCCCGTTTGCACTCCAAAGACATGCTGTTTCCAGGAGAATACAAACTTACCCTGGAATTTTCTGGAATTATCAACGACCAAATGCACGGGCTCTACCCTTGCTACTTTGAGCATAAAGGCACAAAGAAAAAGCTACTAGCTACGCAATTCGAGAGTCATCATGCCAGAGAAGTCTTCCCTTGCATTGACGAGCCTGAAGCCAAAGCTACTTTTGACCTAACACTTACCACCCAAAAGGATGAAACAGTCCTATCTAACACGCCTGTTAAAACTCAGAAAGAAAATGATGGCCAGCTGGTAACCACTTTCGAAACAACCCCAATAATGAGTACCTACCTTCTAGCCTTTGTAACCGGCGAGATGCACTCTGTCGAAGCCAAGACCAAAAGTGGCCAGCTAGTTCGCACCTGGGGTACTGTGGCTCAGCCGCTTAATTTTATGCAGTATGCGAATGACGAGGGTGTAAAAATCTTAGAATTTTTTGAGGAGTATTTTGGCACACCATTTCCGTTGCCAAAAGCTGACCAAGTAGCTTTGCCTGACTTTGAAAGTGGCGCCATGGAAAACTGGGGGCTCGTGACGTATCGAGAAATTGCCCTGCTTGCAGACCCCAAAAACCGCTCAATCGTGAGCGAACAATATGTCTCGATGGTGGTAGCCCACGAGCTATCTCACCAGTGGTTTGGCAACTTAGTCACCATGAAGTGGTGGGATGACCTATGGCTCAACGAAAGCTTTGCAAGCCTCATGGAACACGTTGCACTTGATAAGCTTCACCCAGACTGGCACCAATGGGAGCAATACGTCACTATGGACGTGCTGGCTGCCTCGAACCGAGATATTTATAAAGATGTCCAGCCGGTGAGAATTGCGGTAAACCACCCCGATGAAATCCATAGCTTGTTTGACCCAGCTATTGTGTACGCTAAAGGTGGTCGGCTCCTTAAGATGCTGCTCGATTATGTCGGTGAAGAAGCCTTTCGAAAAGGGCTTAAAACCTACTTTGCGACTCATGCCTACAAAAACACTACCCGTGATGACTTATGGACAGAGCTTTCAAAAGCGAGCGGCAAAGATATCAATGCTCTCATGAACCCATGGCTTGAACAATCAGGCATGCCAGTCGTTTCCGTAAAGCAAAAAGGCACAGACACCGTTGAACTATCGCAAGAGCGGTTTGTGTTGGACGAGAAAAACTCAAATAACCTCTGGCCTATACCTCTGTTGTCCCATCCCGCCCTATCTACTGATGTACTGGATGTAAAAAGCGGTTCTTTTGCGGCAAAAGAATCCTCTCAGATCATCCTAAATGCTAGTGGTAGTGGGCACTTTGTGACGAACTATGTCTCTGGGGCAAATAAAGAATACGTGGCAAAATCAATTGCCAGCCAGGATATCCAACCAGAATCACGAATTAACGTTTTGAATGATCAGCTATTACTTGCCCGACGAGGTGATAGCTCTATCGTAGATTCACTTCATATTATTACTGGGTGCGCAGACGAACCAAGAGATGCTGTATGGGCATTGATTTGCCGCACTATTAATCTTGCTCAGGGTTTAACTGAGGGAGATAAAACTTCCGAAACAGCTCTTCACAAACTGCGCCTACAGCTGGCTCAAAAGCAGTTTGCTCGACTCGGCTGGGACGATAAAGATTCTGATGACCCAAATACTAAGCATCTGCGTCACACCATGGTAGCCCTGATGGCTTCTGGGCATGACCAAGCTACAGTAGATGAAGCAATCAAAAGATACAAGTCAGCTAAAAGCATCGAGGAACTACCGGCAGATTACCGCTCTTTGATTATCAGCGTAGCCGTACGAAACGATGCAGCGGACATAGATAACCTGATGGATCAGTATAAAACTTCGGTAAATCCTGATGTACAAAATGCGATAACCGCTGGTCTTTGTCGGGTTAAAGACGAAAAAACTGCAAAGCATATTCTGGAATCAGCGCTGGGCAAAGATGGATTTGTGCGACCCCAAGATATTTTCCGCTGGTATGCTCATTTTATGCAAAATCGCTATACACGTGAGCTGGCTTGGAATTGGCTTACCAGCAACTGGGAACGCCTAGAAGACATCTACGGAGACAGTAAATCATTTGATCATTTTGTTACGTATTCTGCAGGACCGCTTAACACTCCAGAATGGCAAAAGAAATTTAGCGAATTCTTTACTCCAAAACTCAAAGTTGTTGCACTACAGCGCAACATTACTGTGGCGTTTTCTGAGATAGAAGCACGAGTCGCTTGGCGCAAGCGAGACGAACCCAAAATTAAAGAATACCTTTCAAACCTTTAGATTTCTTCGAGATACTCAACCTGCATGCTTGCATCGACTTGGGCAGCTGACAGCACAAACTCTCCGTCGTAATTGTTCTGGGCAACCCACATTTGCGCTGCAAAGGCCATCTGCTTTAACTTGGCAGGTGTAATATAGTCAAAGCCGTCGCCTTGGCTTGATGATCCTCTATATTTTACTTCTACAAAATGAACCACCCCATCGTGCTTAGCGATGATGTCTATTTCAGCGAATTTATTTTTCCAGTTACGATCTAGTATCTTATAACCCTGCTCTTCCAGATATGCAGCGACAGTGTCTTCGGCTGCATTGCCATCGACATTATGCTTGGCCACTGAGCAGTGCCTGGATTGGTTTATAACTTAGTCTATGAAGTGATGTGACTCCATGCATGGTCAATGCTTCCCTGTGAACTTTAGTGCCATAGCCAACATGTGTCTCAAATCCAAAGTCTGGATGATCTTTTGAAGCATTTTCCATATAAGTATCTCGGGCGACTTTCGCTACGATACTTGCCGCACTCACCGCTGGCACCGTTTGATCTGCTTTAATTTGAGTTATAACTTTTGAGTCATCAGCCAAATAATTTATGTTGCCATCAATGATAATTTGAGTAACTTCGGGAGCACTTTCAAGCGCTCGCTTGATTGCCAGCTTCATACTAGCGGTAAGACCAAGCTCGTCAATTTCCTTCGGCTCTACCCAGCCTAAACCAACAAATTTTGCAGACTCTTGTATCTGCTGATCCAGCTCCTCACGTTTCTTTTTGCTCAATAATTTTGAATCTGTTAAACCTGAGATTTCTTTTCCTAAAATTACCGCCCCAACAACTAGTGGGCCAGCCCAGCAACCCCGACCAACTTCATCAATTCCCAAGATACTCTGCATGCGTTAATTGTAGCAGAATAAATTTATAGATTTATGGCTTCTGCCAGGGTGTCCTGGACAAATTTATGACCTGGTATATGGCTTGTCGCCCGCAATTTTTCGTTAATAGTCTTGTGAACAACCGGTAATCTGGCTAAGTCCAATGCCTTACCATATGCAAATTTAATTGTTCCACCAAACTCCTTCTCGAGGACCCTATAAACTTCCTCCGACTCTTTAGGAAAATAGTGCTCTATGTCCGGTTTGATTTGGTCTTCATCGTTAAGTCTGTCCTTTAAAAACTTTGGCTGGAAAGCAATAAACTCATGCAATTGATCTGCAGTTGGATTTCCGTCATGCATCTCGTAGCACAAATTAACTGCGTCTCGCACCATTCGCTTTGGACCCTCCATGGCAATGCCATTGATATCGGCAGTAGCTAGTATGAATTTGAACGGGTCGTGAGCTCCTTGCCTCAGATTGACCTGGATTATTTTGCCATTTTCTTCTCTTTTGACCTGGGTAGCATGAACACCATCACGTAGTCGCCTAATAAACTTTTTTGTATTTATTTCTCGGCTGTACCCATACGAATGAATAAGCTGTACACCGTATTCAGCACTCAGCTTTTCATTAAAACCATCTCCAATACCACGCTCAAAATCGTGGATTGCCCCACCAATGGTGGCAAGGTCGAACATACTTTTTCTGTGCTGGCCAGGAATGTATGGCATCAGAACCTGGGATAAACGTATGCCCCTTCTGATTACATCGATGGCATGTGGGGCGTTATGGTATTCAAGAGGTTTTGCTGAGTTTTCACCATAGCGACTATCGACTTCTTCAAGAGCCTGGACAGCAACAGACTGAGCAGCTTCACTAATCTCAAAGCCACTCGGTTCAACTTGCTTTGCGAAGTGGTTTATTTCCTTTTCAAAATCCATATAAGCTTGTCTAGTCACCAACTAGATCACTATGCACTAGGCTGTACATAAATTCAAGTACCTGAGAAAGAACTTATTTTTCTTCGGTAGTTTCGGTTGGCTTTTCTTCTTTTGGAGCTTCAGCCTTTGCTTCTTCTGGCTGCTCTTTTGCTTCTTCGTTTTCAGCTGTTGGAGCTTCTTTAGGTTCTTCTTTTTTCGGTGCCTCGGCAACTGTGTTTACGGATGTCTTGTCAAAATCAACACTAGAAAGTCGAGCAGACTTACCAGTTCGAGCTCGCATGTAAGTTAGGTAGTTTCGGCGTACTTTACTTCGCTTTACAACTTCAACCTTTGTCACAAGAGGGCTGTGGAGTAAGTATGACTTCTCTACGCCAATACCACTGGTAATTCGGCGAACGGTTATGCTGCTGGTTTGGCTGTTTTTGCGGTCAGTCCGAATAACAAGGCCTTCAAAAACCTGCACACGTTCTTTGTTACCTTCTCGGATTTTTTGGTGAACACGAACAGTATCGCCGCTTTTAACGTCTACAACTTGGTGTTTTTTGTGCTGATCGGCAACAGCCTTTACTAAAGGATGCATTAAAACCTCATATACATTTACTTATATTGAAACTCTAGTAGAGCTTTATTGATACAAGTATACCACATCTGTTAATAAAGTAAACAGACCAACAAAATGGTCTATAATGAGTGCTTATGGATTACAAACAAGAAGCACTCAAGAAACATGCCGAGCTTAAAGGCAAGATTAGTATTGATTTAAAAACATCGATTGATAACCCCGATCAGCTAGCCATCTACTACACACCAGGTGTAGGAGCTGTTAGTAAGCTCATTAGCGAGAACGAAGCAGAAACACCCAACTATACCTGGACCGGCAACAGCGTGGCAGTTGTTAGCGATGGCTCCTCGGTATTGGGCCTCGGCGATATTGGGCCAAAGGCTTCCTTGCCTGTTATGGAAGGTAAAGCAATGCTGTTTAAGCACTTTGCGGACATCGATGCCGTGCCAATTGTGCTTGATGTACACTCTGCAGACGAAATCGTTGCTACCGTTAAGGCAATCGCTCCGGGATTTGGAGGCATTAACTTAGAAGATATTGCTGCGCCACTTTGTTTTGAAGTCGAAGACCGCCTAAAAAATGAACTTTCTATCCCTGTTATGCACGATGACCAACACGGAACAGCGATTGTAGTGTTAGCCGGACTCATCAATGCCGGCAAAGTAACCGGGCTTGATCTTAACCAATCAACTATTGCGGTGAATGGTGTGGGAGCAGCAGGAGTAGCCATTATGCGACTTATTAAGCGCTATGCGCCGGGCTGCCAGATCATTGCAGTAGACAGCAAAGGGATTATCGGCGAGAAACGTGAAGACCTAAACTCTACCAAGCAGAAATTGATCGACGACAGTATTGTTGTGAGCAACAAATCAGGAGACTTAGCCCAAGCTGTAACAGGTGCTCACATTTTTATTGGTGTAAGCCGTGGCAACATCCTCACTCCGGAGCATGTAAGAAGTATGTCCAAGGATCCAATTATCTTTGCTATGGCCAACCCGGACCCAGAGATTATGCCAGACCTAGCGCTAGAAGCAGGTGCAGCTGTTGTGGCAACTGGACGCAGTGACTTCCCAAATCAGGTTAATAACGCCTTGGTTTTTCCAGGCGTGTTTCGTGGCGCTCTTGATAATAAAGTAAAGCGAATTACTACTGCGCATAAGATTGCGGCTGCCGAAGCGATCGCTAGCTTAGTAGAAAACCCAAGCCCACAGGAAATTATTCCTTCAGTATTCGACGATCGTCTCGTCCCAGCTATTGCCAAAATCATTGTTTAGTTGTAGAATTATTGTTAATTATGAGTGTATACGAAAGCATACCTGACGACTTTGAGTCTAGGCTTATGGAAAATCTTGAGGTTATTCATGTACCTAAAGATGTTAAAGCACATAGTTCGTACAGAAGTGCAGCCAAAGTTATCGACCATTTAACTGGGAACGAATTTACAGTTATCTCAGAAGACTCACGTAAAGATGTCATGAGCGACTACTTCACAGTCATCCAAACATCCGGTGAACCTGTTATTACTACTCCTTCGATAATCGAAACAGAGATGTGGGCATCAGGCGGAGAAAACGTTATAGGTCGTGCAGTCCTAACCGCAGCCCGAGAATTTGAAGAACTTTAGCCGACTACACGGTAGACTTCGTCGAGCGTAGTGGTTCCTGCAATTACCTTTAGTACGCCGTCTTGCAGCATAGTAATCATGCCGTCAGCGATAGCCTTTTCCTCGATCATTTCGGTAGAAATCTGAGCTGGTGGCTGTGCTAATATTTCACGCACACCTTTTGTCATCTGCAGTTGTTCACGAATAGCTATCTGACCTTTGTAGCCAAAGGGGTTTTCCTGAGTTTCTTTAGCCCTAAAAAGCTTTAGACCTTCAAGGCTAGGCTTTTCTACTCCTGGAGGTAACGAATCAACTACTTCCTGTAGCTGGCGCTTAACACTCTCCTCTGGCTCGTATGCCTCCTTGCTGGTGTCGTCGAGACGGCGAATAAGGCGCTGCGACATAATAAGTTGTATAGAGCTAGCAAACAGTGGGTTGATGCCCACAAAGTCTATAAGACGAGTAAGCGCCGCAGATGAAGATTGAGCATGAAAAGTAGAGAGGACTAAATGCCCCGTAAGTGAGGCTTGCAAGGCCGTGCGAGCTGTGTCTTTGTCTCGGATCTCGCCGACCATCACTACATCTGGGTCAAGGCGCAGGACGGCACGGAACTTCTCTGCAAAGCCTTCACTGTTTTGATCTCCATGGACAGGAATCTGCATAATGCCGGGCAAGTAGTATTCGATTGGATCCTCTAAAGTAATTATTTTTCGCTCGGGTGAGTTTAGTGTACTAATCAGCGAGTAGAGAGTAGTGGTCTTACCTGAGCCGGTTGGCCCAACAGTCAACACCAGACCAGATGGGTGTTTGATAATTTCATCGACTACTGCTCGCTCTCGCTCGTCCAGCCCAAGATTGTCGAGCTTTAATAGAGATAGATCGAAGTTGAACAAACGCATCACAACGTCTATCCCATAAGCTGTAACAATCGCTTCGACTCGAAGGTTCATGGTAATTTCTTCGCCCGTAGCTAGTCGATACGTCTTATTTATGTGGCCAGTCTGAGGGTTTGGATCACCGGTACTAATATTGGCGGCTACTGCCACAGAAGATAGGAGTGTCTTGTATTTTGGATAGGACAGCATGGCAATCGGGTGCAAAACGCCATCAACCCTAATACGTATCCGGACCGCCTCTTTTTGGCATTCCAAGTGGATGTCTGAACCTTTTAGGCGAAAGGTTTGTTTAACAAGATACGCCAAGATATCGTCAGAAACCACGGTATCAAGAGTTCTGCTAACCTCTGCAAATAGCTGTGAGTTATCACCTTTGGAAAATTCAATATCTTGATATACAACCTCTTTCGGTGGGTTATACAGTTTCATGTAATCTGAAAAGCCCGTATCGGATATGAGTGTAAAGCTCAGGCGCTGATCCATAAAACGATTGCGCAAGCTCTCCATCGTCTGATGTGAGGTTGTGTTTGTCACACCAAAGGTAATATGATGTTGATCTGCGTATAACGGGATTACTTTTAGTTGTTGGAGCTCTGGGATCGTTAAAACGTCTTTAAACAACTGCTTATCCCCAACGGACGTGTCGGTATAGCCCATGCCAAGTATCTGGGAACGTCGTCTGGTGGCTTGCTCTTCGCTAGCTCGTGCATCTTGACTCATTACCTCTATTTAACCATAAGAAGCTTATCTGTAACAGCGATAAAGGAGCTATAATAGGTCAAATGGAAAAAGAGATTGTAGTTATTGCTCATAACATCCGGAGCGCCCACAACATTGGGTCGTTGCTGCGCACCTGTGAGGGTTTGGGCGTCAGCAAAGTTATCTTGAGTGGCTATTCACCATACCCACCAACCGCTAACGATACTCGTTTGCCGCATATTACCCGAAAATTAGCTACCCAGATTGAAAAAACCTCTTTAGGAGCAGAAACGAGCCTGCCATGGGAACATCAAGATACTATTGAAGAAGTTATTAGCAATCTAAAGTCTAGCGGCTTTGAGATTGTCGGCCTAGAACAAGACAGCACTAGCGTAAAGCTACCGGATTATAAATCGCCGAGGAAGCTAGCCCTTTTACTAGGTAGCGAGGTTACCGGCATCGACAACGATTTGTTAGAACACATGGATGCAATAATTGAAATTCCTATGTTCGGGGAAAAAGAGTCTTTTAATGTCGTCCAAGCGGCTGCCATGGCACTGTATCAATTGACATTCCATTAAGCTTGTGCTATAATATATAGTATAAGGTAATCCTACCTTTGTGAAACGCAATTTAGGAGCGTGATTAATTCATGACTACCCCAGAGGCAGTCTTTTACATCGGTGTGGCACTCATCGTTCTCGTCGGAGTGGGTTTTATGACCCTCATTAACAAGAACAAGACGATCACCGTCGAGTACACCTTGCCGGAAGGTGCTGAGGAGAACATCCAAAAGATCATCCAGGCCTACGCCACGCTTGAGCGTGTCAAGTCAGGCTCAGTATCAGCTGAAAATCTTGGTGAAGTTTACCAAGAAGCCCAGATCCTGGTGATCGCAAACACCCGTGAGCGTCTTGCCACCATCGGCAATTCAATCCAGACACTCGAAAAAACCCGAGGGCGGCATCTCGAGATCAAACTCATGAGCCAAGCAGCAGATGATGCGACCAGCATCGGCAAGCTCGAAGCTGAGCAGACTCGTCTTCTGCAGGAACTCGAAGAGCTAACTCAGAGCGAGCCCGCACTGGCATAAGTCATTCAAAGAAGACAGAGGTTGGGGAAATCCAACGAGTACCCAACCTCTTGCGGCTCTTTAGCCCATCACCCCACTTTGCGTTTCACTTTTTATCACATACAACACCTTGAGAACCTTGCCCTAAAATGCTATAGTTATACGCATTGATTTCCGCTTATGCCAGTCAAACAAAAACCATCACACAGAAAACACAGCAAAAGCTTTTTAAGGGTGTATGCGCCCTATCTTCCCCTGCTCCTATTTGTAGGACTCGGCCTATTCATTTCACTAAGCGGTAACTTCAAGAAAAAAAGCCACGATGAAGTACTGAGCTACGCTTCTGGCATTACAGTAGAAGCACTGGTTGAGGATACCAACAAAGAGCGCTCATCTAGCGATGTTAAGCCGCTCGTTAAAAATGATCAGCTTACAGCTGCTGCGCAGGCTAAAGCCAAGGACATGGTAGACAAAAATTATTGGTCACACGTCACGCCTGATGGCAAAGAACCTTGGTATTTTATAGATCAGGCAGGCTATAAATATTCTAAGAGTGCCGAGAATCTGGCATTTGGCTTTGCTACCAGTAAGTCTACAGTTAGTGGCTGGATGAACAGCCCATCACACCGAGCAAATATTGTTGATCCTGAACTCACAGAAGTCGGATTTGGCATTGCTAATGCACCAGACTACCAGGGTAAAGGTCCGGAGACTATTGTGGTAGCCATGTACGCTAAGCCAGCCGAAGCTCAAGCCGTTCCAGTTACTCAGACGCTAACCAACGGGCAGACTAAGATTAGCCACATCCAAACCATAACTGACGGCAAGGCACCATGGAGTGGCTTCGCTTTTGGTATCTTGATCGGGGGAATAATTGTATATCTATTGATAACTCATGCGCACGGCATGAGGAGATTCCTGCGGATTAGTGAAAAGTTCATAGTCAAGCATCCACTGATTGATATGACTCTGTTGGCCATGCTGGCACTGGCTGCAATCCTTATACAGACCGCTGGTACGATTTACTGATACTTGACTGACTCTTTGCCAAATATCGCCGTTACACTCGTGATAAGATCTTCGTCTGGGCTGATGGAACTAGGCAAGCGAATAATCTGTTTGCTCTGGTCATTACCAACAACTAGAACGACAGGAGTGGTGCCAGGACGATCATCTATAACACTTTTTAACTTACTTAAACGCACTTCGTCAGATGCGTCCATACGAATATACAATCTTCGCTCTATATCATCAGCCGGCTTTTCTTGTTTTTTTAGGTGTTTGACCGGTTTTTTAGCAGTTGGTTTTGGAATTCGCTTCTTCTTGCCTGTAGACTGATACGCTGCTGCTTGTTGGTGCGTAACTTCTCTTGCATTATCAACCATTATTTTTATCTCGTCACTGGTTTTGCCTTCACGGTCTTTGCAGTTTATTTTGCCATCGACCAAGACTACAGCATCCCTTTCCCAGATACCCATCGTCTGCTGGTAAGATCCAGGGAATAGAATTAGTTCTACTTCACTAGTTGTATCTGCAATTTTCACAAATGCCATCTTTTGGCCTTTTTTGGTTACTATTTCACGAATGTCGGTAATCGAACCACCGATTCGTACTGACTTCCCGTCCATTTCTGTAGTTATTTGTCCGATAGGGACACACTGCTCTTCTAGGAACAACTTATAATCTTCTAACGGGTGGCTGCTCAGGTAAATCCCCAATAGTTCTCTCTCCCATAAAAGTTGCTGACGAGAAGGATAAGTTTCGCCGTCTGTCTGTAATGACAGCTGAGCTGCAACAGACGACGCAAGCTCACTATCAGCAAATAAACCGATCTGTCCACTTGCCATATCTTTTTGAGCTCGGCTGGCAAACGCAATCAAAACATCTAGATTGTTAAGAAGCACCGAACGATCAGCAAATCGATCCATAGCACCAGATTTTACTAAACTCTCTAAAGTCTTTCTGTTTACGACACGGTGGTTAACTTTGCTCAAGAAATCTTCTAAGTTTTTAAATCCACCATCTTCACTTCGTGCACGGATAATTTCCTCAACTGCAGCAGATCCAACGTTTTTAATTGCATTCATGCCAAAACGAATTCGATCTTTCCCCTCGTCATTCTTGATGACAGCAAACTCTAAAAATGATTCGTCGACATCTGGTCGCAAGACTTCTATGCCCATGCTTCGACACTCGGCAATCTCGATTGCTAAACGGTCCGTATCGTCGTAGTCGCTAGTCATGAGCGCCGCCATAAAGGCTGCTGGATAGTGTGCTTTCAGGTACGCTGTCTGGTATGCAATGAGGCCATAACAAGCTGCGTGACTTTTGTTAAAACAATAGGCAGCAAAATCTTCAAGTTGTTTCCAGAATTTTTCCATTAATGCACGGTCTGCATTTGAATTTTCTATGGCACCTTCAATAAATTCAACTTTCATTTTTGCTAAAACTGAAGGAATTTTCTTGGCAACACCTTTGCGCAGAGTATCCGCTTGACCGCCGGTAAAACCACACATATCCTTAGATATCTGCATCACTTGTTCTTGATACACCAAAACTCCATATGTGTTACTCAGGGCACCTTCCATTTTAGGATGCAGGTATGTGATCTCCTTTTCACCGTGTTTACGGGCAATAAAATCATCGATAAATTGCATTGGCCCTGGGCGATACAGAGCAACCATAGCAACGATATCTTCAAAAGTAGTAGGCTTTAAGGCTTTCAAATAGCGCTTCATGCCACTGGACTCTAGCTGGAATACTCCAGTAGTATCACCTTTTTGAAAGAGCTTATACGTTTTCTGGTCGTCGAGTGGAAGAGTGCTGAGATCTATGGTCTTGCCATACACTCTTTTAATAATACGCATGGCGTTATTAATGATCGTAAGGTTAGATAGCCCCAAAAAGTCCATCTTCAAAAGACCGAGGTCCTCAATTGGCCACATAGAATACTGGGTAGCTACTACACCCTTTTGCGCCATTTCGAGCGGTGTAAACTTGACGATATCATCTGGTGCGATCACTACACCTGCTGCGTGAACGCCGTGGCTTCGGATAGTTCCTTCCAGACGAACAGCTAGATCGAAGACTTCACGTGAGCGCTCATTCGTTTCATATTCATTTGCAAGATCGACATCATTCTTCAATGAAGTTTCCAGCGGAATATGTCGCCCTTGTACCGGCGGGGGGATCATCTTTGCAAGTCGATCTGCATCTGCATACGGTACCTGTAAAACTCTGGCAACGTCACGTACAGCGTTACGGGCTGCCATCCGGCCGAACGTCACAATGTTAGCAACTCGGTCTTTTCCATACTTCTCGATACAGTATTCAATAACTTCGCCTCGGCGAGTATCCTGAATATCAATATCAATATCAGGCATACTTATTCGATCTGGGTTCAAGAATCGTTCAAATAGTAGATCGTAATCTAAGGGGTTTAATTCAGTAATATTAAGTGCATAAGCAATGATTGACCCAGCTGCGCTACCACGACCAGGACCAAAGATAATTCCTTTATTTTTACCCCAGTTTATAAAATCAGCAATAATAAGAAGATATCCATTAAAGCCCATCTCGTTAATTACTGTCAGTTCGTACTCTGCTCGTTCATTAACATCTTTGGGAAGTATCTTTTTTATTTCTGCTTCCGTAAGTGTTTTGGCTTTTTCTTGCGTGGTATTTGCATACCGCCACACTAAGCCCTCGTACACCATCTTACGGAGCACAGATTGTTCTGTTTCGCCCTTTGGTACCGGGAATTTAGGAATAAGAATTTTGCCCAAATCTAGCGAGAGGTCACACCGATCGGCAATTTCTTTTGTATTTTTAATGGACTCCGGATGCTCTGCACCCCACCGACCAATAATCTCCTCAGGCTTAGCAACATGTAGCTCAAAATCTTTTAGGCTCATCCTCTTTTCATCGCTCAGGAATGACCCTGTCTGAACGCAAAGCAGGATTTCGTGTGCTTCTTGGTCTTCATGACGCAAGTAATGAGCATCACCTGTTATTGTTGTTTTAATTCCGAGCTCATCCGCCAATTTAAATGCTTTGTCATTTACCGCAATCTGGTCAGCCCACGAACTCGGATGATTTTTATGCCCGTGATCCTGAATCTCAATATAATAACGATCGCCAAATACTGACTTGTACCACTCGGCAACCTTCTTTGCCTGGTCATATTGACCTTGACGGAGTGCATCTCCAACTTCTCCGTTGATACACCCAGAAAGCACAATCAGGCCCTCGTTGTACTTTTCTAGCAAGTCGTGATCAAGTCTTGGCTTGTAGTAAAACCCGTCGAGGTTAGAAATAGTACTGAGTTGCATAAGATTTTCGTAACCCTTGTTATTCATCGCCAAAATGATCAAGTGAAAGTATTGCTTATCGGACCCAGGGTCTTTATCTGTATGCTTTCTTGGAGCAACGTACGCTTCGATGCCAACAATAGGTTTTATCTTTTTAGCATTGGCTGCCTTATAAAATTCGATGGCGCCAGACAATGTACCATGGTCTGTCATGGCGACGGCTTTCATGCCTGACTCGTCGATAAAATCGATTAGCTCAGGAACTTTAGTGAGGCCATCTAGCAAACTATACTGCGTGTGATTGTGCAGATGTACAAAATCTTCAGGAGCTAGAGCTGTGCTATTTTTTTTAGATGGCATATATGTAAAGAACTCCCCACGTGAGATTTTTCCTCTTATACATCATGAGGGATTATTTCTTAATAAACTTAACCAGGTTTGTCTTTGCAGAAGAGACTTCTTTGATAACTGCTTTTAGGTTTGGGTCGTCTGCGTCTCCATCGTGTAGGGCGCTGAGTAGTAGTTTGGCCTTCTTTTTTGCGTCTTCAGCTTTGGCAAGAGCTTCATTATATTCTTTGCTCGCTTTGCCTTTTGCCTTTTGCGCCTGCTTATTCGCTTTATCAATCGTGTCTTGCAGATCGCTATACAGCCCTTTTAATTGTTTTTCGCCTTCTGTTTTTGCCTTAGAAGCATTATTGGCGATGTCCCTGCGTGTTTCTTTGCCAGATTTTGGCGCAGTAAGTATGCCAGCAATGTACCCCACTGCTGCAGCTACAATTGTTCCCACCGCAAAGTTTGTACTCTTCTTTGACATATTATTTACCCTTTTTTCCAGCCTTATTCTGAATTGCTTCACCAATGTTAGCGATTATTTTCAATATTGCCAGAGGAGGCGCAGCGGCACGGAAAAAATCGCCAACATGATCGGCTGTATCAGCAATATGCTCTGCATGATCTGTAATTCGCTTAATAGATTTCCCAATCTTAATAAGAACTACTGCCAATACGATATTCAGAATAAGGAAGATGCCGAGCATCACCCCAAGTATAATTACCAGTACCTCAAACCATGTGCTATCCATAATGACTATTATACACCCCCTCGGGCTGAAGGAGAATCTACTTTTGATTTTATATGAGCAAGAACTTCATCTTTTATATCGGGGTGCCGCAAAGCAAAATCAATAGTTGTCTTTATGTATTCCAGCTTATCACCAGCATCATAGTATGTGGCGTTTTTTATCTCGAGCGCAATAACATCGTGCCCATCGTTGGCCATCATTTGGAGTGCCTGGTTACTTACAAATTCTTCACCTTCTTTTAGCGTTTCTTGCTGCTTTTGCAGATACCCAAATATTTCTGGAGTCAACAGATATCCACTCACGGTGGCAAGTTGAGACGGTGCCTTTTCTTTGCCTGGCTTTTCGGCAATGCTAGTAACTTTTATAACCCCGGGCTCAACTTCTTGACCGGCTGCAAATCCGTATCGATCATAATCTTCATCAGAGCTAGACTTGATACAACTCATAACTGGCGCTTGATACTTTTCGTAAGTGTCTATCATTTGTTGAAAACTCGGTGGACTTGCTTCAATAAAATCATCGCAAAATGTGTAGATAAAAGGTTCGTCCCCAATGATGTGCTCAGAATTTAATATCGGCGTACCATTACCATACGGACCTTTTTGGCGGATATAAATAAAGTTAGCCAAATCAGAAATGCTATTTACTTCATCGAGTAGCTTTGCTTTTTTCGGCCCGCCCTGGATAAGGTTTGCGACCAGGTCAGCATTTGGTTCGTCGAAGTGGTCTTCGATACTTCGCTTGGAATACCCGGTGACAATAATGATATCTTCGATACCAACTCTAACGAGTTCCTCAACTACATACTGGATCACTGGCTTATCGACAATTGGTAGCATTTCCTTCGGCATGGCTTTTGTCTGAGGCAAAAACCTTGTGCCAAACCCTGCGGCGGCAATAACTGCTTTTCGTACTTTCGGCATACTATACCCCAAGTTTTTCTTTGATTATTTTTTGGGCCATTGCTGGGTTGGCTTTGCCTTGGCTAGCTTTCATAACTTGCCCAACCAAGAATCCAATGGCTTTCATTTCACCATTTTTAACGTCATTGGCTGCTGATTCATTTGCATCAAGCACCTGTTGAACGATCGCTTCTATCTCGCCCTCATCGGAGTTCTGGATGTAGCCTTTGTCTTCTGCATATTTTTCCACGATCTCTGGCCAAGAACCGACATCCAAACTAAGTAAATCTGCATAAAGGGCTTTTGCGTTAGTCGAGCTCAATTTGTTAGCTTTAACAAGATCATAAATTGTAGACGCTAGAGAAAGATGTGGCTCATAAAGTGTAAACTTTTCTTCTCGAGCCAACGGTATCAACATATTGACATACCAATTAACCAAGAACTTGGCTTCGTCTGGATTATCCATCTTCGCTTCCACGCATTCAAGATAGGAGAACTGTTCTAGCTCTGCGTTTGCTGTAATCAATGTTTCGATTGCTGCCTGCTCTAACTGAAGTTTGCTCAGCTTATCTCGCCAATCATCGGGCATAGATTCTGGCATCTCGACCTTGGCCTTTTCTATAAATGCATCGTCTAGCTGCACTGGCGGAATATCTGGGTCTGGGAAATATCGATAATCATGCGCTTCTTCTTTTGTTCTCTGAGCAAATGTCTTTTGCTTTGCATCGTCCCAGCCCCGAGTTTCTTGCTTTATTTCTTTGCCCTTTTCGAGCTGTTCGGTTTGACGCTTAATCTCATACTCAACAGCTTTTTCGACTGCCTTAAAACTATTCAGGTTTTTAATCTCACTTCTATTACCTAGCTTATTTGGGTCTTTGCTCCCACTAATATTCACATCAAAGCGCATATTGCCGTGATACAAATCACCTTCTGTGACGTCGGCATACTTCATAAGGAGGTACAGCTCGCTCACATACGCACGAGCTTCGGCTGCAGTGTGCATGTCTGGCTCGCTGACAATTTCGAGAAGCGGCGTGCCTGCACGGTTCAGATCGACAAGACTATATTCTTTACCAGCTGGATGAGTGTTCTTGCCAGCATCTTCTTCTAGGTGAGCTCTGGTGACTCCAATTTTCTTCTTCTGCCCATCTACTACGATATCCACCTCGCCCCCAATAACTACTGGGTGATTAAACTGACTGATCTGGTAGCCCTTCGGAAGATCGGGGTAAAAGTAGTGCTTTCGGTCAAACTTACTAAACTTCTGCGGTTTTGTCTTGAGCGCAAAGGCCGCTTTTGCAGCTAGCTCTACCGCTCGCTTGTTGAGTACTGGCAATGCACCAGGCATACCAAGACAAATATGGCTTACAAGTGTGTTGGGAGGAGCCACACGAGCATCATTACCAACCGCTGCAAATAGCTTGGTTTTGGTTTTGAGCTGCACATGGCACTCGATACCAATGGTTGGTAAATACTCGCTCACTACATGACCCTCAAATCTCTCAAAGCTTGCCCAAGGCCCAGTAGAGCCTTCTTAACATCTTGTTTCTTAAGCGCAGTACCCGGCTTTTCTTCGAGCTTCATGCGAAGTTTGTGACCATACCATGCAGAGTCGTTATCGGTAAAAGTATTCTGGGCAGCCACCAATCTTTCGCCCATTGTCTTGCCCTTCATTTTCCGTTTTTTTAGGGCATTATCTAGCAGATCATCTGCTTCAAAAATTGCGGTTGCCCACTGTGATTTATCGGCGCATCTTGACTGCAAAGACTTCCAAGACTTCAAAAAGTAATCTCTCTTTTGTCGCTTCAGTAATTTTCGTACTACAAAAGCCAAAATCACCAATATCAATAACCCACCAAAAATAATTGCTGCTATTTCCTCTGGGCCTAGATCTTTTATGTTCATTTCAATACTCCTTCTACGTTATGTGCAATCGAGAGCAGCTTTTTATCTTGTTTTTGTTGACCAATCAGCTGCAAACCAATTGGCAAATCATTCGTTTTCTTATTTGCGGGGATACTAATTGCAGGAACCCCTGCCAAGTTTACACTAACGGTCATAATATCTGTTAGATACATCTTAAGTGGGTCTTTTGTGTTCTCGCCAATCTTAAAAGCCGGCGTAGGAGCAACGGGGCCGAGCAGGACATCACAAGATTGTAGTGCCGCATTATATTCGTTAATAATCTTTGTGCGAACCAGCTGAGCCTTTTGATAATACGCATCGTAATAACCACTGCTTAGTACATACGTGCCGGTCATAATTCGTCGCTTTGCTTCATCGCCAAAACCCTTTGAACGACTTTTTTCATAGCTTTCTTCGAGATCCTTTGCTGATTCCTCCGAAAAGCCGTAACGCTGGCCATCGTAGCGGCTCAAATTGCTGCTAACTTCGGCTGGACAGAGCACATAATACACCGCCAATGAAAGTGGGAGCGAAGGTAAGCTGACTTCTTTTATTGTTCCACCTTTGTTTTTTATCTCTTGGATTGAATTTTCGATAACTGAACGTACTTCTGGGGTCAAGCCTTCATCAAAGTACTCCTTAACAACACCGAATGTAATTCCACTTAGGTCGTTGCCATCTAAATCAACATACGATTCTTCTCTATCAATCGTTGTGCCGTCTAACTGGTCTTTGCCGGCCATACAATCAAGCACCAAGGCAGCATCTTCAACAGTATGCGTAATTGGCCCAATAACATCCAAGCTACTGCCCATTGCCACCACACCACTTCTAGAAACTAAACCATAGGTTGGTTTGTAGCCCACTTCACCACAAAAACTTGCAGGCAAGCGGATCGAGCCACCAGTGTCTGTGCCAAGAGCAAACGGCGCAAGATCCAGAGCAATAGCTGCTGCCGAACCACCAGAGCTTCCACCAGGTACTCGAGTTTTGTCACGAGGGTTCTTGGTCGTCATAAAATCGCTGTTTTCAGTACTACTACCGTGCGCAAATGCATCGAGGTTGGCCTTGGCTACACAAATAGCACCTTCTGCTTCTAGCTTCTTGATAGCAGTTGACTGATACGGTGCCTCAAACGGCTTCAAGATATTACTAGCAGCCGTGGTTTTGGCTCCAAATACCAGAAAATTATCTTTTGCTATAAACGGCACACCAGCAAGTCGTCCAATACTTTTCCCTGCTGTAACGTTTGCATCAATTTGCTCAGCTCGCTCAAGCGCAGATTCCTCGAGAACTGCAATGATGCTGTCGAATTCCTTTTGCTCGTCAAGTTTTTTCAAAGATTTTTGAACAAGCGAAACTGCCGTAATCTTGCCAGAGGATACATCGCTAGCGATTTCCTTAAGAGGCTTCCAGTCTGACATTATTCGATCACCCGCTTTACTTTAATTTGGTGACCTTCCGTATCGGGAGCGTTTTTCAAAAGTTCATCCGGCGAGGCTTCGTAGTCAATCTCTTTATCCTCTCGCCATGCGTTCACGAGACCCGTCACTTGGTCTGTTGGCTCGAGCCCACTCACGTCGACTTTCTGCAAGAGCTCTACGTATTCTACGATTGATGCTATGTCATGCGTAAAATGCTCTACCTGCTCATCTGTTAATTTGAGCTTGCTGAGTTGAGCCAATTTTAAGATATCGTCCCGAGTGATATTCGCCATATAGATACATAGTATATAAGAGTTCCGGCCGTTGTTCCAGAGAAGACATTTGCAGACACAAAATAGTATGTACAAAAGGTGCGTTTTGAATTACGATAAGCGTAAGTTAAGGAGCACAGCAAGCGTGTACCGATCTAGCGAAGCTATAGATACTCAGAATCAGCATGAAAAAAGTGCTGAAATTATAAACCCTCAGGATACTGGGGGTATTTTTTTGCCCGAGTTTGATGCAGAAGTTGAGAATATTCGACAAACAAATCAATTGCACGTGAGAGCTGGAGATATCCGTTTTCAGCATGCACATCTAGATGACGGCTCAGTCTATCCAGTACTTATAGCCTCTCCACGGCACCTGCGCAGCGACACAGCCATTGTGTCGACCACCGCCTGGATGACCTCAACAAAAGGCCACAACCGTTTAACTATGGAAGAAACCATGCGCTTAGGCTACACCCACATAATGATTGGGCCCGAAGGAGAAATTCAAAACTCAAGACTATCTTTTGTTGAACGCCTAAAATTAGCACACGAAACAAGCTTGCCTCGCACAGCCTACAATATGAACCGTATCTTGGATCATGTCATTCGGTTTGAAGATAAACTGCGCCCCCACGAAGTCATTGCCCTTGGTGAATCACGGGGAGCAATGACAGGATTTGGTTTTGGCATAGAAGCGTACAGCCCAGACAGAAGAATGGTTTACGCAGACTTAACTGCCCCTTGTTTTGCTCGAGCAGCAAAAGCGACAGAACTGCCTGGCATAGTCGCTCAGCTTGGCCCAGAGGCTATCACCTTAGGAAAATTAGCGCTCCAGCTAATTGGGCCGAATCTTCGGCACTATCCAGCAACAATCCATAAAGACCCTGAGTACTATATCCAGTCTCTGTCGACTATTCGTCACCTTCTCAGTGGTGATGCCGGCAAACTCGCACAGGCATTACCAAAACAAACCCCTATGCATATCCAGGTATTCGATAGCGACTCTTGGTCTCAAGGCAAAACTTGGGAAGAAGTATTTGAAAACTTTAGTAATGTCGAGATCGAACATAAAAAGGGCAGGCATCTCGAAATAGCTCATCCTAAAACTCTCCGAAATATCGGCAAGCGCCTCACTGCACTCGCTTCCGAACGAGGCTTTGACGGACACTTTGACCACATCAATTTTAAATCAATCGTAACTGCGCACTGCTAAAGCTTGGCTTCGATTTCTTGTATCATGTCTCTCAATTCGGCCGCACGCTCGAACTGCAAGTTGCCTGATGCCATTTGCATTTGTGCGTTAAGGTCTCGAATGAGATGCTTGTACTCATCTTTTGGAATCTTTTTAAGATCGAGTTTTGGTTTTTCGCTATCTGGAAGATCTGGGCGCAGACCCTTGTCGATCATCTTGGCAATACTCTCTGGAGTAATCCCATGCTTCTTATTGTGCTCTTCCTGGATTTTACGTCGCCTGTTTGTTTCGTCAATTGCTCGCTTCATGCTGCCCGTTATCCGGTCGGCATACATGATTACTCGGCCTTCCTGATGACGGGCAGCTCGCCCAATTGTCTGGATCAGTGCTGCATCGCTACGCAAGAAACCTTCTTTGTCTGCATCTAAAATTGCCACCAAACTAACTTCTGGCAGGTCCAAGCCTTCACGGAGCAAGTTGATTCCAACAACTACGTCATACACGCCAAGACGTAGGTCTCGCAAAATATCCGTTCTCTCGAGTGTCTCTACTTCACTGTGCAGGTACGCCACTTTTATGCCTAATTCTTGCAGGTATTCTGTTAGGTCTTCCGACATTCGTTTTGTAAGAGTCGTAACCAGGACACGGTGCTTGCTCTCAATAGTCTTTCTAATTTCTTCAATTAAGTTATCGACTTGGTGTGTGACTGGACGTACTTCGATCTCAGGATCAAGTAGGCCGGTTGGTCGAATAATTTGCTGGGCGGGTTCAGGGCTTCTTGAAAGCTCATAGTCGGCTGGGGTTGCACTTACATATACGACGTTGTTAACGTGTCGCTCGAATTCAGTGAAATTAAGCGGTCTGTTGTCGAGTGCACTTGGCAAGCGAAAACCATGTTCTACGAGCACTTCTTTGCGAGCCCGATCACCGTTGTACATACCTCGAACTTGCGGAATCGTCATATGGCTTTCGTCGATAAACATTAGATAGTCGTCTGGGAAATAATCGAGTAACGTAGCTGGCTGATCGCCTTCTTCTCGATTTGTCAGGTAACGACTGTAGTTTTCTATACCTTTTACAAATCCTGTCTCTTCCATCATCTCCAGATCAAAATTAGTTCGCTGCTCCAAGCGCTGCGCCTCCAAAAGTTGACCGTTCTTCTTGAATAGTGCTAATCGCTCATCTAGCTCATTACGGATTTTACTTAAAGCACCCTTTAATTTTTCTTGCGGCGTAACATAGTGACTCCCTGGGTATACTTTTAGGCTATCGAGTTTGCTCAATATCTCACCTGTTAATGGATCTAGTTTCGTAATCTTTTCGATTTCATCACCAAAAAATTCAACTCGGTAGGCTATTTCCTCTGAAGCTGGGTAAATATCTACTACATCACCTCTAACACGGAACGTCCCACGATGAAAATCTATATCATTCCTCTCATATTGAATATCTGTTAGGTGGCGTAACAACTTATCTCGCTTACGAGTTTCGCCAACTTTTATTGATACTGCCAAATCTCCATAATCCTCAACTGATCCAATGCCGTAAATACAGCTCACACTAGCCACGATCAACACGTCCCGTCGACTCAAAAGCGACGAAGTTGCGGCATGACGCAATCGATCAATTTCTTCATTGATTTGTGAGTCCTTCTCAATATACGTATCGGAACGAGCAATGTATGCTTCTGGCTGGTAATAATCGAAGTAACTTACAAAATAATGAACTGCGTTGTCGGGAAAGAACTGCTTGAATTCACTGTATAGCTGGGCCGCTAAGGTTTTGTTGTGGCAAAGCACCAGGGTCGGCTTTTGGACTTTTTGGACCACATTAGCCATTGTAAATGTCTTTCCTGAGCCAGTTACGCCAAGAAGAGTTTGCTCTTTAACTGACTTTTCTAAATTCTTTACCAGCGCATCAATAGCCGCTGGCTGGTCGCCAGTCGGTTTATAACTGCTCTTAAGATTAAACTTACTCACTGCCTATATTGTAGCAGTTCGCTAGTTTGTTATCTGTAAAGATTGAGATACTTTTTATTTTCCCGGTTCAAAATTTCAGTGAGTTGCTTGAGTAGATCTTCTGGATCGTCGCTAAAGACAATATCGTTCCTGGTGCGTTTTCCAGCAGCGTGTAGCACATCCATGATTTCGGTGCTTATACCACCAGTGCCCTGCAATATACCGACTGGCGTGTCCATCTCAAAAGCAATGGTAAACTCATGTAGCGTGCCGATCCTCCCGCCGACCGATATAACAGCATCTGCCGATCCAATGAGCAAAGTATCCCTGCCTACGTAATGAAGCCCTGTGTATAGAATCGAATCATACGCTTTTATGGGCAACCGATACTTCATAACGTGCTCAATTTTGCTAGCAGCTGGGCTAATACCCAAGCTTGCGTGCCCCCCTGCTTTCTTGTAGCACTCAGCCGCATAGTTTGGTAAGCCTGTAGTTGCTCCTGTTAGTAGCGTGTGCTTGCCTTTAGCTATGGCTACTCCGATTCGACCGGCAAGCTCCTTGCCTTCCTCGACGCTTTCACCGCCTGCTGCTCCAGAAACACAAATTTGATACATATTTATACTGCCTATCTAAGATTTATTACTATTTTTCTAATTGGTTCATGGAGTAAATACCGAGCAATTAGCTCATCCCATAAATAACTCTGTCCGTACAAACGTACAGATTTTTCATGAGGCACGTTATTAGCTAGATTTATAAGTACGTCCAGAATATTACACGAAATTACCCCGTCTGGATGAACCTGAACAACGTACAACTTGCCGTGCCAAAACTTCAGCTCTTTAATATCAGAAAGCGAAGGAGTTTTTAGATCCTCCTCCTGTATGTGGGGACCCAACTCTTCCGGTAGTTTTGTAATGTCCTTGTTCGCCAATGCGTGCAATGATGACCAGCCCGTTCCCATCCTACTACGAGAATTCATAGCTAAGCCTTCTTGGAGCAACTTGGCAACATCATCTCCAAATTTCTTTTCTACACTTAATGTCTTAAAGTACGAGGAATACATCGCTACACCTTTCGCTGCCTCGATTATGCTTACTAACAATAGAAGTGCATCACCTTCAAATCGTTTGGGTGGAGGGACAACAACGATAGCTCCTGTTTGATATGCACACAAAACATATCGACTGCCTAGATAGTCTTGCTTCTGCAACTTAGCCAGCACATCTTCTGGAATTACTTCTAAAGATATTTTTTTGGTATCAAAATCGCTTACTTTTAGTTTTTTGTAGTGGGGGGCAAGTTTAGCGCCATAATCAGGGTCAATTATTGCGGCCAGTACAATCAGCAAGTTTGGAGATTCTCTTTTCAGTACCGAATCGATAGAGCGGTATCCAAGTGTCTTCATAAGTTTTTTTGGAGGTGCGGCCTTGATTACTCGCTTAGCTACGCTTGTCTTCATATTCCATACCGAATATTTATCGAGCACCGTGTGCGCATATGTCAAAATCTTCTTTGTTACTACTGCGCTGGTGTCGCTTGGTGTAATCCCCAGTTTCTTTTCAAGAATATAGCTATCATTGATAGCTTGCTTTCTCAGACCATAATATAGTTCCCTCGGTGTTGTGTCTTCCACATCAAGAGTGAGGTCTTTGGTTGTACGTTTAATAGAGTTTCGAATATCACTGGTTAACACAATATCTACAGCTGGCTTATGAGCAAGACGCTCCCACGAATGTAGATTATGACTAAACTCCGGTTCTTTGGCCGACAAAATATCAGATATTAATCTCGACATGCCTAAATCCGCTTAGGTTTGTACCAGTCAGGTGCTTTTACTAAAAGATCCGAGAGTTCTTTTTCTGTAAGCAAGCCTGCCTGCGCTCCAACATGCTGCACTACGTTCATAGAAGTAATTGGCGCCCACTGCAAGGCTCCTTCTACTGTATTGCCCTTCATAATAGCGGCTACGAACGTTGAAGTGAAAGCATCGCCAGCTCCGGTACGCTCAACCGGCGGCGCAGGATCTGGGTAGAGAGGCATCTTATATCGGTTTTCCCCATCACTGGCATAGCTACCCTTTGGACCATCGCTAATAACCACAATCTTTGGACCGAGTGCATGAAGCTTATCAAACAGACCGTGGATATCTTTTATGTCTCCACCGGTAACATAGGCCGCTTCTTCCTTGTTAAGCGCCACTAATTCTGCCCGTTTGTACACGTGCTTTAGCCGCTCAACTCCAGCCTCCATCTGAAATGTGCCTGGCTGAAAAGCCAGTTTTATATCTGGATGCCGTTCGAGAGATTCGATCATTTCATCGTGAAAATCTAGAGCATTTTTTGAAATAGAGCTGAAATATATCCACTTTGGTTTTTCAGATGCCCGTAAGTGTGGCCAACGATACGTATACTCTTCATGTTTGATCAGTATGGTACGCTCTTCTTTATACCAAAGCACGTAGTGGTAGTTACTCTTTTTTCTAGGGTTTATTCTTACAAAACGTGTATCTACGTCATTCTTATCAAGGGTTGCTATTATCTCTCTTCCTTCTTGGTCGCCACCAACATTGGCAATCAAACCGCTCTTTAGGCCCAACTTTGCAAAGTTTACGGCTGCATTTGGCGCATTACCCACAGCAGGCAGAACTTCTGCATGGTCAAAGGGAATTTTGGTTGCAAACGGCATGGCCAGCACTGGACCGTGGTCTGTGTCATAGGCTTGGGCTCGATCGTCGAGTAATTTTATAAAAGCGTCGGTGACGACATCGCCTACCGAAAGTACATCAATCCCCACCGATTTTTCTGTATTGCTCATGCTTACCTGGTATTATCCTATAAAACTGTGTGTTTGTGCAATTCTTTTTCGAGAGGCTACGGGCGTGCCTTGCCTTCGCTACCAAAAGCGTCAATCTTTTTCTCTACCACGCCCTGTACGGCGCTGATAACTTCATCCATCAGCTTCACAACAGCATACTCGTCTGGATTTTCTTTCAGAGCCTTCTCCAGCGTCGTACGGAAGGCAATTCTCATGTCAGAGTTTATATTAATCTTACTGACGCCAATCTTGGTGGCATCCCGGAAGTAGTGCAGCGGCGTACCGCTTCCACCGTGCAAACTAATATTACAGTCTATAGCCCCTCTAATTTCCTCAAGCAGATCCAGGTCTAGCTTTTTAGGTACGGGGTACGAACCATGCAAGTTACCAATAGCCGCAGCAAACGTATCAATCCCTGTGGCATCAACAAATCGCTTGGCTCCTTCTGGAGTGGTAAATGTTTTCTTGATTACATCGTAGTCAATCTTCTCGTCGTGCTTGTTGGAGCTGCCCCCAAAATAATGTGGCTCGCTTTCTACTAATGCCCCGGTGAGTTTGGCGTACTCTACAACTTCTTTAGTTTTAGCAATTATCTCTTCCTCACTTGCATCATGGTTTGCTTGAGAGATATCGATATGAATAAATTCAAAACCAGCTTCGATCCCCGCCTTGGCGGATTCAACACTTGGGCTGTGATCAAGATTTATATACATTTCGAGGCCAAGCTCTGCCCGATAATTGTCTACCATGTCCCGAATGTTCTGAAGGCCCAGAGCATCTACTTCTCCTTGGCTAACTTCTACAAGGACTGGTGATTTTTTAGCAACAGCTGCACGAGCAACAGCTTTGAGTGTTTCCTGATTATCGAGATTAAATGCACCCACACCAAAGTGTTCTTTGCGAGCCCGCTCCATGAGACGGCGGGCTGCTGCTGTATTTTCTCGAATTTGTTCTAATGTTAATGGCATGTGTGTTCCTTTTTTAGTTTTTGTCTGTTATCTCATGAGCGGCTAGCTCAATGTGCTTTGCAGTAAGACCAAAGTGCTTTAGTAGCTCTTCTGGGCTACCTGACTCTCCAAATCGATCGAGCATACCAATACGTTTCATCTTTGTAGGTTGATGCTCACCCAAGAGCTCGGCTACTGCTCCACCAAGACCACCAGCAACCTGCCCTTCTTCTACTGTAATGACAGCTCCTGTCTTCTTAACGCTGCCCAAAATAGTAACTGCATCGAGTGGCTTAATGGTTGGGACATGCACAACTTCTGCGTCGATGCCGTGCTTAAACAAGTGCTCAGCAGCCACAAGCGCCTGATACGTCATGGTGCCAGTCGCAATAATAGACACGTCTGAGCCTTCGGCGTAGATATATGCCTTGCCGATCTCAAAAGGCGTTTCTTTGGTTGTGATAACTGGGGTAGCTTCACGTGCTAAGCGCAGATAAGCCGGTCGCTTGTCTTTGGCAAGAGCAAGGGTGGCCTTTTCGGCCTCAATACTATCGCCCGGGGCAATAACTACCATGTTCGGCAAAACTCGCATGAGGGCAATGTCCTCAAGCATCTGGTGAGTGGCGCCATCTGGCCCTACGCTCACCCCAGCGTGAGAACCAACAATTCGTACTGGCTGGTCGTTCAAGCAAATTGTGGTGCGAATCTGCTCCCAGTTTCGTCCTGGGCTAAATGCTGCGTAACTGCTCACGAAGGGGATTTTACCCATAGCTGCCATGCCTGACCCAACCGTTACCAAGTTTTGCTCGGCTACGCCAATCTCAACAAATCTGTCTGGAAAAGCTTCTTTGAACAAACTCATCTGCGTGCTATCCGTAAGGTCAGCACAAGCCGCTACTACGTTTTGATCAAGCTTACCTGCCTCTAATAGTCCCCGGCCAAATCCTTTGCGAATTGGCTCGCTCGCAATATCGTGACTCAACACATCATCAACTAAACTCAGACTACTCATGCTCGCCTCGTATCTTGCCTTTGAGTGTTCGGAGTTCATGTAGAGCCTTCTTGGCTTGTTCATGATCTGGGGGTTTGCCGTGCCAGGTAAAGTCGTATTCCATAAAGTCCACCCCTTTGCCAGGGATGGTGCGAGCAATAATTACCACTGGTTTTTCAACAATAGAGCGAGCCAGCGCACAAGCATCAATAATGGCTTCCATATTGTTGCCATCTATTTCAAGCACATGCCAGCCGAAAGCTTCCCACTTTGCAGCAAGATCTTCGAGAGGCATTACTGTTTCTGTAGGACCATCTATCTGAATGTTGTTTCGATCGATAATGCCTATCAAATTACCAAGCTTGTATTTGCCAGCAAGCATTGCTGCTTCCCAGATGTTCCCTTCGTCAAGTTCGCCGTCACCCATTACTACATAGACTGAGCGATGTAAGTCGCTATTCATTCGCATTGCCAAAGCCATGCCAGCGCCCTGACTTAGACCACTACCCAGTGGACCGCTCGTGTTTTCAAGGCCGGGCAGCTTCGTTCGCTCTGGGTGGCCTTGCAGGCGTGAGCCAAACTGACGCAATGTCATCAGTTCATCTTTGTCGAAATAACCCGCTTCGGCCATGGCAGCATAGCGCACAGGGGTACAGTGCCCATTACTAAGGAGCAGTATGTCCCGTTCATCCCAATCGGGTTTTTTAGGATTGTGATTGAGTACGTCAAAATAAAGCGCTGCAAAAATGTCAGCGAGTCCTAGTGGCCCAGCACTGTGCCCACTACCCGCATGTTCAAGCATCCGAATGATATCTTCTCTGATGTCATTGGCTTTTAGTTCTAGGTCAGAAATGCTTAGCTGCTTACTCATGTTTTGTTTCCGTTAATGCTAATAGTTTAACATATGCTACCCCTGGATTCGGTGCATGCTGAATAAAGCCACCGACGCTAATTACATCTACGCCAGCTTCTTGTATTTCAGATACATTTCGCTCATTTACACCTCCGTCCCAACCAATTTCAACCTTTTTGTGATGTTTTTTAATTTCTTTTATCTTTTCGAGCAAGACAAGATCGGCATGGCTGCCACCTTGATGTCCAAGGTTGCCACTGAAGATCAGTACATGGTCAAAACTGTGCAGAATAGGCTCTACACTCTCAACAGAAGTTTCTGGCAATAACGCTAGCCCGGCATTGATCCCCTCTTTGTGGAGTTCCGCCGCAAAGTGCATGTGATGCACATCGGCTTCGGCGTGAATAATCACCAGCTTTGGCTGAAGATGAATAATCTTTTCTATAAAATCCATGGGCTGCTTATACATAAGGTGTATGTCTGCCTGAACCGCATGGGGCCACCACACGTCTTTAAGGTCAATTGATTTTGTAGGAGCAAACTCACCGTCCATCAGGTCTATATGCAGCCTGTGGGCAAGTGCGGCATTGGTGGCAATCTGTTGTTTATATTCTTGAGGGGTTGTAGCTGTAACAGTTGGGCATATCATAACTTATCAATCTGTTTTAGGCGTCGGATGAACCGAGGAGCCGCAGTAAACTTAGCTTCCAACCAAGCAATGACAACATCGTTCACTTCTTGTTCGCTCAATCGATGAGCAGGAAGGCAAAGAACGTTGCTATTGTCGTCTGCTTTAGATTCACGGGCAGACTGTGCATCCCAAGCAAGCGCTGCGTAGATACCGTCAAACCGATTCGCAGCCATCACCATACCCTGGCCACTGCCGCAGAGCAGTATCCCCCTAGGGTCTTTGTCGCTTGAGCTTTTAACTGCTGCTGCTACCCGGCCTGCAAATTCCGGAAAATCATCTTGTGGATCCAGACGGTTGTCGCCTTCATCCTCAACATCATATCCTTGCTTTTTTAGGTATGCACCCAGTTTGTCTTTAAGTCGAAAGCCCTGATGATCTGCGCCAATATAAATCTTCATTATTCTTTAATTGTTTTACCAATATCCGCCACTAGTTCAACGAGGCGGTTGCTGTAACCCCACTCGTTGTCGTACCAAGTGACAACCTTAGCCAAAGTCCCACCAACCACGTTTGTAAGCAGTAAATCTATTATCCCAGAGTGACTGTTGCCGACGTAGTCCTTGCTCACAAGAGGCTCTTCAGACACGTCCAGAACACCTTGGTAGTACGGTTCTTTTACAGCTTTTTTAAAGACTTCGTTTATTTCTTCCTTTGTAGCGTGCTTTTTCAACACCATTGTCACATCACTAATACTCACCACCGGGCTTGGAACTCGAATGCTCAGTCCATCAAATTTACCTTCTAGCTCTGGCAGTGTCTTAGTAACCGCAATGGCTGCACCTGTTGTCGTTGGCACGATATTCTCAGCTGCTGCTCGAGCTTCACGCAAATCCTTGGCTGGACCGTCCTGAAGAACCTGACTAGCGGTATAGCTGTGAACGGTTGTAAGCATGGCGTTTTCTACGCCAAATGCCTCGTTCATAATTGCCATTACAGCTGCGACTGAGTTAGTGGTACAGCTAGCATTGCTGACAATATCTCCTGCGTGCTCCAGCTTGTCTTCGTTTGCGCCTATTACCAAAGTATCGACATCTGCGCTTTTGGTAGGAGCCGAGATAACTACCTTTTTAGCTCCCGCAGTCAAGTGCATACTGGCATCTTCTTTTTTAGTAAAGCGCCCGGTAGATTCGATAACAACATCGACTTTCATTTCCTTCCACGGCAATGCGCTAGGATCCTTCTCGGCAGTTATCTGAATTTTGTGCCCATCGACAATAATGTGTGTTTCGTCAGATTCTACTTTGTGATCATATGTTCCGTAGTTACTGTCGTGCTTGAGCAGGTACGCTAGCGTAGACGTTGCAGTTAGGTCATTAATCGCTACAATCTCGAGATCTGATCGATCAAATGCAATCTTGAACGCATTTCGTCCAATTCGACCAAATCCATTTATTGCCACCCTAGTTTTCATGTTTTTTACCCCTTATGGTTATCTACCCATAAGTATGCCAAGAAACAGAGGTTATTTCAAGGAGTTTAGGGCTAAACAAGTATTCCATTTTTTACACAGTACTGAGCAGCTTCGTAGGCTATAGATTCTAACTTAAAGCAGTTATTAACAGAGCGCCACTCGAATTGATCATGCTCCCAGCTAATAACAACATCTGAAGGAGTTTTATCTAGATGGAAAACATAAAATAATCGAGTAATCGATGATCCGTCGTGATTTTTGCTCGTGTCAGCATATACTAATTGCAAATCCTTGCCAGCAATAGTTAAGCCTGTTTCTTCTTTTACTTCACGTTTTAGCGCATCTTCAATATACTCGCCCGACTCTACCTCTCCGCCCGGGAGGTCGGCCATCAAAGCTTGTGTGGGATGAGTTTTGCTCCTTCGCAAAACCAGCGAATCTCCTCTTGGATTAACCAAGAATACTTTTGCGCACGTTACTATTGGTTTTTTAAAAAGCGGCATAGAACCACACTTTATGCTGTTTTGTAACGTTCGATTGATTCTTTGATGATCTTTTTAGCTTCCACAGCATCACCCCAGCCCTCAACCTTGGTACTACCAGGTTTTTTGAGGTCTTTGTAGTGCGAGAAGTGGTGCTCAATCTTTTGCTTCCAACGCTCTTGCAGGTCGTCGATAGATTGGATTGCGTCATCGGTGTTGCGGTCATCGGCTGGCACCACAATAATTTTGTCGTCAACTTCACCGTCGTCAACAAATTTTAGTACGCCAATTACTCGAGCTTTTACATATACCCCTGTTGGTATTGGATCGTTAGTAATTATTAACGTATCAAGCTCGTCTCCATCTTCGTCGAGCGTTTGTGGGATAAAACCATAGTTAACTGGCTTTGCAAAAACACTTGGCTCAACTCGATCAAGCTCAAAAATTGCGAGCTCTCGGTTCCATTCAATTTTTAGCGTAGACCACTTTGGAATCTCAACAATTGTGTTAATAATCCCGCCATCTACGTCACCTGCATCTAAAATTTTGTTAAAATCTGCCACGTTATTTCCTCATTTTTAACTAATCTATACCCTATAATGTAGCATATGTTCGTGATAGGTCATCGGGGAGCTGCTGGTTTAGCTCCAGAAAACACATTAAAAGCCCTCGAAATTGGAGCGCAAGAAGGTGCTGATGCCTTGGAATGCGATATACAAGTAACGAAAGACGGCGTGCTAGTCCTGTGTCACGACGAAACCTTGCTCAGGATCGCCGGCAAGAGCGACAAGGTCGCCGACCTAACCCTGAAGCAAATAAATACTACGGTCACCCATAGCGGAGAGCCAATACCTACTCTGGCAGAAGCTTTTGAGACTGCTGGGGCTACCCCTCTTGTTATCGAAGGAAAGGGCAAGGGCTGGGCAAAGGTCTTGGCAAAAGAGCTAAAGCGCCATAACGGCGTAAAGCCAAAAATAATCTCGAGTAGCCATCCAGAATTATTCATCCTCACACAAGAAGCTCCAGGTTTTGAGACGTACGCCATCAACGATCATGCACCATTTAATGCAATCCACAATGCCAAGCTGCTCGGGTTCAGTGGATTCAGCACCGGCTTTTCACATTACAATCCATTTTTGTATTGGTATGCCAAGCGAAATAATCTCAAGATGATTACCTCGCCCATCAATAAGCCCCTGTTTATCAGATTTTTTCATAAATTTTATCCGCAGGTTATGATAACCACAGATTTTCCAGACAGACTAAAGAGGTTCAAATAATGTTCGACGTAACATTTGTAAGAAAAGAAGAAATTGCCGAGCATATCTATAGCTTCTATTTTGAGCCTGTTAAACCTCTACGTTTTGTGGCGGGGCAGTTTATCGAGCTAAAACTGACCCACAAAAACCCAGATAACAGAGGTGAAAAGCGATGGTTTACCATATCTAGCTCTCCCACTCGTAAGCTTCTAACCATCTCTACTCGATTTTCAGAGAGTCACAGTAGTACTTTTAAAAGCGCCCTAAAAGATCTAAAGCCCGGCGCAAAGCTACAGATGGCAAGCCCTATGGGCGATTTTGTTTTGCCAAAAGATACTTCTATCCCCCTTCTTTTTATGGCTGGCGGCATGGGCTGCACGCCATTTCACAGTATTATCGATTACCTTAACGAAAAAGGCGAAAAGCGTGATATCAAGATGGTCTACGCTGCTAAACGACTTGAAGACGTGGCATTTACCAATACATTCGAATCGTTGGGTAGTAATTTCCGCATAGCCCTAACCGAGCCGCCGGCCAATTGGCATGGCATGAGTGGGCATATTACTCCATCTGAAATTTTGCGAGCGAGCAAAGAAGGTGAGCGGCGTATTTATCTATCAGGCCCAGAGCCAATGGTAGAAACGCTTGATAAAGAATTAAAAGAGGCGGGCGTACATGGTAGTCGCATCCACACCGACTTCTTCCCCGGCTACAAAGCTATCTAAATATAAACGCTAGTCCTCGTGAGAACTTCTAAACGAGATAGCGTTCATGAACTCTCTAACTTGAGTATCACTTAGCTCATCGACATCTTTTTCAAAGTCAACTGCCCCAAGTGCAGATCTTATTTTATGTTCGGTAGCATTTGCCTTGCTTTCACTGCTAACTACGTATTCTATGTAATCAAGTTCGGTATTAATACCACTCTGTTTAGACCCCTGCTCAATAAAATCGTCACGTGAAAGAAAATTAGGGATGAATCTTTCTATCTTCTTGACGTCGATATTTTCTATAACTTCACGAAGTTCTTGAACTCGACGGACTTTAGTCTCAGCCTCCTGCGCAAGCTCTCTGCCCCCCCACGTAGTTTTCCTTTAGATCAGATATACTCTCCTCAATATCAAAATCATTTCGTTCAGGTACTTGATGTGCGCCCTTTTCCTCAAAATCTTTATCTCTAGCCTTACGATACTCACCAAGTTCGTGCCCAAGTTTATTAAGCTTTTTGTTCACTTTCTTTTTAGAATCAGGCATGAACTTGTTCATCTCAACAGCCACCTCCTGATCTTTGTCGACATCGCTTGAATGCCCTACATCTTCATTTGTGTAACCTGCTTGAGCAGCTGCTTCATTGGCTTTTTTTGATGCTTTATCTAAATGGGTTAGTTCGTCGTATCCATGCTTTGCAACCTCTTGAGCATCAAACTCTACGCTATCTAGTTCACCTCTAACTTTATATCCTTCGTCCTCTGTGGCACGAGCGCTTTCAAAAGCTGAGTTAATATTATCGTTGAAGAGAGTCCTTTTTTCTTTTGACTCAACCGCCCTGTCCATGTGAGGAGCTGCTGCATGAGCCATAGTTTCTGCTAGCTGTGGGTCGTTAACACGCCCTTCGTCTTCAGGACGGATTTCTACAGGTATTTTATTAGCTGCTTCTGACATCTTGTTTTCCTTTTATTTTTGACTGTTTTTAATTTTTACAATACTTATCTATAAAATACTCGCTCAACAGAGATATGTCAAACCGTTTATGCTCGTTCGAGGTCTTCTAGATACTTACGCATTTCGAGGGCTGCAGTTGCACCTTCGCCAGTAGCACTGGCAATCTGCATCGTGGCGCCACTACGGACATCGCCTGCTGCAAACACACCTGGGACTTTGGTTTGTAAGAACTGGTCTGTTTTAACCAGCCCAATTTCGTCTAGCTCCACTCCGCTACCTTTTAAAAATCCGGTATTTGGCTTGAGGCCAATAAATATAAACACGCCGTCTGCGCTAATGGTTACTTTTTCTTTGCCGTCTTTAGTGCCAGCAACACCTACGACTCGCCCGTCTTTAGCAAGAACTTCATCGGTTGTGGTGTTGAAATGTACGGTTATTTTATCTTCATGTTTCTTGAGCTCTTTTTGCAACACGTCCGATGCTCGCATTTTGTCGCTTCGGACCAACAAATCAATGTGAGTAGCATAGCGAGTTAAGAAAATAGCTTCTTGCACCGCAGAATTACCGCCACCGACTACCACGAGCCGTTTGTCTCTATAAAATGCTCCGTCACAGGTAGCACAAAAGTGCACACCCTTGCCGTAATAATCATCTTCACCAGGGATACCAAGCCGTTTGTAGTCACTTCCTGTGGCGATTAATACCGCCTTAGCATTAAGCTCACCGCTTTCGGTAGTTACAATAATCTTATCGTCGTTTTTAGTAATTTTGCTAACATCGCCAAAATCAATCTTAGCGCCAAAGCGCTCTGCCTGATCTTGCAAACCTTGGGCTAAGTCTAATCCTGAAATACCCTTCGGAAAACCGGGGTAATTGTCTACCCAGTCAGTGATGGCAGCCAAACCACCAATTACGCCCTTTTCGATCAAGAGCGTCTCGATATCTTCACGAGTCGTATAAATAGCCGCAGCCAACGCTGTTGGGCCGGCGCCGATTGTAATTACCTCATGTTCTGTCTTTGTGTCACTCATAAAAACTTTCTTTACATTAACCTTAACGAATCTGGCAGTGAAGAGCAAGGCGATAGCGAGCAACGCAACGAGTCGTATTTAAATATACGGCGAGTGAGTAGCGGAGGTATCAACAAAGCTATTTGCGCCAGACTTCGTTTAGGCGACGGCAGGAGCTAGTTTGGCAAGATTATAACCAACAATCACTTCCTTGCTATCATCCTCTTTTGTAACTACCGTTACTGGCACGGCCAATTGCCCACTAAGCTCGAAAGCCTCTTTTTGTCGCTCTGGGTGAATGTCTAGATTGACCTCTTCGTAGCCTATGTCCTTGCTAGACAGCCACTTCTTGACCATAACGCAGTAAGCGCAGGTATTGGTGGTGAAAATAGTGATGTTTTTTGCCATATTCTTCCTTTATTTTATGTAACTTTACTTTGTATATTCAGTATATATGGTGCTTATACTTTTTTCAATACTCTATATGTAGCGTTTTTTACTTCACCTCAATAACTTCTACTACAAAGGCTAGCGGTCCATACGGTCGCCCTGTGCCGGTATCAGTATCACCATAAGCCATTGCTCCAGGTATGGTCAGTCGGACGGTAGATCCTGCCTTAACACCCGTCAAACCTTGGGTCCAGCCTGGGATCACTTCACTTAGCTTAAATTCAATTGGGCTCGCTGTGCCGCCCTTTTGACTACTGTCAAAAATTACACCGTCTGAAGTCCAGCCAAAATAGTTAACTTTTACTGTTGAGCTAGCCGCAGCAACGGCGCCGCTGCCTTCTTTTAGTGTTTCGACTTTCAGCTGCGATACACTTGCTTTATCAAATGGTGTCGCTTGAAAACCTTGTAGTGGTTCTGCCTGCATTTCGCTCTCCTTGTTTTGTTGATTTAGTTGATCTTGTAGTTGTTTTTGTAAGTCCGCTGTAGGGTCATCTTTTTTGCCCTTGGTCATCTCCCAGATCACTAGTCCTGTGAATCCTATTGATGAGAGCAAAAATGCCACAACGATAACAATAATAAATACACGTTTTGAATTTTCTTTGGTTTTACCCATGCTTCCCTCTGATTAACCTTCCAAGTATACCCTATTTTTATCTAGATTTTGATAGCACCAATGCTTGTTTTTGCTCCGCCTGCGATAGCATCTAAAAGATTGTTGGCGATATCACTGGTGAGGGTCCGCTCATAGCTAACAAGTGCAAGGCGCACAGTAATCTGTTTGTGCGTTTTGTCTTTTTCATCCTGGTATATGTCTATCGGGGAAAGGCTCACATTAACATCCTCTGGCTTGTGCTTGGTGGATAGTTCCTGGATCGTATCTAGGACCATCTCATAAGTTGTATCTGCTGATACCTTGAGACAGAGGTCTTGCTCGATGCTCGGGAACCGACTGAGCGGCTGGTAGTTTGCGGTGGACTGTCCAGAGAAAACAGACAAAAATAGCTCAAAACCTGCGGTAGCTTGCGGCAGCTTAAAGTTCTTTCCAACTTCCTCAGAGAACTCACCTATCACGCCGAGCAAGCGTTCGCCAGCGTATACTGCTGCCAACCGATTTGTATCAAATGGCTTTTTGAGCTGCTCGAACAGTTTGTTTTCGTGGATTTTGACCTCAGAAAATGGTACAAATGCTGGAGTTATCGAGAATTGACTTAACAGCTGACTCAAAAATGTCTTTGCTTCATAAAATGCTGCGCCACTCATAGGCTTTCTGTCGCTGGCAGCATATACCAGACCAACTCGACCAAACTCTTTTGGCAGTCCGTCTTCCTGCTGGCTCTTACCGTGAACTTTTCCAATTTCAAAGAGGGCAAACTCATCATTGCCAGCTTTGATGTTTGGATGCACCAAACTGAGAAGACTTGGCGCTAGGCTCAAGCGATAGTATTGCAGGTCTGGGCTAAGCGCATTTGATACCTTGTAGGCTTCGGCTTCGTCTTGGCCGCTTTTCTTCAGTAAGTTGCCGTGCACAAAACTGTAGGTCAGTACTTCGTTTGCACCAAGTTTAGCCAACGTGTGTCTAAGACGCTTTTTGGTTTGCAATTCAGCATCTGGTGCCACCGGTGCAGTACTTCGCTTTGGCAAAGCTAGCGGTACGTGGTCAAAGCCGTACAATCGCCCAACTTCCTCAACAACATCTTCAACTATTTCAATATCTGTCCGCCAAAATGGACTATAAATCTCAAGCCCATCTTCATCGGCATTCGCTTGAAACTCAACGTTTTCAAGTAATGCTTTTATCTCTTTTTCGTTGAGCCTTAATCCTAATCGTTCATTTATAAATGTACTTGTTACCCCTAAACTATCCGACTTATGCACCCCGTTTTCATTAATACAATCGTCAAAATTACCCTTATTATCGATGACACTCCTAGTTTGTTTACCGCCTGCAACCTCATGAATGGCTTTAATAGCCTGAGCTATGACCCGGTCATTTTGCAGAGGACTCTGCCCTTTGGTAAATCGTGTCACTGCATCGGTAAACAAGCCATGCGCCATGCTGGTGCGCCGAATGGTGTACATGTCGAAATTGGCACATTCGAGGATTATATTTTTGGTATTTTCATCTACTTCGGTGTCTGCGCCGCCTATAACTCCTCCGAGCCCAATAGCCTGCTTGTCGGTTGCTATAACAATGTCTGCTTCGTTTAGTGTTATCGTCTTTCCGCCCAAAGCTTTTAGCTCTTCACCTTTTTTACCTTTTCTTACTACCAGTGCTGGCTCATTACTGAGTGCGATTACTTTATCGTAATCGTAGGCATGTAGTGGTTGTCCAGTCAGGTACATAATGTAGTTAGTCACGTCTACAATGTTATTAATCGGCTTTATGCCAACTTTGGTTAGGTAGCTTTGCAATTTTACAGGGCTTGGCTTTACCGAGACATCGGCTATTGTGACAGCCATAAAGCGAGACACTAATTCGGGTAATTCATTATGCACACCAAGGCGAAGTTGCTCTGGACCTTCTTCGAATTTGGGATTTTTGAGATACCAGTCTGGAGAAATAAATTTCTTACCCTGGATTCCAGCGACTTCACGAGCTACGCCGAGTATTCCAAACAAATCCGGACGATGCGTAAACATCTTGTTTTCTATATCAATAATCTGGTCGTTTAGCTCAAACACATCTGCAAAAGCTTGTCCTGGCTTACCAACCTCTACTTCCAGCAGGCCGCTGTGATCATTGCTAATAGCTAGTTCGCTAGCACTGGCAAGCATACCGTTACTTACGACACCTCGAAGCTCTCTGGCTTCCAGTGTAAATTCGTCTTTGCCGTATGTACTTGGCACGACCGCTTTGGGCGGCAACCATACAGCCAGCATGCCTTCACGAACATTTGGCGCACCACAGACTACTTGCACGAGGCCTTGCTCGTTCCGCACTACATCTTTTGCTGCTCCGCCATCATCAACCAAACACACGAGCAGCTTGTCCGCATTTGGATGCTTCTCGCAGGAGACAACTGCAACAATCACTGCACCTTTGTATTGAGCACTCAGATCAACAACTTCCTCAACTGCACCTAGTTGGGCGCCAATTTTCTGCACCAACTCATCAAGCGAGATGTCTATATTGGTGTATTCTTTAAGCCAATTAACACTTACCCTCATGTTGCAATACCTTCAAAAACTTCCTTGATCGCTTCTGCAAACTTTTCATTTGAAGCTGTATCCCAATGCAGGCCATCTTCTCCCGTTTGCACAATTTTGCCAGCATCTAAAAACACAACTCCTCTTTTTTTAGCAAGAGACCCAATTTCTGGAGCAAGCTCTCTAGATTTCTTTTCTGATTCAGCATCGTAGTATTCTACAGGTTCAGTTGCTGTGATATATGAGGGTGAAACAAGAATAACCTTTGCATTCTTAGAAGTTTCTTTTACAGAATCAAGATACTCTTCAAGAACGTCTGCAACTCCAGCAGCTGATCGATCATAAACATTCTTAAAATCATTTGTACCAAGCATTACGATTACTACATCAAGTGGCTCGTGTGATTCAAGGCAAGATCTAAAGTATGCAAGCCCGTTGCGTCCAGGTTTTTCTGTTCTGGGATGCTCTAAGTTTGTTGTGCGCCCCCCTAAGCCTTCCTCGATAACGTAGTAGCTCGAGCCGAGCTTATTCTGCAGCCTTCCAGTCCATCGTTCGTCCGCAGCATATCTGTAAGACCCATCTGGCCTTGAGCCATGCGTGTTAGAGTCACCAAAGCACAGGACTGTTATTGCTTTTGGATTTGTGTTCATGCGAATTGCCTCAGAAAATCTAATTTACCACTGTGGAAATGTCGGATATCTTCGATGCCGTACTTCATCATTACCAATCGCTCGATGCCGCAGCCCCAGGCAAAGCCCGTATATTCTTTTGGATCAATGCCGGCTGCTTTTAGAACATTCGGGTGGATCATGCCGCAGCCGAGTAGTTCTATCCAACCAGCGTAGCTGCACACACTACAGCCCTTTTTCTGGCAAAATGGGCAGCTTAGCGCAAACTCAAAGCTTGGCTCGGTAAAAGGAAAGTAAAACGGCTGAGTCATTACTTCGAGCTCTTGCTGATAGTATTCTTGCAAAAATGTCTTGAGCGTGGCAATCAACATACCGACATTCACACCCTTGTCGACATACAAGCCTTCGAGCTGATGGAAAGTATGCTCGTGGCGGGCATCAACATCCTCATTACGGAAAACTCGTCCAGGAATAACATATGCAATCGGCTGGCCTTTTTTGAGCAACTCTTTGTTTTCTTTTAATATCCTATTTTGCATGGTGCTGGTATGTGCCGGAGCGATCAGCCCATCTTCGGTTATAAAAGTGTCGTAATCGTCTCGAGCTGGGTGATCTTCTGGAAAGTTTAGTGCGCTAAACATATTAAACTCGTTGTCGATCTGTCGAGATTCTGTGGCCGCAAAGCCCATCCGGGTAAAGATGTCGAGGATTTTCTCGAACTCTCGGGACAGTGGGTGAATTGACCCTTGGGTAGCCTTCAAAATATCCGGGTGTTTAGCGGCTGGGGTGTTGATATCCCACGGCGCAGTAATATCGATAGCAGATTTTGCTGACGATTCACCGTGTGCAGCCCCAAGCAATTGCTGGAGTTCATTGCGAAGTTTATTAACAGCCTGTCCAAATTCAGGACGTTCGTTCTCTGGCAGTGTCTTGAGCTGATCGTACAAACTCTTTAGCTCTGCGCTACGTAGCACAGATCCGTCGCCCCCTCGAGCTCGCTCTTTCAAAGCACTAGCTAGTTGCTCATCTATTTTCATCTTGTAACTATTGTAACAAAAGTCACGCCAATCTACCTCTTCTTGTATACTAGAGCCTATGGCAAATTTTAGTTTTGATATTGTGAGCGACTACGACCTAGCAAAAGTTACCAATGCTGTAGAGCAATCTCAGCGTGATATTGCGAACCGGTATGACTTTAAAGGAACTTCGGCAAGCATTGAATTTATCGAGGATAAAAAGGGTGTAAAAGTTGTTGGAGATAATCAGTTTCACCTCGACAGCATCAGTGATATTTTGCGCAAGCGCTTGGCAGGCAGCGGGGTAAACCAAAAGATATTAGATGTCTCCAGCGAACCTGTGACTTCGAATCTCAAAATGACCTGGACCATTACTTTTAGAAAAGGCTTAGACCAAGAAAAGGCCAAGAAAATTACCAAACTTATCCGTGAAGAATTGCCAAAAGTAAAAACACAAATTCAGGGCGAAGAGATACGAGTAACCAGCCAGAAAAAAGACGAACTTCAGGCAGCAATGCAAAAAGTCCGATCTACTGACTTCGATTTCCCTGTCGATTTCACCAACTTCCGCTAATTGCAAAACTGCGTCTCTAGGAGTATATATAAAGCCATGTATACAACCAGTGGTTTTGAGGGTAAAGCGGATTACATCTGGGGGCCTAACCTAACTTGGGAGCCAAATGCAGAATACGTGGAAGCTTCGAACAAAGCATGGGAAGAACGGTATCGAATAATGGGGATTATCGACCCAGACTGGGGAGAAAAAACACTCGGCGAGTTCATGTTTGACAATTTTGGGATTACTGACGAACGAGAAATGATACAAAAGGTAATAAACATACATGAATTCATGCCTGATACTGAATCATTTCTCGAACCAAAGCCAACAATAAGCCAACGCTTCCTGCAATCTTTTACTAAAGTCTGGGATAAAATTACCCCAACGAACTAACACCTGTCGTTTTCACCAACTTCCGCTAAAGACTAAACTTCAATACCGTACCGCTCTTCAGCGGTTACAGCGATAGCTTCAACAATTTCAAGTACCTCTTTGTCCATGTGGACTTTATTGTCTCGACTTGGCTTAAAGCCAAGCTCATCGTTGTACTGGATCTTGCCCACTTCAGAGAATGAAGCATAGACGTGCTTCTCATCTCCCACCTTCACAAGAAGCTCTACGTCACCACGCAGGGGCCCAGAATGGTGTTCATCTTTAACACCTCGCAAACAAACTTTCTTTTGGTGCCTTCCGTATTCATCTTTAATCTTAAAAAATGGGGTTTTGATTGCTTCATAGCTCCCACCGCCATCTTCCATGTGAGACTTTTTGGTTACCCCTATAGAATCAAGGGAGTATAAGACTCGTTGAGCCTTAGTAGCAGATTTTCTACTCAATGCCTCTCTCTTGCTTGCTGCTTTCTGTTTGTTCTTTTTTGTCTCTACGAAACCTTCAATACCTACTACTATGCTCATAAAAACTCCTTTCCAGCAAGAGTACTATTGGGCACCCACGAACGCAAGCATGAGCAATTACCGTGAGACGGTTGGCAGCGTGTTATCTATAAAGTCCAGTACTTTTTCTTGCCACGCAGTGACATCGTCTACATCTGGCCCAAATGGTGCTCCGTACGCAGGGATCACTTTCTCAAAATACAATAACTGCTTATCATCTGTCTGTTCAAATATACACAATACCCCCTGGTAATCAGGGTCGTATTTCTCTTGTTGAATCTGCAACTTTTCTGCAAGCACCTGATCAAGCCTATGCACTTCAACTACGTAGCTCTTGTCCACCATGCCGTACCATACAAGGTCAGGGTAAACCAAAGGTGGCTCTTGATTATAGTCAACAACGGATTCCATTTGAACTTTTGGTATTTCATACGTCATACAAATCTCCTTTATACCGCTAAGGCCAGCTCGCCTAGTTTCTCTGCTGCCTCGAGCGGAGGCCGAGGCTCTGGCTCTTCTGGAGCAGCTCTATCTCCGCACCCATCCGGCGGGAACATATCATCCACCGTTACTACAAAACGAAGTGCCTCATGAAATTCTGAGATCATTGCTTCTTTATCATTATCAAGTTGTTCCATAGATGTTCCTTTCCTTTACAGCGTATATCCAAGACCATAAAGCATCTAGACATACAAATTTGAGTCAAATACAATTGACCTATGATCGAACACCACATACAAAGACGGATCTTACATGCTCTTGTAAAAACTGATACCGCTCGTTTTACCGATATACGCCCCAAAAACCTGGACACAAACATCGTCACCTACCACTTAAAACAGCTCATAAAACAGGGTTATGTAAAAAAGAACTCTGATGGACGCTATTGCCTAACCAACAAAGGCAAAGTTATCGGTACGACTATTATGATGTCGAAAGAAGACGCATTTTTTGAAGCTCACACCGTACTTTTAATGGCACTCCAAAATGATAGGGGCCAGTGGTTACTGCGAAAACGTCTTGCTCAGCCTATGTTTGGCTGGAGCGGCTTCGTACATGGAGAGCCTATCGCCGGTCAAGCAATCGCAAACACCGCAAAGCAAATATTTAAAGATAAGACGGGTCTTGATGCAGAGTTCTCACCCCGATCAAGCGGCTATGTTACATTCATGGACGGTGATACTCATCAGAGTTTTATACACTTTACTCTGCTCTATGCAAATACATTCTCTGGTGGCTTACAGTCAAAAGTAGGCAATGGGGAAAACTACTGGTACAGTGGTGCTTTCTCAGACGAAAAGATGCTTCCTAGCATGAAGCCCCTCATCGACGCACTCAATAGCAGCGAGAACCATACTTTCTTCGAACTCACATACTAGTTACTGGGTTTGGTTTTGCTGGATTGTCTCTTTTGTATTGTCGAACAACGGGCCAATTACTGGTATGGTGTCAAACAAACTTAAAAACCATACGATTATGGCAATAAATACCGTTGCGCCAATTACACCGCCAGCACCGAAGAACATACCACGAATAAAGTTCTCCCAGTGCAAACGTTTGGTATCGATATATTCGCTTGCAAACAGCACTTCGAGCGCTTTTGCTACTTGTTTTGGATCTTTAATTAACGGTTGTTTTTTGTTATTTTCTTCAGTCATAGCGCTTATTATATCAGTTTACTCATTTTCAGAATTCAGCAGGTTCTTTTCATCTGCTTCCAGATGCGAGTGGTTTGTAATTTGGTCTACTACTTTTGTTAGCTGTCGATTCCGAGTCCCTTCAACTTCAAAATAGGTTTTTTGCGCTGTTTCCAGCTGTTTGCCAAGCCGTTCCATACCCTCGCCGTATTTACTATATTCGGATTGGAATTTGGATATGAGCGCAAAAATTTCCTGCAGCCCACGCTCGTATTTAAAGTTTTTGTAGGCCTGAAGGACTAGACGAAGTACTGCAGTAAAACCGAATGGCCCTGCCAGCACTACTTTCCGCTCGTTGCAGTAGTCATTAATATCTGGCAGTTTTTCGTAAATAAAGCTAAAGATCATCTCGTTCGGGATAAACATCACTACAAAATCAAGTGTGTTGTCTTGTGGGTTAATGTAATCTTTTGAGGTGATGGCTTTTACCTGCGTCTTTACGTCAGTTCTAAATTTGGCCAGTGCTGCTTGCCTCGCTGCTTCGGTTTTGGCTTCTTGGTAGGCAATAAGGTTATCGAACGGAAACTTGGCATCCACATTTAGCTTAGAGCCGTCTGGCAGAAGGATCGTAAAGTCAGGACGCCCATCTCCAGAAGATGTTTGCTTTACATAATTCAATTTTTCAACGAAGCCTGCTGCTTGCAGCAAATCTTCTGCAACCTGTTCGCCCCAATCGCCACGCAAGCGATTGTTAGATAGCAAGTTCTTTAACCCTTCGGTTGAGACCTGCAAGCCTTCGGTAATTTTGGCCGTATTTATCAGCTGCTCACGAATAGCTGCATTTTGCTCTTTTAAGTTCCCTACCTCTTTTTTGCTATCATCAAGCTGCTTCTCAAGGTTTTTAGCAATCGTAGTTAATAGCTTTTGATTATCATCCAGTATTCCTTTTACGCCTGCTTCGATTTCTTCCTTACTACCTTTACGTTGCTCATTATTAAGATTGGTCAATTGCAGCAAAAAACGTTGCCCAAATACATAAACAATCCCAACAGCCAACAAAGCTGCAACGATTGACGAAACAATAATCCAAACAATTTCCATACTACTATAAGTGTAGCCTAGTCTTGGTGACTGTGCGAGTGGTGATCTGACTCGACGGTATCCTCGTGGACAAAGTTGTGGGCAAGATTAATCGACAAACCAACAACCACAACGCCTAGCAAAAGTAGCAGTGGCTGCGAGCTGAGCAGTTTATGCTTTGGTGCATGTTCGTGAATAGTCGGGATAATATCGCTCATAGCAATATAGAGCAAGAACCCAGCGCTTAGACCCAGCAAAACACCTATTGGCAACGTTTCTGCACTTCCTAGGCCAAAGGTAATAACCGCAGCTACAGTGGTTGCAAGAGCACTCAATACATTTACAAGCAGTACCTTGCTGCGCTCCATGCCTTTAGAAAGCAACAAACCAAAGTCACCAATTTCCTGTGGAATCTCGTGAGCTGCCACAGCCAGTGTTGTGATAATTCCTGTTGGCACACTTACCAAGAAGGCTGCTGCGATAGCCACCCCATCTAGAGCGTTATGCAAAGTGTCACCAGCAATAATCAACGCAACAGAAGGATCTTTTTCTTCACTATCTTCTGCGTGGTGGTGGTGAAACCATCGAAGGAATCGTTCTGCATAAAAGAACAACAAGATCCCAACCAGCGTCGCTAGCAAGACGGTGCTCGCTGCAGCTGTTTCCATTCCTTCCTTTAATAGATCCAGGAAAACAGCTGCCAGCAATCCACCTGCGGCAAATGGCGTAGCGTATTTAGCCAAGTTTTTGGCAACATCTTTGCGGCTCAATAAAAGAATGGCCAGGCTGAGCGAGAAGAGACCCCCGATGAGCGAGAAGATAATTACGTAATAAATCGTAGACATATCTCAAGTTTACTCGCCCTGTTTTGTTTTTTGCAAATTTTTTGCAAATTGACTAAAATTTGAAGAGTTATGGAATCGTCACTAAAAGAGTTCAAAAATATTCTGCGCAAGAATTCCCTGTACGTTACAAAACAACGTGTAGCCTTATTTAAGCTGTTGTTTAATGAGCCAAAACCACTCCCCTTGCAGGATGTGGCAAACAAACTAGACGACAAATTGGACCTTGTAACGGTTTATCGCAATATCGAGAGCCTTGAAAAGATAAATGTCATAAAAAAAATCTATACTGGCTGGAGCTACCGTATTGAGCTATCAGAGAAGTTTCGTGCACACCACCATCACCTTACCTGCACGCAGTGCTCAAAAACTATTCGTATCAATCTTAGTGACAAGATCGAAAATGAGCTACGTGCTATCGGCAAGCAACACAATTTTGTAATAAAAAACCACGAAGTAGAACTCTACGGCCTCTGTAAGGCCTGCCAGCCAACATAAAATAAACAATTGCGATGAGAGGAGGGATCACCCCTCTCATATACAAGGACCCCAGGCTATTGCCTAGGGTCAACGGAAGCCTCACACTTCCACCTTCTACTGTAGGCGCTTATGCTTGGTTTTTCAAGCGCTAGTTTTCTAGGCTTGTAGCGTTCACTCCAAATGCTGATTTTAGGTCATTTCTGGCTTGTTCTGTCGACTTTAGAAAGGTATCGGTTGCCGCTTTTATGGCAGTTCTCTTTGTTTGTGTTAATGCCTCGATTTGCGGCCGTACATCTGAGGTTTTACGAGATTGCTTGTAAGCATTCTGAGCGTGTTGTACATCAGTCTTGAGCGTAGACAATACATCTTTTACCGGGGTTCCACCTTGGCAGGAAGCCTTGGCTTTTACGACCGCTTGATCGATTTGTGATTTAAAGATTGCAGCAGCTCCATCGCTCTGCCCTCTTTGCTTGGCAAGCAGCGCCGTCATATCTGTACGGTAACTGGTGATTGCGCCCTCATATGCTGTACGACGGATAGTGACTGCATTTGATACGGCAGCAATGTAGGCTTCAACAGCAGCCTTTTGTTCGTCAGTTTTGGCAGATGCCCGCAGTTTTTCAAAGTTTTCTGCACGGTTAGCATCCCATTGCTGCCGCTGCTGAGTTAGTATGTCCGACCGCTTTTGTTGATTTTCTGCAAACGATCCTTGTTTGTCGACACGTTTGTCTGTAGCTGCTTGTTTTTTGGTTTCCAAATTATATTGCAGTTTTGTGGCCGCCACACCGATCTGCTCGCAAGCTTTAGACTCTACCTGCATTTTTACTTGACCATTGTCTATTCTGGCATCCTGAATAGCAAAAACACTTACGGACGGCACTAACAAAATCGCCAAGACTACTGCGGCAATTAGTCTAGAAATTTTCATAACCATCACCTATCTGGTCGTATGCACTGGCTTCTGCTTGAGCAGCCTTTTCTTCTTCGGCTAGTGTATTCTCTTCGGTTTTCTGCTCGCTTGCAAGATCGTTCTGGATACTTTTGTCTGCATCTACCAGCGGCCCTGTTTTTGCGGGGATATCCTGCTGCCCCTCGGAAGTTTTATCTCCACGTAAGTTTAAGATATACACGCTAAACGATATGACCGCCACAATAACTATAGTTGCTAGCACAACCTCAATCGTTCGGTAGTCTTTTAGAGCAAACGGTTTTTTCATGGGACTACAGCCACTTCCTTCTGCTAAAGATATTGACCGTAATAGCCACCACAGCGGCAATGATAAGCGCAATAATCCAAAAAGCTTTTGGATTATCATGCAACGGTACAATTACGTTCATTCCGTACAGACCGCTAATTGTGGTTGGAATCGCTAAGAAAATTGCGATTGAAGTCAGATGACGGAACGTTCGGTTAAGGCTACTAGTAGCGATGGCTTCATAGGCCTGTCGCAAATTTATAAGTGTTCGGAGCTTCATCTTACTCTGTTCAATCAGCTCGTTTGTATCGAGGTTGAGGTCTTCCACAAGATCACGGTCATCATCGTACAAACGCATGTATTTACCGCTTTCGAGGGCGTTTATAACAAGCGATTGTGGCTGCAAGGCCGAAACAAACTCGTTCATGTCTTCTTCGAGTTCGATAAAACTCAAAAATTCTCTGGTACTAATCTCGCTTTGGCGCATTTCACGACGAATGCGCAAAATATGCCTGGATACTGCTGTTAGACGAAGTCTGTAAGATCTGTTAATTTGCTCCAAAATCTGCAAGAAGGTTTTGGTTTTTTGAGTTGTTAAAACTTCTATCTGCCCATTTATCATGAGATCAAACAAGCTTCCGCCAGACCGCATAATCGTAATGATGTTGTTATTGGTATAAATAATAAGCAGTGGTTCGGTTGAAGTATCTTCGCCGCCAGGGTGACAATATCGTGTAAACACATAGGTTGCGCCGTCTTCTGTCTCTACACGTGGAGCTTCATAAAGGTCGGTAGCGTCGCTTAGGATGTCTCTCTCTAGGCTTAGTTCTGCTGCAAGTTGGTCGAGTTCTTTCTCTGAGGGCTCTACTACGTGCACCCAACTGCCGACTTTTGCTTGATCAATTGTGGTCAGTTCCCTAGTACGGGCCGTACTGTGGTAAACGGTAATCATAAGGATTATTGTACCGTACTTATAACCTTTTTACCCAAGATCGAACTCTTTATCCTCTTCCAGAGTCGCCGAATCCAACCCAATACGTACGGTGCTGCAAAGAAAGCAGCGAGGGCATACAGCACACCCAATATAGCGTCGATTGCATAGTGTTCGCCTTGGTAAACGGTACCTACCCAGATAAGAACTGGGTAAATCCAAGCTAGCAAACGCCATTTTGTCTTATATAGAGTGGTTAAAAACAGCGCAAAAAGTAGAGCATATGCGGCATGCAAAGACGGTACTGCTGCTACAGGATTTGGTGAAATGTCATTGTATAGACTTGGAAAGTCATGGATGCCCAGAGCTGCCCACACATCACTAGAAACTCGAGTTATAGGCTCAATTAGCCCCAAGTTGCTGGCCATCCAAGGTGGCGCCGCCGGAAAGAGTAAATACGTCAAAAAGCCAGCAAATGACAGGATTACATAAGTCGTCACAAATCGCCAATACTGAGAATCTCTGGTCTTCCAGATCAACACTGCCAGTGCAATTGGCAATACAAAATGCATCATGTACGCCAGATAAAACACAAAGTCATACCACTGTACAGCGCCATGCCACCACCACTGTTGAAGTGTTGTTGTCGGCAACGTACCGAAGAATAGAAATCTATCTGCATCTGGCATAAACATAAAGTTTACGTGCTTGTTTAAATGATCAGCCACGCCTCTAAAAGATTCGTATACCAAAAGTAGCGCTACAAAGGGGGCTAAACGCTTAGCGAGCTCTTTGGCTTGCCCAAAAAGCATGGCCACAAAAATAGCAAAAACAAGCAGTTTATCAGGGGTAGGAAAGCTTGGTTGAGCTGTAAATACAGCTAGGCATGCTATAGTCCCAACTACCCCTATACCCACAAAGATTTTTCGTTGCATTCCCTCCATTGTACTTTAGATAACTTATCCATCAAAACAGAGGTAAATGGTATTGTATTAATTAACAATCTATGATATAATATAACGATAATGAATGATTTTGAGCGGGAGCCTCTTACGCCAGAAGAAAAGATCGAGCAACGACATGTTGCTCATGACTTTGCTGTTGAGTGGGTTGGAAAAGGAAACCCTAATCCAAGTGATCACGATACTGCGATAGCTTTTATAGATACAGCTGTGGAATGGGTTTTAGAGCAAGACTTCAAAATTAGAGACAACCCAAAGGCACTCGGAGAGCTTGGCGAACGACTACTCCCAATACTCGGAGAAGATAGGCGCCAGCTCGAAAGAAAAGCAAATTCTGACCCCTTAACAGGGCTCGCCAATAAAGAGGTATTCGCTGCAGCACGCCAGACTGCTGAAGAAGACCCATATACTTCGTTTTTATTCTTTGATGCCAGGAGTTTCGAGGATGTGAATAATGAGCTTGGTCACGATGCTGGAGATGAGGAGATCAAGAAAATCGCCCACCACATACGAGATGAAGCCGACAAGCATGGGCTCGGTACACGTGTATTTAGAGTAGGTGGTGACGAATTCGCTGTTATTACACCTTCAGATCTTGCACGGTACTTACACCACAACATCATCGAGCATTATGGTGAGCATGTATACGCTAAGAACGTAAAGACTAGTTTGCGTGGAGTGTGCGCAGAGACTTTTACAGAAGCTGCCCAAAAAATGGTAGACCTGAAAAAACAAGAAAAGATAGGAAAGTTAGGCAAGATAGCCATACAGGTAAAGTCTTTTCTTACTCCACCTAGATAATCTTTGGCTATTGGAGTATAGTATTCCCCTGTTATACCAGAGTTAAGTATTCTTAGGCTAATAGGGTGTGGCCAAGTGGTAAGGCAGTGGGTTCTGGTCCCATGATCGGGGGTTCGAATCCCTCCACCCTAGCCATGAAAAGGGAGTCTGCATTTGTAGGCTCTTTTTTCATGTTTGAGGAGGCTTCGAATATCAGACCATCACGATCGGGGTGACCACTAATGCAGATTTGAAGTGACTGTACGAATTCTCCATACCACTACACCATCTTTCTCAAGTAGCGCAGCATACCCTGGCCTATTTTTTTCATACTCGCTAGATAATGCTTCTTTAGTTTCAAAAGTTTTATCAAAAGACTCATCCGCAAGCTTGCTCTTAAATAATTCATCGAGATTTCGAAAATACTGAATACCTGCAATCTCTACTAATACCGTTGCTCCGGTTTTTTTATCAACAATCTGCAAAAGCTCGCCGACTTTTGAATCTTTGTAGAATATACCTTCACCATATTCTTTGTTATGGCGTGTAATCAGTTCTTTTGTCCCAAATTTAATTTGGTTAAAGTGCTCATGGTTTGCAGCATCAACCGGAATAGGTTTCATGCATGTATGATATCAATTCTTTGACTTTAATACCGACTAGTTAATTCTAGTATCGTCAGTCCTTTACGAACCTTACCTGTACCTCGCAGTATTTAGCTGGCATTCTGATTTTTGATCAATACCCTTAGTAGGGTCGAAATAGTTCGTATTTTTGGGCAAGCCCGTCTGTTCAAAAAATTCATTTACCTGTTTCTCTGTTATATCCAGAACGGGGTTGATAGCTATGACCGAACCCTTACTTTGAATAAACGGCATTTGTTCCCTTTCTGGTGTTTGCCAGCGCATTACACCTGAAAAATAAGCCTTTGGCTGAAGATCATCCAGCATTTGCTGAAACGGCTCGACCTTTAGCTTTCTTTGAAATTCGTCAAACTCTGGTGTGCCTTCGAGCGGGTTTGGCAGTCTGGGAGCTTGATATATAGTCGGAGTAAAATCAAGCTCGTCAGAATACAATTTGGCAGACTCAAGCGTTTCCTCTGTTTCATAGCCGTGACGAATAGTGACAACTTGGATGTCTGGAATTGCCTCTTTTGCAAGTGTCAGCATGAGAGGAGCAGTTGGCCCGAAAGTTGTGGGCAAGACTAAGCAATCACCAAATAGTTCGTAGCTCCTCTCTATCCGCTCTAGTGGATTAAGACGAGCAAACTCTCTGTTTATTTCTTCTACATTTAGTAGGCGCTCGGACACCTCAAAGCAAGGTTTGGTAAGTGTTTCTGGTGACAAGATTTAAAAATCCTTTCTGCCGAAACAGAAAGGATGTGTGTATTTTCATATCTTCCCCGTTTGGCGGGCTAGATGGAGCACCTTATCTGTTAAAGACAGGTTGCTGGCAGGTCTACGAGCTAGATCTCTCGCTGCACTCTTTATATTTAAATTGTTAATGTCTTTTACTATAGCACAGGTTTAGGCTGCGGCGGGCTCAGTGTATTCTGCATCCCCAAAACCAAGTATTAGGTAGCCGATTAGTGAGAAGATAATCAGACCGAAGACGGCAAATACCCCACTCTTGCCAAACACCTTTGCTAGATCAAAAGAAACAACGATGCTAGTAACAATATTCACAAGCGGTATATTTGGTGTCTGGAAAATCACAGTACGTCGTTTGGGTTGATCTCTATCCATACATAAACTCCTTATGTCAAAGTGTACTACACACGATTGTTCTTCTCATCAATTGCTTTATAATAAAGCACAAGCATGAATCGAGTTATTCAAGACCAACATGGCTATACTTTAGTTGAGCTATTGGTAACTATTATTGTAGGAGCTATCCTCGTTACCAGTATCAGCCTGGTGGTTTCCAACCAAAGTTTTCTTGCCCAACGAGGTCGAGATGTTACTATCGCAAATTCATACGCCGAAAATAAGATGGAAGAACTCCGTAGCGTGGGCTACTTAGGCCTGACAGACGGTACGACTAATGTAACCAGCGAGCTGCCCAGTGAACTAGGCAATCCAAGAAGCGCATCTCTGATTATCTCTACTTTTACTACTGGCCTGAAGAAAGCAGTTTTGACTATTACATACAATGAACAGGGTGCCACCCGCACTACTTCATACACAACGATCGTGGGAGAGCTCGGTGTCGGACAGTACTAACACTAGTTTATATAAGAATACACGGGGCTTCACTCTTGTGGAGCTCAATATGAGTATAGCTATCCTGGGGATTATCATGGTAAGTTTACTGGCCGTATTTACAACTTTTCTCGTCATTATTGTGAGAAATAACGTTTCGACGGACATGACCGTAGACTCACAAAGTCTACTCCGTACAGTAGTAGAAGAGATCCGTTACGGCGCAGGTGTTAGGCAGACAAACACGATTACTGATGCAAACGGGCCCACTGGTGGCTGGAACACCAGCAATGCCTCTTTTGTGATTATTACTGCCATACCAGCATTAAATTCAAGCAACGAGTACATCATAGACAGCGATAGTGGTTTGCCATATTTCAACGAGATGGTCTACTTTAAACAAGGCACGACTTTGTACAAACGGGTCTTGGCAAATCCTGGCGCAACCGGCAATAAACTTAAAACCACCTGTCCTTCTGCAGCCGCTTCTTCGTCTTGCCCAGCCGACATTAGGCTTGTAGATAACGTCAGCTCTATGATATTCACGCTATACGATCAAGACAACGGGTCAACAACCGACCCTCTCCTTGCTCGTTCCGTAAAAATTGATTTAACCATGACTCGAGAAACATTTGGTGCTCCATTGACACTGGATAACAGCATAAGAACAACCTTAAGGAATTACTTCAAATGATAAGAACTACCTCACTATATCTTCAGAAAAATACTAATACCAAGCAAGCTGGCTCAGCACTTGTGTCATTAATAATCGTACTGCCTTTTTTAATGCTTATCTCGTATCATTCCACCCAATTATCTATTTCTAATCTGACTGTAGCAAAGAAAGATCAAGCGCATACACATGCACAACTAGCTGCCGATGCAGCAATCGACATTGCAGTTAAAGAAATCAACGACGATGCGAGCTGGAGTGGCACTAGCTCCCCAGTCGAGCTACACAATGACGGTTCTGTTAAAACCACCTATGAGGCATCTGTTACTACAAATAGCTCAACCAGTAAAACGCTAACAACTACCGGCAAATCCTACTCACCAGCCGGTAGCACAACTCCCGTGGCCACCGTCAAAGTTAAAACAGACTTAAGAGGCATAACTTCTGGCAATTATAGTATCGTCAGTGGTGTAGGCGGACTCTTCTTAAGTAATAGCGCAAAGGTTATTGGGGGTGATGTATTTGTCAATGGTGAGGTTAGTCTTAAGAACTCTTCTCAAATTGGCTTAAGCACCAATCCGGTCAACGTAAGTGTGGCCCACCAGACATGCCCAAATCCGGCAAGCGCTACCTACCCTCGTCTCTGTGGAGCTGGCGAAAACGGACAACCCATAACGATTCAAAATACTGCTAAGATTTTTGGATCGGTTAGTGCAAACAACCAGACAAATGGCGCAAGCATGAGTAGCCCTGGCCTTATATCCGGCTCGGGCGTGGTACCCCAAACAATGCCCCCTCATGATAGAGCGGGCCAGAAGGCTGCTGTTGCCTCTACTATCACTTCCTCTGCCGCTAGCTGTTCTAGCGGGACAAAAACATGGGCGGCTAATCTAAAAATTACGGGAGATGTTAGTATCTCAGGTAGCTGCCAGGTTACTGTCTTGGGGGATGTTTGGATCACAGGAACACTAACACTTAGAAATTCGGCAAAATTAATTGTTAGTGACGGCCTTAATGCAACCCGCCCAAATCTTATGGTCGATGGTAGCTCAGCATCATTTTCCAACACCTCAGAGCTAAAAAGCAATTCGAGTAGCACCGGGTTCCAGGTTATTAACTACTGGAGTACAGCCAGTTGCTCTCCAGATTGTGCTGACGTTACCGGTACGGCTCTATACAATTCTCGTGACGATGAAACTATAAGCCTCAGCAATTCATCTTCCGGGCCTCAAACTGTGTTTTACTCACGATGGTCAAAAGTTTCGGTTAATAACAGTGGCAGCATTGGTGCATTGGTTGGCCAAATAGTGGAGCTCAAAAATAGCAGTACAATTACTTTTGGTACCTCAGTTAGTGTCGGGGGAGAAACCTCCTGGATAATTGATGGGTATCGAAGGAATTTCCAGTAATTAACTTTTTTCGGTAGCCTTTTTGAAATCCAAAAGATCTTTATTAAGTGCCCCCACTAAGTTTTTGCGAAATAGCGAACCACGTAAGAATACTAGTGTCTTACCAGGTCTAGTCTTTGGAAAAGCTTCAAGAGCAAGGGTGACATGGGTATGGCCATCCTTTTCTTCAAATCTATAACGTTTATTATACGTAACTCCTCTGGAGTGCGATGTTATTTCAAAAGAATGTGGCGCATCAACTTTGTTTAAATGCAAGACTTCGGAAGTTGTTTTGCCAAACGTGCTGCGAGTTTCTCTCATGCGCATACCGACAATCGGCTGTGCTCCCCCTTCAAAAAAATCTATGTGGTGTACATGCGCAAGATTTTTGGGAATATTCTGAAAATCGGTAAATACAAAGTAAACCTTGTGCTTTGGCGCTTTAACTAACTGTGTGAGGATGATTTTCATAGGAACAATCTCCTCCTCTAAGTATACGCTCTTAGCTTATAAATTTTCTAATGGATCTGCCTGTTCGATAAAAGCTACCAAACGGCCGAGCGATAGTGAGGATAATTCGAAAGTGTCCTAAGTGCAGCTTTAGTAGTTTTGCTTGCAAGCCTGCTGATTCAAGCTCCTCAGCTAGTATTCGTGCATCCTTAAAAGGCACGATCTTATCTCTCGTACCATGAATTATCAAAAACTTGAGATCCTTTTGGGCCTTTGACATATACGCCGCTGGCTTCTGCCGATCTTTTTCAAACGCTTGACCAAATATTTCACCGTAAATACGCCGTGATACGTCCGCTGGAGCAGCAAGCGTAAAACAGCCTTTCACGCTTTTACTCTTTGTTACGAGCGTTGCAATCAGCGCTGTGTGAGCACCTGCCGAATGACCGCTCAAGAAAATTCGAGAATTATCACCACCATATTGTTCTATGTTTTTTGCGGTCCAATCTATAACATCTAGTGCATCGCTAATAAAGCCAGGGAATTTCTGATCTGGGTATAGTGGATATCCGACCACCACAACTACGGCACCCAATGACCTCAAGTAATCCGCTACCAAGCAATAGTTCTTTTTGTCCCCAGCCTTCCAAGAACCACCATGCCAAAAAATAATAACTGGCTGTTTTTCTTTGATTTTACGTGGTGCAAAAATATCTACTACGGCATTCTGGCTTTCACCATATGAAATATCTCGGGCTCGCAAGCTATGAAGCCGACAATACCACGCAATTGGTGCTGCTAAAATTTTTAGAATAATCCTCATGCCATGTTTTAGGATATACTATTATCAGAAGAAACGGAGGGTTACTTATGTTTACATTGCCAAAACTTACCTATGCTTACGATGCACTAGAGCCATATATTGATGCGCAGACTATGGAGATTCATTACTCAAAACATCACCAGACATACATCGATAAGTTAAATGCAGCCCTAACTAGCACTCCCGAATTGCTCGAAAAAGACGTGAGCGATCTCTTAAAGAACTTGAGCGATCTACCTGAGAGCGTGCAAACTCCTGTAAATAATCATGGTGGTGGGCACCATAACCACACGCTATTTTGGGAGAGCATGACACCAGGTGGCACAAAGATAGGCAGCGAGTTGCAAACAAGGCTAGAGAAAGCTTTTGGTAGTTTTGATGATTTTAAGTCAAAATTCAATGAAGCTGCAACTGTTCGCTTTGGGTCTGGATGGGCTTGGCTCGTAGAGACAAACGGAACGCTAGGAGTTACTTCTAGCGCAAACCAGGACAGCCCGCTTGTAAAGGGTCAAACACCCCTGCTTGGACTCGATGTGTGGGAGCATGCATACTACCTGAAATACCAAAATAAGCGACCAGAATATATTGATGCCTGGTGGAATGTAGTAAACTGGGAAGCAGTAGAGACAAGGCTTCAAAACATTTAGCTTCTAAGGAGACGACAAACATGGCCAAACAAGCAAGCAAACCAGAACAAGGACGTCTGGGAATTATTTTTGACGGTATTAAAAAACTATATAACGTAAATCTTAAATTCTCATGGTTTCTAATTATTATTAGCATTCTAGGGGCTCTCTCCAATATTACCGCCGACGAGAACTCTTCATCTTCAAGTCCTACTACTTCAGCCACCTCAACTAGCGCTGGCGAATTTGTAACTCTCGGAATTGTATTTGCCGTTATTTTTGCACTTATCATCGTTATCGGAGTGTTTATCCAGGGAATGATTAGCTACGCTACCTACTCTGCAATCCAGGGCAAAGCCCCTTCAATCAAAGAAGCCTACACGGCTACCAAAGGAAAGTTTTGGATACTTTTGGAAGTCGCAATTCGTTCTGCCCTAAAAATTATTGGCGGCTTATTACTGCTGATCATTCCTGGTATCCGAGCAATCTGCAGGTATCAAATGGCGCCAGTTGCTGTTTTTGACCAGGGTACTTCCGCCAAAGAGGTTATGGACTTCTCTAAGAAGCAAACCAAAGACAACCTATTGATTGTCTTCATCATGTTACTTGGCTCTGCAATTATCATGCCGCTCAGTGCATTGATCCAATACGGTGGCCAAGTGGGTATTTATCCAAATCTTAAGAACAAACTAAAAGCCTAAAGCCTTGAAAGCTGCAGACCTATTTGTTAAAAGCCTTGAGTCATCAGACGTAGCGTATGTCTTTGGCGTACCAGGTGAAGAAAACCTAGCTTTCGTCGAAGCACTCAGAAATTCTTCAATCGAACTTGTCACCACTCGTGACGAGCAGACCGCTGTCTTTATGGCGGCGACTGTAGGGCGCCTTACTGGGCGAGTTGGTGTAGCCCTGTCTACTCTTGGGCCAGGCGCCACCAACCTAGTAACGGGTGTTGCCTACGCTCAACTTGGCGGCATGCCACTCCTCGTAATTACTGGACAAAAGCCGATCAAGAAAAGTAAACAAGGCAAATTTCAGATTATCGACGTAGTGGGTATGATGAAGCCTATCACCAAAATGGCCGAAACTATTGTGAGTGCCGATCGCATCCCTAGCACTGTCTACCAAGCAGTCCGCACGGCTGAAAAGGAGCGACCGGGTGCTGTACATCTAGAATTTCCTGAAGATATTGCAGAAGAAACCAGCGAAAGTGAACCTATCGAATGGACAAAGCTGCGCCGTCCTGTCCCAGACCAGAAAAGTATTGATAACGTAGTAGAAGTCGTAGAAAAAGCTAAAAAACCGATTATCGTAATCGCAAACGGTGCCAACAGGAAACTCATCCACAAACAGCTTGGTAATTTTCTTGGCAAGACAAAGATCCCATTTGTTACTACCCAAATGGGCAAAGGCGTAGAAGATGAAAGCTCCGAATTGTTTATTGGCACAACTGCTCTGAGCGACGGAGATTATGTACATCAAGCATTGGCCGCTGCAGACCTAGTTATCATGATCGGTCATGATATTACCGAAAAACCGCCTGTGCTCAATCATAAAAGTATTGTGCATATCAACTTTTATTCTGCAGATATCGATGCAGTGTATACTCCCCTCGTTGAAGTAATCGGCGATATTTCACATGCGCTTTGGGCCATGAGCGAGCAAATTACACCACAAGAACATTGGGATTTTGCAGAGTTTATTACACAAAAGAAAAAACTTGCCGTAGACATTGAGAACAATTCCGACAGCGATACAAGCCCGATAAAGCCTCAACGCTTCGTGCGTGAACTCCGAGAAGTTGTTCCAAAAGACGGGATATTATCGCTCGATAACGGCATGTACAAAATCTGGATTGCTCGTAACTACCCTGCATATTTGCAGAACACTGTCCTTCTCGACAATGCACTTGCAACCATGGGCGCTGGTTTGCCGGTGGGCATGGCAGCAAAGCTACTCAATCCCGAAAAAAAGGTTGTGGTTATTGCCGGTGACGGTGGTTTTATGATGAACTTGGCGGACTTAGAAACCGCAAAACGGCTCAAGCTAGACCTAGTTGTCGTGGTTCTTAATGATCAAGGCTACGGCATGATCAAATGGAAACAAGAAGACATGGGCTTTGCCGACTTTGGCCTGTCTTTTACCAACCCTGACTTTGTAAAACTAGCAGAAAGCTTTGGCGCCAAAGGCTACAAGATAACCGAAGCTGCACAACTTAAACCCGTTCTTGAACATGTTATAAATGCTCCAGGAATTCATATCCTGGACGTACCAATTGATTATTCGGAAAACACCGAATTAATTGCGAGCAACTTGGTCAAGCGAACAAAGGAGTAAGGCCCCATGGCAATGAAATCTATTAACCCCGCAAACTTAGCCCTCCTAGCCGAGACAGAGGAATTAAATTCTGAGCAAATTGGGCAAAAGCTTAGCAAGGCACAAGAGACCTACAATTCTTGGAAATCTGTTAGTTATGCCGACCGAGCGAAACTTATGAAGAGTGCTGCCAAAGAACTCCGCACGAACAAAGCAAAGTATGCCAAAGTTATCACAGACGAAGTCGGCAAGACACTTTCTGCTTCAGAAGCAGAAGTCGAGAAATCAGCTCTTGCTTGTGACTACTATGCTGATAACGCTGAAAATTTCTTATCGGCTGAGGTTATAGAAACGGATGCTAGCGAAAGCTTTGTGCGACATGACCCGATTGGAATTGTGTTGGCCGTCATGCCGTGGAACTTCCCCTTTTGGCAAGTGTTCCGTTTTGCAGCCCCTGCTCTCATGGCTGGTAACGTCGGGGTACTGAAGCACGCCAGTAATGTGCAGCTCAGCGCCCAAGCTATTGAAGACGTATTTACTGCTGCAGGCTTCCCAGAGGGAGCCTTTACAAACTTAGCTATTGGGTCCAGTAAAGTTGAAGCAATCATTCGTGACGAAAGGGTAAAAGCCATTACACTGACTGGCAGTGAGTATGCCGGTAGCCAGGTTGCAAAAACTGCAGGTGAGGAAATCAAAAAAACCGTTTTGGAACTTGGTGGAAGTGACCCGTTTATTGTGCTAGAAGATGCAGACGTCGCTGCAGCTGCCGTCAGTGCTGTCAGTGCTCGCATGCAATTCAACGCTGGTCAAAGCTGTATTGCTGCCAAGCGATTCATCGTGCATGAAAATATTGCAGAAGACTTTACGAACAAGCTAAAGGCCGAGGTTGAAAAATTGGTCGTGGGCGACCCGACCGACCCCAAAACTACTGTTGGACCTCTCACAAACTTACAAATGGTAGAGGACATCGAGAAACAGGTTAATGAGTCTGTAAGTAAAGGTGCAAAAATTATTGCAGGGGGCAAGCGTGGCGACCCAGCTGGCTACTTTTACTTGCCGACCGTTCTCTCAAATGTCGGTCCAGGTATGCCAGTATACGAAGAGGAAGTATTCGGTCCTGCTATGCCAGTCATTACGTTTCGTGACGAAAGCGAGGCAATACAGATTGCCAACTCGAGTATCTACGGTCTCGGATCGACTATCTTTAGTAACGATATTGAGCGAGCCAAAGACCTAGCAGCTCAAATTGAGTCTGGCAGTGTATTCATTAATCATCAGGTAAAGTCTGATCCTCGTTTACCTTTCGGTGGTATCAAAAAATCTGGCTACGGACGAGAACTGTCTCATCATGGCATCAAAGAATTCGTAAACACCAAAACCGTCTGGGTTAAATAGCCTTTTCCCTTGTGCTTGCATCCTAGTTCCTTTATACATACAGTTATACCTATATGAGTGAGGTACTAAACTTACCCGGTTTTATCGACGTACATGTTCACCTTCGTGAGCCAAGCGACAATAAAGCCGAGACTATTAGCAGCGGTACAGAGGCAGCTCTCCTTGGAGGTTATGCGCATATAGCTGATATGCCGAATAATCCTGGCAATCCAACTTGGACAGAGGGAAGAATAGATGAAAAAATACAAATTGCTCAAAGGGATGCCTTTATTCCTGTAAGCTTCTATGCGGGTGCTCAGCCAGAATCCGATAACATTGGCGAGCTCGAGAAAATGGCGCCAAAAGCAATTGGCCTCAAGCTATATGGAGCCCCTACAACTGGCAACGATAAGGATTATGAAGCTGCAGATTTTGAATCAATCGTTAAAGAATGGGACAGAGTTGCTCCTAATAAGCCCATTATGCTTCATGCTGGCAAAGATAACTTGGAAGATATGATAGATCTTGTTACGGGCATTGGACACAGATTGCACGTGTGTCATGTCAATAGCCCAGAAGAAGTCGAAACAGTAATGCAAGCAAAGAGTGAAAGCATCTCTGGGTTACCTTTAACTTGTGGTGTGTGTCCACATCATCTCTTTAAAACCTCCCACGACGTTAAGACAGAAGGCTGGTTTGCACGAATGCAACCTCCTCTCGCTAAGCAAACAGATAGTGAAAAACTGTTTTCTTTGCTTAATGATCGATCTATCGACATCATCGAAAGCGATTTTGCCCCCCACTCCAAAGACTCAAAGATGCATGCCGAGGAAGAGAATCCCGAAGGAATTCACGATCCGCATCATGCCACCTGCTTTGGGGTTCCTGGCATCGAGCACATCGTCCCTATTTTATTGCGTCAGCTTAAGATAAAAAACTTAAGCTACGATACTCTTCTAGACACAATGTATCATCAACCTGCAGCTATTCTGGGACTCAAAAAGAGTGTACTTACTACCTTTTCTTGGGAGATGACCGATTTTCGCATCGAATCAGAAAGCAATCTTGCATCAGGTGCAAAATGGACGCCATATCTTGGCAAGCTTGCAACAGGCAAGTTAGTATCGGCTGCTATAGGCGGGAGAAACGTTTTTAACACATACAAAGGTGCGCAAAAGTATGCACACTCAACCGTAACGGAGCGATATTAGGCAATGTTCACTGGAAAAATTGGACATCTAGAAATTGAGTCCCCGTGGGGGAACGCTGGCGGGGTTGTTAAATCAATTGACGAGGTCGAAAAAATGGCCCACACAGGCGTTGGCTGGATTGAAGCAGGTTCATACACCCTCGAGCCTCGAGTTGGCAACTCCCCAGAGGGCGAGCGTGTTTATTTTCATAATGACAAAACTGGCGAAACATTTAACTCGCTGGGGATGCCAAATAAGGGTATGGATGAACTCGAAAAACAGATTCCTGAGATGGTTGGTCTTGCTCATGAATTGGGCAAATCAATAATTTTTAATGTTGCTCCGACAAGCAACGATCCCGCAGAAGAATCAAAAGAACTGGTAGAACGAGTATACTCTGCAGGTGCAGAAGCCGTGCTTTTAAATGCGGGATGCCCTAATGTAGTAACTGAAAACGGTGGCAGACACGAACTCTTAAGTCGCAATCCAGCAGTCCTCCTCGATGTACTGAACGCACTAAAGCCAATAACTAAAGAATTTAAACCAATTTTTATACGAACTTCCCCTGTCGAGAATTTTGTTCAAGCAAACGATATGATTAGAGCAATTATAAAAAGTAGTGTGGTTAGTGCTGTTTTTACCCCCAATACATGGCCTGGCCATCGACCCATAGACGAAGACGGGGTTCCTGTTCTGCAAGTCCCAGGTAACATTGGCGGCCTTAGTGGACCTTCTACAGCTGGCGCTGCAAGAGATCAAGCAGCCTGGGCTGGGTATGCTCTGACTGAACACAACAGCAACATAGACCTAGTAAGTTCTGCGGGTATCATGAACGGAAAAGAGCTAAAGCGAAGACTCGGCATAGGAGCTGTTGCCGGATGTGGGACAACACTATATTACGAATCTGCGGCAAAAGACCAAACGTGGGCAAGTGCTACAGATAAGCTTCTTAGAGAGCATACTGACACTCTTTAAAGTTTGATATAATACTCTTACACAAATGTCTTCGGAGTTAACAATACTACTAACCGCACTTCTGCTTATATCTGCTGCGGTCTGTTCGGGGCTCAATATTGCAATTATGTCGCTCAACCTGGGCGAGCTTAAACGCAAGGCAAAACTGGGCAACAAGCAAGCTAAACAAGTTTTACCTCTTAGAAAGAATGCCCACCTTACCTTGGCTGCAATTTTACTTAGCAATGTTGGCTTTGCTTCAGCTACTGCGATTGTTCTTGGTGACCAATTAAACGGCTTCGTTGCGGGTGCACTAAGTACGCTACTACTGGTTGTATTTGGAGAGTTGTTGCCTCAAGCTTTGTTTATTCGAAGAGCTCTGTCCTTTTGTGCACGATTTAGTAGACTTTTAAAATTGATGATCATTATCACATACCCAATAGCTAAGCCCTTGCAGATAGCAATGGACCGATTATTTGGAGATGGCTCAGACGAAAGCAGTCGCTTGCACACTCGGCGAGAGTTGGGCCTTATGATTAGTGAGCATCTTGGAAAAGATGTTTCTAGCGAGCTCGATGAAAGCGAAGTCGAGATTATCAAAGGGGCATTGCAGCTGAGCGAAAAGAAAGTTACCGAGATTATGACACCCATCGATAAAGTCTATTGGATTGAAGACAAGGGTGTTATTGATGATAAAAAAATTGATGAGATCAAAGAAGCCAACTACAGCCGAATTCCTATATTTAACAAGAGACTCTCTAGTTGCTACGGTATACTCCTTATGAAAGATCTGGTTGATATTGATTTTGACGAACGAAGCTACGCTATAGATGAGCTCCCTATCCACGCCACAAAACTTGTCGGCAGCCGCACAGCACTCGACACCATGTTTCGTAGATTTATTGCCGCTCACACTCACCTAATTCCTGTCGAGAAGAATGACAAGATAATCGGAATAATTACTATCGAGGACTTGATCGAAGAAATAATTGGTCAAGAGATTATTGACGAGTCAGACCACGCAGCAAACAGAACTTAGTTTGCAGTTTCCTGATTATCTTTGCGCCACTTATCTATTTCGGCGTGATGACCGCTAAGTAATACATCTGGAACCTTGGCATCTCTAAATATCTCTGGACGGGTGTATTGAGGGAACTCTAGTGTCTTGCCATCACTAAAACTTTCAATTTCTGCACTGGTTTCGCCGCCAAGAACACCTGGGATCAAGCGGATCACGCTGTCTGCGACAATCATCGCTGGCAACTCACCGCCAGTAAGCACATAGTCACCGATAGATATCTGTTCGTCTACATAGCCTACAACTCGCTCGTCGTATCCTTCGTATCGTGAGCAGACAAAGATCAAGTCCTTCTTTTCTTTGGCAAGAATTTTAGCCCTGGCTTGCGTGTATCGATCTCCTCGTGGAGTCATCAAGATAACATGTGGATTTTTAACTTCAGATTTGGCATTTTCGATAGCCGCAACTAGCGGCTCGGGTTTCAGTAGCATTCCGTCACCACCACCATAAGGAGTGTCGTCTACTTGCTTACGTGGGCCCAAACCAAAGTCTCGCAAGTTAATATACCTGAAGTCTACAATGCCCTTATCTTTGGCCTTAAAAAGCATGCTCGTTTCGAGCACGTTTGGGAACATCTCTGGGAATAAACTAATAAACTGCAACTTCATCCATATAGTGTAGCGCAATTTTACAAATTATGATTTACTAAAGTTAATAATGCTCAGTGCAAAGCAGGAGGTTGATTGTGTTTGGGAAAGAATTGTTACAAATGGATCAGTGCAAACATGACGTTGCAAAAACTAAGCGAGAGCAAAAGCAGCTCCGTCGGCAGGATAAAGAAATAGAGAAGACTGAGAGATTTGTCGGTAAATTAGGCGAGAAAGCTCTAAAACGAGCTATCCGTAATTACAATAAGGGTAAAGCCATGGAAGGTGCTGTTCGGTTCAATAGGTGGAAACTCGTAACTGGCCCCCACGACGAACTGGACCGTAAGTTTTTAGAGGATGGGGTCTCTTATAAGATAAGTGAAGCTCACCCTGGATACCAAGTTATCAACATGAATACAGAAGGCACAACCTACAACGTAGCAAGAGTACGCTTTGCATTTGAGTACATTCCTAAGGTAAATTCAGAATTAGAAGAAGTTGCTTTATCTCAACCTGGAGAAGCAAATAATAACTTCGTTATTATCCCTGCAGAAGTAAGTATTCCCCATAAATAAAACAATCCCGCACAGTTGGCGGGATTACTTTAACACATAAAGCTCTCAGTATCTGTTATTTAGATTCTGACTCGCATTGAGCTCTCAGTCGTTAGACTACGTTCAATATTAACAGGTTAGCTACTTCTGGCGCAACCCCTTATCCACAAGATGCCTAGACATCAAGGTCGTCGAGGTCTGCAAGCTCTTGTCGAGTCTTGGCAAGTGTGTCGGTAGGCTCTTCTTCTGCAGGAGCTTCCTCCACTGGAGAACTTGAGCTTGTCCAAGCATCTTCATAGTCATCGTTCTTGGCTTCAGGCTTTTCTGCAGGAGCCTCATCTTCGGCTACTGGAGCTTCACTTTTCTCTTCAGGTGAGCGCTCTTCACGTTGTGGTCGTTCCACACCGTTATCAACGATCTTCATGTTGTATCGGGCGTCGTTCTTAGTGCCAAGTGCTCGAAGCAATGTACGAATACTCTGTGCTGTTGCGCCTCGTTTGCCGATTACTCGACCCAAATCTTCTGGGTCTACGGTAAGCTCTAAGAGCACACCCTTTTCATCAATTCTACGCTCTACTTTTACTTCGTCTGGCTTACTGACTAAAGATTTTACTACAAATTCAACAAATTGTTGGTCAATACTCACTGGCTCTCTCCCTCTAGGAATTTAGTTGTTACGTGCTCTTAGTATAGCAGAACTATTTGAGTCTATTCTGCTGGTTTTTCTACTACTTCGGCTGTGTCTTCGCTAGCTTCTGGAGCAACTTCTTCTGCTGGAGTTTCGGCTTCAGGCTTTTCAGCTGGAGCTTCCTCGGTTGGTGCAGCTTCTTCTACTTCTGCAGCTGGCTCTTCAGCAGGAGCTTCCTCTGCTGGACGATTCTTGCGAAGTTTTTCTGGATTTCGAGTTGTTCGCTCTTGCTTTGTTGGGTCTTTAACCCACTTTGGCAATTTGATGCCTTCCTTCTTTAGAAGTACAGCAACTCGGTCAGATGGCTGTGCGCCATGATTAAGATAAAATTCAGCCTTGTCCTTCACGAGTGTGTTGGTCTTGGCATGCGGATCATAGTGTCCAAGTTGCGCTACAACCTTACCGCTGGTAGGGCTGATGCGAGAATCTTGTACAACAATTCGGTACGTTGCGTGACCTTTACGGCCTCGTCGTTGCATTCGGATACTTAACATCTAGTTATCTATTCTCTCTTTCAGATTAGCCTGTGTTTTTAGCTCAACTTATTAACACAGAAATATTATTGACGGTTGAGATATATTCTACAGGTTATCGCCCCTGTTGTCAATCTGTTATAGAGAATCCCTTCGGCCCTTCATCGGTATAGGTTCTAAAATGTGTGCAGTACCTTCAGCTAGTCCTTCGTAAATTTCAGGAAGATTATTACCTCCTACAATCTCTCCTATGCCAAAACGGCCGTAACGGCGAACGTCATATTCTCGAGCTATATCATTCATTTGTCTTTGTGTTTTCTCTGGTCTATGCGCAAAAGCACCTTCAACAAACTCTCCACCACCAACCACCCGATCGCTATCTGGATATAGAATTTTATCTACTGTCTGCAAGACAAATCTTGTAGCTCTATTGCTCAAGCCTTCTTTTGGTGGTAATTTCTGAACCTCAAACATCAGATCTTTTACCCCTCACCAATACAAACCGCCCAGGCTGAGCCAGTACAGTCGCAGGTAGACTCCCGCCAACTCTTAAGGGCTTTTCTAGCCCATGAACTTTTCCAAAATTTTCATGTTTTGCTTTACTGTCTTCGTAGCCAGAGTCTAGTGCTATACCTTTAACGGGCACGAATCTATCGGGACGAGCATTTGGCAGGTGTAGCACAGTGCCAGAAATTCTACCCGGCTTGGGAAGACCGTGATAATCAGCAAATCTGCTATGCTCGGTGTTTTTATGCAGAACAAAGAGTTGCTTCACTCTATTGATTGCATCCAGAACAAAGTTTACCTGCTCATGCTGTTCAGCTGCTACTTCAGGTTTTGGGGACTGTTCGGGTAAAGATTCTATCATGGCTGTCTCGTTATTTTGATCATACCATGTTTTGAAGCATGTTACTTACTTGAGGTTTTTATAATATGTAAGGGCTTGTTCGGCTGCCTGCTGTTGACCAGCCTGTTTACTTGGACCGCTACCCTTGCCACGCAATTTCCCAGACACAAAAACACCGATAGTAAACATCTTGTCGTGGTCTGGGCCATCTTCTTCTAGAACCTTATATACAGGGGTTGAGGCCTCGGCGCTTTGGGCTAGTTCTTGCAGGTGGCTTTTCGCATCCATCCACGAACCTGACTTCAAAATTCCTGGCAATGTCGTCAAAAGGCTTTTATCTATAAATGCCCGCACCGCTTCATAACCTTGGTCTAGGTAAAGTGCTCCTATAACCGCCTCATACGTGTTTGCCAATATCTGAGCTCGAGCTCTGTCGGTACCCCGTTTTTCGCCTCGGCTAAGTCGCAAAAGTGGCTCAAAATTAAACTCATTTGCAGCAGCACCGATGCTTTCAGTTCGCACCAACGCACTCCGCCAGTTAGTCAGAATTCCTTCTGGTTCGGCATAGCTCGTGTACAAATACTCTGTTACTACGAGTTCCAGCACGGCATCACCTAAGAATTCGAGGCGTTCATTGTGCTCTTTTACCGTTTTACGATGCTCGTTTAGATACGAACGGTGCGTAAACGCTGTCACTAGCAGCTCAATATCATTAAATGTTGCGCCTAAAACGTCTTGAGCAAACACCTTATATTTTGAAAAATCTTGCATAGCCCTTAGAGCCCAGCGCTCCGAATTTTTTTAAGCCCAAGTAGTATAATCTTGCCAATATCTTCGTACTCTATCTTGTCGAGTGCTTCATTGGCGCTAAACCATTTAATGCCATTCATCCAGTCTTCAGGCTTCAGCTTGTCTGTATCACCTTTAGCGTGAACCAAGAATATCTCTGTGGTCATCAGCACCAAGCTGTTGGCACGACGATATCGAAAGTTAATTTTTCCAAGCCAATTGAGCACATCCATTTCCTGAAGTCCTGTTTCTTCACCAATTTCACGCTCGGCTGTTTCTTTAGCAGTCTCACCCTCTTCAATGTGTCCCTTAGGGATTGTCCAGCGATCTTTTGCATCTTGAATTAGCAAAATCTCGACTTCATTAGACTTTTCGTTGCGGCGAAACACCATGCCACCACTGGTAGGTTCACGCACAACTTCGTTTATGGCTGGCTTGCGCCGGGGCATAAACTTCTTAAAACCAGGCATTTTTGGTTTAGGCCTTTTCATTCTTCCTCTTTCTTAAGTTTTTCTTTCTTAGATTCTCTTTTTTGTTCTTCTTCTGGGTGTATTTGTTTGAGAAGTGTTGCAAGCACCCCATTGATAAACTTCGAAGAGTTATCGCCACCAAAGGCTTTGGCAAGCTCAACTGCTTCGTTGATCACTACTTTAGGCGGCACATCTGTGTTATGGATGAGCTCATATGCTCCAATCCGAAGTACGATGTGATCTATGCGAGATATTTGCTCCAAAGGCCACTCTGGGGCAATTGGCTGGAGGGTAGTATCGAGGCTAGCCGCTTCCTTGACGACTCCTCTAGAAAGTTTTTCAACAAAAGTTTTGTCATCGAGCTCTTTGTTGTATCTATCGATATTACGAGCCAAAATAACATCCAAATCTACATTTTCCTCACCGCAGCTTTCTCGCAAAGCCTGTTCGTACAGTGTTTGTAAGGCTATAATTCGCCCTAAATGTCGATTTGCACTCATTGTTAATTCCTCTTCCCTGGGTTCTTACCTATCAGAGTTTTCCGCTTTTAGTATAGCGCAGACTCTAAAGCGATGCTAAAGCTATTTAGCAGCTAGCTTTTTACCAGATTCACGTCTGGTTGTATATGCTTTTACTGGGCTTTTTGCGTTAACCGCTCGAGCCAACTTAACAACCAAATGGCTCCTACGAAGACCAGTTTTTCGGTGACTTGTTCGTTTCTTGGGTTTTCCCATCTCTTTTAAAACTCCGTTTTATTCTTAAGATTTAATATAGCTTGGGCGTTATTATACGCTAATACCCCTGTAAACTCAAGCTAGCTGTAAACATAAGAAGTTGACAATATTTATCGTTAGTGCTATAATAGATACATTATGTCAGAATTTGAACGTGGAGAATTTGGTAAAGCCATAAAAAGATTTGGCGGCTCAAGCGACTTCCCTCCTATGGAAGAGCGTCGCAAGGCATGGGTAGATCCCAAAGCCAATCATGCGCCCAAAGAAAAGGCCAGCGTTGCATCTGTTGTCGGTATGGTCAGTCTTGCTCTCCTTGCCGGGTACCTTACTCTAGGTAAAGAAACTGATACCCAACGAGTTGCGGTCGAGGGTTGCGTAAGCGATCTTGTTGACCGAAACGTTAGTATCCCTCGGGATGGACTCGGCGAACTACAACACCCAAAAAGTGTTTTTAGCGAGCAACGAGCCTGTGAACAAAACGAGAATGACCCTGTCTTAGCCCGACAAAATCTTCGCCACATTCCGCTTGGCGAATAATTAAACTACAAAGTTAACTAACCGAAGAGGTACGTAAATTGTTTTTCGTATCTCTTTTTCTTTTAGATACTCCACAACTTTCGGGTCGGCCTTTGCAGCCTCAATAACTGTTTGCTCATCTGCACCCGTTGGCACAGAAATATTAGCTCGTACTTTGCCGTTAACCTGCACAACAACCGTCACAGTGTCGCTTTGCAAGTACTTTGGAGCATGCTCTGGCCAAGGACTCACGTGTACTGAGCCTTGCTGGCTAAGATCTTGCCATATCTCTTCTGTAATGTGTGGTGCAAATGGGGCCAAAAGCTGTGTTATCTTTGCCAAGTCTTGTTCCCAGTCCTTACTAAAGCCCTGCGTGGCTTTTAGCTTATACAGCTCGTTGGTTGCTTGCATCAGTGCCGCAATAGCGGTATTAAAGTTTAGCTTTTCAAGATCCTCCGAAACCTTGGCAATTGCCTGATGGGTTATTCGGTGCAATTCGCTCGAATCATATTCTTTCAGTTCAGCTTCTTTATATTCCTGAACTAGCGTCCAAAAACGCTGCAAGAAACGGAAGGTACCGGCAACACCCTCGGAGCTCCATGGTGTGGTTTGGTCATAGGGCGCCAAGAAGACGATGCTAAGCCGTATGGCATCAGCTCCATAACCTTGGTCGAGAATATCGTTTGGATTAACCACGTTGCCTTTGCTCTTACTCATCTTGCTGCCGTCTTCGGCCAAGATAATTCCCTGACCTCGCCTTGCTGAATATGGCTCTGGGGTTGGGACCAGCTTTTGGTCGTACAAGAATTGGTGCCAAAATCGAGAGTACAAAAGGTGCAACGTGGTGTGTTCCATCCCGCCCAAATACAGGTCAACTTCACCCCAGTATTTTAGCTTTTCGGGATCTGCAAAGGCTTTGTCGTTATGAGCATCGTAATAACGCAAGTAATACCAGCTGCTGCCTGCCCAGTTTGGCATAGTATCTGTTTCTCGTTTTGCAGGGCCGCCACATTTTGGACAGGCCACGTTCACCCAAGAATCAATAGCTGCAAGCGGGCTTTCTCCAGTATCGGTGGGCTCGTAGTGATCAACTGGGGGCAATTTTACTGGCAATTGATCCTCGGGCACTGGTACAGCGCCATCTATATCACAGTGGATAATAGGAATCGGCTCACCCCAATAATGCTGCCTGCTAAACACCCAGTCTCGCAGTTTGTAGTTAATCTTTTCTTTGCCTTTGCCAGCTTTTTCTAAATCAGCGACAATTTTTTCTCTAGCTTCCTGGCTTGGCGTGCCATCATACGTACCTGAGTTCATCATCGTGCCTTCAGCAGTTGTGCATTCATCGTCGGCCGCTTTATTTTTAATGACTCGCTTTATCGGCAAACCAAATTCATGAGCAAAAGCAAAGTCTCGCTCGTCATGCGCTGGGACTGCCATGATGGCGCCTGTCCCGTAGCCCATCAATACATAGTCAGAAATCCAGATTGGCACCTTGGCATTATTAACAGGATTGATTGCATATGCACCCGTAAACACGCCTGTCTTTTCCTTAGTCGCTGACTGGCGGTCAATGTCAGTTTTTGTGGCTGCTTCTTGCACATACTTTTCAACCGACTCTTTGGTGTCTGGACGAGCAAGGCTAGTAACCAGCGGATGCTCTGGAGCGAGCACTACATAGGTTGCACCAAACAAAGTGTCCGGCCGAGTGGTAAAAATTGTAATTTTTTCAGCAGAATTTTCTACCGTAAAGTCTACTTCGGCGCCGACGCTACGGCCGATCCAGTTAATTTGCTGGTCAGCAATCCGACTTGGGTAATCTACGGTTTGCAAACCATCGATTAATCGATCTGCATACTCCGTAATCTTTAGGATCCATTGTTTTAAGAATTTCTTTTCTACCAATGTATCGCATCTTTCGTGACGACCGTTTACTACTTCTTCATTGGCAAGACCTGTCTTACATTTTGGGCACCAGTTGATAGCAATCTCGTCTTGATAAGCTAGGCCGGCCTTATAAAACTGCAAAAACAGCCACTGTGTCCATTTGTAATAGTCTGGATCAGTCGTTCGAAAACTTCGTGACCAGTCTATGCTATAGCCCAAGCTATCAAACTGCTTTTGAAAATTGCCTACGTTTTGATCGGTAGCAACTTGGGGAGCAATCTTGTTCTTAATTGCATAATTTTCGGTTGGCAAACCAAAGGCATCATAGCCCATTGGATACAGTACGTTTTTCCCGGCCATACGCTGACGCCGAGCGATCACATCACCTAGTGTGTACTCTCGGACGTGACCAAGGTGCAAGCCATCTCCAGACGGATACGGAAATTCGGTAAGCATGACGTATTTCGGACGCTCGTCGAAATCGACGGCCTTGTACAGCTCACTATCTGCCCAGGTTTTTTGCCATTTGGGCTCTAGGTCTTTTGGATTATAACGTTTCATTGATAGTCATTATAACAGAGGAGATCTAGCTTCGACCCACAAGGCCAATAAGGTATTCGACTAGGTCTTGCATGCTCATGCCAATTTGGTTTGCAGATTTGGGGAATAAGCTTTGGTTTGTCATTCCTGGCATAGTGTTGATTTCGAGCGTATAAATTTGTCCTTTGGAATCTATAATCATGTCTACTCGAGACAAGTGTCTACATCCAAGAACATCATGAACTAACGCTGCAACCTCTTGAGATTTTTCTTGTAGATCCTGCGAAACATTTGGACTCGGACAAAGTTCCTGAGTTAAGCCGTTATATTTGTTGTCGTAGTCAAAAAACCCTCCTTCTGGAGGAATAATTTCTATCAGCGGCAATATCTTGCCCTCCAAAACTGGCACGGTAACCTCGACTCCTGCAATAAATTCTTCAACCATCATGCTGCCATGCATCTCAAATGCTTGTTTTATCTGTGCAGCTCGTGGATCGTTAAGTCGAACATCAATAAATGTATGTAAGCTCGAGCCACCGTTGATTGGCTTTACTACGTGCCTGCCTTGGGCTATTGAGCTTTCAATGTACTGCTGATACGAAAGTGCTTCGTACTTTGGAACAAGGATATTTTTGTTTCGTAAAGCTTCCTGGGTCTTCTCTTTGTCTATGCAAATTTGGCTCGCAGTTGAATCTGCTCCCAAATACTTTGCATTCTGCGCTTCAAGTATCTTTTGGATCTGTCCGTCTTCGCCTCCTTCGCCGTGGAGTATTGGCAAGACTACATCAAAGTTTTTTAAATTCTGCTCGAGCCATTCAGTTGATCCATCCCAATCATATAGCTCTTTCTCATGATCATCGCTAATTGCATCAAAGACACTTTGTGCCGAGCGAAGCGACACATCTCGCTCACCAGAAATTCCACCGCCAATAACCAAGATTTTCATGCAAACATCTTCTGTTTCTTTGCTAGCCAGGACTTGCTCTGTCGAACGAGCTTGGACACATCTTTTTTGTCCGCAAGGATTGGTTTGATCGCTTCTTCCAAAAACACACCGTTCTGCGAACCTTTCAAAAGAACTGTGGTACCAGCAGTAATTTCTTTCTTCAAGATCTCGCCAATGTCATATGGTGAGTCAGATCGTATAACGTTGCAGCCATTAGCCTCGGCTCGCTTGGCCAGGTATTCATTGGCGTCTGGACCAATTGTTATGACCAGCTCGAGGTGCTTTGGATTGCACAGAACACCCATTTCTTCATGGAGCTTTGCAGATGTTTCACCAAGTTCATTCATGTTGCCAAGCACTGCAATTTTCTTGGCAGAACTGAGAGAGTACAAAGTATCCAGCGCTGCAGTGACTGCCTCTGGGCTGGCATTGTATGTGTCGTCAATAATAACCGAACCATAGATGCCCTTTAGCTTTTGCATTCTGCCCGGTGCAGCTTGAATTGCTGCAAGTCCTTTTTGTATCTTAGCGTGTTCTACCCCGAGTTGTTCTGCAACCAAGCAGGCAGCTGCTAAATTCTCAAGCTGGTGTGTGCCGAGCAGATCAGAGGAAAATTTATATGATTTCTGTGCCGTTTTAATGACTACTTTTGCGTCTGTGGCGTCCAGCGCAGAATCGCTGGTGTTTTGGAGGCCATAACATTTGGCACCTGTTTCTACCAAGCTAGGAAATCGCTCAAAACTGCTATCGTGAACTATTATCTCCTTGCTAAAATTCTGCAAAGAAAGCTCTTCACTTGCTACTGCCTCGAGAGTTCCAAAAAATTCCATGTGTTCCGGCGCAATTGGCGTAACCACACCAATATCAACCTGCAAGTACTTCGAGAATCCTGCAATTTGCCCTGGGGCATCCGTACCTAACTCAAGTACCACGATTTCGTTTGAGTACGTCTTGGTTTGCTCATGCATTGTTTTAAAAGTCCTAAACCACGCCAATGGATTCATGAGCGACGGCATCGACAGCCCAAAGAAAACTAAAGGCACACTGACAATGTCGTTATAGTTCCCATCTTGCCACGCAACACTAAATCTTTGGCTTACAACTTGCGCAATAGCTCGCTTTGTACTGGTTTTGCCAACACTACCCGCTACCGCAACAATAGTAATGTCGTGCTGCGTTAGAAGACGCTTAACAAGCCACCATGAGATACGTATAACTATCCATCTGGCAATCCGCTTCATGGGCTTTGTCCTTACTCTGTTGTGCTTGGAAGTCCGCTACCAGTGCCGAGAAGTGGCGCAAACTGGCTGAGGAGTTGCATTGCAGGGATAGCACCTTCAGGTTTTACGATGTTGACTTGATCTTTGTTAAAGGTAAAGTCTGCACTCATCGAATTTTTGTCGTCTGTTACTTTTACAGCAACTTTTACTAGCTCTTTCTTGCTCTTGTCTACCCAAGCTGTCAGCTCGTAGTTTCCTTTGAATTCTTCGCCCTGTGTTGCACCTATTGTTTTGCTGTTTGCATCACCAGAACATTCTTTGAGTTTCTTAAATATGTCGAGCTGTTCAATATCTTTGCCAAATGTTTTTGCTTTTTCCTTATTTAGCCCAAGTTCTGCTTTGGTAACTTTGCGACCATCAACAGTATCACTAGAGGTCTTTTTGATTTCAACAAACTCATTCTTGTCGTAAAAGCTTGCAAGTTGCTCAACATCTTTGTCGCTAATCCAAGTATTATCAGTAATTACCGAACACTTATCGCCACCCGCAGTTTTTACTAGACTTTCGTCGAACTCAATCCATTTGTTTGAGACTTGCTTGCTAATGGTATCTACGAGTCCAGCAGTTTCTAGTCCGAGTGATGCCGTTGCAAGTGCTTGAATGGTAGTAAGATCGCCAACTTTTAGATATACAGCCTTGTCGACAGATCGAACTTCGAGAGGTAATTTGATGCCGCTAACAGAAAGGTCGATAGTAGCTGCTTTTGCGCCCTTAGTCGCATCAACCTGTGCTGTATAGGCAGCCGTGACTGCGGTTGAGTCTTTACCAGTAATACTTGCGTTGCCTTTACCAGAAATTTTTTCTTGTTTGAGCGTGTTGGCTACTGATTTTTTCAGAACGTTCTGAGGAGTATTAGGCAAGTAAACACCGTAGTACGCTCCTGCGCCTACTGCGCCTAGCAGAATAATCCCTGCAACAATGATGCCAGCAAGTTTAGTCTTTTTACCGCCAAGGTTAAACTTCTTTTTACTCTCTGGAGGTGTTGGAGTAGTTACGGTTGGTGTTTCTGTTGGTGTCGGATTTGGAGTATCTGGCTGCATAGCATCCCCTTTTACTAAATTATAGTTATAGGTAGCAGTATAGATTGCTTACGGTTATTTGGCAAAGGTTGCCCTCAGTGTTACTGGCTTGTTAGCTTCTGTGTGCGCATCTGTAGTTCGTTGATGCCAATTGTCTGCTTTGGTATCTCGATCTGATCACGAACTCCATAACCACCATAGGTTTCAACTCGGCCGGAATCTGGGTAGTTAATGCTCACCAGTTGCCTGCTTAGAGCGTCGATTGTAAATTGCACACTTAGTTTTTGAGTGCCTTCATAATCACTTGGGTTAAGCTGTTCTGAATCACCAATACCAGTAATCTCGGCATACGTCTTTAGCACGCTAATCAAGCTGCTCGGAGTAATGTTTACACTGTAAACAACTTGTGGACGGGCACCCTTCCACTCAATTTTGCTGTTTTCGAATGAATAGACATTTTTGCTTTCTAGTTCATTAACAATTTTCTGTCGATCACTATCACTCAAATCACCAAAAGGAACCAATGACAAGCCAGCTTGATCTAGGAATGAGGGTCGCTCACCAGCCTTAGTATTGGCCGTCTGTCCAGCCCATACATTTACGAGGTCTTTGGTGCTCTTTGTGCTGCCACTTATCTGGATATCTTTATAGCGGACAAAGTCGGCAGATTTCGTTCCAATGGTTTCTGTCGTTACAAGTGTCTGAGATTGTTGGTTTGCCTGAATAATCTCAGTTATGGAGTGTGAGAACGGCTGCGGTACATAGTTGAGACGAATTGCCTGCTTGGCACTATTCTGTGGGCTCAACTGTGCAGTCAATTTGCTGACACTCGAGATAGAAAGGCTACGATTAAGCATGTCACTCATCAAACGATCTGGATTTACAAAGACGTATTTCCACCAAAGGAAACCACCTGCGGCCAAAAGAATAACGGCTGCGAAGATTGCAGCACCCATCCATTGCCGAAAAGAAATATTAAGCTTCCGTGTTTTTGATGATTTTTTTGTGGGCTTCTTTGCCATCTGGGTTATACCTTACTTATTACCTTGCTGAAAATACCACTTGTATCCAGTGTATCACTTTTATGGTGGAGATAGAGGGACTCAAACCCTCGACCTCTACGCTGCCAGCGTAGCGCTCTAATCAACTGAGCTATATCCCCCTAATGAGACAAACCTACGGTTTTTCTCATCTCTCATCGGCAAAGCCGAGTTTGCTAAGGCAAACCAAGCTCGCTGCTCTTTTCCCTAAGCTACAAAAATGATACCAGATACAGAGAACAAAATCACCCCTTTGGCAGGGGTGATTTTCGTGCGTGCCCACCAGGGCTCTTTTGTTTTTTTGTTTTTGCATGTGCGTTTGGTCAAAGAGCCGACGCACGAAACATAAGCATTGTAACTAACTTATCCTTATGAGACAAGTTTCAGAAATTCGTTTTCTTTTATAACCTTGGTGCCTAGTTTTTCAGCTTTTTCAATTTTGCTAGCACCTACGTTCTCACCAATCACTAGATATGTCGTTCCTTTTCCAACCGACGACTGGAACGTTCCACCAAGTCCTCTTACCTTATCCGCAGCTTCGTCTCTGCTCATGCCCGTCAGGCTTCCGGTTATTACAAAGCTTTGTCCATTCAAGGGACCGTCATCACTTTTTGTATCATGTCGAGGCTTTACGCCCAATTCCTCAAACTTATCAAGCAGTGCAATGTTGTCGGGGTCTGCAAACCAAGCCACAACACTTTCTGCGACGATCTCTCCTACTCCTTCAACACCCCTTAGCTCGTCGATAGTAGCTTTCTTGAGCGATTCGAGCGATCCAAAGGCAGCAACCAAATCTATGGCTGTCTGGGTGCCCACATGGCGGATCCCAAGCCCGTACAAGAACCTGGCAAGTTCTGGTTTCTTCTTTTCTGTAATTGCTTCGACAAGTTTGGCTGCAGAGATTTCTGCAAATCGTTCTAGTTTTAGCAAATCTTCTTTTTGCAGGCTATAAATATCTGCGAGATCTTGCACAAGTTCTGCATCAACAAGTGCTACGACATTTTTCTCACCCAGCGTGTCGATATCGAGCGCTCCACGACTAGCAAAATGCTGCAAAGCTCGTTTAAGCAGCAATGGGCCAGTAGCTCCCTTTACTCGGTATACTGCTTCACCTTCGGGTCGAGTAAATTCCAGTTCTGGATATTGCCGTTTTAGCTCAGCCTCAAAATCAAACGGCTTCGTGTCTTTAGGGCGCAAGCTTTCGATGACACTTTCGACCTGAGGGATAATATCGCCAGCCTTAAAGATCACCACCGTATCGCCAATCCGTACATCTTTGCGGGCAATCTCATCGGCATTGTGCAAACTTGCGTGCTGCACCGTTGTACCGGCAACTGGCGTTGGGTCAAACACTGCAACTGGCGTAGCGGCACCCGTTCGGCCAATACTAATCACAATATCTTTTACGATTGTTGTGGCCTTTTCTGCCTCGTATTTATATGCCACTGCTGCACGGGGCTGCTTGCCCACTACACCTAACTCTCTGTATCTTTTACGATCATTTACCTTAATCACCAATCCGTCTGTTATAAATGGCAGGCTGTCCCGCTTTTTGTCCCATGAAGCCACAAACTTCATCACGCTTTTGATATCAGAAAATACCGAGGCTTCTTTGTTAGCCGGCAGACCAAGAGCTCGCAAAGTTTCATATGCGAATGAGTTAGTCGGGATTTCGCTCGGGTCTTCTCGCAAGATGTCATAGGCTCGAAACGATAGTGGTCGAGCAGCAACTAGCTGCGGATCGAGCTGACGAATCGTCCCTGCTGCCAGGTTACGAGGGTTGGCAAACTCTGGCTCGCCTGCTGCAGCACGCTTTTTATTGAGTGCTACAAAATCTTTCTTTAGCATCACAATCTCACCCCGTATCTCGGTGCGCCCTTGCAGGAAGTTTTCAAATCCTTTTTGGCGACGCAGCTGCAGAGGAACGGCCTTAATTGTCCGCACGTTCATAGTCACATCTTCACCGACAAAGCTATCGCCTCGAGTGATAGCTTGCGTAAACACGCCATCTTCATAAATAAGCGCACAGGCCAGTCCGTCCATCTTGAGATCGGCAAAATACTCGTGTTTCTGACCCGGCAAGAGTTTTTCCATGCGAACCACCCAAGCTTCGACTTCGTCCTGGCTAAACACATCGTTCAGACTTAGCATGCGGCTGCTATGCTCGACCTTTTTAAACTTACCGAGCGGGGTGCCACCTACTCGTTGCGTTGGGCTACTTGGCGTAATAAGCTCTGGGTGCGCTGATTCAATCTCTTTCAGCTCTCGCATTAGTCCGTCATACACTGCGTCATCCACGCTCGGCTTGTCCAACACATAATATTCATATGCATAGGCATCGAGTGTCTTTAAAATGTCTGTGTAGCGTTCTGTCACTTTACAGAAGCTCCCTGTATAGCAGATATACAAACGTGTTGATCAGCACAATACTAGCTGCCGAGAATAGATAAAATGTAGCTTCGGCCAAAACTGGGATAAAGATAATCAGCGGCAGCAAGATAGCTACAGCCAGTATCCCGACCACGATCAGCACGACAGCCAAGCGGAGTGCTACCGAAAATCGGCGATGCAAAACAAGGTTACGTGCAGAGCGCAGCGCCTTAAGCGGCGTCATTTCGGGCAACGTCACAATATAGAGTGCGAACAATGACGAGAGGATCATGTACAAAGACAAAAGAACTAGCAACAAAAATACTGCAAACCATAGAACTTTCTCAAGCGCTGTTACAGCGAGTCCGTTATCAAACACTGCCGAGTAAATAAAGCTGCCTATGGCTGCAGGAAGCAGCTGCACGCTAATTACAAAAATTACCAAAACAAACGGGATGATAGGGTACATCCCCTTATAAAAACTGTCTTTTACGCCAATGGATTCGCCGGCCAAGATTTGTCGGAGAGCCCAAATAGAAGCCAGCGTTGCAATGAGCACAATCAAAGTCTGATACACCCCGGCTACATCGCCCGAGCTACCCGAAGACCCCACTAGCGAACCAAATAGCACCCAGCCAGTAGTTAGCCTGCTGGCACCGTCTCCCAAAATATCTTCAACCTGGGCTTTTAAAGACAAAAAGTTTAGTGGCGAGCCAAAGCTCTGCACAACGGCGTATTGCAACAATGCAGAGATGACCACGATCCCACCAAAAACTCGCTTGTGGTCCAAAACCGTACGAAAACTTTGCTTCAAAATAGCCACGCCACTTGGTAGCTGCTTTGGGTGTTTTATCTTTTTTGCAAGGCGAAAATTCTTATAAACTGCCTTCTGTCGTTTCCGAGATTTTACTGTGTTTTTTTGTTTGGGCGTGGGCATTGCATTACTCTTTTGTGCCCATTTCACGGAGTGCTTTTATACGATCTTCGATTGGCGGGTGTGTACTAAACAAAGTAGAGAGTGATCCCTTCTTTAGTGGGTTTGCAAAAAAGAGATGGGCAGTAGATGAGTTTGCCCTCTGCGTTACGCTGCCCTGTTGAGATATTTTTTCCAGAGCACTTGCAAGGCCTTCTGGGTATCTCGTGGTGAGCGCACCGCTTGCATCGGCCAAGTATTCTCGCTGCCTAGATATCGCTAGCTGAATCATAGCTGCCACAATTGGAGCGATGATTGCTGCTGCAATTCCAACCAAATAAATTATCGGGTTTTTGTTATCGCTGTTAGAGAAAAATGTGTAATGCAAGATCAAGTCTGCGATAAGCGAAATAACCGAAACCAGTCCAAAGGCAAACATAGACACCCGAATGTCATAGTTCTTTACGTGTCCAAGCTCGTGCGCCATCACACCTTCAAGCTCTTGATCGTTTAGAGCGTCCAAGATGCCAGTAGTCGCACAGACAATAGCATTCTTAGGGTCACGGCCGGTAGCAAATGCATTGAGGGCCGGATCGTCCATAACGTATACCTTCGGCATTGGCAAACCATCAGTTATAGCCAAATTCTCAACAATTCTGTACAAACGGGGGTTATCTTTTTTCTGAATTTCATGAGCACCATTCACTGCTGTCGCCATCTTGGACCCAGCAAAATACGTAACTAGTGCGTAGATAATAGACCCTATAAAAAATCCTATGGATATAACGGGTGTAAATGATGTGTCGCCAGTTAGCAGCATGCCCGCTACCCACGATAAACCGAGGACAAACGCCAAGAACACAATAAAAATCAAATACGTTTTGCGCTTGTTTTTTGCTATCTCTGAGTACATGAACTCTTCTTAAAATTTAGCTTCAACTGGTTTGTTGACTGCGTCCGACTCAGACTCATCAACATCAAAGAACTCTCGTTCTTTAAAGCCAAGCATTCCGGCAAAGATAATGTTTGGGAATGTTCGGATCTTGATGTTTAGGTCTCGTGCAGAGCCGTTATAAAATCGGCGAGCTGCCTGGATCTTATCTTCGGTATCAACAAGTTCTGCCTGAAGTTCTTTAAAGTTCTCGTTGGCCTTTAGGTCTGGGTAAGCTTCGCTAACCGCAAACAAGCTCTTCAAAGTTTCAGAGAACATGTTTTCAGCCTGGGCTTTGTCGTGCGGGCTTTCTGCCTTCATGGCATTGCTTCGAGCTTTGGTAACTTCTTCGAAAACTTTCTTTTCGTGAGAGGCATAGCCCTTAACGGTGCTAATAAGGTTCGGTATTAGGTCGTATCGACGCTTTAGCTGTACAGAGATATCGCTCCATGCTTCGTCCACTCGGATCTTGCTCTTTACCAAACTGTTATAGATATAAATAGCAAAAATCACAACTACGACTGCGATAATGCCAAGGATTGTTAATACCATTTCTTACTCCTGTTAATGTGTACTTATAGTATAGCACTTTTACCGTCTAAAATGTGTTAAAAAATTCTGGTGAGATTTTACAACCTCGCTAGAACCTATTTTGAGGAAAATTGTTGAAAAGACAAGCCCCCAAGCCCCGCCGCCTAGCGGGCAAGTCTGCCCGCTGCGCCCCGCCAGAAAAACCCTTTGCATTTTTGA